>NZ_JASHKR010000163.1 GCF_030056815.1 Rhodococcus sp. IEGM 1379
TACCAAATTGGCCTGCTGCATAGTGAGAGGAGCCTGAAGTTTGAAGGAGAATCTCAATAGGTTTTGTCAAGCGCGGCCGTAGGCCGTTCCCCTCGGATGGAGCCGAAGGCTACGCAGGTCCGCAGGACTCGATCGAACCCTGGGCCGACCCAGATACGCCAACCACTGCCGTCCATTTGTTGGAGACGTCCTGCTCGGCGATTTCGGTTGCCGGAACTAGCTGCCGCGTGCGGGTGACGTACGAACTACGGCAAACGAAATCACGAACTCGAAAGAGTTCATGACATCGTTTACTCACGGAAGAACCGTTTCCTTTATCCGCTGCGTGTTTACCGATTGAGCAGGGCTTTGGCGTTGCGGACTTCGGGGATGCCGATCTTCTGGGCGGTAATAAGGAATGTCGGCGCTCCGAGAACGAGCACCGCCGCCAGTGTTGCTGCTGCAGCCGCGCGAGGATTGTCGATCAGCTGATGCATAACCCCGACTGCGATGACACAGACCACGCCGGCAGCTATCGACGCCCACAGCACCCGCGAGAACGTCTCGCGCACCGTGTGGAAGCCGAGTAGGCCGTAGCGGTGACGCAACACCAGGTGCCCGCTAACGGCACCGACGACGTAGGACAGTGAACTCGCGACCGGCAACATCACCACAACCGCCTGATCTGGAAGACAGGCGACACCAAGCGCGATAACGGCGATCTTCGTGGCCACCATGGCGGCGTTGATCAATGCCGGCGTACGCATGTCATTGCCCGCGTAGAAGACACGCAGTTGCAGCATGACCAACGCGAACGGAGGAAGCCCGAACGCCGACAGCGCCAGCGCCACACCGATAGTGCGTGCGGCATCGACATCGACGCGGCCGACGAACATCACCGTGGTCAGCATCGGCCCGAGGAGGGTCATCGCGACTGCGGCAGGGACAAGAGCGAGCACCGAGTAACGCGCGGCCCGGCCCATGTCGGCGACCAGCGCATCACGGTCCCCGAGCGCCACAGCACGGGAGATACGCGGCATGAGCACGGTCAGCAGGGACACCCCGAGGATGCCGTACGGCACCTGGAACAGCAGGTCGGCGTACGTGTAAGTCGAGACTCCGCCGTAGCTGAACGCAACTCTGAGTACGACCGCGACACCTACCTGACTGATCGCGACGTACAGCAGCACCCAGCCGAGCAACCTCGTACCGGCGCGGATCGGCCGCCACGTGTAGGGCACAGGCCGCACCCGCCAACTCCATCGGAATCCGGTTCGCCGCAACGCTGCCACCGTCCACACGGCTTGCCCCACGATCCCGATCGTGGTCCCGAAACCCAAGACGAGCACCTGTGCGGTGGTCATGGTCGACGGCAGCAACGTCACCGGTCCCGGTACCGCAGCAAAGACCCCGACCGTCGCGAGCACGATCAGGTTGTTGCCCACCGACGCCCAGGCCGCCGGCGCATAGCTCTCACGCACGTTCAGCACGGCCGTCACGGTCGCAGCGATCGCGTAGAAGAAGATCTCCGGCAACAGCAGGTACGCCAGCACTGTCGCCAACTGCGACTGCTCCGCATCCGAGACCAACACAGCGACGAGCAACGGGGCGCACGCCACCGCTATCGCGGTGACGACCGCGGCCCCGAGAACTGCCGCCAGCAGTAGACGTTGGGTGAAAACCCGCGAATAGGTTCGCCCGCGGAGCCGAGCCCTCGCCAGCACAGGAATGAGGACACTGCTCATCACGCCGCCGAGGAGCAGTTCGTACACCATGTTCGGCATGCTGTTCGCGCCGTTGTACGCGTCGCCGACGGCAGCTGTGCCCAGTACCGCTGCCAACGCGAGGGTGCGGACGAAGCCGGTCGCGCGACTCGCTGCGGTCGCTACGGCGACCGCACCTGTTGCGCGCGCGAACGTGTTCTGAGAAACGGCCATTCGACCATCGTGCCTCAACTCGGTATCCCGTCGAGGGTGCGCGGCCAGAACTCCGGTGTGCCGCCATCAACTGATCGGGAAAAATAGCAACGCAGATGGTGGAATCCGGGCAACGTCCATGTGGTTAGCGGACCTTGCGTGCCAGATCAGTCCTGCGCAGATTCGGTGCTTCGTACTTTCAACGAGGGCTTTGCTCGATTCCGCAGAATCAGCGAGGTTTACCGAATTCCTCGAAGTCGGCGGAAAGACTTCAGCGTCGGCTGGCGTGGACCGATTACTCACGCGGCCAATGCGGCAGTCAGTCCCGGCTGGTAAGTCGCATTGTCGCGGAGCATCGCCCACAACACATTCAACCGCCGTCTCGCCAACGCCAGAATCGCCTGCGTATGACGCTTCCCCTCCGCACGTTTCCGATTGTAAAAAATCTGGGACTGAGCATTGTGCCGGATACTGAGCTGCGCCGACAGATAGAAAACACGTAACAACCTGCGGTCGTATCTGCGCGGCCGATGAAGATTCCCACTGACCCGACCAGAATCGCGCGGCACCGGCGCGAGACCGGAGATCCCGGCCAACCGGTCGGCACTCCCGAATGCGGACACATCACCACCAGTCGCGGCGAGGAATTCGGCACCGAGCAACGGTCCGAAGCCTGGCATCGATTCGATCACCTCCGCATGCCGGTGCCGACGGAACCGCTCTTCGATCGAGGAATCCAACTCCCGCAGTTCGACATTCAGATTCAGAATCTGATGCGCTAACCGACCGACCGTCGATGCTGCGACATCTTGCCCAGCTACCCGTACCAACTGCACGTTTGCAGCCTCGATCGCAGTATCAGCGAGCCGAGAGGCGTTGTATGCCTTCTTCTTCCGCAACCACGCTTCCAACTTCGTCCGGCCGAGTTTCCGCAGTCCGTCAGGGGTTTGATAGGTGGTCAGCAGGATCAACCCGCCGGCGGAGTTTCGGACATCGAGAGCACGCTCGAGCGCCGGGAAATATCCGGTGAGCAGTGCTCGGAGTCGGTTGATCGCCCGGGTGCGATCTCGCATCAGGTCCGTTCGACGAGAGGTCAGGATCTTCAACTCCACACTGGTCTCGTCGTCAACCCGCATCGGGTGTAGATCGCGGCGCATCCGCGCCTGATCAGCAATGATGGCCGCATCTTTCGCGTCGGTTTTGCTGTCGCCGCGATAGCTGGCGGCGGCGTGGTAGACGATCCGTCCGGGCAGGTACAACAATCTCTGTTCTCGGTCTGTGAGCAACGCGATCAGCAGTCCGGCACCGCCGCTGTTGAGATCCACTGCCCAGGTCACCACGCCGCCATCGGCCAGATCGAGGACGCTGTCGACGAGGGTGCTCAGCTCTGTCTCGTCGTTGGCGACGCGGCGGGAGAGCAATCGCGTTCCGTCACTGTCGATCACCACACAGTGGTGATGGCCTTTACCTGCATCGATGCCTGCCCATAGTGGTTTCATGCGTTCCCCTTCGGTTCTCGATTCGGTTGACAGACCTGGTGGACGACCTCTCCGTCGTGTCCTTACACAGCGATATGGTTCGCGTCTCTCAATTAGCGGTCGAGTCGTCGAGAACACCGGGCGGCCATTCTCCTTCAGCCATGCGCACAGCAGAAACAAAAGAGCCATACCCGGCGTTCCCAGGCAGCTCCGAACCTACAAATATTCGGCCAGCACCGCCCAGCAAAAACGGTAAGGAAAC
>NZ_JASHKR010000084.1 GCF_030056815.1 Rhodococcus sp. IEGM 1379
CGGTGGCGCTGGCTACGATGGACACGATGCGGGGTATTCGCTGAGTCCGACACACAATCGGCCGCTGCAGAAGCGACCGACACAGAAGCGACCGACATTGATCCGGAAGTTTCGACACAAACACAGATTTTCACTACGGAGGTCAAGGGTTGATCGGCGAAATGCTCGAACGCCGCTATCGCGTGGACGCGCCAATCGCGCGCGGCGGAATGTCAACTGTGTATCGAGGTCTCGATACCCGGTTGGATCGACCCGTCGCGATCAAAGTCATGGATCCACAGTTCGCCGCCGATCCGGCCTTTCTGACGCGTTTCGAGTTCGAAGCGCGGGCAGTTGCACGCCTCAAACATCCAGCGCTGGTTGCGGTCTACGACCAGGGCAGCGATCGCGGTCATGCGTTCCTCGTCATGGAATTGGTCGACGGCGGCACTCTGCGCGAACTGCTCCGTGAGCGTGGCCCCATGCCGCCGCACGCTGTTGCCGCCGTTATCGGCCCGGTCCTCGATGCATTGGCGGTGGCACATCGGGGCGGCTTGGTGCACCGAGATGTCAAACCGGAAAACATCCTGATCTCGGACTCGGGTGAAGTAAAGATCGCCGATTTCGGTCTGGTCCGAGCAGCTGCCGCCGCAACAACGACGTCGAACAGCGTCATTCTGGGCACGGCCGCGTACTTGTCTCCCGAGCAAGTCACGTCGGGCGTAGCGGATCCGCGCAGCGATGTGTACTCGACCGGCGTCTTGATGTTCGAACTCCTCACCGGTACAACACCTTTCACCGGAGACACATCACTGTCCATCGCGTATCAGAGAATTCACGACGACGTCCCGCCGCCCAGTTCACGCATCGCCGGAGTGCCGGCGCAGTTCGATCGCCTCGTCGCCCAGGCCACGCACCGCGAACCGGCACATCGATTTGCCGACGCCGGCGAGATGGCAGCCGCCCTACGCATCGTGTGCGAACAGCTCGAGCTCCCCCCGTACCGCGTTCCCGCCCCCCGGCGATCCGCACAGCATCAGAGCGCAAACCCGGCGCCGCAGCCCACACCGGCTCCCCGCCCCACCCAGAACCCAGACCACGCAGCTACCACGGCGTTTGTTCCGGGCGCTGCGGCAGCGCCCACCACGGTTACGCTTCACAGTGCGCCCCCGGCGAACGACGGAATCCAGCACACCAGAGCAGTCACGGCGCAAACAGTGCGTCCGTCCGTCGCTGACGAAGACCCCGCGGACGACACCGCAGATCAGGTCGACGACCCCAACGCCCATTTCGCCGACGCTCGACGACGCTCCCGCCGCACCGCTCTGGTCTGGCTGCTTGTCGTCGCACTGCTCGCGCTCGCCCTGGGTGTCGGCGGCTGGTGGATGGGATCGGGCCGATTCACGGCAGTTCCCCAGATCGGCGGCCTGAGCAAGGACGCCGCACTGACCGCGCTGCACGACGCCAACTTGTCTCCGGAGATTCGTGGTGAGTACTCCGACTCCCAGGCCGTCGACATCGTCGTCGGCACCGACCCGGCCGCAGGTTCGCGGGTCACGCGCGGTTCGAGCGTCGCACTCGTGACCTCGCTCGGACGCCCCACTGTGCCGCCCGCCGGCGGCAGCGTCAACGACACCAAGAGTCAGCTCACCGCGCGCACCCTGGTACCCGTCGACGGCGGTGAAACTTTCAGTTCCAAGGTCCCCATCGGCGGAGTCGCCGCACTCGAGCCAGCGCCGGGAACGGCAGTGCCGGTGGGCTCCTCCGTCAAGGTCGTCACGTCCAAAGGATCACCACCCGTTGACGTTCCCGACGTGAAAGGCATGTCGGAGAACGCCGCCCGCGCCGCCCTCGACAAGGTGGGCATCACCGTCAGCGAAACCCGAACCGTCTTCGACGAGAAGGTCGAGGGCGGCAAGATCATCGGCACAGATCCGGCTGTGGGTTCGTCGGTCAGCGCCGGAACATCCGTTGTACTGCTCGTCTCGAATTCCGTGAAAGTACCCAATCTTCTCGGGCGTACCGTCTCCTCGGCCCGCGAAGAACTCACCCGAATCGGTCTCGAACTCACTGTGCGCCAACTGACGCAGAACGACGGTTCCCTCATCGTCAGTCAGAGCGACAAAAACGATCTGGTTGCCAAAGGCTCCAACGTCACCGTCGTCGCAATTCCCTAAGACAACTACTGCTCCCTGAACCCTGTACGCACGGGTTTCTCACCAGCAGCGATCTTGAAACAACCGACCAGTTCAACCGATCAGTAACAGTCATCCGATGAGCTAGCGTTGAAAGGACACTGGAAACTGGTCTCCCTCGGAGCGGCATTCATCGTTGCGACTGCATTGATCGTGGTGACGACACTCTCGAACTCTCCCGGGCCGGATGCGCCCACACGAAACAACGGACCGGTCGCGCAACATAATATTGTCGACATCGACCTCTCCAGTCCGCCGCAGCAAGCCTGGGAACTCGATGTTCGAATGCTCACGGGCAACTCCGGCGACGTTCTGCTGTCGATGCCGTCCACACTCGACTCCTACTACGGGTATGGAACCGTGTATTACGGGTATGGAACCGTGTATCAAGTCGGGAACATCCTGGTAGCCGCAACGGCGAATCCCGTCCCCAAAACCGATGAGTCCTCGGCTAGCCAAGGAGTCGGCAACGTCTCCCTGATCGGCATTAATCCCGACAACGGGACTCCCCTGTGGAAGACACGCATAGGAGGAGCGATCCGCCAGTGCAGCCAGCAAAACAAGTCGACGATCATCGCGTGCTGGGGCAATCGACGCGTCGCCTTTCTCGATACCTCCTCCGGCGCACTCCTATCCGACCTCGGGACCGACTTCGACCTCAATGGGGCCAGTCACCGGAGAGACGGTCTACACATCCGGAGAGACAGTGAACGGATCATTACGTACACGAATCCTCACTAGTGGCAACACAACCAACCTCACAGCCAACTTCATTCGAAAATTCGAACCAAGTGAGAAGTTCGGCTCGGTCTACGCAATCCCCTCCACCGACACCGTCATCGCTATGGAACAGGGCACAGGCGATCCACAGTATCGCTACACGATCTACGACCTGCATTCCGGCACAGAACGATTTCGCTTCGAAGGCGATTCGCTGATTCCGGTCGGCGACGGCCTTTTCCTCACCGGCCTCGGCGGACGATCAGGCTATGTCGGAACCCAGAACCTACTCGCTTCCGACGGTTCTACGATTCGCGCGGTTCCCATTCCCTCGTATTCCTCGTCGCAGTATCCGAGCATGCCTTCGACGGCGCTGCCGATGTTTCTCGGCGACGGCGCCTACGACCCTACGTCCGGCGACGAGCTTTGGCGCAGTTCACAATTGGTCGATACACAGATGGCCGGCACCAGTAGCACTATCGCTGCAATCGTCGGAAACGCCATCCTGGTAACTTCTCCGGAGTCTCGAACGATCTCGGCTCTCGACATCGAGTCCGGTCGCCAACTCTGGCAGACACCACGGCAAGACGCGTACTGGATCCGAAACGGTGTAACCAATGGGGAGAACTTCGTCTTCAGCGACTACACGGGCATTCACTCGATCCGGGCCCACGACGGGAAGATGATGTGGTCGGTTCCTCTTCCCGCAGTGGTCGACCCGAGAGGAGTTGCCATCGCGAATGCGGGCAACAATGTGTCATTCTCCTGGAAAAATCACTTCGCTGTCTGGCGATAGACTATCTACCTCGGGCGTCGAAAACGCCCCCACTCGCAGATACGAGTGAGGGCGTTCGAAACGAATGAGATTCAGCCACGCAGCATTTCGGCGACGAGGAACGCAAGCTCCAACGACTGCTGAGTGTTGAGACGGGGATCGCAAGCCGTCTCGTAGCGACCCGACAAATCACCGTCGGAAATATCCTGCGCGCCACCGAGACACTCGGTGACGTTCTCACCGGTCAGTTCGACGTGAATTCCGCCCGGATGAGTTCCGAGTCCGTTGTGCACCTCGAAGAATCCCTGAACCTCGTCGACGATGCGATCGAAGTGACGGGTCTTGTATCCGGTGGATGCCTCATGCGTGTTGCCGTGCATGGGATCGCACTGCCAGATGACCTGATGGCCGGTGGCCTGGACCTTCTCGATGATGGCGGGAAGCAGGTCACGAACCTTGCCGTTGCCCATCCGCGAGATCAGGGTCAATCGGCCTGGCTTGTTGGTCGGGTCGAGGCGCTCGACGTATTCGACGGCCATTTCCGGGGTGGTCGTGGGACCGATCTTCAACCCGATCGGGTTGGACACCAGTTCTGCGAAAGCGATGTGCGCGCCGTCGAGCTGACGGGTGCGGTCACCGATCCACAGAAAGTGCGCGGACAAGTCGTACAACTTGGGGTGTTCGCTGTCGTTGTCGAGACGCAGCATTGCACGCTCGTAGTCGAGGACCAGCGCCTCGTGGCTAGCAAAGATCTGCGCCTGGTGCAGGCTTGGGTCCGTGACACCGCAGGCATTCATGAACTGCAGACCACGATCTATTTCCGAAGCCAGCTGCTCGTAACGCGCACCCGCGGGGGATGCAGCGACAAACTCACGATTCCAGTCGTGAACCTTGTGCAGATCTGCCATACCCGCGCCGGTAAGCGCGCGAACCAGGTTCATCGCAGCGCTGGCGTTGGCGTATGCCCGCACGAGCCGTGACGGATCGTGGGCACGCACAGCTTCATCGGCGACGATCGAGTTGACCATGTCGCCGCGGTAGGACTTGAGGCCCAATGCGTCGATGTCGGACGAACGAGGCTTGGCGTACTGGCCGGCGATGCGAGCGACCTTGACCACCGGCATCGACGAGCCGTAGGTGAGCACAACAGCCATCTGCAGCAAAGTGCGGATGTTGCCCTTGATGTGAGGCTCGGTGTTGTCGGCAAACGTCTCGGCGCAGTCACCGCCCTGGAGCAGGAAGGCCTCGCCGCGCGCTACCTGAGCAAGGCGCTCGGACAGCGCCTCCACTTCGCTTGCCACCGTGATCGGCGGCACGCTCTCGAGCACAGTGCGCATCGCGGCCGCCTGATCAGCGGGCCACGAAGGCTGCTGCGCAGCAGGTTTTGCGAGTGCCTCGTCGAGCTGCTGACGCAGTCCGGCAGGCAACGGCGGGAGTTCGGGCAAGCGGTCGATGGGCACGTCGACGGTCCAGTTCACGACTCCAGGATATTCGCTCACCCGACCGCGCGTCACACAGGCTCTCGATAGCTGAGAACTCGACTGCCCGTGTCACCCATCACAGCTGGTCAGCGAAGTGACCGGGCCCGAGCGATCGCGTCGAACTTCACGAGGTTGTGTCGTGCGTCCGCGAGCGCGTCATGGGCGTCGGCCGGCGCTGACGGGAGCGCTGGACTGCCGTTGTCCTCCCAGAACTGGCGGAGCTCACGGGTGTAGCGCGGCAACGACTGAGGTAACTCGGTCATGTCACCCCACAGTTGGCACAACGCGACGTGGTCGTATGCCGCGACCCAGGCCCACAGTTCCGGAACGACCATCGGCCGGGGAACAAAGAACTTCAGGAGATCGTCGCGGATCTTGTCTCGTGACTTCCACAGCGGCGACGAAGGCTGCGGCAGTTTCGGCAGGACGTTCTTGCGCACCCAACTCCCGGCGCGCGCCGGATCGAACTCGGTGGAGACGGCGTAGTACTCACGACCGTCCTCACAGACGACGCCGATGGACACGAGGTCGATGGTTCGACCGTCTTCGATGAATTCACAGTCGTAGAAGTAGCGCACGTCCGAAAACTATGCCGCACGCGCCACCTCGAGGGCTAATGCGCGTGCGGCAGTTGTGGCGAATCTCTAGCTGGCCCGCGTGTCCGGGACCGGCGCCTGATCGGGATCCGCATTATTCTCATCAGGGAGGGCGACCAGTTCGACGACGGGTTCGGCCGCCGGGGATGTTTCAGCAGGCTTGGTCGGCTGCTTGTTCTTCAGGCTCGCCGCATAAATGTCAACGTACTCCTGACCGGATAGCTTCATCAGCTTGTACATCACCTCGTCGGTGACGGCCCGCTCCACGAAACGGTTACCGCCCATACCTTCGAACCGAGAGAAGTCGATGGGCTCGCCGACGATGATGGTGACCTTGGCCGGACGCCACATCCGCGATCCGATGGGATTCATCTTGTCGGTGCCGACCATGGCAACCGGAATCACCTTGACGCCGGATTCCAGTGCGAGGCGGGCCATTCCGGTCTTTCCCTTGTAGAGGCGACCGTCGGGAGAGCGTGTGCCCTCCGGATAAATCCCGAGAAGACTCCCGGAATTGAGAACCTTCAGTCCGGCATTGAGGGCGTCTTGGGCCGCGTCGGCGCCGGTACGGTCGATCGGAACCTGGCCGACGGCGGTGAAGAACCACCGCTGGAATGCACCCTTGAGTCCGGTGCCGGTGAAGTACTCACTCTTGGCCAGGAAGGTGATCCGGCGGTTCGACCGCAACGGCAGGTAAAACGAATCGAGGACAGCCTGATGGTTGCTGGCCAGAATCGCCGCGCCCTCAGTGGGAATGTTCTCGTGGCCTTTGATCGTCGGACGTCCGAGGACCCACAGAATCGGCCCCACAAACACATATTTGACGAGCCAATACCACACGGCGTCCCTCCCATTCACAACCCGAATTGCCCTGTGCACGACCTTACTGCGCACCCGTAAGGCCCGCTACACATGCCCCGGGAGCACCGGCGCATGAGCCGGTGTGACTCAAGCGGCGGCCAGGCGAAACGGGGGCTGACACTGCAGATCGTGCCAACGTCGCAGCTCCCACCATGCCCGCCGCTTCACCCAACTGCGCGCTCCGAATACGCGCGAGCGGCCGATGTTTGGCACCGGTCAGCAAACTCGCATACTGCTCACGGGCTTCGTCGAGAAACAGCGGCGCAGAACTCGCAACACCGCCGGCAATCACGACAAGATCCGGATCGTAGACATCTCCGACCACGGCCAGACCCACCGCCAGCCACCTCGTGAACTCCGCCATCGTCGCCAACGCAATCGGATCTCCGTCGTACGCGGCGTTGGCGATTCGGCGTCCGGTCAGTCCGCCCGCATCGATGCCGACTTCCCGGGCAAGAACAGTCGACGCGGCGGGATCCGCGGCAAGTAGTTCAATTGCGGTGTCCACCAACGCCGTACCGCTGCAGTATCGCTCCCAACAACCACGTTTCCCGCAAGCACACGGGCGCCCATCCGGCACCACCTGTATGTGACCGAGTTCGGGCGCTACGCCATGACTCCCCCGGTACAGCTCGCCATTGACGAGCAACGCGGCACCGATACCCGTGCCGATCGCCACCATCACGACATTGTGGTGGCCGGAAGCCGCACCGAACCGATGTTCCGCGTACGCCGCGGCATTGGCGTCGTGCTCGAGGACCACGGGAAGACCCAGTCGCGCACTCAGGTCACTACCTACCGGCGCATCGACCCACGGCAGGTGCGGAGCAAAACGCACGGCAGTGCGATCCAAAGTGATGAACCCGGCAACAGCCAAACCGACCGCGGCAACGTCATGCCTGCCGACCAGTTCGCGAACCACCCGGTCCAAGGCATTCTCGAGCGACCGGGCCGACTGCGGCGTCGGAGCTTGCGCCGTGTCGAGGACTTGGCCGTCCACATCCACCACCGAGGCACGGATGCTGGTGCCGCCCACATCGATTCCGATAGTCAAAAAATCGGTAGTCGAGAAATCGGCAGCCGCGCCACGACGCCCGTTCATCGCAGCCACTCTCCGCACTCCATACGCATTCTGACGATTGTGCCCACAGAAAGCCGTCAGTACCAGCCGTCCGACGGAAACAGCACCGACTCAGGGTTTGACGGTCACCGTGATCGGCACGAAGGCAGACGCACGAGGTTCGGACTGGGCAGAATCATCGGCCGGCGAGGCTCCACCGTCCGGACCACTGTCGGGCCCGTTGTGTCCGCCCAGAAACTCGTCGAGAAGCTCGCGCAGCAGCGCCAAGAGGACTGCGGCCTGCCCGGCGAGAAAGGCGAGAAGTTCATGGTGCTCACCCCGTACCAGCGCCGCGAGCGCGCATACCGGACACCAACTGCACCCGCCGAACGCGGGCAACTCCGCCTGGTTCTGTCCGTCTTCGTGCCCGGACGCACGGCCTTCGGCCAGTTGCGCCAGCATCGGTTCCACGCGCGCCAAGACGGAATCGGCCAACACACGAAATTCTGCGAGTAGCCGGGTGTGGTCTTCGTTCATACCGGCCACACCGCAGGATCCGGTACAAATCGAATAATCAGGTCGGTTCCGTGCAGCTCAGCCCCACTGACGACGCAACGACGCAATACCGACGCCAATCTCACTCTCCGCCGCACCCCGTCCGCTCCCACCAGTACATCGTCCTCCACCCGGCCCAACGACAACGACGACGGATCGACGAGCGGAAGGTACATCCGCATCGCGTAGACCGAATCCACTCCAGTACCCGACTCCAGCGTCACCGTCACGAGTTCGGTGTGGCTATGCGGTTCCGGAACAGACCCCTCGTCGATTGCCGGCACCGCACCCTCGAGTGCGGCCGCAATGTCGCCCAGAGCCGCCAACCCTACCGGTTCGGTTTCCGCCTGTTCGACAACCTCGACCGGGACGGCCCCAGCGGCCAGGCGCAGCGAGTCGACACACGAGCGTTGCGCATCACGGCGGTTGGCCAGCCACCGAGTTGCGCCATCGGACGTCGAACTACGGTCCGACGCCGAATCGAATTGCGGCACAATTCCATTGACGAGAATTCGCTGAACCTGCACGCCCGAGAGCGCCAGACCCGACAGCGTGCGACGCGTCGCAAGGACGGCACTCGACTCGGCTGAAGTCACCAAGTGAACGGTGGTAGTGGAACGATCCGCGAGAAACCCTGAAATCTGGTCGACCGTCGATACGACGCGCTCGATCACCGACACCAGCAGGATCAGACGCACGTCGTTCGCCGCGACGACAGACAAGCGTCGATGGCGCGGCCACACTCGCTCGAGGTACTCGGACACCATCGCCGGAGCCCCGAAGACACGCAACGCTTCAGTCGCCGCGGGACAATCCACGATCACGACGTCGTACTCACCACTCGATGCCATCCGAACGACTTCGGCGATCGCCAAGATGTCCGCGATGCCGAGCGAACCCGTCAACTCCTCGGGTTCCAGAGTGTCGAAGGTCGAACCATGTTCGTGGGCGCCCGCGGCGTCCAGCAACACCGACAGCCCACGGAATTTGTCCTCGACGAGAGTCAACAGGTCGATTTGCCAGACATCCAGCCCGCCGACGAGTGGGGTCACCTCGCGCGGAACCGGGATCGCCAGCACATCCGCCAGGGAATGTGCCCGATCGATCGACATCAGCAAGACTTTCGATCCCGCAGACGCGGCCGAAAGCGCGGCCGCAGCGGCGAGCGTCGTGGCCCCGCTGCCTCCTTTACCGGTGAACAGTTGGATACGGGTTCGCGCGCCGTTCAGCCCTCGACTCGCTTCTTCAGTTCTTTCAACGCGGTATCGGTGATGATCTTCTCGGCCTTACGTTTGAACAGCCCGATCATGGGAATCGTCAGGTCGACGGTCAGCTCGTACGTCACGGACGTCGTACCGTCGGGTTCGGAATGCAGAGTGTACGAACCGGACTGAGATTTCTGAATCTCGCCGGACAGCAGTTCCCAGCTCACCGACATTCCGTCGGGTCCCCAGTTGTACTGCAATTCGTACGTATCCTTGACCATGCCCGCATCCAGAACGAAGCGCACCCGATCTGCGCGCCCACTGGTACCGACGGCCGTAACCTCGACGGACTTTGCCGCCGCAACCCACGCGGGATACGCCTCGAAATCGGCGATCACACCCATCACGGCGTCGGCCGGAGCGTCGATGCTGATCAACCCCTTGGTTTTCTCGGCCATACGACTACTCTTCCTTCCTCGAGATTCGACTGCATCGGCCGACGTCAGGCCGGCGATACGCCAGCCGGACGTCCGGCTTCCAATTCACGCTTGATAGCAAAAGCCATCACCTTGCCGTCGACACGACGTTTGCGGTTCATCCCTGCCAGATCGAGCCCTGCCAGACCGGATGGCGACACACCGACCGGTTCGGCATGAAGAAAATAATGGACAATCGCTCCGTCCATTACCGGTTCGAGCCACACCTCCATTGTGCCCACGAGTTGGCCCGACACACCCCAACGGAAGCCTGCGGGTCCACGATCCTCGCGGACCTCGAGCTCGAGATCTCGCCACCAATGACGCCATTGCGCGCGCGAAGACAACAGTTCGGCGACGCGCTCGGGCGGTGCCGCGATAAAAGTCTGGTCTGCGACCTGAATGCTGCTCACGGGAGTTAGCTTCACATATTGCACCGACGCGCCGGCGAGGGGCCACCGGACCGTTACCAACCGGTCATGATGTTAACCCGATCACAACCAGGCCGGACGTGCGACTACAGTGATGGGCGTCAGACCCTACTCGTCAGTATTTCGCAGTGTCGGAGGTATTTCGTGCCTGAATACAGCGCACCCCAGACGTTCACGATTCCCGAGGATGCCTCTGCGGTCGACTCGGTGTTCGCCTTCGCGAAGACAAAGCCGGCGGCAATCGTCTACAAACGCAAGGTCGGATCCGCTTGGGTCGACGTCACTGCAAGCGAGTTCGCCGCGCAGGTGACCGCAGTCGCAAAGGGCTTCATCGCGATCGGAGTCAAGCAGGGCGATCGCGTCGGACTGATGTCCGCGACTCGCTACGAATGGCCGCTGATCGACTACGCCATCTGGGCAGCCGGCGGCGTCACGGTCCCGATCTACGAAACCTCCGCTGCCGAGCAGGTCCGCTGGATCCTCGAGGATTCCGAAGCGATCGATCTCATCGTCGAAAACGACACCCACTCCGCCACAGTCAAGGACGTGGCCGCTGCAGCGCCGGCACTGCGCACGGTCTATCAGATCGACGCACCGGCAGGCGGACGCAGCGCCATCGACGAACTGACGGCCTTGGGCGCCGATATTTCCGACGGGGAAGTGCAGGCTCGCGTCGACGCACTGAAGGCCTCCGATCCCGCCACCCTGATCTACACGTCCGGCACCACCGGTCGCCCCAAGGGCTGCCAGCTGACGCACTCCAACCTCATCGCCGAGTCGAAGGGCATCCAAGAGTCCAACCTCGGCGAACTCCTCAGAACCCCCGGCGTCCGATCGCTGATGTTCCTGCCCTTGGCGCATGTCCTCGCTCGCGCCGTCAGCATCGCGTCGTTCGACTCCGGTGCAGCACTGGGACACACCAGCGACATCCCGAACCTCGTACCTACCTTCGGCGAATTCAAGCCGGACTTCATCCTCTCGGTACCCCGCGTTTTCGAGAAGGTCTACAACAGCGCCCGCGCAAAAGCCCACGGTGACGGCAAGGGCAAAATCTTCGATGCGGCAGCTGACACGGCAATCGCCTGGAGCGAGGCACAGGACAAGGGCGGCCCCGGCATTGTCCTCAAGCTCAAGCACGCCCTGTTCGACAAGCTCGTCTACTCCAAGCTGCGCGCCGCACTCGGCGGGCAATGCCAGTTGGCTATCTCGGGCGGCGCCCCGCTGGGCGCCCGCCTCGGCCACTTCTTCCGCGGCATCGGCATCACGATCTACGAGGGCTACGGCCTCACCGAAACCACGGCAGCCTTCGCGGTCAACACGATCGGCGCCCAGAAGGTCGGATCCGTCGGAAAGCCGTTGGCCGGCAACTCTGTTCGCATTGCCGACGACGGCGAAATCCTCCTCTCCGGACCCGTGGTATTCAGCGGATACTGGCGCAACGAGAAAGCGACCGCCGAGTCCATCGAGAACGGCTGGTTCCACACCGGCGACCTTGGAACCGTCGACAACGACGGCTTCATCACGATCACCGGCCGCAAGAAGGAAATCATCGTCACCGCCGGCGGAAAGAACGTCTCCCCCGCGCAGCTCGAAGATTCACTTCGCGCACACCCTCTCATCAGTCAGGCAATCGTGGTCGGCGACCAGAAGCCGTTCATCGGCGCCCTGATCACCATCGACGCCGAAGCACTTCCGGCCTGGAACGAGCGCAACAACAAGGCCGCCGGTACCACGGCAGCCGACCTCGTGACGGACGGCGAACTCGTCGGCGAAATCCAGGACGCGATCGACGAAGCCAACAATCTCGTCTCTCATGCCGAGGCGATCAAGAAGTTCAAGATCCTCCCGGTCGACTTCTCCGAGGACACAGGCGAACTCACGCCCACGATGAAGCTCAAGCGCAACGTCGTGCATGCTTCGTTCGCCGCTGAAATCGACATGATCTACGCAAAGTAGAACACCGCTCGAGACAACTGTGGCCGCCACACCTGTTCGCAGGTGCGGCGGCCATAGTTTTGTTCGCTGGTTGCAGTAGTCCCATAATCTCCGGGACTCCCTAGACCAATCGCGACTCGACCGGCACGACCACGGCAGGCGTACCTACCGGTGGGCGTTCCAGGCATGACACATGGGGCAGATCTCGAGCGCGTCGTCTACTCACGGTGGCCCGCGGCGGGATCGCCACGGGCCACGCTGTCAGTTCTGTACGCGGCGAGGAAGATCAGTTTGCACTCGAGCTGCCCAAGCCCAAGCTCCCGATGCTGCCGAATGGACCGGAGCCATTGCCGGCGCCATCTTCACCGATGCGGAACGTGGTCATCACGGCCGCGTGGTCCGAGGTCCACTCGTTGTTCAGATGGCCCGGCATCAGCGCCGGATCACCTGCCACCATCACCGCGGAATCAACAACCTTGGCCGCACCACCGAAGTAGACGAAGTCGATCCGATCCTGCGGCTCCGCCTGGCCCGCGTTCTTGTCGTACCCATATCCGCCGGCGAACGTCTTGTAGATAGGCGACCAGGTGACCCCGGGGTCCGCAACCGGGTCGGGGTGTGCCACCCGGTACGAGTCCTGCAACCCGGCCGCCATCGGCACCACCGACGTCGGCCACGGCACATTGGTGTAGCCGCACCGCTGGGTATTCGCATTCCAATCCAGGTGCGACGGCGCATTGAAGTCGCCGGTCAGGAACACCGGGATATCCTGCGCAGCAGCGATATCCGCGCGCATCTCCGCCACGATGGACTCGATCTGTCCCGTACGGCCGGACTGCGCCTCCTTCGCCAGGATCGCATCCACACTGAGCCCCCCGAAGCAGGCTTCGTACGGCCCATACGGAGCAGCGCCTAGGTGCGCGTTCCACACGACGACGTCCTGATCGCCGATTCGGACCTTGATTTCGATGGCCGGGGAGATCGGCCCGGTTCCGTGGTCACGCGCTTCCACGATGGGGTATCGGCTGATCACACCCACGTCGGCCACCTCGTAGTACTCCCAGCCGAGCCCCTCCGCCAGTTCCCGCACAGAGACCTCGTCGGTCTCCTGCATTCCGACGATGTCTACATCGGAGTCGAGCAGGAACGCCAGCTGCTTCTCGCGACCGCCCGCCACGTGGCTGCCACCGTGCCACAGGTTGAACGACATGACGTTCAGCTCCGATGCCAGATCCGCGCCCCCTGGCCACACGTCGATCCCTACGTTCGCCACGACCGTCTCGCCCCCGGCATTGCGCGCCTCGACGCGGATTGGTGTGGCGCCCGTCGTGGGTGGGGTGCCCGCAATCGTGCCGTCCGCGGCGACATTGACCCAGCCGGGGCCGGTGAGCTTGGCGAAGGTGAGGCCGTCGACGCGACCACGCACGAGCCCACCGATCTTCGCCTCGTATCCCTCACCGACGCGGGCGTTGCGCAGCGTGAAGCCGTCGGTGACGAAGCGTAGCGGCTCATCGCTCGTGACCTGCAGCTCAACGGGCGGTGCAAGCCACTCGTAGCCATCCTTGGCCAGCGCGAACAGGAGGTAGCGGCCCGGGTCCAATCCGGCACTCGGCAACGTGGCCGTGCCGGTGACCCCATCGATAGTGACCCACGCCAGGGAGGGTCCGACGTACTTCTCGTCGACGGGGCCGTTCCCGCCGACCTTGTACAGCCCGATCCAGTTGGTGGGGTCAGGATCCGAGATCTGGTAGCCGACCTTGATCGGCTGGCCGGTGCCGATCACCGGGGATTCCAGCAACAGTTCGCCGCTGGGCGACGCGGGGACTGCTGCGGACGGCACAGCAGTGAAGAGCACGGCCAGCATTGCCATGGCCAGCGTGGAGAGTATTCGCATCGGACTTCCTTGATTGACGTCGAGAGACGCTCCGGATAGTCCAATGCGCACATGGCCGAAAAGTGAACGCACAGTATTTAATTGAAACTAGGAATGTGAAGAATTCGGGCCAGCTACTCAGCCCAGTAGCTTCTGCAATTTCAAAGCGAGTGTGTCCCACTTCCATTCGGCCGCAACCCAGTCTCGGCCGGCAGCACCCATAGCGGACGCCCGATCCCGATCGGAGAGTACCTCGATCACCGAAGCCGCGACGTCAGCAACTGATGTTCCGTCAACGACGAGCCCGGTCTTGTTCTGCTGCACCGTTTCCGGAGCACCGCCGCTACGACCCGCGATAACCGGCACGCCGGAAGCCGACGCCTCCAGATACACGATCCCCAAACCTTCGACGTCGAGGCCCGCGCCGCGGGTACGACACGGCATCGCAAAGACATCGGCAATCGTGTGGTGCGCTGCCAACTCAGCTGCCGGAACGGTGCCGGTGAAGACAACGTGGTCGTCCATCTCCGTCTTGCGGACAAGTTCCCGAAGTCGATCTTCGTAGGGGCCACCGCCCACGATCACGAGAACCGCACCGTCGATGCACTTCCGAATAGCCGGAAGCGCCTTGATCAACATGTCCTGACCCTTGCGCGGAACCAACCTCGACAGACACAGAATCGTCGGCTGCTCCCCCAACCCGTAGCGATTGCGCAACTCAGACCGCGCGGCCGAATCCGGATGAAACACAGTCGTATCCACGCCGGAAGGCAAGTGCTCCAACGCCGCCTGAGCACCGAACGCCGAGGCAAATCTTCCGCGTGTGTACTTGCTGACAAACGTCACCGCGTCCGTGTGATCACCGATCACGCGCAACGACTGCCTCGCCCCGGGAATCATCGACCAGCCGACCTCGTGCCCGTGAGTACTCGCGATGACTCGAGACGCACCGGCGCGGCGAACTACAGGCGCCAACAGGGCAAGTGGAGCAGCGGCACCGAACCACACCGACTCGCAGTCACGCTTCTCGACAAGCTTCGCAGCGCGTCTGGCGACAAACGGTGTCGGGATCATCAACGTCGTGGGATGCCTGACAACCTCGAAAGGTTGAGCGGCATCGAACTTCTTGTGCGAATCTCCTCGCCACCGCGGCGCATAGACTACCAACTTGTCTGCCGGAAGATGCTTCGCGAAAGTGTGAAGGTACGACTGGATCCCGCCCGGTCTAGGCGGAAAATCATTGGTCACCAAAAGGGTCCGGCGCATCCGTCCACCGTAAAGCACGCACCGCAGTGACACGCACCCTGCTCGGACTCAGCCCAACCTGATTCAGCCCAGCCGACGATGCAACCAATCCACCCAGCCCTCGCGCAGTTCATCCATCCCGATGCCCACTACGTCATGGATACGACGATCGATCTCCGTCGGAGTCGAAGATCCCACGGCCAATGCGCGAAAAAGCTCCGTCAAGTCCGGTTCACCGAATCGTTCGGCGATATAGGTATTGATCGACCACGCCGATTCGTAGGCAAGGGAACTCACGACCGGCACTCCACCGAACTGCGAATCACCGGGAAACTGCGTGGGCGTTTCGCCGGCACGCACTGCCGCAGCCAGAGTCGGCGCAATCTCGCTCAATGCCCGGCCGGATTTACGATTGCCCGCGTACTCCGCATAACCTTCGAGAACCCACATGGGCGACCCGTCGCGCGTGCGAGAACGTGCCGCGATATGCATCATTTCGTGACGCAGGACGGCGCGTCGGGTAATCGGCGTCAGACGTGAGGCAGCAGCGGGTGAGAACACGATACGCTGGCCACTGACCTCACTCCCGCCGCTGCCAACTGCATCCGCAACCGACACCGCGGCAATCGACGACCCGTCGTGATGCGACCCGACCAACGCCGTGAACTCCTCCGGCGAACCAGCCACCATCACGACAGCGCGCTCGGACCATCCGTCGCCCCACAATTGCGTCGTATTGGCAACTGCCTCATCCAGATCCGCCGCCAAGGCGTCGACAAATGTTTGCTGACCCGGGTGCCCGACGACTATTGAATCCTCATCGGAGTTGGTCGCCACCGCCAGCGGACCGAAGTCCCACGGCCCATGCCAGGAGCCGACCGACAAGTCGGATCCAGCAGCAGCAACCGAATCGATGATCGATCCGTCTGCGAACACGAACCAGTCTCCGTTGCGCTCTGCAAAGGTCATCAGCACCGATTTGTTGGTGGGCAGCACATCGACATCGCCGAGCGCGTAGCCGAAAACAACCGGCGCGGTCCAGAGCGTGACGTCGCCGCTCGGAGCCCCGGTTCGAGTGCCTTCGGTGAGACTTCCCGGAGAGATCTGGTAATTCCAGTCCGAGAATCGCAAAGCCCGCGCCGCCGTTGCGCGCCTTATCTCGGCTTCGAGCACCCCCGGCGCGGCGGCTTTGTCGACGAACTGTGCAAGAGCCGTCGGATCCTCGGACATCTGAGCCTTTGCCCACGAATCGAGGAGGCCCTGAACTGCGACGACACGAACGGCATCCTGTTCCTTGTTCGCCCGTTCGGACGAAATCGTGGAATCCGTCAAGAGAACGGTGAGCGCCAAAACCACCACGACGGCACAACCGAGCGCGATGAGAGCCGGATACTCCCAACGACGCTGCTTTTTCGACCCTGCTACCGGAGCGGTCATGTGGTCAGTCGACACTGTGCCGAGTGTAGGAGACGCAACGGTCTCCTATTCCAATGCCTGGGTCACACGTGGTGAAATGCCACTCAATAGCGACGTGCGGTGGAGAACGGCATGCCTGCCATCGACTGCACCTTTACCGGAACACCGAATGTCGAGGCATGGAGAATGTTCCCGTCGCCCGCATAGATTCCGACGTGCGAATTGTCGCTGTAGAACGTCACGATATCGCCGGGCTGTAGCTGATCACGCGAAATGGGTGTGCCACCCGCTGCCTGCGCCTGGCTCGACCGCGGCAGGGTCTTCCCGATCTGCTTGTAGGACCACACGACAAGACCGGAGCAGTCGAACTCGTCGGGTCCGGTAGCTCCCCAGACATAGGGATCACCTATTCGGGTCAGTCCGGCCTGGAGTGCTGCTGTGCCCGACCCCGGCGTCAAGTTAGCTAAAATTTTGCTGACATCGACTCCAGGTGGGAAAGTTGTCCCGCTCAACTGCACACGTTCGGACTCCGTCAGATTGTCGAAAGCCTTGGTAACCTCGGCAACCTGCGCCTGAAGCTCACTTTGTTTCCGCTGCAGATCATCACTGAGCGCCTTCGCCTGGTCGGCCGCCGTTCGCGCTTCATCCGCTGACTGCTTCGACGATTCCGCTGCTCGGCGAGCGTCGACAGTGGCTTCGTTGAACTGACGGACCTGCACGGCCGCATCATTGGAGATGACGTCGAGTGCCGACATCTGATCAAGCAACTGCTGCGGAGAATCACTGACCATCAACGCAAAGAGGCGATTGGTCCGCGCGCCCTGATAGTTCGCCGTCGCAATACGATTCACAGCCGGCGCAACCTCGGAAACCCGTACGTTTGCCGCGTCGTATCGCTCCTGATCCGCCGCGAAGCGCGCATCGGCATCGAGGCGCAACGCCTCTTTTGCATCCAGATCGATCTGTGCGTTGTGCAATGCCTCGTTGGTTTGTTCGGACACCCGGGCAAGTTCCCCAAGTTTCTCGAGCGCCTCGGTGGGGTTGCTGATCACCGGATCGGCAGTCGCCGGCAACGCCGGCAACGCGACGAGTCCAATAGCCAACGCACTTACCGTCAGCGCAGTACGGACCCGACTGAACTTCTTCGATGAAACCACGGAACGCAACTCTCCGTCTCACTCTTACGACCCCACCAGAGTTGGCCGGATCTGTTAGCTGGATGTCAACCAATCACACTACCTGTAGACGGCAGCTAATGTCACGATCGGGTCACGGAACGGCATACGTTTACGCCTACCCACCAGTAGGTATATCGCCATGAACTATGAGGCGAAATGACCTGAAACAACAAATGTGGGTCTCGAATCACGAGATTCGAGACCCACATTCGTCAAAGCTGTGGAGCTACCCCTGCCGGCGGCGGATCGGACAGGACTCCGCGAGAAGCCGTCGATCAGTCACACGGCTCAGAAGCGGCGAGCGCCGTCGTACGGCATCGAGGACACGGGAGCCACCTTAACGGGCTGACCTGCGGTCGATGCATGGATGACATTGCCGTTGCCGGCATAGATGCCCGAGTGCGATCCGCCGTAGAACGAAATCACGTCGCCGACGCGAAGATCGGACTGCGCAACCGCGACACCGGCAGCGGCCTGGTCGTAGCTAGTACGCGGGATGTTGAGACCGGCCTGCTTGTATGCCCACTGGATGAGGCCGGAGCAGTCGAATGCGTCCGGACCCGCTGCGCCGTACACGTACGGGGAGCCCAGCTTGCTCTCTGCGGCGCGAACAGCCTGCTCACCAATGGTCGAGATGGGAGCGGCCGGTGCAGCCTGCGCGAGGGGCGCAAGTGAACCCGTGTCAGTGACACCGGGAATAACTGGAAGTGTGGGAATCGAGACGCCCGGAATGTCGAAGGTTCCGACGCCGGGGATGTTAATGGGGTCTGCCGAGGCAGGTGCAGCGGTTGTAGCGAATGCTCCGGCTGCCAGTGCGCCTGCGACTACCAAAGTCGCCGAACGCTTGAAACTATGTGACGCCACTTTAAGAGGTGCTCCATTTCTTCCATTCGTCCGCCGACCGAGTTAGCTGACGGGTTCGGGCTGGGAAGATCAGCCCTACCC
>NZ_JASHKR010000085.1 GCF_030056815.1 Rhodococcus sp. IEGM 1379
CTTCATTGCGCGGCCGATGGGCGACCGTACTGCTGAGACGATTACTGCCTCGGGCATGAAAACTCCTTATGTGTACTGCTCTTTCGACGCACAGATGTGTCGAAGGGCAGGGCAAGTTGATTGCAGCTTCGAGTCTCAATTTACGTTGCCTACCCGAAGCTTCGGGCAGGCAGTCTCACTCAGTCGCCCGCAAGCTCCTGAACTGCAGGTTTCGGGTGCAAGCCTGTGCGGTGCAGCACTCTGGTCAACCGAGCGGTCATCGTTTGCGCCTGCGCGGCGTCGGAGACCTGAGGGAGATCGGGGAGCGGTCCGCCCTTCCACTCACCCAACGCCGAAGCGAGGACCGGCACGATCTGCCGGGCCGCGAGTTCGTATCCCGCGGCCGACGGATGGAAACGATCAGCCGAGAACATCGTGTCTGGTGAAGCGAGGAACTCTTTTGCCAACAAATCTGCCAAAGGGACGGGATGACCGCCGGCGGCCTTCGTCGCCGACGCCTGCGCCGACGCCAACCGATGGCCCCATTCACGTACGACGGTCCGCAGTGGTTGAGGAATGGCCGTGACAACTCCCAGATCCGGGCAGGTCCCGACGACGACGACCGCCCCGCTGCCGCGTAGCCGTCGTACCGCGTCTCCCAGTCGCCTTGCCGACGCGTGAATCGCATTCTTTGCGGTCACGTCGTTGGCTCCGATCAGGATTACCGCAGCGTCAGGCGGCGCTCCGGCAATGAACATGGCGTCGACCTGACCGCTCAGACCACGCGACGTGGCACCTCCGATAGCTTTGGTGCTCAATCGGATTCGTTTCCCGGTTTCGTCCGCGAGTAATTTCGCGACGCGAACCCCCGGGACCTCGTCGGCTGTCAAAGCGCCCACACCGGCTGCCGAGGAATCACCGAAGATCATCAGGTGGAGATCGAAAGGGACGCTCCGCCACCATCGTTCCGGTGTGTCGACGCCAGGCGCATACACGCCGTCGGCCTCGGGTGGTTTGGCGATATTGCGCCCGATGACACCTCGAGCGGCGCCGGCTTGCGACATCAGATACTGGTAGGCCAACCAGCTCGCGGTGCCGGCACCCGTTCCAGCGGCAACGGTGGCCACAGACGCTTTGATTCCGGACCGACTCACACTGGCCAATCTAGCCGGATCCGACGTCATTCGCGCGGAGTCTACGAGCGGCGATTCGCCGGATCTGAGAGCATGGAGCGATGCGCATCGCGGAACACGTCGTCGACCTGATCGGCAACACCCCACTTGTCAAGCTCACCTCCGTCACCGGCCACAATTACGGCACGGTGGCAGCCAAGATCGAGTACCTCAATCCGGGCGGCAGCTCCAAGGACCGTATCGCCGTCAAGATGATCGACGCGGCCGAGGCTTCCGGAGAATTGAAGCCAGGCGGCACCATCGTCGAACCGACCTCGGGCAACACTGGCATCGGACTGGCGCTCGTCGCTCAGAAGCGCGGCTACAAGTGCGTATTCGTCTGCCCGGACAAGGTCAGCGAAGACAAGCGAAACGTCCTGCGTGCGTACGGAGCTGAGGTCGTCGTATGCCCCACAGCCGTCGCACCCGAGCACCCCAACAGCTACTACAGCGTGTCCGATCGCCTCACCCGTGAAATCCCCGGCGCCTGGAAGCCCAACCAGTACTCCAACCCGGGCGGACCGGAAAGCCACTACGAGACCACCGGCCCCGAGATCTGGGCCGACACCGACGGCAAGGTCACGCACTTCGTTGCCGGCGTCGGCACCGGCGGAACCATCACCGGAACCGGCCGTTACCTCAAGGAAGTTTCCGACGGCAAAGTCAAGGTTGTCGGCGTCGACCCCGAAGGCTCCGTCTACTCGGGCGGAACCGGACGCCCGTACCTCGTCGAAGGCGTCGGCGAAGACTTCTGGCCCACCGCTTACGACCCATCCATTCCCGACGAGATCATCGCCGTCTCCGACGCGGACTCCTTCGAGATGACGCGTCGACTCGCTCGTGAAGAAGGACTCCTCGTCGGCGGATCCTGCGGCATGGCCGTCGTCGCAGCTCTCGAAGTAGCCAAGCGTGAAGGCCCCGACGCACTCATCGTCGTACTCCTTCCGGATGGTGGCCGCGGCTACCTGTCCAAGATTTTCAACGATCAGTGGATGGCATCGTATGGATTCCTGCGTACCCCGCTCGACGGCAAAACTGACGTCCCCACTGTCGGCGATGTGTTGCGCGGAAAGTCGGGAGAATTGCCCGACCTCGTGCACACCCACCCGTCGGAAACCCTGCGTGACGCCATCGAGATTCTGCGCGAATACGGTGTATCGCAGATGCCCGTCGTCGGTGCCGAACCTCCCGTCATGGCCGGTGAGGTCGCTGGCAGCGTGACGGAACGCGACTTGCTCAGTGCGGTCTTCGAAGGCCGTGCGCAACTTGCAGATTCGGTCGAAAAGCACATGAGTAAGCCGTTTCCGCTGATCGGATCCGGCGAACCGGTCTCGGCTGCCACCAAGGCGCTCGGTGACACCGACGCCCTTATGGTCGTCGACGACGGCAAGCCCGTCGGCGTCATCACCCGTCACGATCTCCTGGGGTTCCTGAGCGCAGGTTCCTGAGTCAACTCAAGTCCCCCGTGGACGGTAGGGTTGCCGTTCATGGGGGATTTATTCAGGGGATATTTCGGTGTTTGTGTTGCGGCCGTAAGTCTTTTGACGGCTTCGTGTAGTTCGTCAGTTGTCGGCACGCCGCAGGCAGTGTCGGGATCTACTTCGGGCGCGTCGATTGCGGGTTCTGCGACTACGACGAAGGCGCCCACGACGAAGACATCCACGACGGTCGCCCCGGCTGGGGTACCTGGTGGCCGGCCGACTGATTGTGACTCGCTGGCATCGGTACTGTCCGCCCAGGTGCGCGGGGCGACGCAATCCGAACCCACTCCCAATATGTGCCTCTGGATCAGTTCGGGAGGATTCCAGTTGAACGTATCCGTCCTGCACATGAGCTCCCCACCTTCCACGGTCGAAGCCATGCGCAAGTCCAACGACTATGCGGTTAAAGATCCACGGCTGGCCGAGTTGGGGGCTGCTGTGAAGGGTGGTCCCGTCGTCAGTGCTATTACAACGGATGTCCTCGTCACGCTGATAGTGATGGGCCCCACGGTTGATGCCGAACTGGGGGTCGACCTTGCCATTCAAATCCTGCAGTACCTCAGGAATTGACCAGGTAGGCGGTGCGGATACGACGCTCGGACCCGCTCTGCGTGTTGCGCCTATTAGTCTGGTTGTATGAGCGAGCAGCGCAGCAAAGCCGACAACGTCAACTGGCAGGGTTTCTCCACGAAGGCGGTGCACGCGGGTTACGAACCCGACCCGCTGACCGGGGCCGTCAACGTTCCGATCTACGCGAGTTCGACTTTCGCGCAAGACGGAGTCGGCGGGATGCGCAACGGCTTCGAGTACGCCCGAACCGGTAACCCCACTCGTCGACCCCTCGAGGCAAACCTCGCGGCTCTCGAATCCGGTAGCTACGGCCGAGCTTTCAGTTCGGGTATGGCGGCCACGGACTGCCTCCTCCGCTCGGTATTGCGCCCCGGTGATCACCTGGTGATTCCGGACGACGCGTACGGCGGAACCTTCCGGCTCATCGACAAGGTCTTCACACAGTGGGGCATCGAATACACCCCGGCGCCGGTTTCGGACGTCGACGCGGTCCGGGCTGCGATGCGCCCCAACACCAAGCTGGTCTGGGTGGAAACGCCCACCAACCCGCTGCTCAACATCGGTGACATCGAACTTCTTGCCGAGGTCGCCCATGAGGGTAATGCAAAGATCGTGGTGGACAACACCTTTGCCTCGCCCTACCTGCAGCAGCCGCTTCAACTGGGTGCCGACGTCGCATTGCATTCCACCACCAAGTACATCGGTGGGCACTCCGACGTCGTCGGCGGCGCGCTTGTCTGCAACGACGAAGAACTCGATCACGCATTTGCGTTCCTGCAGAACGGTTCCGGCGGTGTTCCCGGCCCGTTCGACGCCTTCCTCACCTTGCGTGGCATCAAGACGCTGGCGTTGCGGATGGAGCGTCACAGCGACAATGCGGAAAAGGTTGTCGAACTGCTCGACGGTCACCCGGCCGTCGCGAGTGTCATCTACCCGGGCCTCGCCTCGCACCCGTCGCACAAGATTGCAGCCAAGCAGATGCGACGCTTCGGCGGCATGATCTCGGTACGGCTCAAGGGCGGCAAGGCTGCGGCTCTCGACCTGTGCTCGCGCACCGAAATCTTTACGCTTGCAGAGTCTCTCGGCGGCGTCGAATCGCTCATCGAATTCCCCGGTGCAATGACCCACGCGTCGACGGCCGGTTCTGCGCTCGAGGTTCCTGACGATCTGGTTCGCCTGTCAGTCGGTATCGAGGATGCATCCGACTTGGTCGGCGATATCGAGCAAGCACTGTCCTGACCATTTCGACTGTGCACCTTTATCACCCGCGGGCGGGTGATAAAGGTGCACAACAGTGGAGGTGTGTGTGAATCTCGAACAGATCCAAGCCGCACAACAGCTCCTCGCTCCGGTCATGCGGCGTACCCCGGTCGTGGCTTCACGGGTTCTGTCCGAACGAACCAGGCTCGCGGTGAGCCTGAAATGCGAAAACTTGCAGCGCACAGGCTCGTTCAAGCCTCGCGGAGCGTACAACCGCATCGCCAATCTCTCGGAACAGGAACGCGCAGCGGGGGTAGTCGCAGCCAGTGCCGGCAACCATGCTCAAGGAGTTGCTTGGGCCGCCACTGAATTGGGCATTGCGTCGACAGTCTTCATGCCGACCGGTGCGCCCCTCCCCAAACTCGTTGCCACCAAAGCCTACGGAGCTCAGGTACACCTGTTCGGTTCGACGGTCGACGAAGCGCTGGTGGCGGCGAGGGAGTTCTCGGCACGAACCGGCGCTGTGCTGGTCCATCCGTTCGATCACGAGGACATCGTCGCCGGCCAAGGGACAGTGGGACTCGAGATTCTCGAGCAACTTCCCGACGTCGGAACTGTCGTCGTGCCCACCGGCGGCGGCGGGCTGATCGCCGGTATCGCTGCCGCGATCAAAGCGGTGCGACCCGAAGTTCGTATCATCGGCGTGCAGGCAGAATCAGCGGCAGCCTGGCCTGCGTCCCTCGCGGCCGGAAAGCCGATCGCTTTGGCGGCGATGTCCACGATGGCCGACGGTATCGCCGTGGGATGCCCGGGTGGAATCCCCTTTGCCGAGGTCGCGGCGCACGTGGACGCCGTCGTGACAGTTACCGAGGACGCACTCTCCAAAGCGTTGTTGCTCTGCCTCGAGCGCGCAAAGCTGGTGGTGGAACCGGCCGGTGTTGCTGCGGTGGCCGCATTGATGACGCACACCCCCGACGACCTCGGTTTGATCGGACCGGTCTGTGCCGTGCTGTCCGGCGGCAACATCGATCCGCTGCTTCTGACCCACGTCATTGCGCATGGATTACGTGCGGCGGGAAGGTTTCTCGGGGTCCATGTCACTATCGCCGATCGCCCGGGTGGACTGATATCGCTTCTCGAGGTGGTCCGGGCGAACGGCGCCAGTGTGGTGGACGTAGTACATTCTCGTACCGGCGCGGAGTTGGCGCTCGATGAAGTGGAAGTGTTCCTCACTGTCGAGACCCGCGGTCCGGACGACAAGGCGGCACTGTTGGCGGCGTTCGATCGAGCCGGATATGCCGTGCGCCTACAGAACTGACCTTATTCGTCCGGCCAGCCCACCAGCGCCGTAACCCGGAACTCCTGGTCGACAAGCCGAGCCGGGCGGTCCAGCTTGTGCAGCCAATCGATGGCCGAACCGCCCATGGTCACGGCCACCCGGCTGAGTGCTGCTGCCTCCGCGCAGGATTCAGCGATCACGGACACCGTGCGCCACATGGGTGTTGCCGTCGATTCACGGGCAAGGGGTTTGACTGTGCTGGCCGTGGCGATTCCGCATCCGGAGGGAACGGCCACCTGGCAGGTGGGATCGCCCGGTAGGTCTTGGACCTGAATCTGCCAGCCGTTGTCCGGCGGTGGCCCGGCCACGGCAATATCGCCGCCCAGTGCCACCAGGACCCCGCAGCCCAGAAGTTCCGCGGTAGTGCCGGCGCAATGATCCGCCGAACTGGCGCGGGCAGTAGCCGAAAGGTCCAGGATGACTCCGGCGGGACTGAATACTCGGTTTCCCTCGACACGAATCTTCCACCAGGAATGGGGATCTTCCGAGCCCGCAGTCGGTGTGAGCTTGCCGTCGGTGAGCCGAGCAACTGCCAATGCGTCGCCCAGGAAATGCGCGAACATGGGTGTGACGGTTGCGCCGTCGGTTTCGATTGAATCCGAATCGGATCCGAACCTGCGGATCTCGGAATCGGCACGGTCACGATTGGTGGCGGCGTCGGCAGCGGTCAGGTAACCCCTCACCAGATTTGCGGCTGAAGCCAAAGCCCCCGGATCGGTGACGACGACGCGAGCCTGGACGCCCCAGGTGAGCCATTCGGTTGCGGCCCGCTGCGCGTTCACGAACCGTTGGAGACGGCGTCCGGAGTTCCGAACCCGCTGGACACGATCAGCCGTGAGGCAGTGGATTGCTTCGTGATGTGTGGGGAGACGGCTGAACTCACGGCAGTAGTGGAGGGGCTGGACAGGAGGGATAGTCCGCCGCCTGCCAGTGCGCCCGCCACAGCTGTCGCGGCGAGTGCGAGGTGAACGGGTCGGTATCCAGTGGTGCGAGCCCGGGTGGGCCGTGTCCGATCGTCGCTCATGAACACAGACTGCCCGTCGAACCTGAGAAAAGCCTTGGGGTATGTGGTCATTTGAGTAACGTCTGGCGTAATAGATGAGACATTGGTTACAGGATGGTTGAGTCCTGGCGGCATCGAATGCATGTTCGAAATCGTAGACGTTGCTGCCGACAAGTTCTGTGGGCTCGAAGATTGACCAGTTACCGGAGGTTTTACATGGCAGTGGGTGTCCTGGCGATCACAATGTCGATCGCCACTGCACTGGGCGTGATGGGGGCAACCCTGGGAATGCCCGTCCCCGTGGAGAAGGAAGACGGACAACGTACAGAAATCTCACTCGCAGCCTGGAGCGGGCCGGCACGAACGCAAGACGCCCCTGACGGCATCGTGCCGTCGGTACCGTCCAACTTCCCCGGTGCGGCATTGGCACCGGTCGGTGCCGTTGCCGTGTTTGCGCCGTGGCTCAAGAAGGCAGGTGCTCTGTGTCCTGAGGTCACTCCGGCAGTAATGGCATCGCTCTACTCCTCCAAGAACGGCTTCAAATACGGTCCCGGAACCGAAGTGTCCCCGGAAGGCGGACGTGGTCCGGGTGGATTCACCACCGCAGCCTGGACGGCCTACGGCAAGGACGGTGACGGCGACGGAAAGATGGACATCCAAGGCGTCGCCGATCCGGTGATGACCTCCGGGTATCGGCTGTGCGAGCTGGTGAAACAAGCACAGTCGTGGCAGCAGGCCGGAGAGGTCGAGGGCGATACCGTCGAACTGGCTCTGGCGGCATACGACGTCGGTCCCGACGCTGTTCGCGCAGCCCGCGGTGTTCCGCGGGATCAGCCTGCGGCAACTTTTGTCTCGCAGGTCACGTCGCTGCAAGATTCGTTTGCACTGATGCTCGCGCCGTTCAACTACAACAACCTGGCCGCAGCGGTCGGCGGCGTCGTTGAGGCGGGTTTGAAGTTCCTCGGTCTGCCCTACGTCTGGGGCGGCGGCAACATCAACGGGCCGTCGATGGGCGGCTTCGACTGCTCAGGTCTGACGTCGTACGCCATCCACGCCGCAACCGGAGTCACGTTGCCTCGGACGTCGGAAACCCAGTGGGGCGTCGGCGTCGAGATTCCGTTGGATCAAGCGCAGCCCGGTGATCTTCTGTTCGGCAACTGGCAGGCCGGCGGACCAGGCCATGTTGCGATCTACGTCGGCAACGGTCAGATGCTGCATGCGCCGACGTTCGGTGACGTGGTGAAGGTCGGCCCGATCTTTGCGGGAATGAAGGCCCGCCGGGTTATCTGAATTTGGACTGACAACGAAAGAAGCGCCACCCGAATGCGTTCGGGTGGCGCTTCTTTCGTTACTTCTTCGAACTGATCAGCTGTGGTACGGCTCTGCGCTGAGCAGAGTGACCTTCATGGTCTTGCCGTTGGGCAGGTTGTACTCACGAGTGTCGCCCACCTTGGCCTCGAGCAGCGAGCCGCCCAATGGAGAGTTGGGGGAGTAGACCTCGAGCTTGGCGTCACGAGCGCCCTCTTCGCGGGTAGCGATGAGGAAGGTCTCGGTGTCGCTCTCGTCGCCGTCGTAGTACACCTTCACGACAGAACCCGGCAGTGCGACGCCGGACTGGGTGGGTGCTTCGCCGACCTTGGCGCTGTTGAGCAGATCCTGAAGCTGACGGATCCGAGCTTCCTGCTGTCCCTGGTCCTCGCGAGCGGCGTGGTAGCCGCCGTTCTCCTTCAGATCGCCCTCTTCGCGGCGCTCGTTGATTTCAGCGGCGATGATGGGGCGATAGGCGATGAGCTGGTCGAGTTCCTTCTTGAGCCTGTCATGTGATTCCTGGGTAAGCCAGGTCACCTGGGTCTCGGTCATCTCGATCACTCCCTAGTAGTCGGAGCCGGGGGCTCCCTCGACAGATCACTGCGACAGCAATGAACCCACTGCGACAGCAATGTGTTCACTGCGACAGCAATAAAACAACGGCTCGAACGCACCTGGATCAGGTGTGATCTTGCCGTCACAGCCACAGGTGACGCCCAACCTGGCCGTCAATGCAGCAATACACGGTTCCACCCGGAACCGTGTATCAGGCGATTCTATCACGCAGGACTACCCGCCCCGTTCGAACTCAAACGTTCGGCGGGGCGCGTAGCCGCAATTGCCAGGTCTTTGTCAGTACTTTGTCAGATACCCCGGGACGTCGAAACTGCATCCGTAGACGTCGGCCATCCCTGGCGGCAAGGACGTCTTGATCTCGGTGTTGAACTCGAGCGTCTGGTACTCGGACGAAGGAACGTAGACCTCGCGTCGACCCGTCTCGGATCCGTCCTTGGAGCGGGCGCGTACGACGCACACAGCTTCTCGGCTGGAATCGTCTCGCGTGACCGTGAACCGGATTTTCATGGTCGAGTTGTCGGCGATGTCGTAGGAAATCGTCTCGGTCTCGATATCCTTGACCGAAAATTTTGTGTACCCGACAAAGGCGATACCGGTGCCGACGACGATGACGAGTGCGGCCAGAGCCCACACCAGCCACCTGCGGGAACCGCCTGTGCGACGTGCGCTCGGGTACCGATCTTGGGGAAGCGGTTTGCTCATCACTCTGCTCTCGAAGACTCGAGTTCGTGTTCTACGCAACCTCGGACTGGGGTCATGGCTGCATCAGGAACTCTCGGGTGGAACTATAGAGGACGGGCCCAGCCGCACTGTCGGTAGGTTTGATGGCAACGAAAGAACGTCGAGCAGTGCACAGTGCGTGAATCAAAGACGCCGGCAACGGCTAGAAGGTAAGAAGTTGAGGTGAACGAACACGTGAGCGGATTCCGGCTCATGGCCGTCCATGCCCATCCCGACGACGAGTCGAGCAAGGGTGCGGCGACCACCGCCCGTTATGCAGCAGAAGGCCACGAAGTGATGGTCCTGACGCTCACCGGGGGTGAACGTGGCGACATTCTCAACCCGGCCATGGACGTTCCCGGAGTGCGCGACCGGATCACCGAGGTGCGTCAGGAAGAGATGGCTGAGGCCGCTCGCATCCTCGGTGTGAAGCATCGCTGGCTCGGTTTCGTCGACTCCGGTTTGCCTGAGGGCGATCCGCTGCCGCCGCTGCCGGAGGGCTGCTTCGCGGTAGTTCCTCTCGAAGAGTCGACGCGTGCTCTGGTGAAGGTCTTCCGCGAGTTCCGTCCGCACGTCATCACGACGTACGACGAGAACGGCGGCTACCCCCATCCCGATCACATTCGGTGCCACGAGGTGTCGATGGCTGCCTACGAAGCGGCTGCAGATCCCGAGTACTTCCCCGAAGACGGCGAACCGTGGGAAATCAAGAAGGTCTACTACTCGCACGGATTCATCCGTAAGCGACTCGAACTCTTCCAGGAGGAGTACGAGCGCCGCGGGGAACCGTTCCCGATGGCAGACTGGCTCAAGAAGTGGAAGACCGAGCGCGGCGACATGATGGTCCGTGTCACCACGCAGATCACCTGCGGCGACTACTTCCCGCAGCGGGACGATGCTCTGCGTGCACACGCGACGCAGATTGACCCCAACGGTTCGTTCTTTGCCGTGCCGCTCGATATTCAGCAGAAGATCTGGCCCACCGAGGAATTCGAACTCGTGAAGACGCGGGTCACGACGTCCATCCCGGAAACCGACCTGTTCGCAGGTCTTGAAGAGGACGTCTCGAAGTGAATGCACTATCCGCCGAGGTAGTTCTCGGCACCACACAACTGCTCGCTCAGAGCCCGAGCAACCCGTCGGGCCCGGAGTTCGGAAAGTCGTCGCCCGTCGGCCTGGTTGTTGTTCTGGCACTGTTCGTTGGCGTTATCCTGCTGGTCATTTCGATGAATCGTCAGCTCAAGAAGCTGCCCGAGACTTTCGAACCGGAGCATCCTGAGCTTGATCAGCAGGCTGACGAGGGAACCGATCGCGGCGCGATACCGACGCCGGACGCAGCAGGTTCCGCCGTCTCCACCGAGAAGTCTCCGAAGCAAGAATCCTGATCTAGGGCGAAGGTAGTGCTGATGGACCCGCGGATGCGTAACACTTTGAGCGGGTCCACCAGTCCGTACCTGCGTCAGCACGCCGACAATCCGGTCCACTGGCAGCAGTGGGGCCAGGATGCGATGGACTGGGCGCGCGAACGCAACGTGCCGATCCTGCTCTCCATCGGTTACTCGGCGTGCCACTGGTGCCATGTGATGGCACACGAGTCGTTCGAGAACGACTCGATCGCCGAGATCATGAACACGAACTTCGTGTGTGTGAAGGTGGATCGCGAAGAGCGCCCGGACATCGACGCCGTCTACATGAACGCGACAGTGGCGATGACCGGTCAGGGCGGCTGGCCAATGACGTGCTTCCTCACTCCGGACGGTTCGCCGTTCTACTGCGGCACCTACTACCCGCCGGCTCCACGCGGCGGAATGCCTTCGTTCACACAACTTCTCGAAGCCATTGCCGATACCTTCACCAACCGTCGCGGTGACGTCGACAATGCGGCGGAGTCCATCGTGACGGAGTTGCAGCGCGCGTCGGACGGCGTTCCCTACGGTGCGCCCATCGACGCGACTCTGCTCGACGGCGCGGGTCGTTCGATCCTCGGCGACGAAGATCTTCCACGTGGTGGTTTCGGCGGCGCCCCCAAGTTTCCGCCGTCCGCACTTCTCGAAGGGCTGCTCCGTCAGTTCGAGCGAACCGGCTCCGAAGAGATTCTCGGCGGAATCGAGCGCACCGCCGAAGCCATGGCGCGCGGCGGTATCTACGACCAGTTGGGCGGCGGTTTCTCCCGCTACGCCGTCGACGCCGAGTGGGTCGTGCCGCATTTCGAGAAAATGCTCTATGACAATGCACTGCTGCTGCGGTTCTACGCGCATTGGGCTCGTCGTACCGGTTCGGACTTGGCAACTCGCATCACCGAAGAAACCGCGAACTTCCTCTTGCGCGATTTGCGCACCGAAAACGGTTGTTTCGCTTCGGCTCTCGACGCGGATACCCAGGGCGTCGAAGGCCTCACATACGTGTGGACGCCGACGCAGTTGGTTGACGTGCTCGGCGAAGACGACGGGCGCTGGGCAGCAGCATTGTTCCGCGTCACCGAAGAAGGAACCTTCGAAGAGGGCGCTTCGGTGTTGCAGTTGCTCCGCGATCCCGACGACTGGGCGCGGTGGCAGACGGTGTCCGACGCACTGCGCACCGTCCGAAAAGGCCGTCCGCAGCCGGGTCGAGACGACAAAGTTGTCACGGCCTGGAACGGGCTGGCCATCACGGCGCTGACGGAAGCCGGTCTGGCACTGGGCAAGCCCGAATGGATTGCGGCGGCAGCTGATTGTGCGCAGGCTCTCCTCGACCTGCACCTGGTTGACCATCGCCTGCGGCGCGCATCACTCGGCGACACCGTGGGCGAACCGACTGGTGTTCTCGAGGACTACGCCTGCCTGGCAACAGGATTGCTGTCGCTGTACCAGGCAACCGGGAATGCGACGTGGCTCGACGCGGCCCAAGAACTCCTCGGCGTCACCGTCGATAATTTCGCAGATCCGGCCGAGCCCGGAAGTTGGTTCGATACAGCAGATTTCGCCGAAGTTTTGGTCACTCGCCCGCGTGATCCGCTGGACGGTGCAACACCGTCGGGAGCGTCAAGCGTCACGGAAGCTTTACTGACTGCGGCCGCTCTCGTAGATTCCGAGCACTCGTCACTCTATGCGCAGGCCGCCGCTGATTCCCTGGCCCGGGCACGCTTGCCTCTCGAACGTGCGCCACGCTCGGCGGGGCACTGGCTGGCGGTGGCGGAGGCGTCGTTGCGCGGGCCGATTCAAGTTGCCGTCGTCGGTGGGGGCGATCTTCTCGAGGTCGCTCGCCGGCTTGCGCCGGGTGGTGCCGTCGTAGTGGGGGGAGAGCCGGATTCCTCACCGCTTCTTGCGGATCGGCCTTTGATGGACGGTGGTCCGGCCGCGTACGTCTGTCGCGGATTTGTCTGCGAGCGGCCGGTCACCGACGCGATCGGGCTTGCCGCTCAATTGAATACGACGAGCCAGACCGCGATGTAGTGGCAGATCGCCGCGATCACCGTCGCGGCATGGAAGAACTCGTGATGTCCGAAAGTGACGGGCCACGGGTTGGGCCACTTGGTGGCGTACAGAATCGCGCCGACGCTGTAGAAGATTCCGCCGACCAGCAGGAGCACCATGGGCGCTACGCCCACCTGATGCGTCAGCTCGCCGACAACGGGCACGATGGCCCACCCGAGGAGCAGGTACAGCGGTACGCCTACCCATTTGGGGGCCGTCGGCCACAGCATCTTGAGGGCTACGCCGGCCAGGGCGCCGGCCCAGACGATAGCGAGAATGACCTTGCCGGTCTCGACGGGAAGTCCGAGCATTGCGAATGGTGTGTAACTGCCGGCGATGAAAAGAAAGATCATCGAATGGTCGGCGCGTTTCATCCAGATCCGGCCTTCGGCCGTTTGCCACTGGATGCGGTGATAGGTCGCGCTGATGCCGAACAGGCCACAGATCGTGATGCTGTAGATCGCGGTGGCCCACGCTGCCTTGGCGCCCACTTGTGCCCCGGCGACGGAGACCAGAACTATGCCCGCGGCGACGGATACAAACAGTGCCCACAGATGAATCCATCCGCGCATACGTGGCTTGACCGGAAGTTCCTCGAGTCCGAATGCCGTCATCCTTCAACCTCTCTCGGACGTAAACTTCTAACCTACGATACCGTAGGTTACGTGTCAGTAGCATAACTTACCTGCAGGTTTTCGACGCACCGAAGGTGAGTGACGGCGCTCGCAAACACGCCAGGCGAGCGGGCGTAGTCTTTGACACCATGGTGATGTCACGGTGAATCTGCGCGGACTGGCGTACAGCATTTATGAGCGGCGACTCCTGCGTCATCTCGACGGGCTTGCCCACCCACGGCACGTGGCCGTGATGTGTGACGGCAACAGGCGGTGGGCGCGTGAGAACGGATTTGCCGACGTCAGCCACGGCCACCGCGCCGGTGCACTCAAGATTTCGGAACTCCTCGAATGGTGTGAAGCGGCCGGAATCGAGATGGCCACCATCTATCTGCTCTCCACCGAAAATCTGCGTCGCGACCCCGAAGAGTTGGATACCCTCCTCGAAATCATCACCGAGGTCGTCGAAGAAATCTCCGGTCCCACCCGGAACTGGAGTGTTCAGATCGTCGGCGCTCTGGATCTGCTTCCATCCGAACAATCGCGGCGCCTCCGTGAGGCTGCAGACGGAACCAACGGATGCACCGGCACACACGTCAACATTGCGATCGGATACGGCGGCCGTCAGGAAATCGCCGACGCAGTTCAGTCGCTGCTGAGCGAGAAGTTGCTCGAAGGTCTCAGCGGTGACGAACTGGTCCAGGCCATCACCGTCGACGGCATCGACTCGCACCTGTACACGTCCGGGCAGCCCGATCCCGATCTGGTGATCCGTACATCAGGCGAACAGCGGCTCTCCGGATTTCTGTTGTGGCAGAGCGCTTATTCGGAAATCTGGTTCACCGAGGCGTACTGGCCGGAGTTCCGCCGGGTCGACTTTCTCCGGGCCCTGCGTGACTACGCCGCGAGGCACCGGCGTTTCGGGGTCTAGAGCTTGCGCAGGCGCAACCGATTGATCGTGTGATCGGAATCCTTGCGCAGCACCAGGGTTGCGCGCGGCCGGGTGGGGAGGATGTTCTCCACCAGGTTCGGATGGTTGATCGAATTCCAGATGTCTTTCGCGGCGATGGTCGCGTCGCGGTCGGACAGTCCTGAGTAGTGATGGAAATGTGCGTTCGGATCGGCGAACGACGTCTTCCTCAGGGCCAGGAATCGTTGGATGTACCAGGCTTCGATGTCCTCGATCCGGGCGTCGACGTAGATCGAGAAGTCGAACAGATCCGAGACCATCAACCGTGGTCCCGTCTGAAGTACGTTGAGGCCCTCGATGATCAGGATGTCAGGCTGACGAATCAGATGGAACTGACCGGGGATGACGTCGTACGAAGTGTGTGAATAGACCGGGGCTGCTACCTCTTCGGCGCCGGACTTCACTTCGGTGACAAATCGCAGAAGCTTGCGACGGTCGTAGCTTTCGGGAAAACCCTTGCGGTGCATCATGCCCCGACGGTTCAGTTCCTTGGTCGGGTACAGAAATCCGTCGGTGGTCACCAGATCGACCCGAGGATGGTGATCCCAACGAGCCAGCAATGCTTGCAGCACACGGGCTGTCGTGGATTTTCCGACGGCGACGGATCCGGCGACTCCGATGACGAAAGGGACCTGTCGATCGGGATGTTTCTCGCCGAGGAACGTCGCGGTGGCCGCGAACAAGCGCTGGCGCGCTGCAACTTGGAGGTGGATCAAACGAGCCAGGGGGAGATAGACCTCGGCAACTTCTTCCATGTCGATCTGCTCGCCGAGACCACGGAGGCCGTACAACTCGTCCTCGGTCAGCACCAACGGCGTCGACTTGCGGAGGGTGCGCCACTGCTTGCGGTCGAACTCGACGTAGGGGCTTGTCTCGCTGGTACGTGCCATCAGCACAGCTCGCAGGCATCGAGAATCGGCAATGTCGATCGAACAGACGACGCGTGCGAGCAAGCCAGGCGCGAAGGCGCACGATCCGAGTGCATACCCGAATTGTGCTTGGTGGCACCGTGAGAGCTTCCGTCGGGTCGGATTCCGGGCTCGGGCGCTAGGCTGGGGCGTTATGGATGCCGACTCGCTCGTACGCCGATATCTGCTGCTGGGACTGGGTTTCGACCGGCTCGAAGAAGGGTTTGTCGATGCTTTCACGGGCGACCCCGCTTTGCGACGGCAAGTGGAGAACGCGCCTAAGCCCGATCCGCGTGAACTGGCCCGCACGGCACGCGAACTCCGCGGCGAGTTGCCGCTGAGCGGATTGAACGACGAGCGCGCGCACTTCATCGACGTTCACCTCCGGGCTCTCGACTGCTCGGGGCGCAAGTTCGCCGGTGACGAGATCGGTTTTGTCGACGAGGTCGAGGCGTACTTCGACGTGCGGATCAGCAAGGGCAACGAGGACAGTTACAGCGACGCGCATCGGCGGATGAATGACGTTCTGCCTGGGCCGGGATCGCTGGCCGAGCGAGTGCAGACGCGTCGAAAGGCCGACGAGATTCCAGCGGCGAAACTGGGCGAGTGCGTCGACGCAATGTCGAGTGCCCTGCGTGATCTGGTTCGCGGCACCTTCCCGTTGCCGGCGTCGGAAACCGTCGAATACGAAGTGGTGGGGGACAAGCCGTGGTCGGGATTCAACTACTACCTCGGTGATTACCGGTCGAAGGTGGCGATCAATTCCGATCTACCGCAATTCATGGCGAACCTGCCGCGGTTGATCGCCCACGAGTCGTACCCCGGCCATCACACCGAGCATTGCCGCAAGGAAGCCGGATTGGTTGGAGCCGGCCAACTCGAGCAGACGCTGTTCCTGGTCAATACGCCCCAGTGTCTGATGGCCGAAGGGCTCGCGGATTTGGCGCTCGAAGCGATAGTCGGCCCGAACTGGGGACACTGGGCGCAGGAGATCTACGCTGATCTGGGGCTGGACTTCGACGGTGAGAAGGCGCAGCGGTTGTCGGCGGCGTCGGGTCAGCTGATCAGTGTTCGGCAGGACGCCGCGCTGATGTTGCACGACGAAGGCCGTAGCCACGACGACGTGTCCGCATTCCTGGAACGATGGTCATTGTCGACGCCGGAGCGCGCTCGGCAGTCACTTCGATTCCTGTCCTCACCGCTGTGGCGGGCGTACACCAGCACCTACGTCGAGGGATATCGATTGCTTGGTGGATGGCTCGATCAGGCCGCCACAGAATCAGACCGCCGTGATCGATTTCGGCGGCTTCTGGACGAACCGCTGGTGCCCAGTTCGCTACGTTCGGCACCGGGTGGAGATCAGTTGGGCGAGGTTCGTAGACTGGACCCATTCGATTCCGCATCCACCTTGGAGATTCCTCGATGACCGCTGTGCCCGGCTCCGACGTCAACTCTGCATCACTCGCCGAACTGGACCCCGAGGTCGCTGAGGCGATGGCCGGTGAATTGGCTCGTCAGCGAGACACCCTCGAGATGATCGCGTCGGAGAACTTCGTTCCCCGCTCGGTTCTGCAGGCTCAGGGCAGCGTCCTGACCAACAAGTACGCCGAGGGCTACCCGGGACGCCGTTACTACGGTGGTTGCGAGCACGTCGACGTCATCGAGGACCTCGCACGTAACCGTGCGAAGGAACTTTTCGGTGCCGAGTACGCCAACGTCCAGCCACACTCGGGCGCACAGGCCAACGCTGCCGTCCTCATGGCTCTGATGAACCCGGGTGAGAAGCTCCTCGGCCTCGACCTCGCTCACGGCGGTCACCTCACGCACGGCATGAAGCTCAACTTCTCCGGCAAGTTGTACGACTGCGTGTCCTACGGTGTCAGCAAGGACGACCACCGGATCGACATGGACGAGGTGCGCAAGATCGCCGTCGCCGAGAAGCCGAAGGTCATCGTCGCCGGCTGGTCCGCGTACCCGCGTCAGCAGGACTTCGCAGCGTTCCGCGCCATCGCTGACGAGGTCGGCGCTTACCTGTGGGTCGACATGGCACACTTCGCCGGTCTGGTTGCCGCTGGTCTGCATCCGTCGCCCGTCCCGTACGCAGACGTCGTCTCCTCGACCGTCCACAAGACCCTTGGTGGCCCGCGCTCCGGTCTGATCCTGGCGAAGAAGGAATGGGCCAAGAAGCTCAACTCCGCAGTCTTCCCGGGCCAGCAGGGCGGACCGCTCATGCATGCCATCGCTGCTAAGGCCGTCACCTTCAAGATCGCTGCCGGCGAAGAGTTCAAGGACCGTCAGGCACGCACCCTCTCGGGCGCACGCATCCTCGCTGAGCGTCTGGGCAACAAGGACGTCGCAGATCAGGGCATCAGCGTTCTGACCGGCGGCACCGACGTCCACCTCGTTCTCGTGGACCTGCGCAACTCTGCCCTCGACGGCCAGCAGGGCGAAGACCTTTTGCACGAGGTCGGCATCACCGTCAACCGCAACGCAGTTCCGTTCGACCCGCGCCCGCCGATGACCACCTCCGGTCTGCGTATCGGCACCGCTGCACTCGCTACCCGCGGATTCGGCGATGCCGAGTTCACCGAGGTTGCTGACATCATCGGTACCGCCCTGGCCGGCAACGCCGACCTGGTTGCGCTGCGCGCCCGCGTCGCCAAGCTCGCTCTCGACGTTCCGTTGTACGACGGACTCGAGGACTGGGGCTTGCTCAGCAAGAACGTCTAGTCTCTCCACTTTCCGTCAGCCCGGTACCCGTTGCGGTGCCGGGCTGACGGCGTTTGTGCAGCGCCTACGATGGTCGGATGGCTCAACCTCGAACAGTCGCATTGGCACTCGGTTCCGGCGGCGCACGGGGTTATGCTCACATCGGGGTCATTCAGGTGCTCGAGGAGCGCGGCTATTCGATTGTCGGCGTTGCGGGCTCGTCGATGGGCGCGTTGATCGGTGGGCTGTACGCGGCCGGAAAACTCGACGAGTTCACCGAATGGGCGACAACGCTGAAGGCTCGCGACGTAGTGCGTCTGCTCGACGTGTCCATGTCGGCTCCCGGTGCCATTCACGCGGAGAAAGTACTCGGGCGAGTTCGCGAGATCCTCGGTGAGACGTGCATCGAGGACATGCGCATTCCGTTCACCGCCGTTGCCACCGACCTGGCAGCCGGAAGGTCGGTGTGGTTTCAGCACGGACCCGTCGACGCCGCAATCCGCGCGTCCATCGCGATCCCCGGAGTCATCACACCATTGGTTCTCAACGGCCGGGTGCTGGTGGACGGCGGCATCCTCGATCCGCTTCCCGTCGCGCCGACGCTGTCGATTCGTGCAGATCTGACGATCGGTGTCAGTTTGGGCGCGGAGGCTCG
>NZ_JASHKR010000213.1 GCF_030056815.1 Rhodococcus sp. IEGM 1379
CCAGCGCGATCAGTGCGTCGTTGTATTTTTCCGAGTACTTCACTGTCAGGGGCATAGCCGACCTATCTGTTCGATGTGGCCGATGCAGCATTGCATGGCGGGGTGTACGTAGTCCGTCGCTGCTGCTCGACGGAGAACGGACATTGATTTTATCCCAGAGGATTTCCCCCCGTTTTGGATGCCTTTATGGACATGGATCAGCCACGGCTTTGACTGGCTGCTGGGATGAGGGCATATTCGCGGGAATAACTGCGATAACAGCAGCTATCGGCTCACACAGACGGGGTCGGTAAGCCTGGCATCG
>NZ_JASHKR010000214.1 GCF_030056815.1 Rhodococcus sp. IEGM 1379
GGTGGTTTGGGTGTGGCGACGTCGATCTCGACTCCGTCGACGGTCAACGTCACCGCTGTGGATAGTGGGCCCGGTGGAACGGGTTCGGGTTCGGGTTCACTGAGCTCGGGTTCCCTGGGAAACATCTTCGGTTCGTAATACGCAACTCGTAAAGCGAAGCGGGGCTGGAAGGTCTGATGACCTTCCAGCCCCGCAATATCCAACGAGGACGCCGTGCAGTTCATGGACGGCAACGGTGGAACCGGTTCACGGGGCGGGCTTTACTTCGGGTCCTGATCAATATCTGTTGTGCACCTTCATT
>NZ_JASHKR010000215.1 GCF_030056815.1 Rhodococcus sp. IEGM 1379
TCTGCTGCGGGCACGGTCTCGTTCAAGGTTGCCGGTTCTGAAATCGGTACTGCTGCCATATCGAATGGTGTTGCGACTCTGGCGCATACGTTTGCTTCCGCGGGTGCGGAGGTTGTGACGGCGGACTTCTTGCCGGCGGCAGGGTTTGTGGGTTCGTCGGCTTCGGCTCAGACGGTGACGGTGTCTAATCTGGCTCCGGTTGATGTGGAAACGTCTTTGGTGCTGGTTGTTCCGGCTGCGGGGACGACGGATGTGGCTGTTGATCTGACGGCGACGGTGACTCCGGCTAATGCTGTG
>NZ_JASHKR010000164.1 GCF_030056815.1 Rhodococcus sp. IEGM 1379
GTGTGACGCCGGTCTCCCTTCAACTTAGGTAATCCTTTTCTTGACTAATTCCAGAAAAGGGGCATACTGGGTGCCATGCAAGACGACGGGCAGGATTTCGACCCCCGGGCGCAACTGCGCGCAGCCGGGTTGCGAGTCACTGCGCCGCGGCTTGCGGTTCTGAATGCGGTTACAGCCCAACCACATTCGGATGCAGATACTGTTGCCGCGCAGGTGCGGGAACAGCTGGGATCCGTATCCACTCAGGCCGTTTACGACGTGCTGAAGGCATGCGTGAGCGCGGGGTTGCTACGACGCATCGAGCCGGCAGGTTCACCCGCACGGTTTGAGACGAGGACCGGGGATAACCATCACCATCTCGTCTGTCGTAGCTGCGGCAAGGTCGTCGACGTCGATTGCGTTGTCGGCCAAGCCCCCTGCCTTGAACCTTCCGATTATCACGGCTTCGAGATCGATGAAGCCGAGGTTGTGTTCTGGGGCCGCTGCAAAGATTGTCTGACGATTTCTACTGAATCCACCCCCGAACTTGGCGCCGTCTCCCAGAATCAAGATGCAGACCGCGCGCTAAAGCACACAGCCCGTTAAACGCACAGCCCACTACACGCAGGAGGCTTCGCCATGACCAAGCCCACCACCAATAACTTCGGTATCGCGGTAGCCAGCGACGACGAGTCGTTGACCGCAGGTATTCAGGGACCGGTCCTGCTTCACGACCACTACCTGATCGAGAAGCTGGCCCAGTTCAATCGTGAGCGTGTCCCGGAGCGCATCGTGCATGCCAAGGGCGGCGGTGCATTTGGCGAACTCGTCATCACGCACGACGTCAGCCAGTACACCAAGGCAAACTTCCTGCAGCCCGGCAAGAAGACCGAGTCCCTGGTGCGTTTCTCGACCGTTGCCGGTGAGCAGGGTTCCCCCGATACCTGGCGTGACCCGCGTGGTTTCGCGATGAAGTTCTACACCGAAGAGGGCAACTACGACCTCGTCGGCAACAACACCCCGGTGTTCTTCATCAAGGACGCCATCAAGTTCCCCGACTTCATTCGCTCACAGAAGCGTCTGCCGGGTTCGGGTCTGCGCGATCACGACATGCAGTGGGATTTCTGGACTTTGCGTCCCGAGACAGCGCATCAGGTGACCTGGCTGATGGGTGACCGTGGTATCCCGAAGACGTGGCGCAACATGGATGGCTTCGGTTCGCACACGTACCAGTGGGTTAATGCTGCCGGTGAGCGTTTCTGGGTGAAGTACCACTTCAAGACCGATCAGGGCATCGAGTTCCTGACCCAGGCCGAGGCAGACACTCTTGCGGGTACAGATCCCGACTACCACCGCGCCGATCTGTACAACGAGATCGAGGCCGGGAACTTCCCGAGTTGGACCCTCAAGGTCCAGGTCATGCCCGCCGACGAGGCTGAGGGCTACCGCTTCAACCCGTTCGACCTCACGAAGGTGTGGTCGCAGCAGGATTACCCGCTGATCGAGGTCGGCAAGTGGACCCTCAACCGCAACCCCGAGAACTTTTTCGCGCAGATCGAACAGGCGTCGTTCGAACCGTCGAATGTGGTGCCGGGCATCGGTTTCAGCCCCGATAAGATGCTCCTCGGCCGCGTGTTCTCCTACGCCGACGCACACCGTTACCGCATCGGCACGAACTACGCAGACCTGCCGGTCAACGCTCCCAAGAACGAGGTGAACTCCTACTCCAAGGAGGGCGCCATGCGCTACAGTTTCAACTCCCCGACGACGCCGGTATACGCACCCAACTCGTACGGCGGACCGCACGCCGATCCGTCGGTTGCCGGTGACGAAGGCCTGTGGTCGTTCGACGGCGAAGCAATTCGCGCTGGATACATTCAGCACGCCGAGGACGGGGACTTCACTCAGGCCGGAACTCTCGTTCGCGAGGTTCTCGACGACGCGGCGCGTGAGCGTCTGGTCGGCAACATCGTCGGCCATGCCTTGGGCGGTGTCAGCGAGGAAGTTCTGCTGCGCGTCTTCGAGTACTGGAAGAACGTCGACGCGGATCTCGGTAAGCGCGTCGAAGAGGGTGTACGTGCAGGTCAGTAACGCGATCTAGATTTCTGCACTACGGACCGCTGCAAGGGAGATTGTTCCTTTGCGGCGGTCCGTTTTTCTTGTCCGTACCTACAGCAGTCCCCACCAATAGACCAGGCACGCGAGAAGGAATTCAACCACGATGTCCACGACGATCCTCCTTCGTTGTCACGTGTATTCCATGATCCGCGTCTACTGAAACTGTTTCGAGTCCGGCGCTGCCGGGCAGTCGATTCGTACGGCCATCTGGCTGTTCTTTTCGACGTCAGGAGTTGGTCAGCCATGATGCGATTCGGCTACACATTGATGAGCGAACAGGCCGGGCCGAAGGATCTGGTTCGGCATGCGGTGCAGGCCGAGGCTGTCGGGTTCGATTTCGAGGTGATGAGTGATCACTATTCGCCCTGGCTGACAGAGCAAGGGCATGCGCCGTATGCCTGGTCGGTTCTCGGTGCGGTCGCGTACGCCACCGAATCGGTGGGGTTGATGACGTATGTGACATGCCCGACGGTTCGCTATCACCCGGCGGTCATCGCGCAGAAGGCCGCCACGATGCAGATTCTCGCCGACGGAAGATTCACTCTCGGGGTTGGGAGCGGCGAGAGCCTGAACGAGCATGTGGTGGGAGACGGGTGGCCGTCGGTCGACACAAGGCAAGACATGTTGCAGGAGGCCGTTGCGATTATTCGAGCGTTGCATTCCGGAGACGTGGTGAGTTGGAAGGGCGAGTACTTCGACGTCCAGTCGGCTCGGATCTGGGACCTACCCGACAACCCCGTTCCGATCGCGATAGCGATGTCGGGGGAAAAATCTGTTGAGAAGTTCGGGCCCGTGGCAGATTGCCTCATTGGGGTGCAACCGGATTCGGATCTGATTCACCAGTGGAAGCACCTGCACAGTCGAGCATTCGGACTGGAACCGGCGCGACGGTCGATCGGTCAAATCCCGATAGCCTGGGATCTCGACCGAGATACCGCGATCGCCCGAGCTCATGATCAGTTTCGTTGGTTCGGTGGCGGGTGGTCAGTCAATTCGGAACTGCCGACTCCGGCCAGTTTTGCCGCGGCCACGCAGTTCGTTCGCAAAGAAGACGTGGCAGAGAATATTCCGTGTGGCCCCGATCTCGACGCAATTGTGGATGCGGTGAGCAAGTACGCCGACGCCGGATTTACCGACGTAGCCCTGATTCAAGTCGGCGGAGACACTCAGGATCGGTTCTTCGACGAGGCGGCGAAGCCGCTATTGGAGGCGCTGCACGTCAGACTGGGTTGATGGTGAAGGCGAGTCGGGTGCCTCCGAGCGGGCTGGCATCGAGTCGAGCGTGCCCGCCGTGAAGCCCTGCCTGCTGGGCGACGAGCACTAACCCCAATACCGTTCAGTTAGTGACACATGAGGTATCGTGAGGTGTGCCTCGTAGCGGA
>NZ_JASHKR010000086.1 GCF_030056815.1 Rhodococcus sp. IEGM 1379
TGGAGGGGATGACGGGAATCGAACCCGCGTGATCAGTTTGGAAGACTGAGGCTCTACCATTGAGCTACATCCCCGTGCATACGAGAAACCCGGGATCGCCGTGTTCGTCGTCTGCGATTCGAAACTGTACCCAATGGCTGTCTCGAATTCAAAATCGGGGGTCGGTAACGCTCTCGCCAGGCAAAATGTTCACAGGGCTGGTTTTCTCAGGTGCGTCAGGGTGTGCCTGTGGGTGAACACCCCGCCGTTCGACAGTTCCACCGTGCCAGTTGCATCGTCTATCCGTGTCAACTCTCATCCGTGTACAAATGGTGGGCGGATTCGTGAGAGAGTAGTGAGCGCGATAAGGTTCTATCCGGTCACCGGCGAGCGACGCTCGTATCGTGTGATTTGCTTCGTATGTTCGAGAAACGGGATGTAGCGCAGCTTGGTAGCGCATCCGCTTTGGGAGCGGAGGGTCGCAGGTTCAAATCCTGTCATCCCGACCAGTACGAACTCGGTACTTCACCACTACTTGCGTAGGGGTGAAGTGCCGCGAAAGATCAGAAGTTCAGCAGTACACAAGTTGTGAGCAAGACCAGACGAAGGAGCGAAGTTTCGTGAAGAGCACCGTCGAGCAGCTCAGCCCGACGCGAGTCCGTATCAACGTTGAGGTGCCCTTCGCGGAACTCAAGCCTGATTTCGACAAGGCCTACAAGGCCCTCGCGCAGCAGATTCGTCTCCCCGGCTTCCGCCCCGGTAAGGCACCGGCACGCCTCCTCGAGGCACGCGTCGGTCGCGCCGCTGTGCTCGAGCAGGTCGTCAACGACGCTCTCTCGTCGCGTTACCCGGAGGCTGTCACCAGCGCCGGCGTGAAGGCCATCGGCCAGCCCGAGATCGAGGTCACCAAGCTCGAAGACAACGAGGTTCTCGAGTTCTCGGCCGAGGTTGACGTGCGCCCCGAGATCGAACTCCCGGATTTCAGCTCCATTAACGTCACGGTCGATCCGATCGAGATCACCGATGAAGCCATCGAAGAGCAGCTGCTCTCGCTGCGTCAGCGTTTCGGCACCCTCACGGGTGTCGAGCGTGCAGTCGAAGACGGCGACTTCGTCTCCATCGACCTGTCGGCCACCGTCGACGGCGAGAATGTTGCCGAGGCAACCGCCAGCGGACTGTCGCACGAGGTCGGTTCGGGCCAGCTGATTGAGGGTCTCGACGAAGCTATCGTCGGCCTGAAGGCGGGGGAGTCCAAGGACTTCACGTCGACTCTGGTTGCCGGCGAGTTCGCAGGCAAGGAAGCTGTTGTCACCGTGACCGTGCAGACGGTCAAGGAGCGCGAGCTTCCCGCTGAGGACGACGAGTTCGCTCAGCTCGCCAGCGAGTTCGACACCCTCGAAGAACTGAAGGCAGACCTCCGCGAGCGCGTCGGACGCGTCCGCAAGGTCGAGCAGGCCGGCCAGATCCGCGACAAGGTCCTCGAGCAGCTGCTCGAGACCGTCGAGGTCCCGCTGCCTGACGCTGTTGTCAAGGCTGAGGTCGACGCTGCACTGCACGACGCCGTTCACGGTCTCAACCATGACGAAGAGGCACTGAACAAGGCTCTCGAAGAGCAGGGCAGCAGCCGCGAAGAGTTCGACAAGGAAACGCTGGAGTCCGCTGAGCGCTCCGTCAAGACGCAGCTCCTGCTCGACTCCATCGCTGATGCCAACGACATCACCGTCGGCCAGGACGAGCTCACCGAGCGCATCCTGTTCCAGGCGCAGCGCTACGGCATGGCTCCGGAGCAGTTCATCCAGCAGATCCAGCAGGCTAACCAGCTCGGCGCAATGTTCGCCGACGTTCGCCGCGGCAAGGCTCTCGCAGCAGTCGTCGAGGCTGCCGGTGTCACTGACACCAGCGGAGCTGTTGTCGACACCGCTGAGCTTTTCGGTGGCGGCGAGGCAGAAGCTGACGCAGAAGCGTCTGATTCCGCCGAGAGCGAAGACAAGTAAACAAGCACAATATCGGGTGTTTTCACCACGATTGACTGCAACAAGTTTTCCGCTTTGAGCGAAGTAGGGCGGCACCGGGACTCCGGTGCCGCCCTACTTCGTTAGTGTCTGTGTCAGCAGAAGAGTATTTCGCAAAGAAGATCCACATAGAAGGCAGGTACCGTGACTTCCAATCATCTGGAGACTGTGCAGAGTCCCGCCATGACTTCCGCGACAGCTGGGTTGAACCTCAGTGACTCGGTATACGAGCGCTTGCTGCGTGAGCGCATCATTTTCCTCGGTACCCAGGTCGACGACGACATCGCCAACAAGCTTTGCGCTCAGATCCTGTTGCTTTCGGCCGAGGACCCGACGCGGGACATCTCGCTCTACATCAACTCGCCGGGCGGATCCGTCACCGCCGGTATGGCCATTTTCGACACCATGCAGTTCGCGGAATGCGATATCGCGACCTTCGGTATGGGTCTTGCCGCTTCGATGGGCCAGTTCCTGCTCTCGGCCGGCACCAAGGGCAAGCGTTACGCCCTGCCGCACGCTCGCATCATGATGCATCAGCCGTCTGCCGGTATCGGTGGTAGCGCCAGTGACATCGCGATCATGGCTGAGCAGTTCAAGCACACGAAGCGTGAGATGGCCGAGCTGATTGCCGAGCACACCGGTCAGACGGTTGAGCAGATCACGGCCGACTCCGACCGTGACCGCTGGTTCACGGCGAAGGAAGCCCTCGAGTACGGCTTCGTCGACCACGTCGTCTCCCGTGCAAACCAGGCCGGCGGCGCCGGTAACTGAGCCGGTCCATCTGCCCTTGCTGCCCAATTCATACTTTGGAGAACTGATGACCAATCCTTTCGGAGCTCATTCGCTGGGCGGCCAGGCGCCGTCGGCACCCCAGTCGCGCTACATCCTGCCCCAGTTCACGGAGCAGACCAGCTACGGAGTCAAGACGTCCGACCCGTACAACAAGCTGTTCGAGGAGCGCATCATCTTCCTCGGCTCGCAGGTCGACGATGTCTCCGCCAACGATCTGATGGCGCAGCTTCTGGTTCTCGAATCTCAGGATCCGGACCGCGACATCACGATGTACATCAACTCTCCCGGTGGCTCGTTCACCGCGCTGATGGCGATCTACGACACGATGCAGTACGTGCGTGCAGACATCAGCACGGTCTGCCTCGGCCAGGCCGCGTCGGCTGCGGCCGTCCTGCTCGCCGGTGGTACACCCGGTAAGCGTTTTGCGCTCCCTAACTCGCGCATCCTGATCCACCAGCCGTCCACCGGCGGTATCCAGGGCCAGGTCTCCGATCTGGAGATCCAGGCTGCGGAGATCGAGCGTATGCGTCGCCTCATGGAGAACACCTTGGGCCTGCATACCGGCAAGGACCCGGGGACGATTCGCGTCGATACCGATCGCGACAAGATCCTCACGTCCGAGCAGGCCAAGGAATACGGCATCATCGACGACGTTCTGGCGTACCGGAAGCTCAGCGCTCAGAAGTAGTCCGTTTCCGCCTCGTGTCGAACATTGGAATTCTCCGTTCGACACGAGGCGGTTTGGTCGGGAAGTGGCAGTTCACAGACGTGATCTGATCAACTTTTCGGCAAGGTTGTTTTCAATTCGCAGGCGAAACGCCGAGAACAGGTCGACCCGGCTTCGGATCTGCGGGTACCGTCACTTCACGGGGCTGGTTCTTGATCGGTGCTCCGAAATTTCCACGGAGCGTCACGGCTGATCGAATGGCGGCGAGTGTACGTACATGAAGGAAGTAGGGACCTCACGAGATGGCACGCATCGGCGACGGCGGGGATCTGCTCAAGTGCTCTTTCTGCGGTAAGAGCCAGAAGCAAGTCAAAAAGCTCATTGCAGGACCCGGGGTGTACATCTGCGACGAGTGCATCGACCTCTGTAACGAGATCATCGAAGAAGAGTTAGCCGAGTCCAGCGAGGTCAAGCTCGACGAGCTGCCCAAGCCTGCAGAGATTCGGGATTTCCTCGAGAACTACGTCATCGGTCAGGATTCCGCCAAGCGGACACTTGCAGTGGCTGTCTACAACCACTACAAGCGCATTCAGGCCGGCGACAAGGGCCGCGATGTGCGCGGGGAGACCGTAGAACTCGCAAAGTCGAATATCTTGATGCTCGGCCCCACTGGTTGCGGTAAGACGTACCTCGCGCAGACGTTGGCAAAGATGCTCAATGTTCCGTTCGCGATTGCCGACGCCACCGCGTTGACCGAAGCCGGTTACGTCGGTGAAGACGTCGAGAACATCTTGCTCAAGCTGATTCAGGCTGCCGATTACGACGTCAAGCGTGCCGAGACCGGCATCATCTACATCGACGAGGTCGACAAGATCGCTCGCAAGAGCGAAAACCCGTCTATCACCAGGGACGTGTCCGGTGAAGGAGTTCAGCAGGCTCTGCTGAAAATCCTCGAGGGTACGCAGGCCAGCGTCCCGCCGCAGGGCGGACGTAAGCATCCGCATCAGGAATTCATCCAAATCGACACCACGAACGTGCTGTTCATCGTGGCCGGCGCGTTTGCCGGTCTCGAGCGCATCGTGTCCGACCGTGTCGGCAAGCGTGGGATCGGTTTCGGTGCGGAGGTTCGCTCCAAGGCTGAAATGGACACGATTGATCGTTTCGCGGAGGTCATGCCCGAGGATCTGATCAAGTTCGGTTTGATCCCCGAGTTCATCGGGCGTCTGCCGATGATCGCGTCGGTCACCAACCTCGACAAGGAATCGTTGGTCAAGATTCTGTCGGAGCCCAAGAACGCTTTGGTCAAGCAGTACCGTCGACTCTTCGACATGGACGGTGTGGAGCTCGAGTTCACCGAGGAAGCCCTCGATGCGATCGCCGACCAGGCAATCCTCCGCGGCACCGGGGCACGTGGTTTGCGCGCCATCATGGAAGAGGTTCTCCTCCCCGTGATGTACGACATCCCCAGTCGCGATGACGTCGAGAAGGTTGTAGTGACCGCTGAAACCGTCAACGATAACGTTCTGCCGACCATCGTTCCCCGCAAGCCCGAGCGGGGCGAACGGCGTGACAAGACTGCCTAGTCCTTGCTTCGCAGCGTGAAATGACTGTGGCCCTGCATCTCCTTCGAGTGATGCAGGGCCACAGTCATTTTGTGGGGTTCGAACTGTTGGTCAATGAGGACTGTTTTGTGTTGTTTGATGCAGTTCTGTCCGGTGACGCTGAAGGTCCGGTCAGACAAGCTTCGGCGAATTGCGGACGAGACGGTAAAGATGCCCGACGGAAACCAAACGTAAGACCCGCCGTAGTGCGGGCGGACGGTATTGCTGCGGGAACACCACATGGTGGCGAACGTGGCCGGGGCAACCCGGTCGCTCACATTGAGTGTATTAATCAACACTCAATGTGAACGGGACCGTTTGATGTTGATGCCGGGGCCGAGAAGTACGGAGACGCATTCGGCCTTTGCCTCGTCGCCCAGGGCTTCGCCGACAGTCTGGATGAGGTCCAGATTCCAGGACGAGCCGAGTCCGACAGCCGGCGGGAAACAAGTGGCCGGAATGCTCTGGCCGAATCCGAGCGCGTCGCCGCCCTCGGGTTGCTTACGTACGCCGTGGGGCCCGTCGTTCAGCAGCATCGAGGGAATTCCGGAGACAGCCTGGCTGTGCCAAAAATCGGACCCCGAGGTCAATGACGCTTTGTCCTCGAGTGAAAGTCCGGTTACCTGGTGTTCGACGATGTCCGTCACGTACGTCCTCCTGGTGGCAGTTGTGAGTCTTACTCACCACCGTAGGTGTCGGACTGAATGCTCGTCGGAACCACGACGCGATGTGGGTGCGAGTAGACGTTCATCGAGTCGCCCCGAATGAATCCGGCGAGCGTGAGGCCGGATTCCTGGGCGAGTTCTACGGCCAGTGACGACGGGGCCGAGACCGCGCCCAGGATCGGGATTCCAGCCATGACCGCTTTCTGGACGAGTTCGAACGACGCGCGCCCACTGACGATCAAGACGGTGTCGTAGAGGGGAACTCGGCCGTCGGTGATTGCCCAGCCGATCACTTTGTCTACGGCGTTGTGCCGTCCGACGTCTTCGCGGAGAGCGAGTAGTTCACCGGTGGTGGTGAACAATCCGGCCGCATGCAAACCGCCGGTGCGCTCGAAGATTCGTTGGCCGGCGCGGAGTGTGACGGGCATGGAGCCCAGAGTTGTGGACGTGACGGCTGTTGTGTCTCCGACGAGCGGATGCTTTGTCGTGGTTCGGACGGCGTCGAGTGATGTCTTTCCGCACACTCCGCACGCGGAGCTGATGACAGTGCTGCGGTCCGTGCTCGGATCCGGTAACGGCACACCGGGAGCCAATGCGATATCCACTACGTTGTACGTGTTGGCGCCGTTCGCGTCGACGCCGTCGCAGTAGCGAACGACGCTGACATCGTCGCGAGTAGCGATGATGCCTTCACTGAGCAGGAAGCCGTGAACAAGGTCGACGTCGTTGCCCGGTGTTCGCATCGTCACCGCCAGAACCTTCCCGCCGACGCGCATTTCGAGCGGTTCTTCGACGGCGAGGTTGTCCGGTCTGCGTACAACCTGATTGCCGGAGATTCGGACTACCGGCGTTCGTGCCGTTACTCGGCCCATCAGTGGACGCCCGCAGGTTCGAGCCGAACGGTGACGCCTTTGGATACCGGCGTATTCGACTTGGCTGCTACATGTTCGAGCGGAACCAGGGGGTTGGTCTCCGGGTAGTACGCAGCGGCATTTCCACGAGGGGTGTCGTAGGAGACGATACGGAAATCCGTGACCCGACGCTCTTCGAGGGTTCCGTCGGCGCTGGTCCACTCGGAGATGATGTCGACGAGGGCTCCGTCGATGAATCCGAGTTCGGTGATGTCGGCTGCATTGACGAGGATGACTTTGCGTCCACCCTTGATGCCGCGGTAACGGTCGTCGAGGCCGTAGATGGTGGTGTTGTACTGGTCGTGGCTGCGCATGGTCTGAAGAATCAATCGACCGCTCGGGGTTGGTAGCCAGCGCAGTTCGTTGATTCCGAAGTTCGCTTTGCCGGTGTGGGTGCGGAATTCGCGTGAATCGCGGGGCGGGTGGGGAAGTTGGAAGCCGTCCGGTTGGCGCACTCGCGTGTTGTAGTTTTCGCATCCGGGGACGACGCGTGAGATGGAGTCTCGGATCAGGTCGTAGTTTCCTTCGAATGCGGACCACCGCACCGAGTGGTCTTCGCCGAGTATCTCGCGGGCGAGTTGGCACACGATGGCGACTTCGCTGCGCAGGTACGGGCTGACCGGGGTGAGGCGGCCACGGGAGAGGTGCACCATCGACATGGAATCTTCCACGGACACAAGCTGTTTGCCGCTCGACTGAATGTCCAGATCGGTGCGGCCGAGTGTGGGGAGGATGATCGCAGTCTGGCCGTGGACAACGTGGCTGCGGTTCAGCTTGGTGGAGACTTGCACGGTGAGTTCGCACTGGCGAAGGGCAGTTTCCGTCGCTGCGGTATCGGGACTGGCTTGAATGAAGTTGCCACCCATCGCCATGAAGAAACTTGCCTTGCCGGCATTCATTGCGCGGATCGCGTCGACGGTATCCCAGCCGTGCTTGCGCGGGGCATTGATTGCAAATTCGGTGTCGAGCGAGGCCAGGAATTCTTCGGGCATCTTCTCCCAGATGCCCATCGTGCGGTCGCCCTGCACGTTGGAATGCCCACGGACAGGGCATACTCCGGCGCCGGGCTTGCCCATCATCCCGCGCATCAGGAGAAGATTGACTGCTTCCTCGATGGTGGCGACTCCGTGGGCTTGCTGGGTGAGCCCCATAGCCCAGCAGGTGACTGTGCGCTCCGACTGTGCGAGCGCAGTCGCAGTCTCCTCGAGCTGTGTCATCGTCAGACCGGTGGCCTCGAGTACGGTGTCGAGATCGACTGCGCGGATGTGCTTTTCGTAGTCGCTCCAGCCCGCGCAGTATTCGTCGACAAACGCGCGGTCGACAACGGTGCCCGGAGCGCGATCTTCCTGTTCGAGCAACAGTTTGCCCAGGCCCTGGAACAGGGCCATGTCGCCGCCCAGGCGGATCTGTAGGAACTCGTCAGCGATGTCGACGCCTGAGCCGATCACTCCGGATACCTTCTGCGGATCCTTGAAGCGTTTGAGTCCGGCTTCGGGCAGAGGATTGATCGCGATGATCTTGGCGCCGTTATCCTTTGCCTTCTCCAAGGTGGAGAGCATGCGGGGATGGTTGGTACCGGGGTTTTGCCCGGCGATCAGAATGAGATCGGCGTTCTCGAGGTCGGGAACCGTCACTGAACCCTTACCGATGCCGATCGACTGAGTCAGTGCGCTGCCGGAGGACTCGTGACACATGTTCGAGCAGTCGGGCATGTTGTTGGTGCCGTAGCTGCGAATCATCAACTGGTACAGGAATGCGGCTTCGTTGGAGGTGCGCCCCGACGTGTAGAAGACTGCTTCGTCAGGCGAGTCGAGACCCTTCAGATGGTCCGCGATCAGCGCGTAGGCGCCGTCCCAGTCGATGGGTTGATAGTGAGTGGCGCCGGGTGTCAGCACCATCGGGTGGGTCAGCCGGCCCTGCTGGCCTAGCCAATAGTTGGTCTTGCCGTCCAGATCCGCGAGGGAGTGTTCGGCAAAAAATTCCGGAGTGACGGTGCGCAGGGTCGCTTCTTCTGCAACAGCTTTGGCACCGTTCTCGCAGAATTCTGCCGGCTTGCGGTGGCCGGGTGTTTCGGGCCAGGCGCAGCCGGGGCAGTCGAAACCGTGGCGCTGGTTCAACCGCGTGAGTGTGCGCGCGGTCCGTAGCGCCCCCATCTGTTCGATCCCTCGTTGCAGCGAGACGAGAACTGCGGGCACTCCGGCCGCGTAGTCCTTGGGGTGCGTGATCTCGAGGTTCGATTCGTCGATATCCTTCGAGGGTCCGTGGCGCGTCATATGTCCATCATGGACTGAAGCACCGACCGTGTCATCGGATGCGGTCGAACCACCTACTCCCGGTACGCTGACACGATGGGTGTGAGCGTAAGGCCGGCTGAAACCGCGGACATTTCTGCTCTTGCAGCAGTACTTGCCGACGCGTTCGAGGACGATCCGTTGATGGCGTGGATACTCCCCGACGAGGACGGGCGACGTGGCCGATTGGCCAGGTTGTTCGACGCCGAAGTTCGATACCACCACCTGGCCGGTGGCGGCGCCGAGGTGGCGCTCGACGGCAACGGTGTGATCGGCGGCGCGGCGCTCTGGGATCCGCCGGGGCGCTGGAAGCAGTCCACCTGGGAATCCATGATCAGTTTCCCGGCTACCCTACGTGCCTTGGGTTCTCGCATCATGGTTGGTGCAGAAGTGGGTGGAGTCCTCGAGAAGGCTCACCCGACAACGCCGCACTGGTACCTCGCCACCATCGGTACGGGAGCCAACGCGCGCGGCGGCGGCTACGGCAAGGCGCTGCTGAACTCGCGACTCGACCGCTGTGATCGCGATCGGATTCCCGCGTATCTCGAATCCAGCAAGAAGGAGAACATCCCGTACTACAACCGTTTCGGGTTCGAAGTGACGGATGAAATCGTGATGCCCAACGGCGGGCCGATGGTCTATCCGATGTTGCGGGAACCGAAGTGATGTTGCCGGAATTACATGGCGGTACGCCGTTCGACGAGATGGACGATTACATTGCCCTGCCTCGCCTGTCCGGCCTCGCACTTTCGCCCGACGGTTCGGTTCTGATCTGCGGGCGGGCTGTTCTCGACGATGCCGGTGCCGAGTACGTGACTTCGCTGTGGGAGTTCGATCCGGCCGGGCGTCGGCCTGCTCGCAGAGTGACCTGGGGCACGAGCAGTGAATCCGGCGCAGCATTTGCTTTCGACGGTGACATCCTTTTCACCGCAACACGTTCCGTGCCCGGGGAGGAAACCCCGCAACCGGCATTGTGGCGACTGCCCGCCGAGGGCGGTGAGGCGCAGTTGGTGTGTACTCGCGGTTCCGGAATCTCGGGTGTCACCGCAGCCAAGTCGGCTCCGACTTTTGTTGCACACACACCGGTGATGGCGTCGGCGCGCACTCTCGACCGCGATGACGAGATCCGCAAGGCACGTAGAGACGGCAAGGTTACGGCGATGCTCCACACGGGTTATCCCGTGCGCCACTGGGATCATGATCTGGGCCCCGACCAGCCGCATCTGGTTGTCGGAGAATCGGATTCGGAAGGCGCCGTCGTACTGCGGGACGTGACGCCCGATGCCGGCGGCGCGTTGCGTGAGGGAACGCTCTCGATCAGTGGCGACGGCATGTTTGCGGTATCGACGTGGGCCGTCGGAGATCTCGGTGCTGCCCGTCGTTCGACACTCGTGCGTATCGACACGGCGAGTGGTGATCGTGTCACTCTGGTGGACGACGCCAGCGCAGACGTGCACAGTCCGGTTCTGTCGCCGGACGGCACTCAGGTTGTCTTCATCCGTGAAACTTTGACAACTCCGGAACTTGCGCCGCGAGTTTCCTTGGGGCTCTACGTTTTCAAAACCTCCACGGAGACCACCGTCGCCGAAGGCTGGGATCGGTGGCCGACGTCGCTGGCGTGGCTTTCGGATGGTTCCGGGTTGGTTGTGACTGCGGACGACAACGGTCGGGGCCCCGTTTTCACCGTTGACCTGTGGGGTCAGCCCGTCCAGTTGACCACCGACGATGCGGCCTACAACGAGGTCCGAGTGTCATCCGACGGTGAGTCGATTTACGCGTTGCGGGCGTCGTACGAAACACCGCCGCACGTAGTGCGCATTGCCATTCGCACGGGTGAGGTTTCGGCCCTACGAGGACCGGACCCCTTGCCGGAATTGCCAGGCACTCTGACCGAGATCAGTGCCAAAGGAGAGGACGGGACCCCGATTCGGAGTTGGTTGGCGCTGCCGACGGGCGCCGCGGCTCATTCGCCGGTACCGCTGTTGCTGTGGGTGCACGGTGGTCCGCTGAACTCGTGGAATACGTGGTCATGGCGATGGAATCCGTGGCTGTTGGTGGCAAAGGGGTACGCGGTGCTGCTGCCGGACCCGGCGTTGTCCACGGGATACGGCCAAGATTTTGTGCAGCGTGGTTGGGGGCAGTGGGGCCAAGCGCCCTTCACTGATCTGATGGCGATCACGGACGCCGCCGAAGCGCGCGACGAGATCGACCCGAACCGCACCGGCGCAATGGGTGGTTCTTTCGGCGGCTACATGGCGAATTGGATTGCGGGCCATACGGATCGGTTCGATGCGATTGTCACTCACGCAAGTCTGTGGGCGCTGGACCAGTTCGGGCCTACAACGGACTCGGCGTGGTACTGGCAGCGGGAGATGACTCCCGAGATGGCCGTCGAGAACTCGCCCCACCTTTACGTCGCGGACATCAATACCCCGATGCTGGTTGTTCACGGGGACAAAGACTATCGAGTGCCAATCGGCGAAGGGCTACGACTCTGGTACGAACTGCTCGCCGAGTCCGGGTTGCCGGCCGACGCGGACGGTAAGACGGACCATCGATTCCTGTACTTCCCGGACGAGAATCATTGGGTTCTCAAACCGGCGCATACCAAGATCTGGTACGAGGTGGTGATTGCATTCCTGTCCGAGCACATTCTCGGTGAGGACGTGCCGCTCCCGGAGATTCTCGGCTGATCGACGCCGGCCCCGGCTGTCGAACGAGGCCGACGACGGGTCAGGCACCAGGGCACTGAACGGTGTAATTCCAATCGGTGTAGTTGGGGCCGGTGACTCGGACCAGCACCGACGACGCGAACCCTGGCGGAACATTGACGACCAGCGCACCGGTTCCCTGGTTGATGTCGTCGCCGACGTACCCGGTGCTCGATATGAGCCTGCCTTCGTAGAACACCTCGATCAGGTCAGGGATGCTGTAGGTCTCGTAACCCACAACGAAGGAGGTCGGACCGCCCCGGCCGATCTGATGTTTGGTGCTGGTGATGCCGGCGCCGCCGGAAATAGTCGATGCGTTGCAACCCTGTGTCGGTGTAAACGATCCGCCGCCGCCACTGCCACTCGCCAAACCGTTGAGAACTGCCCGAAGATCGCCGTTGGCCAGGCCGTTTGCAATGTCCCGGGCGCTGGTGGCGCCGGCGGCCAGACCGCCCAGGACGGCGTTGACATCGCCGGTCGCGATACCGTCCGCGATGTCGCCGACGCTGCCGCTGGCGATGCCGTTCGCAATATCGTTTCCGGCGTCGCCGATGCTGCCGTTGATCGTGGCGATGCCGCCCTCGGCGCTTCCTTCGATTCCCGGTTGCGCGGACGCGGTGGCTGGAACGATGAGGGCAATTGCCGCTCCCACCGTTGCGGCTGCAGCCAACGCGCGAGCGCCGCGATATCGAGAACTCAACTTGTTCAACATGTTTCCTCCGAAGATCGATGGCCGGTAATCCGTCGCAATGATCATTTCAGTGGGACAGATCGGTGAGTATCCTTCGTTCGGCTGACACTGTCCGTGCTCCACCCGACGGGCAAATTCGCTCACAGCGGGGGAGTCACTAAGATCAGGTGGTGACCAGTGCATCTCCAGAGAACCCTCAGACCCCCGCCGACGCCCTCCCTAAGAGCTGGGACCCCAGCGCTGTAGAGGCTGATTTGTATCAGGGTTGGGTGGATGCGGGCTACTTCAAGGCCGACGCGTCCAGCGACAAGCCCGGCTATTCGATCGTGCTTCCTCCGCCGAACGTGACGGGCAGCCTGCACATGGGCCATGCGCTCGATCACACCCTCATGGATGTGTTGAGCCGTCGCAAGCGGATGCAGGGCTTCGAGGTTCTGTGGCTGCCGGGCATGGACCACGCCGGTATTGCGACGCAGTCCGTCGTGGAGAAGCAGCTGGCGGCGGAGGGAAAGAAGAAGGAAGACCTCGGACGCGAAGCGTTCATCGAGAAGGTCTGGGAGTGGAAGCGCGAGTCCGGCGGTACCATCGGCGGCCAGATGCGCCGTATCGGTGACGGCGTCGACTGGAGTCGCGAACGTTTCACGATGGACGAGAACCTCTCGCGCTCCGTGCAGACCATTTTCAAGCGGATGTTCGACGAGGGCCTGATCTACCGCGCCGAGCGCCTGGTCAACTGGTCGCCTGTGCTGCAGACCGCGATCTCCGACATCGAGGTCAAGTTCGAAGACGTCGAGGGTGAGCTTGTTTCCCTTCGTTACGGCTCACTCGACGACAGCGAGCCGCACGTGATTGTTGCCACCACTCGCGTCGAAACGATGCTCGGTGACACCGCCGTAGCCGTGCACCCGGAAGACGAGCGCTACAAGCATCTGCTCTGCACCACCCTCGAGCACCCCATCACCGGCCGTCAGATCCCGATCATCGCCGACGATTACGTCGACCCCGAGTTCGGTACCGGCGCAGTCAAGATCACGCCCGCCCATGATCCCAATGACTTCGAGATGGGTATGCGGCACAACCTGCCGATGCCCACGATCATGGACAAGTCCGGCAAGATCGCCGATACCGGAACCGAATTCGACGGCATGGATCGTTTCGAGGCCCGTGTCAAGGTTCGTGAGGCACTTGCCGAGCAGGGTCGCGTTGTAGCCGAGAAGCGCCCGTACCTGCACAGTGTCGGGCATTCCGAGCGCAGTGGTGAAGCCATCGAGCCGCGCTTGTCGCTGCAGTGGTGGGTCAAGGTTGAGGCCCTGGCCAAGGCTGCCGGTGACGCAGTTCGTAACGGCGACACCGTGATTCATCCGGCAAGCCAGGAACCGCGTTGGTTCGACTGGGTCGACAACATGCACGACTGGTGCATTTCGCGTCAGCTGTGGTGGGGTCACCGCATCCCCGTTTGGTACGGACCCGAAGGTGAAGTTGCCAGCTTCGGTCCCGACGAAACCGCGCCCGAAGGCTGGGTCCAGGACCCCGACGTTCTCGACACCTGGTTCTCGTCCGGCCTGTGGCCCTTCTCGACGATGGGCTGGCCCGAGAACACGGCGGAACTCGAAAAGTTCTACCCCACCAGCGTTTTGGTGACCGGCTACGACATTCTGTTCTTCTGGGTCGCACGCATGATGATGTTCGGCACGTACGTGTCGGAGGACGAGTCGATCACAAGTGGAGCCGGTAAGTCGGGCCCGCAGGTTCCGTTCAAGGACGTGTTCCTGCACGGTCTGGTCCGAGACCAGTTCGGCAAGAAGATGTCGAAGTCGCGTGGCAACGGTATCGATCCGCTGGACTGGGTCGAGCGTTTCGGCGCCGACGCTCTGCGCTTCACCCTCGCCCGCGGCGCCAACCCGGGTAGCGACCTCTCGGTCGGCGAGGATTCTGCGCAGTCCTCGCGTAACTTCGCCACGAAGCTGTTCAACGCCACCAAGTTCGCGCTCATGAACGGCGCCGCACCGGCGCCGCTGCCGGCGCGCAGTGAGCTCACCGACGCCGACCGTTGGATCCTCGATCGTCTGGACGTTGTTGCAGCCGAGGCTGATTCGGCGTTCGATCGCTACGAGTTCAGCAAGGCCTGTGAGGGCCTGTTCCACTTCGCCTGGGATGAGGTTTGTGACTGGTACCTCGAACTGGCCAAGGTTCAGTTCGCCGGTGACGAGACCACCGCGGCCAACACCCGCGCTGTCCTCGGCAACGTCCTCGACGCACTGCTTCGTCTGCTGCACCCCGTCATTCCGTTTGTCACGGAAACCCTGTGGAAGGTGCTGACCGGCGGCGAGTCGGTCGTCGTCGCAGACTGGCCGACGCTGTCCGGCGAAGCCGTCGACACCGCGGCTGCTACCCGGATCGAAGACACCCAGCGTTTGATCACCGAGGTTCGACGCTTCCGAAACGATCAGGGCCTCAAGCCTTCTCAGAAGGTGCCGGCTCGGGCATCGGGACTGTCCGAAGCTGGACTGGACGGCCAGTTCGCCTACGTCCAGGCGCTCGCGAAGCTGACAGAGCCGGAAGAGGGCTTCGAGGCCTCCATCTCGGTGGAGGTGCGACTGAGTCAGGGAACCGTGACTGTCGACATCGACACGTCCGGCACCATCGACCTGGGCGCCGAGAAGAAGCGACTCGAGAAGGACCTGACCGCGGCACAGAAGGAACTCGTCACCGCGGACAACAAGCTTGCCAATGAAGCGTTTCTCGCGAAGGCACCCGACGCCGTCGTCGACAAGATCAAATCGCGTCGTCAGATCGCCATCGAGGAGATCGAGCGCATCACCAACCGTTTGAAGGAGCTGGGCGACAAGTGAGCTCGGTAGAGCCCCCGCCGTTCGGGGAATCAGAATTCGGAGATTTCGGTGCAGTACCGCTCAGTGCGGTACCGACACCGGTAGATATCGCCGAGTTGGCGCTGGTCGAAGCGGAACTCGACAAGCGTTGGCCGGAAACCAAGATGGAGCCGTCGCTGACGCGCATCGAGGCCCTCATGGATGTGCTCGGGTCACCGCAGCACAACTATCCGGCCGTGCATGTCACAGGCACCAACGGCAAGACGTCGGTGACGCGCATGATCGATTCGCTCATGAGCGCACTGCATCGTCGTACCGGCCGCACCACCAGCCCGCATCTGCAGATCGCCACCGAGCGGATCAGCATCGACGGTCACCCGATCTCACCGCGGCTCTATGTCGACACGTACCGCGAGATCGAGCCCTACGTGCAGATGATCGATCAGCAGTCCGAGGCGGCCGGGGGACCGGCGATGAGCAAGTTCGAGGTGCTCACCGCCATGGCATACGCCGCATTCGCGGAAGCGCCGGTCGACGTTGCCGTTGTCGAGGTCGGTCTCGGCGGACGGTGGGATGCCACCAACGTCATCAACGGACAGGTCGCGGTTATCACCCCGATCAGCCTCGATCACGCCGAGTACCTGGGCAGTGACCTCGGCGGAATCGCCGAGGAGAAGGCCGGGATCATCAAGAAGGGCCGCGAAGGCCTGGTTCCGCTCGACACCGTCGCGATCATCGCGGAGCAGACCCCCGAGGTCATGGAGGTTCTGCTGCGACGTGCCGTCGAGACCGATGCAGCAGTGGCTCGTGAAGGTTCCGAATTCAAGGTGCTCGGCCGCCAGATCGCAGTCGGTGGGCAGCAGCTGGAACTTCAGGGACTCAGCGGCGTGTACTCCGAGATCTTCCTGCCGCTCCACGGTGAGCATCAGGCTCGAAACGCAGTGCTCGCACTGGCTGCAGTCGAGGCATTCTTTGGCGCCGGCCCGGATCGCCAGCTCGATCAGGATTCTATCCGCTCCGGGTTTGCTTCCGTCGTCAATCCTGGTCGCCTCGAACGAGTTCGGAGCGCGCCGACGGTATTCCTCGACGCAGCTCACAACCCGGACGGTGCGCGTGCGCTGGCTGCGGCGCTCGCCGCAGAGTTCGACTTCCGCAAGCTAGTCGGAGTTGTCAGCGTCATGGCAGACAAGGACGTCGACGCGATCTTGACGGCGTTCGAGTCCGTCTTCGACGAGATCGTCGTGACCCACAACGGCTCGCCGCGTGCCATGGACGTCGAGGAACTCGCGAATATCGCCGTCGCCAAGTTCGGTGACGAACGCGTCGTCGTAGCGCCGCTGTTGGTGGACGCTTTGGAGACCGCCATCGAAATGGCGGAGCAGGTTGCCGAGCCCGGCGAAGCAGTATCCGGGGCCGGTGTCGTGGTGACCGGATCGGTGGTTACTGCAGGCGCAGCCCGCACATTGTTCGGAAAGGACCCAGCGTGAGTACCCCGTCAGACCCGAGTTCGACGCCGAATGGGCAGTTCGGTCCGCCGACCAAGGATCCGTGGAAGGGCTTCCGCGGTGTCATGGCGGGAACGCTGATCGTCGAGTCGATCGTGGTGTTTCTGACGATTCCGGTAGTGCAGGTTGTCGGCGGCGGACTCACCTGGTTCAGCGGTACCTACATCATCGGGCTTGGCGTGCTGATGATTCTGGGCGGCGGCATCCAGGGACGGTCTTGGGCGATCTGGTACAACGTCGCCTTGCAGGTACTACTTGTCCTCGGCGTCTTCATCCACGTCTCGATCGGTGTGATGGGACTTGTGTTCGGCCTCGTCTGGGCTTACCTGGTCTACCTGCGAAGAGACATCGCGCAGCGAATGGAGAAGGGCCTGCTTCCGGGTCAGCGCGACTGACCATTTAGGCTGACTAACGTGACTGAGCGCACCCTCGTACTGATCAAGCCCGATGCCGTTGCCCGTGGATACGTGGGAGAAATCCTTAGTCGTATCGAGCGCAAGGGCCTTACCATCGCAGCACTCGACCTTCGGGTTGCTTCCGAAGACGTGGCTGGCAGCCACTATGCGGAGCATGCCGAGCGTCCGTTCTACCCGAGCTTGTTGGAGTTCATCACCTCCGGTCCGCTGGT
>NZ_JASHKR010000087.1 GCF_030056815.1 Rhodococcus sp. IEGM 1379
GGTCGCCGTTGCCGGCGAGGACGTGGCGGTCGACGCAGTTGTAGGCGACGTTGAGTTTGCCGCCGACAAACCATGTGGCGACGGGTGCGTCAGTCCAGTCGAGGACGTCGGTCCACTTTTCGTGCCAGTGCAGACGTTCGGCTTGGTCAGCCCAGAAGGCGAGGCGGTCGGTGTCGGCGGCAGCCTGGAGTTCCGGTCCGGCGTTGGCGGCCGCAGCAAATTCTGCGCTGGGCGGGTACGCCTGCGGGACGTCTGTTTCGGCTGCACTGGTCATGATTGACGGCCTTCTTTCGCTTCAGATCGGTAGTACATCACTCCGTGTGAGGGTAGTCACAAGAGCTGTCAATCGCACCGTTGCATCACGTTGCAACTGCTTGTCCTGCGACAATCGGTCGAATCAATGCGACGGGTGGTTGCCGACGGCGACAAGCGGGCGGCTACTTTTCGGGCGCACCCGACGGGTACCGTCGTTGATCGTGACTGATCCCTTGCAGCCCCTCGTAGATCTCCCCGGCGTTCTTGCCGCCGCTGATCATGCGCGCGACGCGCTCGGTGAAGTGCATCGGCACAAAACCAATCGACGGGGTTGGCCCACGACAGCTGCGGAGGCGGCGGTTCGAGCCGCCCGCGCCTCGGCCTCCCTGGCCGGCGGATCAACGGTGTTGCCGGCCGAGGGCCTGGCGGGAGATCCGATTCTGGCCGGCGCGTTGCGGGTCGCCCAGGCGCTCGATGGTGACAGCCTTCCGTTGATGGAAGCGACGTGGAAGCGGGCACCATTGCAGGCATTGGCGCGTTTGCATCTGCTGGCGGCCGCGGACCTGGTGGAGGATTCCGACGAACTCGGGAGGCCTCGATCGGATCGCGGAGTAGGGGAACGCCTCGACGCCCTGGCTCAACTCGTCACCGGTGGTACGTCGGCGCCGGCGCCGGTTCTTGCCGCTGTTGTTCACGGTGAACTTCTGGCATTGAGTCCGTTCGGCACTGCCGACGGAATTGTGGCGCGGGCGGCTTCGCGTCTGGTTGCCGTGTCGTCCGGGTTGGATCCGCACAACCTCGGTGTCCCGGAGGTCAGTTGGTTGCGTAGGCCGCAGGCGTATGCGGACGGTGCTGCGGGGTTCGCCTCCGGTCGGGCCGAAGGCGTCGGCAGTTGGGTGATTCTGTGCTGTGGCGCTCTCGAAGCCGGGGCTCGCGAAGCCGGGTCGATTGCTGATGCTGCTGCCGCAGGCTAGGTCCACCACAAGAGCTTGGTACACACACGCACAAAACGGGCGGCGCTGCCGATGAATCGACTTCGCCGCCCGTTAGCACGGACTGCTCGTTACCAAGCGTGCTCGGTGGGTTGTGTGGGTGGCCTCGGCGAGGGATCGCTCTTCTGAGTTTGTCTCCGCAACCTGTGCGGAGTCCTCGCTCAAACTGAACGAATCTCGCAGGCCCACAACGCTTCTGCCCTTATAGTGGCTTGTGCTCCGCGTGGGTGCCCTAGTGCCCGTGCTGGGAATTTCAGTTGGGGAAACGGTCCTTCTCTTCCGAGCCGTTCCTGGCCTTCTGTTCTTCCGTAACTCCTTTGTACTCTGTGTTGCCGCTCACAGCAAGTGGCAATTCTTGTTTGTGGGCTTCGGATTTCAGCGTTTTCGGCGCAACAGTGCAAACGTCACGACCCCGGCAGTCAAGGCCCCGATGCCCACTGCCGCGGTAGTTGCGACCGTAGTGTTCGACTGCGCCGACAACCGTGCCCGCAGTGATACCGGATTCGAGAAAGTCAGTATGGGCCAACCGTTTCCAGCCGCTGCCTTACGAAGTGCGCGATCCGGGTTGACCGCCGTAGGATGCCCGACTGCCTCGAGCATCGGCAAGTCGGTTACGGAATCGGAGTACGCGTAACTGGAACTGAGGTCGTAGCCGTACCGGTCCGCGAGTCGTTCCATAGCTTCCACCTTGCCGGGGCCGTAGCAGTAAAACTCGACCTCGCCGGTGTAGTGCCCGTCCGTTTCCTTCATAGCCGTCGCGACAGAGTGGGTTGCCCCCAGCGCCCGCGCGATCGGAGCCACGATTTCCTCTCCGGAAGCGGACACCACGATGACGTCGTGCCCTCGCAACTTGTGGTCGGCGATCAGGTCGGCAGCCTCGGCATAGACGAGTGGGTCCACGATGTCGTGCAGAGTTTCGGCGACGATCGATTTCACCTGTTCCACATCCCACCCGGCGCACATTGCGGTGAGATGTTCGCGCATGCGTTCCATCTGATCGTGATCGGCACCGGAGAGTAGAAACAGAAATTGGGCGTAACTGCTCTTGAGGACGGAGCGTCGGTTGATCAATCCCTGAGCGAAGAACGGCTTGCTGAAAGCCAGCGTGCTGGATTTGGCGATGACGGTCTTGTCGAGGTCGAAGAAAGCGGCAGTCCGCCCGGTTGTCAGTCCATTCGCAAGCTTGTCGGTCACAGCTACCGAGGATAGTCCGACCGACGGTTCGTATGTGTCGCGAAAGCGTGGGATTCTGCGGCGAAATCTGTGAATCAGTGCTGCTCAGGCTTGCATTTTTCGGATTGCCGCGGTGTAGGGTTAGCGCAGTTCGATTCGTTCGGACGAGTTCAGCCCAACCCCCCGGGGCTGAACTGATGGACGACCCCCGCCTCCCCCCGGCGGGGGTCGTTCCCTTTCCTGGGGCAGTCGCTCGCCCAGTCGCGTGAGTTATCCACAGACCGCGAGTTGTCCACAGACTTCTTCGGGTGTCTGTCGTTTCCGGGCGATCGAGAACAGGCTCTTGCCCATGAACTCGATGGCAGCAGCGAACCCAGGGCAGACCGGCGCGGATGTCCTGGTGATGGTCGACGATCCGATGGTTCTCGCCAGTGTGCGACGCGTCGCTGCCGCCATTGATCGGCCAGTGGACGAGGCGATACATCCGGTCTCGCGCCAGCAATGGAATCGAGCGTCGGCCGTAGTTCTCGACGTGGCGAGTGCGAGAGCTTGTTCGAGTCGCAACCCCAGACGTTCGCGTGTATTCATCGTCAACGAGGGCGAACCCACGATCGACGAGTGGAAGTACGCCACCTCCATCGGGGCGCAGGCCGTGTTCACGTTGCCCGCCGACGAGAATGCGTTGGTCGCCGTGCTGGCCGAGCATTCTGCAAGCCGCGGCGACGGCACAGTCGTGGCAGTTGTCGGTGGTTGCGGTGGAGCGGGGGCTTCTGTGAGTGCCGCTGCCATTGCCTTGACGTCCGCTGCGCGTCGCACACCGACATTGCTTGTCGACGTCGACGCACTCGGCAGCGGCGCCGACGTCGTGCTTGGTATCGATTCTGTTCCGGGGGTGCGTTGGTCGGCGTTGACGGTCGAGGGTGGACGGTTGTCGCCGGAAGCGCTTCGCGATGCGCTTCCCGCGTTGGGAAAGGATCTGCGGGTGCTGGCGTGCAGCAGGCGGGAAGTTCGCGGTCCTTCCGTCACGGCTGTGGGGGCGGTGCTCGACGCCGGACGACGGTCGGGCGGTGTGGTTGTATGCGACGTTCCGCGTGATCGAAGCCCGGTAGTCGAAGCGGTTCTCGAAGCATCGGACTTCGTGGTGATGGTCGTCCCGGCGACGGTGGCATCATGTGTCGCGGCCGAGAAGGTGGGAGTGTGGGCGGCGGAACATAATTCGAATATCGGGCTGCTGGTGCGGGGTCCGGCTCCGGGAGGTCTCCGCGGGGTCGATGTCGCGAACATGCTCGGGTTGCCGTTGATTGCGGTCATGCGTGGGCATCGATCGCTGGCATCGATGCTCGAGCGCGGCGGGTTGGAATTGACGCGCCATTGCCCTTTGAGTGTCGGTTCCGGCGCCGTTCTGGACGCGATTACCTCAGGGGCACGCATCTGGGGCGCCGCAGCATGAGCGGCCTGGTCACGGCAGCCCTGCTCGAGCGAGTCCGTGAACGATTGACGGCGTCGACAAGCCTGGAGCCGACAGCGGCGACGGTGGCGGATGCTGTCCGCGCCGAATCCTCGGGGGTGCTCGGTGATACCGACTTGCTGGAGGTACTGCGAATCCTCCAGACCGAACTAACCGGTGCGGGCCCGCTCGAATCGCTTTTACACGAACCCGGAGTCGCCGATGTTCTGGTGACCGCGCCGGACGAGGTGTGGGTGGATCGAGGTCTCGGGTTGGAGCGAACCACAGTGAGATTTGCCGACGAGGCGTCGGTACGACGCCTCGCGCAGCGGTTGGCTTTGTCGGCGGGTAGACGACTCGACGACGCGCAACCGTGGGTCGACGGTCGTTTGCGTGGTGTGGGTGACGGTCACTTCGGTGTTCGGCTACATGCTGTTCTCGCACCGGTTGCACAGGGCGGAACCTGCTTGTCCTTGCGCGTGCTTCGGCCGGCGACGCAGGGGCTCGACGCACTGTGTGAACGCGGCGCGATCGAGCCGGGGGCTCGAACGTTGCTCGATCGAATCATTGCGTGCCGCTTGGCGTTTCTGGTGATCGGTGGAACCGGCGCCGGAAAAACTACATTGCTGTCGGCGGTCCTGGGTGTCGTCGATCCCCGCGAGCGGATCATCTGTGTCGAGGACGCCGCAGAGTTGGCTCCGCCGCATCCCCATGTCGTTCGGTTGGTTGCACGTGCGCCGAATGTGGAGGGTGTCGGGGAGGTGACGGTACGCGATCTCGTGCGCCAGGCGCTGCGGATGCGACCGGACCGCATCGTGGTCGGAGAAGTTCGTGGAGCCGAGGTCATCGACCTTCTGACAGCTTTGAACACGGGTCATGACGGCGGCGCCGGAACCATCCATGCCAACTCTCCGGAGGAGGTGCCGGCCAGGCTGGAGGCACTCGCAGCTTTGGGTGGGATGGACCGAAATGCGTTGCACAGTCAGCTTGCCGCAGCAGTCCAGGTGATCCTGCACGTTCATCGCAGCGCCGACGGATCCAGGCGACTCGAACAGATCGGCGTAATCGAGCGTGGCGCCGATGGTTTCGTGCGTATCAACGAGGCCTGGCCGGCGGTGGGTCCGGGCCGCGATCAACTCGAGCGACTGTTGCGCCTTCGTGATCGAGAGAGCCTCGTTCGATGAGCGTCACGTTGTTGCTGTGCGCGTTGTCCGTAATGGTTGCGCCGGTGTCGGATTCGCGTACAAGGCTTGGCGCTCTTGTTGATCGGTCTGCACGTGCATCCCGGAAAGTGCCGTGGTTGTTGCCGGTGGCGACTCTGGTGATCTTCCTGGGTTGGATGTTCGGCGGGTTCTCGGCGGTGGTGGCCGTCGCGTCGATCTGCGGAACGACGATGCTTCGTGGCCTGCGGAAGAAAGCAACCCGGTCGAGAGACTCGGAACTGGCTGTCCTGCTTGCCGGCTTGGAGATCCTGATCGCGGAGTTGCGGATCGGTGCGCATCCGGCTTCGGCGTGTGCCGTTGCCGGTGAGGAGTGCGCGGGTGAGGTCGGGGAAGTGTTTCGACGGGGTTCAGCCCGGGCTCGATTGGGCGGCTCCGCTGCTGACGCGTTCGGAGTTGTCGGATCGCTGGTCGAGCGTGAGTTGGCGCGAGTCGGATCAGTATGGTCGGTGGCCGAAGACCACGGGCTGGCTCTCGCCGATCTGCTCGACGCGGTACGGACGGATATGTTGGGTCGCAAACGCTTTCGTCAGCGCACCGAGGCGGGATTGGCTGGAGCGCGGGCCACAGCATCGGTCCTTGCGGGGCTTCCACTTCTCGGTATCGGATTGGGCGAACTGATGGGTGCGTCCCCATTGACCGTGCTTTTCGGGGGAGGTGTCGGCGGGATGATGCTCGTCGCGGGAACCGTGTTTGTTTCCCTGGGTCTGCTGTGGACCGACAAGATCACCGCGAAAGTCAGCTCATGATGTGGCAGGCGGCACTGATGGTCGGTTGCTCGCTCCTCGTCGTTCCGAATGCCCGCACTTCTTTGTCCCGGACTGCGGAGATACTTCGTGGGGCCGAGGCTGTCGTTTCCGGCCCGGAGACGCACATCGACAACATTGATCCTCTCGCCGTGGCGGCAAGTTTCGATCTGCTGTCCGCCTGTCTGCGGGGAGGGCTCCCGGTCGCGGAGGCTGTTGCTGCCGTTGCCGTTACGGCACCGAACCCGATGGCAGGCTCGCTCCGCCGGGTGGCAGACCTTTTGGCTTTGGGCGCAGATCCGGATGTGGCCTGGAGCGAGGCTGCCCTCGATCCCAGCACGGAATCGCTTGCGCGGTTGGCCCGCAGGTCTTCGCGTTCCGGTACTTCACTTTCCGTCGCGATGACTGAACTCGCAGATCGAAGCAGAGGCGAGGCGGAGGATTCCGCAACAGCATCGGCGGAACGCGCCGGTGTGCTGATCAGCGGGCCGCTCGGGCTGTGCTTTCTGCCTGCGTTTCTGTGCCTCGGAATAGTGCCGGTCGTGATCGGATTGGCAACTTCGGTACTCGGCGACGGATTGATCTGACGCAGAGCGCAATTCTTCCGCGGCAGAACAGCTGTCGCGGTTTACAGGAGGGGAAAATGATGTCCGAAATGATGGGTATGTTGTCCGCCCGGTTGACGCTGCTGGTTACCGATGACGACGGTATGTCCACGGCAGAATATGCAATCGGGACCATAGCGGCTGCAGCGTTCGGCGCGGTTCTTTATTCAGTGGTCACTGGTGATTCGATTGTCACAGCCCTCACCGGGATCATCGACAAAGCGCTCAAGACAGCTGTGTGATGTTGTCCACGAGCAGTATTCGCAGATCCGACGACGGTGCAGTCACAGTCGAGGCTGCGATCGGTCTCGCCTCGATCATCGCTGTAGTCGTGCTCTGCATCGGAGCGGTACTGGCAGTGTCGATGCAAGTTCGGTGCGTGGATGCTGCTCGTGAGGCGGCAAGACTGACTGCGCGTGGTGATCGCGACAATGCGATCACCACGGCGCGTCGTATCGGTCCTTCCGATGCACGAATTTCGGTGCAGATCGTCGACGGATTTGCCGTGGCGGTGGTGAGCGCAGACAGTGCATTGCTACCCATGGTGAACATTTCAGCGGAGGCAGTGGCGTCGGTCGAACCAGGGGTGAGTGGATGAATATCCGGTCCGACGACGGTGTCGCAACAGTCTTTTCATGCATTGCGCTGGCGGGAATCGTAGTGGCTACCGGAGGATTCCTGCATGTCGGTTCTGCAGTTGTCGCCCGCCACAGTGCCCAGTCCTCGGCAGACCTTTCTGCGTTGGCCGGTGCCGGAGCACTCGATCGTGGTGGGGGCGCCGGGTGCGCGAAGGCCGCCGAAGTTGCCGTGCGGATGCGGACTGTTCTCGAGGAGTGTGTGATCGAGGAGTGGGATGTTGTTGTTCGGGTGCGGGCGCCGGTGTTGTTGTCGGCCTTCGGTATCGGCGACGCCGAGGCATCCGCCCGGGCCGGGCCGTCCGGGTAGGTGCTCAGTTGATGGTGTCAAGGACCGCCGTCAGAACTCTTACGGCACCGTCTTTGTCGAGTGGGTCGTTTCCGTTGCCGCACTTGGGTGAGTAGACGCACGACGGGCAGCCGTGGGAGCACTCGCACGAGGTGATCGCGTCGCGGGTGGCGGTGAGCCAGCGGGAGAGCTCACTGTGCCCGCGATCTGCGAATCCCGCGCCGCCGGCATGGCCGTCGTAGACGAAGACGGTGGGCAGGCCGGTGTCGGCGTGTACCGCAGTGGAGACTCCGCCGATATCTCCTCGATCGCAGATCGCCACCAGAGGTAGGAGTCCGATCGCGGCGTGTTCCGCTGCGTGGAGTGAGCCCGGGAACCGTTCCGGGGCAACACCGACGGATTCGAGTAGTTCTGGCGTGATCGTGTACATCACGGCCCGGGTCTGCAAAGTATGTTCGGGCATGTCGAGTTCGATCGAGTCGAGGACTTCGCCGGAGTTCAGTCGGCGCAGGTATCCGACAACTTGATGCGTGACCTCGACCCGTACGAGCGATACGGCGATGTCGCCGTAATTCTTGTGTTCGAGCTGTTCGGTGACGGTGATTTCAGTTGTTTCGCGCGCTGAGGTGGTCCAGTCGGGATTCTCTGCGTGGACGAGGGCCAGTCCGACTTCCAAGTCCAGTTCGTCGACAACGTACGACTCACCTTGGTGGATGTGCACTGCACCCGGATGGACGGTGGCGGGCGCGCGTCCGGCGTCGACAGTTCCGAGCATTCGGCCGGATTGACCGTCGACGATGGCGACTTGGGTACCAATGCCGCCGCGAATGTCGAGGGAGCCGTGCGGGTTGGAATCCGCAGTGACGAACCAGCCGTGTTTGCGTTGCCTGATCTTGCCCTGCTCGGCGAGTGCGGTCAGGACCTCGAGTGCCCCGAAAGCCTCGACCTCGGCTTCCGATAGGGGGAGTTCCATTGCAGCACAGAGAAGTTGAGGTCCGAGAACGTAGGGATTTCCGGGATCTGTGACGGTAGCCTCGACCGGTTTCTCGAGAATCGCGGCGGGGTGGTGAACGAGGTACGTGTCGAGTGGATCGTCACGGGCGATCAATACGACCAACGATCCTTCGCCTCGTCTGCCGGACCGGCCCGCTTGCTGCCAGAACGACGCCACGGTTCCCGGAAATCCGGCTACGACAACGGCATCGAGACCGGCGATGTCGACGCCGAGTTCGAGGGCGTTGGTGGTCGCGGCTCCCAGCAGCGTGCCGTCCGCGAGAGCTGCTTCGAGTTCTCGACGATCTTCCGCGAGGTATCCGGCTCGGTACGGTGCGACGCGTTCGGCCAGATCGGTGTCGACCTCGGCGAGTAGACGTTTGGTCGCCAGGGCGGTCAGTTCGGCGCCACGCCTCGAACGGACGAAGGTGAGGGTGCGAGCACCTTCGATCATCAGGTCTGCCATGATCCGGGCTGCTTCGGCGCCTGCAGGACGACGTACCGGGCTGCCGTTCTCGCCGGTGAGCGCTGGTACGAGTGGCGGTTCCCAGAGTGCGACGGTGCGTGGTCCGTGGGGTGATCCGTCGTCCGTGACTTCGGCGCAGTGAGCGCCGATCAACCGGGAGGCGGCTACACCGGGGTCGGCGGTGGTCGCGCTGGCCAGGATGAAGGTGGGTTCGGCTCCGTACCTGGCGGCGATGCGGCGCAATCGGCGGAGAATGAGGGCGACATTGGATCCGAAGACACCACGGTAGGAGTGGCATTCGTCGACAATCACGTATTTCAGATTGCGGAAGAAGTGTGCCCATCGTTGGTGGGTACGGAGTAGCGAAATATGCAGCATATCGGGATTGGTGAACAGCCATCGCGAGTTTTCACGCGCCCAAGTGCGAAGTTCCGTCGATGTGTCCCCGTCGTACGCGCTCGGGTTGGTTCCCCGTAGTTCGGCGTCGAAGTCGGTGAGGGACAGTACTGCTCGTAGTTGGTCGCTGCCGAGCGCTTTGGTGGGGGAGAGGTACAGCGCAGTAGCGAGCGGGTCCGACGCCATCGCAGTCAGAACCGGAAGTTGGTATGCCAGTGACTTGCCCGACGCTGTTCCGGTGGCAACGACGACGTGGTTCCCGTGATGGGCCAGATTGGCAGCTTCGCTCTGATGCGTCCAGGGGGCGGTCACGCTGTGCTCGCGCAACGTACGTACGACGCTGGGGTGCAACCACTCCGGCCATTCGGCGAACCGGGCACGGCGAGCGGGTAGTTGCGCCGTGAAGGTCAACGGATCTTCGTTTCCGGTAACACCCGCGACGACGCGGCCGAGAAGCATCTGTCCGTAGGTTTCGCCAGGTGTCCCGCCGGGATCAGGAATTGGGGAGGCTGCGTTCACGTGACTCTCCGGGATCGGCGTTCGGGGTGTCCCGGCAGTGCGAAACTGCCGTTACCTGCAGTTTTGATGATACGCATCGGTTCTGAATCGTGTCGGCGTGGGGTAGTGGCTGTGACCTCCGGGATTACTGCCGCCAGACGGTTTTTCTCGTAGCAAATTTTTAACGTATTTCGACTGTTCTGTACGTGCAGAACATGGTTGACTGACAACCGGTCGCAGCTTCTGTGTTCGTAGGCTTGAGAAAGTGCACGCTCGCAGGATCGTTGTTGCGAGCGCGGTGTCTTGCCTTTCCTGCGAGGATTCAAGCCTGGGGGAAACAAAAGTACGGCGGTCGGAACCGGCCCGGTGAATTGATAAGGGCAGTTCATCGAATCCGGTGTTAGAAAGAGAAGGAAAAGCATGGCACAGGGCACTGTGAAGTGGTTCAACGCTGAAAAGGGCTTCGGCTTCATCGCTCCCGAAGACGGTTCCGCAGACGTCTTCGTTCATTACTCCGAGATCCAGGGCAACGGTTTCCGCACCCTCGAGGAGAACCAGCGCGTGGAGTTCGAGGTCGGCCAGGGAACCAAGGGACCCCAGGCGACCGGCGTTCGCGCAGTCTGATTCTTCCGCTCGTACTTCGGGCGAATAGTTTTGGGCAGGATCGTCCCTCATCGTTGCGTCGCAAGGTGCGTAGCGGTGGGGGACATTCTTTTTCGTGTTGTTGCCCGCGGCCGGAAGTTGATTCTTCAACCCGCCTGCTGACTGGCCGTCTATGCCGGACTGGTCTTCGTGCCCTACGTTGCACTCTGTGAGCCAACTGTCCTTTTTCTCCGCCGAGTCGATTCCTCCCGCCGTGACCGACCTCGCCGGCATGCTGGCCGGACCCGGTCAGGTAGTGACCACCGAGGATCGTGCCCGGATCTCCATCGTCGTGGATCGAGACTGGCGAGCGCAGGCCGTCGCGGAATTAATCGCGCAATGCGGACTCGGCGCGGAGGTGACGCGCAGCGAAGAAGGCAGCCCGCTGGTACGTACGCAGTCGACGCCGGCATTGCTGCCGCTGTCCGTGCAGTGGACCAAAGGCGCAGTGAAGTCGGTTCCGGCTGGTTGGGTCCCGAACTCGCGCCAACTCCGGGTCTGGGCCGTCGCGGCCGGTCGGCTGGAAGAGGACGGCGACCGCTTCGTCTTCGGTCTCGACCCGCATGCCACCAACACCCATGCGCCGCTGGCGCAGGCGTTGATGCGGGTGGGTATCGCACCCACTCAATTGGGTAATCGGACACCGGGTCCGGGGCTTCGAGTTTCCGGGAAGAAGAGACTGACGAAGCTCGTCGAATACCTCGGGGAGGCACCCCGTCACGTGGACGTCGAGTCAGCTTGGCCACATGTCTGATGGTTCCCATACTGTACTGATCTGCACGAATGTGTTGTGGGTATGTCACTCTGTAAAGGGCGGCACGGGGTATAAATTGCTCCAGACGTCTAGTTCTCAGTACTGCCGACGGCAGTAGATCGTCATTGCCGACGGCAGTGATCGTCCAAAGGAAGGTTCGGGCAGCAGGTGGCTAAAGCGGACAACGGCAGCGGTCAGGGAGCGTCCGGTAACCCTCGTCGCCTCGTGATCGTCGAGTCACCGACCAAGGCGCGCAAAATCGCTCCCTACCTCGGTAAAGATTACGTCGTAGAGGCATCGGTCGGTCATATTCGTGACCTGCCGCGCGGTGCAGCGGATGTTCCGGCCAAGTACAAAGGCGAGTCCTGGGCCCGTCTCGGCGTCAACGTCGACAACGATTTCGAGCCGCTCTATGTCGTGAGCCCGGAGAAGAAGGGCAAGGTCGCCGAGCTCAAGGCGCTCTTGAAGGACGCCGACGAGCTATTCCTCGCAACTGACCCTGACCGTGAGGGCGAGGCCATTGCCTGGCATCTTCTCGAGACCCTGAAACCCAAGATTCCGGTTCGTCGAATGGTCTTCCACGAGATCACCGAGCCGGCAATTCGTGCCGCCGCCGAAGACACTCGCGAGTTGGACACCGACCTCGTCGACGCCCAGGAAACCCGCCGTATCCTCGACCGTCTTTACGGTTACGAGGTCAGCCCGGTTCTCTGGAAGAAGGTCATGCCGAAGCTTTCGGCTGGTCGTGTTCAGTCTGTGGCGACCCGTGTCATCGTTCAGCGTGAGCGTGAGCGCATGGCGTTCAAGTCGGCTTCGTACTGGGATATCTCTGCCACTCTCGATGCCGGTGTCGAGGCCAGCCCGCGTAGTTTCGGTGCTCGTCTCGTCACTGTCGACGGTTCGCGCGTCGCTTCGGGTCGCGATTTCGGACCCGACGGAAATCTCAAGGGCAGCGCCGTCACTGTGTTGGACGAGGCCTATGCGCGTCGTCTCGCGGAAGCACTGCAGGGCGTCGACCTCACGGTTTCCTCCGCGGAGGACAAGCCGTACACCCGCAAGCCGTACCCGCCGTTCATGACGTCGACGCTGCAGCAGGAGGCCGGACGCAAGCTTCGCTTCACCTCCGAGCGGGCCATGCGTATCGCGCAACGGTTGTACGAAAACGGCTACATCACCTACATGCGTACCGACTCGACGACGCTGTCGGCGTCGGCGATCGAGGCTGCTCGTACACAGGCCAGCGAGCTGTACGGGCCGGAGTACGTCCACCCGACGCCTCGTCAGTACACCCGTAAGGTCAAGAACGCGCAGGAAGCGCACGAGGCGATCCGTCCGGCTGGTGACGTTTTCCAGACCCCCGGGCAGTTGCATTCGAAGCTCGATGCAGACGAGTTCAAGCTGTACGAACTCATCTGGCAGCGCACCGTCGCTTCTCAGATGGCCGACGCTCGGGGAACAACGCTGACACTGCGGATCTCGGGTACAGCGGGCACGGGCGAGGACTGCACGTTCTCCGCTTCGGGTCGCACCATTGTGTTCGCAGGCTTCCTCAAGGCTTACGTCGAGAGTGTCGACGAAGAGGCCGGCGGACAGTCCGACGACGCAGAATCCCGACTTCCGGTGCTGGTCAAGGGCCAGGATGTCACGGCAACCAAGCTCGATCCGGACGGTCACAGCACCAACCCGCCGGCGCGATACACCGAAGCCAGCCTCATCAAGACGCTTGAAGAACTCGGCATCGGTCGTCCGTCGACGTACTCGTCGATCATCAAGACAATCCTCGACCGCGGTTACGTCTACAAGCGTGGCAGTGCGTTGGTCCCGGCCTGGGTCGCCTTTGCGGTCATCGGGTTGCTCGAAGCGCACTTCGGCCGTCTGGTCGACTTCGACTTCACCGCCGGCATGGAAGACGACCTCGACGCCATCGCTGGTGGACGAGAGCAGCGCGGTAACTGGCTGAGCAGCTTCTACTTCGGCGGCGAGACCGGCGCCGAAGGTTCTGTGGCCCGCGAGGGCGGCTTGAAGAAGATGGTCGGTGTCAATCTCGAGGAGATCGACGCCCGCGAGGTCAACTCCATCCGTTTGTTCGACGACGCCGAGGGTCGTGAGGTTCACGTGCGCGTCGGACGGTTCGGTCCGTACCTCGAGCGCATGGTCCAAAATCCGGACGATCCCGAAGGCGATCTGATCTCGCAGCGGGCCAATCTGCCTGATGATCTGCCGCCGGACGAGCTCACTCCCGAGTACGCGGAAAAGCTGTTTTCGACGCCTCAAGAGGGCCGCAAGCTGGGTGTCGACCCACTGACCGGCCACGAAATCGTTGCGAAGGAGGGCCGCTTCGGTCCTTACGTCACGGAATTGTTGCCTGAGCCGCCGGCCGAACCGGAACCAGACATCGTTCCGGTGCCTGAGCCTGAAGAGATCAGTGCGGGCAGCACGAAGACTGCGGTGAAGAAGGCCGCAGCCAAGAAGGCTCCCGCGAAGAAGGCTGCCAAGAAGGTTGCCGGTCCCAAGCCGCGCACGGGTTCGTTGCTCAAGTCGATGGACCTGGCAACGATCACGCTCGAAGACGCGTTGCGACTCCTCTCGCTGCCGCGCATTGTCGGTGTCGACCCGGAGTCCAAGGAAGAGATCACCGCGCAGAACGGCCGCTACGGTCCGTATCTGAAAAAGGGCACCGATTCTCGTTCGCTTGCGGACGAGGAGCAGATGTTCACGGTGACGCTCGACGAGGCGCTCAAGATCTATGCCGAGCCCAAGCGTCGTGGACGTCAGGCGTCGGCTACTCCGCCGCTGCGTGAGCTGGGCGTCGACCCAGTGAGCGAGAAGCCGATGGTGATCAAGGACGGCCGATTCGGTCCGTACGTCACTGACGGCGAGACCAACGCCAGCTTGCGTAAGGACGACGAGGTCGAGTCAATTTCGGATGCTCGCGCGTCTGAATTGCTGGCTGACCGCCGTGCTCGCGGACCGGTGAAGAAGAAGGCTGCTGCCAAGAAGGCTCCGGCCAAGAAGGCCGCCGCCAAGAAGACGGCTGCCAAGAAGGCTCCGGCCAAGAAAGCCGCTGCAAAGAAGGCCCCGGCGAAGAAGGATTGAGCCGGGCTCGTCGGTACCGGCGGTTAGGGTTTTTGCATGAGTATTGAGGTGGCCGAACGCGGTGTGTTCGGCCGGCTGGTAGGCCAGCACGACGTCGAGCAGAGTTTGCGAGCCGCCGCGCTGGCCGCCAGGGGCGATTCCACCGGTTCCGACATGAGTCATGCGTGGCTGTTCACGGGCCCGCCAGGGTCCGGGCGTTCCGTTGCGGCCCTCTGCTTCGCCGCAGCCTTGCAATGCACGTCAGACGGCGAACCAGGATGCGGCGAGTGCCATGCGTGTACGACGACGATGGCCGGAACCCACGGTGACGTACGACGGATCGTTCCTGTCGGCTTGAGCATCCCGGTCAAAGAAATGCGCAAGATCGTCAATATCGCGTCTCGCCGGCCGACTACCGGACGCTGGCAGATCATCGTGGTGGAAGATGCCGATCGGTTGACCGAGGGCGCTGCAAATGCGCTTCTGAAGGTTGTCGAAGAGCCGCCGGACCGCACTGTCATCCTGCTGTGCGCGCCCACGACGGATCCCGAGGACATGTCGGTCACACTGCGGTCGAGATGTAGGCATATGCCACTGGTGACTCCTTCTGTCGAGTCGATTGCGCAGGTATTGGTCGAGCGCGACGGGCTTTCTTCCGAACAGGCGGCGTTTGCCGCGTCCATCAGCGGTGGACACGTCGGTCGAGCGCGGCGTTTGGCTACCGATGACAGTGCCCGCGATGAACGATCACGGTCATTGCGTCTTGCCTTCGACGCTGCTTCCGCATCCACGGCGTACAAAGCGGCCGAGGCTTTGGTCAAGTCGATCGAATCGGAAACCAAGGCGCTCTATGCCGATCTCAAGGAACAAGAGCTCGAAGAACTGAAGGTCTCGCTCGGTGCCGGAGGTACGGGCAAGGGCACTGCCGGTGCCATCCGCGGATCCGCCGGATTGATCAAAGAACTCGAGGATCGACAGAAATCTCGCGATACGCGAGGGCGTCGTGACCTTCTCGACCGGACGCTGATCGACCTTGCCGGCATGTACCGGGACGCGTTGTCTTATTCGCTGGGATCGTCGTCGACAGCCACACATCCGGATAAGACGACAGAAGCCGCTCAACTGGCTGCTCGCACTTCGCCAGAAGGGCTGTTGACGTGCATCGAAGCAGTGCTGGCTTGCCGTGAGGCGGTCGATTTCAACGTCAAGTTGCAATGGGCTCTCGACGCGATGGTTGCACGTATCGGGGAGGCTTTCAGACCCCCGTTTTCGCGTTCGGGGGGTTGACCAGTTAGACTCGCCCTCGCCGAAAGGCACGCTGCCTTAGCTCAGTCGGTAGAGCATTTCACTCGTAATGAAAAGGTCGAGAGTTCGATTCTCTCAGGCAGCTCGGTCAAGAGCCCCACACCCGTAATCTTGGGTGTGGGGCTCTTGCCGTTTGTACGTACACAAACTCGACGACCGGTTTATCCTGATCGTGCGCATGCGCGCCTGAGCAGGGGAGAGACCGCGATGTCGGAGCAGAATTGGGGATCGGGCCAGCCGCCGCAGTACGGACAGGTGCCGCCGATGTCGCCGCAGGGGTACCCGCCGCAGCCTGCTTATCCGTACGCGTCGTGGATTTCGCGAGTCTGGGCCTATTTGCTCGACAACTTCATCGTGCCGCTGCCTGGCGTGATCTTGATGATCGTCGGTGCGGTGATCGCGTTCTCCGGCGCCGAAGTCACTACCTACGACACCTACGGCACGTATGACAACTATGAATCGAGCAACATTGACGGCGTGAACGGTGCTGGAATCGCTGTCATGGTGGTCGGCGGCCTGGCCATCTTGCTGATCGAGGTGTGGAATTACGTCTTCCGTCAAGGAAACACCGGCCAGACGCTCGGCAAGAAGTGGCTGGGAATCTCGGTGGTCCGAGAATCCGATGGTGTTCCATTGGGGCCGGGAATGGCTCTTCTGCGATGGATCATGGTGTCGATCCTCGGCGGGGCGTGTTTCATCAACTATCTGTGGCCGCTCTGGGACGCGAAGAGTCAGTGCTGGCACGACATGGTTGTGCGCTCCGTCGTCATTCGCGCGCAATAGATCAGGTTCGGCGACTCCTGCTTCTACAGTGGAGCTTATGAATGCCGAGACCTCCGCAGTGCGAGGCTGGCGGGCGCTTTCAGTGCCGGCCGGTGTCGCTGCAGCGGGGGTCTCGGCATTTGCACTTCTGCACCTCCGAGATCCGCACAACGCGGGGAGCTACGGCATTTGTCCTCTGTATGCGGTGACGGGCCTCTGGTGTCCGGCGTGTGGAGGTCTGCGGGCAGTCAACGATCTGACCAACCTCGATGTCGGTGCGGCCATGTCGAGCAATGCTCTGATCGTTCCGCTCGTTCTAGTGCTGACAGTGGCGTGGGTGCGCTGGGCTGGGCGCAGATGGAGGGGAACGGATGATCGGATGATCGTGCTCAATCCAGTTGCGACCATCGTCGTGCTCGGAACCCTTGTTGCGTTTACGGTTGTGCGGAACACCCCTTGGGGCAGCTGGCTCGCGCCGGCCTGAACGGAAGATGAGGTCGATATGGCAATGCAGGTCTTTTCGCTGATTGTGCTGCTCGGTGCATTGATCGTTTTGATTCCGACAGCCAGGCGGGTCTTCGGCAAGAAGAAGGACGACGAATAGGTGAGCAGGCACTCGACATCGCCGTACTGAAGGAACATGCTGGCGGTATGGCTGATTCGCTGAAGGTCCGAGTGCGTGAGAAGTTGCTGCGGCAGCTCGCGGAGGATGGTCGTCGCCCGATTCGAGAGGCAGAAGGCGACGATTCCCGGCTGCTGGCGGTGACTGACGATCTCGAGGCCCTCGAACAGGCGAAAGAGGGCGATCCGATCGTCGAAGAGTTGGCGCAGAGGTACTGGGTTCCCTGAAGTTTACCGACCAAAAGCCTGTGACCAGGCGATTTGTTATTTCGATGAACACTCGCGTAACTTATTCCAAGTCAGAGCGACACGGACACCGACTCCCACC
>NZ_JASHKR010000010.1 GCF_030056815.1 Rhodococcus sp. IEGM 1379
CCATCATCGGTGTTCCGCCGTTTGCCGGGTTCTTCTCCAAGGACAAGATCATCGAAGTTGCCATCGGTGAAGGCGGCCTCAAGGGCATCGTTCTCGGCATCGTCACCCTGCTGGGGGCCGGACTCACCGCGTTCTACATGACGCGCGTGATGCTGATGACCTTCTTCGGAAAGCCTCGATGGGAGAACCAGGAACCCCACGAGTCCCCCGCTGTGATGACGTCGCCGATGATCCTGCTCGCGGTGGGCTCCGTTGTCGGGGGAATTCTGCTGACCGTCGGATCCAGCTTGCAGAACTGGCTCGAGCCCGTTGTCGGATCTCATCACGTCGAACCACCGATACCGGCGTGGAGCATCACTGCGCTGGCGCTCATCGTGGTTGCGGCCGGCGTCGGAGTTGCCTACCGCGAGTACGCCACCCGGGAAATCCCCCGAGAAGCCCCCACTTCCGTTTCACCACTGACCGTCGCGGCACGCCGCGACCTGTACGGTGACGCCTTCAACGAAGCGGTATTCATGAAGCCCGGCCAACAACTCACTCAGGCTTTGGAAGTGGTCGACACCAAGGGCATCGATGGCATAGTGAACAGCTTCGCCGTTGTCGTCACCGGGCTGTCGACTCTTGTCCGCAGGCTGCAAACCGGCTTTGTTCGTTCGTACGCCCTGGTGATGTTTGTCGGGGCAACACTGGTAGTCGCGACGATGATGGCGGTGACACTGTGGTGACCCAACTTGTGGCGGCCGAGACCGTTGCGAACAGCGGTTTTCCCGCCCTGACTGCCTTGTGGTTGCTCCCCCTCGTGGGTGCCGCTGTAGTCGTCGCACTGCCGGCCCGGTCGCATCAACTCGCCAAATACGTCGCGCTCGCAATGTCGTTGGCCGTACTCGTGATCGCCGTTGTTCTCGGAAGCAAATACGACCGCGGCGGAGAACAATTCCAGTTTGTCGAGAGGCACAGTTGGATTCCGGCCTTCGGAACCAGCTACACACTCGGTTTGGACGGCATTGCACTGGTTTTGGTGCTCCTGACCGCAGTCCTGGTTCCACTGCTCTTGGTTGCCGGTTGGCACGATGTTCCCGCGGTTCCGCTCGATACTCCGGATGCCGCGCCACGACGCCTGCCGCATACGTACTTCGCGCTGATCCTGGTTGTCGAGTCGATGGTTCTGGTCTCGTTCAGCGCGCTCGACGTCCTGCTCTTCTACATCTTCTTCGAGGCAATGCTGATCCCGATGTACTTCCTCATCGGCGGTTTCGGTGGAGCCAACCGATCGCGCGCAGCGGTGAAGTTCCTGCTTTACAACCTGCTCGGCGGCTTGGTCATGCTCGCGGCTGTCATCGGGCTCTACGTTGTCACGGCCCGTGCAGAAAGCCCTTTCAGCGCAGGCACTTTCGATTTCCGGGCGATCGCGACTGTGGCAGCAAACGGCGATCTGGGTGTCGGACCGGGAGTTCTCAACACGTTGTTCCTCGGATTCATGTTCGCGTTTGCCGTCAAGGCGCCGCTCTGGCCACTGCACAGTTGGTTGCCTGATTCGGCGGTGGAATCCACGCCGTCGACCGCGGTTTTGATGATGGCCGTCGTGGACAAGGTGGGCACCTTCGCGATGATTCGCTACTGCCTGCAACTGTTCCCCGAGTCGTCCGCAACTTTCGCTCCGTGGATCATCGCCCTCGCGGTCGTGGGAATTGTCTACGGCGCAATCCTGGCTATCGGGCAGACCGACATCATGCGACTCATCGCCTACACGTCGATTTCGCACTTCGGGTTCATCATTCTCGGGATCTTCGCGATGACCAGCCAAAGCCAGGCCGGGTCGACGCTCTACATGGTCAATCACGGAATCTCGACGGCGGCACTGTTCTTGATTGCGGGATTCCTTGTCTCGCAGCGAGGTACACGAGCAATCGCGGCGTACGGGGGCGTCCAGAAAGTCGCCCCGGTTCTTGCCGGCACCTTCCTGGTTGCCGGACTCGCAACGCTGTCCCTACCGGGACTTGCACCGTTCATCAGTGAATTCCTGGTTTTGATCGGCACGTACTCGCGGTATCACGTAGCCGCAATCATTGCGACTGTTGCACTGGTCTTGTCCGCGATCTACATTCTGTGGCTCTACCAGCGCGTGATGGGTGGACCCGAGAAGGAAGGGTCCGACAAGATTCGAGATCTGGTGCGCCGCGAAATCATCGTCGTGGCACCGTTGCTCGCGCTACTCCTCTTGCTTGGCATCTACCCCAAGCCTGCTCTCGACATCATCACCCCTGCAGTTAGTCACACGTCCGTCGATCAGGCGCCGACACCGCTGATCGCTGACGCCGACGGAGGTACCCACAAATGAGTTCCTTCGATGCCCTTAACCACTCACCAAGTATCGAATACGGTCTGGTCGCGCCCATGTTGATCGTGTTCGGGGTAGCCGTAGCGGGAGTGTTGGTCGAAGCATTTGCACCACGTAGCCTGCGCTATCCGGTCCAACTGGTTCTGGGCATCGGCGGATTGGCAGCAGCATTTGTTGCCGTTGTCCTGCTGGCGGGAACAAAGTCCGTGGCCATGATGGGTTCTGTTGCCATTGACGGCCCAACCTTGTTCTTGCAGGGCACAATTCTGCTGGTCTCGATTGCCGCAGTACTGCTTGTTGCTGAACGCGGATCGGGAAACACCCTCCCCGAATCGCCGAGCCACGACACTCTCGGGAGCTTCACACCGCAAGCGTCGAGTGTCCCGGGAAGTGTTGCCGAGCAGGAAGCCACCAAGGCCGGGATCGCTCAGACCGAGGTTTTCCCACTCACCCTGTTCGCGGTAGGTGGGATGCTCCTGTTTCCTGCTTCCAACGACCTCCTGACGATGTTTGTCGCGCTCGAAGTGTTTTCACTGCCGCTGTATCTGCTGTGCGGACTGGCGCGTCGACGCCGTCTCCTGTCGCAGGAAGCTGCGATGAAATACTTTCTGCTCGGGGCATTTTCGTCGGCGTTCTTCGTCTTTGGAATTGCCATGCTCTACGGCTATGCGGGCACGGTCGATCTCGCCGGGATTGCCGACGCCGCCCGCATCGGCACGGAGAACGACTCCTTCCTGTGGCTCGGTACGGCTCTCGTCGCGGTGGGCCTGCTGTTCAAAGTCGGTGCCGTGCCGTTTCATTCGTGGATCCCGGACGTCTATCAGGGTGCACCCACCCCGATCACCAGTTTCATGGCCACGGCCACCAAGATCGCCGCGTTCGGGGCAATCCTGCGAATCTTCTACGTGGCGCTGCCCAACGAGTATGTGAATTGGCGCCCGCTGATGTGGGGCGTCGCGATCCTCACGATGATTGTCGGTTCGATTGTCGCCGTCACCCAGACCGATATGAAGCGAATGCTCGCCTACTCGGCCATCGCACATACCGGATTCATCCTGACTGGCGTTGTCGCCGATTCCGATGCCGGTCTGTCTGCGACGATGTTCTATCTCCTCGCCTACGGTTTCAGTACCGTGGGCGCCTTCGCCGTCGTCAGCCTTGTCCGGGACGCCGACGGAGAAGTTGCCGAACTTTCTCGCTGGGCCGGATTGGGTAGGCGCTCACCACTTATCGCGGCTGTGTTTGCACTGTTCCTTCTGGCCTTCGCCGGAATCCCTTTGACCAGTGGGTTTATCGGGAAGTTCGCGGTGTTCCGCGCTGCCGCGGAGGGCGGCGCTGTTCCTCTCGTCATTGTCGGAGTCCTGTGTAGCGCGATTGCCGCGTACTTCTACGTTCGTGTCATCGTGTTGATGTTCTTCACCGATCCGGTGGACGACGCACCCACCGTTGTTGTTCCGAGCGCCCTCACCAGTAGTGTCATCGGCCTCGGCGCTGGTGTCACTCTCATTCTCGGCATCCTCCCCCAGCCTGCACTCGACGTGGCCGAGCGCGCCGCGGAGTTCATTCGCTGAGTGCCGACGCTCATGCCCGATACTCTCAGACAATGACAAAGGACATGAGTCTCGATAACCGCAGCAACCGGATATTCGACACTATGCGAAGCCCGTGGTTCATTGCCTTTGCCACTGTCGCCGTCGCGCACCTGATCCTCAATGCTGCGGACGCGTCACCGTGGGACGGCATCACCAAGGTCATGCTTGCACCACTACTGGCAGCGTGGGTCATAGCTGATCGAGGCCCGCGTATTGTCGCCGCAGCACTCATTGCCTGCGCCTTCGGCGACCTGTTCCTCATCTGGGACGGCACATTCATCGTCGGCATGGCGGCCTTCGCCATCGGCCATATCTGCTTCATCCGATTCTTCATCTCCCGCGGCGCGCTGGCGGAAGTCCGCCGCAACCCGTGGGTTCTCATCGCCTATACCGCTGCGGCCATCGCTCTCGTTTGCTACACCTGGTCCGGCCTGGGCGATCTCACGATCCCCGTCCCGATCTATGCCGCGATTCTTGTCGGCACAGCAGCAACCTCATTGACTTACAACAAGATTGCCGGCGTGGGCGGGGCACTGTTCCTCGCATCTGACGCGATGATCCTATTGGGACAGGCGGACAAGTGGCGGCCTGAGCCGGCCGATATCTGGATCATGACCACCTACGTCCTCGCCCTGCTGCTCCTGACAATCGGCATCCTCAGCCGTGAACGCCAGACATCAACGGGCTGAGGCCGCCGATACGTGATCTCTCGGTACCATCCCAAGATGACTACACCCACACCCCATGAGCGCACCCCCAGCCAGTGGGAAGAAATTGTGGCCGTCGACTCGACGCATTCCACACGATATGTGGAGCGATTCAGGTCAATGGTGGCGGAAGGCAAAGACATCGTCGGTGAGGCTCGACTGATCGACGCGATGCTGGGCCGCGGGGGACGAGTTCTCGATGCAGGCTGCGGACCGGGCAGATTGGGCGGCTACCTGCACGAAGCCGGTCACGACGTTGTCGGCGTCGACGTCGATCCGGTGCTGATTGCCGCCGCCGAGGAAGACCATCCCGGGCCGACGTGGCTCGTCGGTGACCTTGCCGAGTTGGATCTGCCCGCCCGCGAAATTGCAGCCGATTTCGACGTCATCGTCTGTGCCGGCAATGTGGTGACCTTCCTGGCACCCTCGACCCGGCAGAGCGTCCTGGCCAGGTTCGCCCGTCATCTCGCCCCCACCGGCCGTGTAGTCATCGGGTTCGGAGCCGGGCGAGATTACGAATTCTCGGAGTTCCTTGCCGATGCCGAGGCCAGCGGACTTGCCGTGGATCTCTTACTCGAGACGTGGGATTTGCGCCCGTTCACTGACAATTCCGGGTTCCTGGTCGCGGTTTTTTCTCGCAAGCACTGAACCTCGTCGATGCACCGAAAGACGTCCCCGCGGGGACGTCTTTCGGAGACAGACTTTCGATGAGCTAGCGCTGGTAGCGTGCCAATACGGCCCGGCGCCGACGATCGAGCACCGACTTCCTGTCGTCTGCCGATATCCGTTCGACACCGGCCAGTTCCTCCGCCAGGTCCGCGAACTTCACCACTCGCACAGTCGGTGTCGGCAGATCGTCAGTGTCGGCAAGCCACCACCGGTACACGCATCGGGTGAACCGGTTCCCGGCTGTGTCGAGCCAGTTGGCCACGCCCGGATCGCGGTGTGCGACGACGGCCCGAAAGACGCCACCATCCAGCACTGCCTGGTGTCCGTTCAACGAGGTCTGGCGGAACGTGTAATCCAGTGACTGCCCCCAGTAGTCGCCAAGATGGATGTTCCAGAAATGGCAGGCGGGCGGCGACACCTCGATGATGACTGCTTCGTCCTCGTCGATCTCGAAACTACCTCCGCCATACGCGATGTAACCGGTGTCGGAGGCGTAATTGTCGCTGACCACCGGCTGGGTGCGAAGTATGTTGCGGTCGCCCGCGCGAGCTGCATACATGGCTGCCCAGTAATCCGAGAATCCGTCGACGAATTCACCGACTCTCGTCACCTGACTGGCGATCACAACCGGGTCCGATACCGGCCCAGTCCCCGAGAAGTCAAGTCGCTCAATGGAAATATGATGGGGTCCTTCATTCTCCCAGTCATAGAAGTACTGCCGGATCATCAGCTTCGTCGCAGCAGGATCCATCGGTAGCCAGTTCCCGTCCTGGCGCTCGGCGCTGATGATCACCTCGAAATTGCCGTCCGCTCCCAAGGTGATTCCACCCGGATTCGAGATCGCCCCGAGGGTGCCGGCCGTCGCAGCCTTGAACGCGGCCGCGAAATCTCTTCGCTCCAGCGCGGCGCGGTCGAGGTTCTCATAGAGATTGACGGAGTCGTACAGCGTGAGCCCCAGATACCGCGCGCACCCACCGGTGCCTGTCAGTCGATATGTCCCGGTCGCATCGAGAGTTGCGTGACCGAACAGGCAGTCCGGCGACTCTGTCGCATATCGCTTCGTATTGTCTTGGAGGTGACCAACTTCCGGATATTCCGGGTCCGCACTGAACACCATCTGTTCCAGGCCCGCATTGAGAAGATTAAGCAGGTATCGGTATCCCGCCGAACGCATCGTGGGGTCGACGGATACCGGGTCACGCGTGACGAGGTCGCCGGCAGACCGTAGGTCGTCACACATCTTTGCCCAGGCTGCATCCAGGGCAGCATTTTCGGATTCAGGACGAGAAGGAGCGTCCATCTTTGCTCATTTCTGTTTGTCGGTAGTTTCGAATGCGTTAGTAGTCAGAGTGATTGCGGGGCCGACAACGCGGTGACGGCCACCACCAGAACGTGTTCGACATAGTCATCGAAAGTTCCTGTAGCAGTGCCGATTCCGAGCGCAGTACGTTTCATGTGCATGGCGATCGCGGAGAATGCCATGTTGAACATCATCGAAGTTCGCTCGGCGGCCTGATCCTCGGACAAATGTGTCAATGAATCCACCAACCGTTGATGGATTTCACGGTTCACATTGCCGGGAGAATCAAGATCTGCACCGAAATAGTCAACCGTAGGAAGGAGTCTCACAATGAATTCGGCATAGTTCGCGCCATCGGCAGATCCGCTGACCGAGGCGGCAAAGGGAACGATTGACGCCTCGACGAGTGCTCGCAATTCGCGACCACGGCCGTCCGCGTCGAGTGCCGCCAAGAAAGCGCGTCGAGCCTCTGCGATTGCCACCACGCGGCGACGAAACACTTCGACCAGCAGTTGATCGCGTCCACCGAAGTGGTACTGGACTGCGGACGTATTACGTTGGCCCGCAATGTTTGCTACATCTCGCATCGACAGCGCGTCGACGCCCTGGGTGCCCAGTAGTCGCTCCGCGACATCGACCATTGCACTTTTGGGGTCTGCAGATGCCATGCACGACGGTATAACGCACTGCATTAAATTGTCAATGCAGTGCGTTAATTTGGTACCGGATGCAGCTCAGTACCGGGTGTAGTGCTGCTGGCTCGCATGTTCATCAGGGCAGATGCACTTTCGGTCAAGGTTCCGATCCGAGGTCACGGCGCAGAATCGAATTCCGAGCGGATCGTGGGAATCCAGACTGTGCCCACAGGCCGGGCAGGACGGCGTCGAGTCGGTCGGTCCCGCTTCCTGTTGTGGGGTAGCCGACTGAGAAACGTCGGCAGAATTCGACACATCAGTGGGGTTCGAAGCCATGGCGGTTCTCCAATTCTCGGCCGTTCGACTTCAGACCGATTTGGGCGCCGAGGACGACATGGCTTGACGGCGCATGTTCGAATTGCCCTCGACATCCTCCACGCTACCCGCTTCCGCCGAAACAATCGGATCCGCCGATACCCGACCCCACCCACCGTCATGCCACCGCTGGACCCGTTGCACCAGCAACAACGGGGTCCTCGGAGGAGCCTGTCCGCCGGTTCCGTTCCGCGGCGCCGCCTTGGCCATCGATCTCTCGACCCTCTTCGGCGGCGGACGCTAAACACTGATCGAGGCGCATGAACGGTTCACTAGTCCCCCCGTAGCGGTTTCACCGGTACCTGAGGACTGGCACCGCCGGTCCGCGGTCGATGTGCAAACTCCCCGAGGCAGGCGGGGTTGACCCGATGAGAACCGGAGCAAGAGCCATCATGCTGGTCGGCCTGTGCAGCGCTATGATTGCCGGAGCAGTAATCAGTTGCAGCACAGACAAATCCACGGACACGGCCCCAACTGACAAAATCATGGACTCCGCCACAACCGCCGCGCTCGATGCGATTGTCGACGCGGCAGTGAACTCGACGGGAATTCCCGTTGCGGTGGTAGGCATTTGGGGACCGGACGGGTCATACGTCAAAGCTGCGGGAGTCACCGACACGACCACTGGGGCCCCGATGGACACCAACTTCTACCACCGGATCGGTAGCGTCACAAAAACATAGCCACAGGCCGGTTCCGCAACTCGTGCGGAACCGGCCTAGATTCTCGCACCCGGAACCTCGACGCCATGTCGGCAGCTACTCCCACCATTGCTCGTGAAGTCCCCACTGGTGCACAGTACGGATCGATCGGAGGCTCCGCCGTCGTCCCGGGAGGACTAAGCCACTCGCTTGGCTGTCCGGCCACCGAATTCCAGCATCACAGCGCGTCCGGTGTCGTCGGTGACGAAGCGTCCCAACGCTCGCGTGGTATCCGCACGAGCAGCGAAGTTGCTGTCAGTGACGAAGGCTATCGGGATCGCCGGCGGCCACACGATGTCCTCGTACTCGCCGAGGTCTTGTGCACTACCCATCCGGACGCCGATTCCCTCGTCACCAAGGGCGACCGTCATCGTCAGGGAGCCGGCTTGATACTTGCCCACGACCGCGTCGACCGCAGCGGGGGTGAGTTCGACCAGGTCGAGCGAAACGGGCGCGGGCAGTTCCGCGATGTTGCTCATGCACCAATCGACAACCTTCTTGCCGATTCCTCCACCGAGCGCATTGGTCAGAACTGTGACGGCAAAGTTCTTCTCAGGAACTGTCATGAACTCGGAGACCTGGAGATTGCTCACGTTTCCGCCGTGCCTGACGACCTGTGTGGTGCCGTATCTGGTCAGCAGCCATCCCAGACCGACCTCTTCGAACATCATTGCCGCCGGCCGCTGCGGTGCCTGCATCAGCAACCGTGTGGGCTCTTCGAGCGGCTGACCCCCTCCGGGGTGTTCGCCCGAGAGTGCGTAGCGTGCCCAGACGAGTTGATCCCGCACCGAGGACCACATTCCGCCGCAGGGCGTCATGCCGCGGTCGAGTCCGGTTTCGTTGGAAACGAACGGGACATCGTCGCGAATGTAGTGACCGAGTGCAAACCGATGAGTCATCACGTCCCAGGGCAGGAAGGCTGAATCCATCATTTCGAGAGGTTCCAGGACTCGCTGTTTGACCAACTCTTCGAAAGTCAGCCCGCTAATCTTGGCCACGACGTGTCCGGCGAGAACGAAACCGGAATTGCTGTAGGAGAAGACCTCACCGACCGGGAATTCTTGTCGCAGCTCGTTCAGTCGCGAAACCGAGCGTCCCAATGCGTCTTCGCCCCAGCCTGCCGAGAGGCTGGCGTCGCCGGTAAATCCACCGGTGTGGGTAAGGAGGTGTCGCATGGTGACTGTGCGGGTAGCTTCTTCATCGGCGAAGGCGAGCTCGGGTACGTATTCGACCACCGGGGTGTCAAGGTTGAGCAAGCCGTCCTCGACAAGTGCCATGGCAGCAGTCGCGGCGAAAACCTTTGTAGTGGAGCCGATCATGAACATAGTCTTGTCGGTGACCGGAAGTTGGGTGACGACGCTCTCGATACCGCTGGTGACGACGATGTCCGTGTCACCGTGCACGATGCCGACCGAGACGCCGGGGATGTTCGCCTCGAACCTCCACTGGTCGACGAGTTCCTGCAACTGTTCTTGCATCTTTGATTCCTCGATTTCGCCGGCGTTCTGTGTTGCTGTTTCTTCGGTTGGTGTGAATCTGGGGTGAAGGTCGTCGTGGACCAGTGGTCGGTCGCTCATGTATGCCCTTCGAATCGGAGGAACTACTTCGTGCAAATCGCCAATGTGTAAATCGTTGTCGTAAAGCTTATCCAGGACGCGGTTGAGCTACCGACAACTCCATCTTCACGACCGACCTGACGCATGTCTCGGACGATCCTCAAGAAAATCAAGCCACTTTTCGTCCCGTCGCACCAAATCCGAATCGTCAACCCGAAGCCGGTGATCCGACGCAGAATCCGGATGATAAAAGCCTGACCGGGGATGCTCTTGTCGGGACAGGTCTTTCGCGATTTATTGTCTAGTTGGAGTTGTCCTTCTGGATGAGGAGCATCGCGTCGTCCGTGGGATCGAAATACAGCTTCGGGTCGGCGACAAGCGCGGCGTCTTCACCATGGGTTTGCATGGTAACCACCCAGGCGCGATCGTCGTGCTCCAGATACCAGGTGCCGGCAAGAACTCCGATGGAGCTGCCACCCTTGAATCCGCCGTAGGTGAACCATTTCGCAGATTCGTCACTGAGCGCAGGGTCCTCGGCCAGGATATCCCGAATCGGGGCGCCGCTCTCGGGCTTCGCCATCTCTTGCAACGAGACCAGCGCCGCGCGCAGGTCCGCGGGGGTGGCAAACCAGTCGATATAGAACGGCCATGCCGGCGACGTGAATGCCGTCGGCGGGATGTCGACTAGGCCGGTCGATAGCGCTGCGAGTATCACCCGTCGCTCGTCCGGGGTCCCGTCGCGCCATGAGATCCGTTGTGCGCCTTCACCTCCGCAGCCGAGTTGAAAAAGAGCTCGGGTCGGCTTGAGCGGGATGTTCCGCGAGGGATCCGCCATACCCATTGCTACAAACGTGGATTCAACCTGTTCATGCCCGAGCGCGGCGATCAGCATGTCGGTCGCGGTGTTGTCGCTGATCGAGATCATCTTTCCGGCAGTTTCCCGGACGGTCACTTCGGTTCCCGATGGCAGGTCTTGCATGGTCCCGCCGGGCATCGACTTGAGGTCGTCGGTGATGGTGAGCTTCTGATCCCACGAGAGTGTCCCGTTCTTGACAGCCGTCGCGACCGCGCCGAGAACGTACAGCTTGATCGTTGACCCTGTGGGCTGGGGTGAGGTATCCCCGACGCTGAAGACTTCGGCGTTCTTTCCTCCGGTGACCTCGATGACGGTCAGATTGGTCGGTGCGGGTAGGGCTTTGACGGCTGTCGCGAGTTCCTGCCACGACGCTGCCGGAACATGAGGCTCCGGGGTCGGTGTGATCGCCATGCCCGCGATCAGGCCGTTGCCGTCGACGACGACGTTCATGTCGAGGTGACCGCCGGTGGTACTGGTGATGGAAACGGTGCCGTCGGTGACTCCACCCTTGTAATCGACTGTGGTACAAGGCTTTCCGGCTCGCATCGAGTCGAAGTCCGCGGGCGTGAGAACGACGGGTGCGTTGGGGCCGAAGTGCGCGGAGGTCTCCTCCGGGGTCAGAGATGTGCTCATGTTGACCGCATTCAGAAGCCAGGCGATCTGTTTTCCGACGGCGCTGTCAGGGACCGTGACTGCCGCGAGCGCCTCGGTGGTCGAGACGCTCGTGCTGCTTTCCGAGTCATTCGCGATATCAGATCCGGAACTGCACGCGGCCAGCGCGACTACTGCTGCGGAGACAATGGCCACCAGTGCAAGGGGGCGACCCTTCCTTCGTGTGTTGTCGAAATTCATAGATCCACCTCATCAGCAGTCGCATCTCTGCACATCGGCCTGAGGTACCGAGGCACTCAGCCTGAAGTACTGAATCGTGTAAACCTCGAGTACCGCCAACGACAGGCACGTCTTGACCAACAAACGCGACAGGTCAGCGGCCGCGGGCTGATGACGATTCGGGTTTGGTGGGACTGGACGAAAAGTGGCTTGATTTTCTTGAGAATCGGCCGAGACATACGTCACGCCGATCGTGAAGATTTAGCAGTCAGTAAGTCAACCTGCGTCCAACCGATTCGCTCGGCCCCACGCTCTTTCACGGAGGCACTATGAAACACCGGTCCTATCCCACACTTGCGGCAGCAGCCGGGCTCGCCCTCGTGTTGTCTGCGTGTGGCTCCGGAAGCACCAATGCAGGCGGCTCCGGTGGTGGCGATCCCGTCACGGACGGTACGTTCCGGTTCGGACTTCAGGCCGACCCTGGCGCACTCAACCCGATCATGGCAGCGTCGACGGCAACGGCGGAGATCTCCAAGCTGGCGTACGACTACCTGGTCTTTCAGGACCCCGAGACCAGCGTCATCGGACCGTGGCTCGCGGAAAAGTGGGAAGAGACGCCCACGTCGGCGACCTTCACCATTCGTGACGGGGTGACCTGCACGGACGGGTCCACCCTGACCGCCCAGACCATCGCCGACAACGTCAACTTCGTCGCGGACCCCGCCAACGGCTCGCAGATGCGCGGCACCACCGTTCCGTCGACAGCATCGGCCACAGCAGACCTCGCGACCCGTACGGTCACTGTCTCCACCCCGGCTGCCAGCCCGTTCCTGCTGCTCAACCTCGCCCGGCTGCCCATCGTCTGCGACGGCGCCTTGAAGGATCCGACCGCCGCAAACAAGGCTTCGCTCGGCACCGGCATGTTCAAGGTCACCGAGGTCGTTCCCAACGACCACTACACGTTCGAGCGCCGCGACGGCTACAACTGGGGCCCGGACGACACCACCTCGGAAACACCGGGCATCCCCAAGACGGTCATCGCGTCCATGATTCCGAACGTGAGCACCGCAGCCAACCAGCTGCTGAACGGCGAAATCAACGCCGTGGCGATCTCCGGCCCGGACAAGGCCCGTGTCGACTCCGCCGATCTGACCGTCGTCGAGCGTCCAGTTCCGGCCGGTCAGATGTACTTCAACCACCTGGCCGGTAACCCGACCAGCGACCCCGCCGTGCGTAAGGCTCTGGTCCAGGCTGTCGATCTCGACGACATCACCCAGGTTCTCACCGCCGGTCAGGGAGTCCGTGCGACCAGCTTCGTCGCCCTCGAACCCCGCGCCTGCATCTACAACTCGGTGGAAGGCAACCTTCCGACATTCGACCTCGATGCTGCGAAGGCAACCCTGAACGCCGCAGGCTGGATTGCCGGCTCCGACGGCAAGCGCAGCAAGGACGGCATTGCCCTCAAGCTCCGCATGTACTACGACGGTGTCGACGACTCGCGCAACGCAGCAGTCGAGATGGCACAGACAGCCTGGAATGCCCTCGGCGCAGTGGTCGAGGTGACCGGTGGCGATTCCAACAAGGTCATCGACGTCATGGCCAGCGGCAAGGACAACTCCGCCTGGGACATCGGCTGGATTCAGATCAACAACACCGTGCCCAGCGCGTTCACCGGCTTCTTCGCCGGACCGGTTCCGCCGGCGGGCAAAAACTTTTCGTCGCTCAGCAATGCCGCGTACGAGGCAGGCGCAACCAAGGCCTCCACCCTGACCGGCGACGCAGCATGTGATGCCTGGGCAGCTGCCGAGTCCGAGATCGTCAAGTCGGTCGACGCGGTGCCGTTCGCGAATTCGGTCAACAACACCTACTTCTCCAAGTCCGGACTCGCATTCGGTAAGACCTACACCGGACCCGCACTGCGCGTCTACAAGTAGGCAGTTCCACCGTCCCAGCATCCAGCCCCTCGGAAAGACAGCCCATGAGTCAAACAATTGAAGCCGCGACACCACAAGCGGCACCGTCGGCTCGAAAGAAGTTATTCGAGTCCGACAGCTGGCCTGCGTACCTTCTGCGCCGCCTAGGCACGTTCGTGGTCTCTCTCTGGGCGCTGGTGACGGCGGCCTTCCTGATGCTCCAGCTGATTCCGGGCGATCCCGTCCGGTTGGCACTGGGACTGAACGCCCCGGTCGAGCTTGTCGAGTCGACGAGGTCGCAACTCGGTTACGACCTTCCGCTGTACCAGCAGTACTTCCGCTTCATCGGTGGTCTGCTCAGTGGCAATCCGGGTGACTCGATCACCTTGAGGACTCCGGTCCTCGAGGTGATCGAGTCCCGGTTGCCCGCCACGCTCGAACTGGCCTTCCTCACGGTCATCACCGTGCTGGTCATCGGTATCCCGATCGGGCTCATCTTCGCGGCGCTGACCCGAGGTGGCCGTAGGCGCGGAGTCGAGATCGGTTACACCGCAACGTCGGGCACCATCGCTGTCATTCCGGAGTTCATGTTCGGTACGGCATTGGTCTACCTGTTCGCCGTCACGTTCCCGATCCTTCCGGTCGCTGGACGAGGTGGACCGGAAAGCTACATCCTCCCGGTTGCCGCCATGTCCATCGGCACCATTGCTTCCATGTCGCGCATCGTGCGCGCCGAGGCTCTCAGCGTGCTCGACATGGACTACATCCGAACGGCACGCGCCAAGCGGATGTCCGCGGCGCGCATGTACTTTCGTCACGCAATGCCCAACCTCCTGACCTCCACGCTGACGCTGGCCGGTCTCCTGTTGGGTGGCCTCATCGCCGGAACCGTGCTCATCGAAAGCATTTTCGCTTGGCCGGGAATGGGATTGGCCTTGGTCAAGGCCATCACCGAGAAGGACTATCCACTCGCCCAGACACTGGTCGTGATCTACGGCAGCATCGTCCTCCTCATCAATTTCATCGTCGACGTGGTGCTCGCTCTGATCGACCCACGATCCACCATCCGGGAGAACTGAGTTGAGCACCTCACCTACGGTCGAAACGGCCGCCACGACGCCTCCTCGTCGGCACTGGCCGGTCCAGACTTTCCGCACTCCCCTGGGAATGCTGGCTCTCACCTTTCTGACAGCCCTGATCGCACTGGTGATCTTCGGACCGATCATCTGGGGCGACGCCGCTGTCGTCGGCAACCCCAAGGCGCTCTCCCAGGGTCCGAGTTCCGAACACATCTTCGGCACCGATGCCGGTGGACGAGATGTCTTCGCCCGCACCATGACCGCGGCACGGTTGTCCGTCCTCATGGCACTGAGCGCCGTGGGCCTCGGTGTCGCGTTGGGCCTGTTCCTCGGAACACTCCCGCTGCTCGCTCCCCGCCGGATCGGTCGGTTCGTCGTGGCCTTCCTCAACTTCGCCATCGCCTTCCCCGGATTGCTCCTGGCGATCTTCCTGCTCGTCGTGCTCGGACAGGGCTCCGGCAGTGCCGTAATAGCGATCGGTCTCGCCATGGCCTCACCGTTCGCCCGACTGACCTACGCACTGTCCTCTTCGGTGAACGGCCGCGACTTCATCGACGCTGCACGCATCCTCGGAGTCACCAAGCCCGGCTTGCTGTTCCGGCACATCCTTCCCAACATCCGCGAACCACTCATCGTCAACGCCAGCATCTCCGTCGGCAGCGGACTCGTCGTCTTCGCCGGCCTGTCGTTCCTCGGCCTGGGCATCCAGCCGCCGGCCTTCGACTGGGGTCGCATGCTCAACGAAGGTCTGTCGAAGATCTTCGTCAACCCCGCCACCGCACTGGCACCCGGCATCGCCGTCGTACTCTCCGGCCTGACCTTCACGTTGGTCGGCGAGGCCATCGCCCGCGGCGCGGGTGTTCGCAGCCCCATCAGCAGCAAGCTCCCCAAATGGAACCCGATCAACAAGGCCACGAGCGAGCCTAAGTCGGCTCTGTCCGAGGGTGCTACGCAATCGACTCCGGTGGACGACAACGCTGTTCTCACCGTCCGCAACATGTCCGTCGCAGTTCCGGCGGGCAACGTCTGGCGTCGACCTGTCGACAACATCAGCTTCACTGTCCACCGCGGTGAAACTGTCGGTATCGTCGGCGAATCCGGTTCCGGAAAGTCACTCAGCTGCATGGCGATCTCGCAGCTGACCGATCACCCGACGGTCGTCGACGCAGGCCTGATCGAATTCGACGGCACGGTCCTGATGAAGGACGGAAAGCGGCCGGAAGGTTCTGCCGCACGCAAGATCGCCCGCCAACTCGGAACGCGCATGTCCATGGTGTTCCAGGACCCCATGTCCTCGATGAACCCGTCCCTCAAGGTCGGGTACCAGGTCGCCGAGATCGGCTGGCTGCACGAGGGAATGAGCAAGGCGGAAGCAAAGAAGGCTGCCGTCGACCGTCTCACCGCAGTGAAGATCCCCGACGCTCCTCACCGTGCGAAGCAGTACCCACACGAGTTCTCCGGCGGTATGCGTCAGCGTGCCATGATCGCCATGGGTCTGATGGGCAAGCCTGCACTGATCATCGCGGACGAACCCACCACCGCACTCGACGTCACCGTCCAGCGTGAGGTTCTGGGACTGCTGCACGAGGTTCGCGAAGAGACCGGTGCCGCAATCCTTCTCATCTCGCACGACATGGCCGTCATCACCGGAATGTGCACGCGCGTCCTGGTCATGTTCGCCGGAAACATCGTCGAGGACATCGCCGTGAACGATCTGGTCGCCGGCCGCTCACAGCACCCGTACACCCGCGCGCTGATCGCCGCGGTCCCCACCATGACCACCGACCGCGACAAGCCGCTCGCCACCGTCGACGAAGTCTGGCAGGTCGAGAGCCTCGGCACTATGCCGAGCACCGTAGATGCCGAGTTGGAAGAGCTGGTTGCAGCTGCAGAGGAGATCCGATGAGCGGGCTGGAATTTCGCGACGTCAACGTCCATCTCGGAAACGGAACCAAACGATTCCATGCCGTCAAGAACATCAACCTCCACATCCCGTCGGGATCGATAGTCGGTCTGGTCGGTGAATCAGGCTCCGGAAAGTCCACTCTGGCACGAGCAACGGTCGGTCTGGCTGAGCCGAGTTCCGGGCAGATTCTCCTCGACGGTGTCGACGTGGCTCACGCTCGAGGTGCCACCGCCCGTCTGCGCCATACCATCCAAATGGTGTTCCAGGATCCGTACTCCTGCCTGGACCCTCGCATGACCATCGGCCAGTCACTGGCCGAGGCGCTGCGCTCCACCGAACGCCGCGACAAGACCAAGCGCAGCCGTTCGGCGCGAGACACCGAGGTGGCCCGGTTACTCGCCACGGTCCAACTCCCCACCGAGAAGGCCCACGACTACCCAGGTTCGCTGTCCGGCGGTCAGCGTCAGCGCGTCGCGCTGGCCCGGGCACTCGCCGCTGCGCCGTCCGTGTTGCTCGCCGACGAGATCACCTCTGCACTGGACGTGTCCGTGCAGGGCGCAGTCCTGAATCTCCTGGTGGATCTACAGAAACAGCTGGGTCTGACGGTTCTGTTCGTCAGTCACAATCTCGCGGTGATCCGCTACGTCTGTGACCACGTCGCAGTCATGCTCGGCGGCGAGATCATCGAGCACGGGACGATTCTCGACGTGATCGATTCTCCTCGTGAGGCGTACACGGCCAAGCTGTTGTCCGCGATTCCGCAATTCGGAGAGCCGATGTTCCGATGACAAAGCTGACAACCCTCGATTCGCCGTTCGGCGAGCATACTCTCGTGTCCGCAATCGCTCCGAGTCCGACATCGGTTGCGGGCGTTATTCGTTCGATCACGACTGAAGGGGACATTCGTGTCGAGAGGTAGTGCGGTTGAGTTTCGAGAACTGGTCGATACCCGCGAAATAGCCGATCTCTCTGCAGTTTTCGACGAGATCTGGGCGACTAGTCCCGGACCGGCGCATTTCGGCACGGCGATGCTCGTTGCGCTTCATCACGGTGGTCACTACGTAGTGGGAGCCTTTTCCGACGGCGAAATGATCGGCGGGTGCGTCGGATTCTTCGTCGAACCTCTCGGCGAAGTTCTGCACTCACACATTGCCGGAGTTCTCCCGGGGCACGCCGGCAAGGGAATCGGCCGTGAACTCAAGCATCACCAGCGAGACTGGTGCATCGAGCGCGGCGTCAGAACGATCCGTTGGACTTTCGACCCACTCGTCGCACGAAATGCCTACTTCAACATCCAGCGCCTCGGTGCTGAACCTGCCGAATACAATCCGGATTTCTACGGATCGATGGCAGACGGTATCAATGCCGGCGATGCCAGCGATCGTATGCTGGTGAGTTGGGACCTCAACGCCGAAGTGTCTCCGAGTTCCACTGTGGCCCTGGATGATAGATTCAAAATACTCCAACCCGCCGAAGACGGTATGCCTCGGATGGTCCCGATCCCGTCTGACTGCACCGACATCGCAGTGGGAATACCCCGGGACATAGAGCATCTGAGAACAATCGACCGCGCCTCTGCTTTCGCCTGGCGACACGCACTTCGCGAGCACCTCGAGCCACTCATTGCCTCGAAAGTATGGCAATCGACCGGATTCGACCCCAGCGGCTATTACACGTTCACTAAAATCTGCGAGATTACCGGAGAAGAGCAAGTCCATGCATATTGAGTCCGTCGAATTGCGCGAACTGCGCATCCCTCTCGTCTCCCCCTTCACCACGTCCTTCAGCACCCAACTCGAACGCAACACCCTCGTCCTGAAAGTGACCGGCACGACGGAGGGCCCCAACGGTCCGGTCGAAACTGTCGGATGGGGCGAGTGCGGTTCGCTGAGCGATCCTTACTACAACTCGGAGTACACGGCCGGGGCACGAACGATGCTGCGCGAGTACCTCGTTCCCACTCTTCGTAAGTCGCAGACGAACCAGCCACTGTCCGCCGAGACGGTCGGTAGCGTGCTCCACGGCATCATCGGTCACCAGATGTCCAAGTCATCCATCGAAATGGCGATCCTCGACGCCGAACTGCGTGCTCGCGGACAGTCATTCGCCCGTTACCTCGGCGCGACCCGCACCCGCGTCCCGTCCGGTGTGTCCGTCGGCATTCAGGACAGCATTCCGCAGTTGCTTGAGACCGTCGGCAATTATCTTTCGCAGGGTTACGTGCGAATCAAGCTGAAGATCAAGCCGGGCTGGGACATCGCTCCCGTCGAAGCCGTGCGCAAGGAATTCGGCTACGACGTGCCGCTGCAGGTCGACGCGAATGCCGCGTACACCCTCGTCGATACCCAATTACTGCGCCGGCTGGACGAATTCGCGCTGCTGCTCATCGAGCAGCCGCTTGCTGAGGACGATCTGGTGCAGCACGCCAAGCTCGCGCAGACCCTGTCGACTCCGATCTGCCTCGACGAGTCAGTCGAGTCGGCCAAGGATGCCGCCGACGCGATCACGCTCGGCGCCGCTTCGGTAATCAACATCAAGCCGAGTCGTGTCGGCGGATACCTGGAAGCCAAGCGCATCCATGATCTCGCCTCCGCACACGGTATTGCGGTGTGGTGCGGGGGAATGCTCGAGACCGGTATCGGCCGCGCAGCCAACACCGCTCTCGCTGCCCTGGACGGATTCACACTGCCCGGCGACATCTCGGCCTCGGACCGCTTCTACAAGGAAGACATCACCGAGCCGTTCGTCATCGAAGACGGCCACATCGCGGTGCCGCAGGGCCCCGGTTTCGGCGTGACGCCGCGCGAGGACGTCATGGAGCGCTTCACCGTCGGAACCGAGATTCTCTAAGTTCCACAACTGAAACAGCCACCTCAACTGTCATCCAGTGGAGGTGGCTGTTTCAGTTCGTGTCGGTGGGTGAGCCTAGTTCAGTTCGTCCATGAACGTCGTGAAGTGTTCGACGATCTCCTTCGATTTGGTGTGGTGCAGGTAGTGGTCCCCCTCGAGCAGCACCAACTCACCATGATCGACGGATGCTGCCTGCCCTTCGTGCAGCGCTGTCCAACCCTCGACCTTCGAATTCTGTACAGCAAACAACAGAATCGGAAGATCGACGGGGAACGTCTTGCCGATCGACGCAGCGAAGTTGCTGGAGAGATGGTCCATCTCGTTGAGGTACGTGTCGCTGAAGTTGTTCTTCGCGACCAGACGGCTCATTTCTTCCTTCTCCGCGTCATCGAGGTACGCATCTGTTTCGTCGTTACCCGCGAGCTTGGCCAGAACGTCGGAGAAGCCCAATTGCTTTGCAACTCTGAATACTCCGATCGGAAACTTCGTGTCCATGTTCGGCTGCCCCGGGACACTGCTGTCGATTCCCACGAAAGCGGTGACTTCGTCGCGGTACTTCTCGGTGTAGTCCAGCGCATAGATTCCGGTGACGGAGTGACCCATGAGGATGTACTGATCGATCCCCAGAGACTCCACAGTCGCATGTATCTCTTCGACGATGTTCTCGGTCGTCCGGCCCTTGTCCGTTGCGTCGCTGTATCCGTAGCCGAAGGGCTCGATCGTAACGACCCGATAGTCAGGCGCCAGTTCGTCGATCAGCGGTTTGAAGTCGAGAATCGGTGAGGACGTTCCGAACCCGGGTAGCAGCACGACGGTCTGATCGCCATTGCCGCGGATCGAGACGCTCATGTTCTTTCCGTCGACGGACACGAACTGATTGCCCGCTTCCCCGGTCGGGACGCTCGCCTTGCTGGAACCGATGTTGATCACGAACGCAATGGAAACCAGGACAACCAAAACAACGGATACCGAAGCAAGAGCTTTCAGTGCAACAGTTCGAATCTTCTTCATTTTCATCCTCATCTTCTCGGTCGTCGATACATCTAGGAAAGGCTCGATATCGAGGCCACGCTGGTCTCGTCGAGCACACGCAACACGTTGTTGCCCATGAGCTTTGCCAAGTCTTCCGCACACCAACCACGTTCGGCCAGTCGGTCGATCAACACCGCGAAACCAGATACGTCCTGCATACCGTCCGGAAAGTCGTCGAATCCGTCGTAGTCGCTACCGAGTCCGATGTGGTCGATGCCCGCGACGTCCCGGGCATGCTCGACGTGATCGGCGAGATGGTCCACCGTCATCGCCGGCCGAGGGCCGACCCGTCCGCCCTTGAACCAATCGTTGTACTCGACAGAAAGGAACATGGGCACAAACGCGATCATGATGACCCCGCCGTTGGCCACGAGAAGTCGCATGACCTCGTCGGGAACGTTGCGTGGGTGGCCACACAACTCCGAACAGGATGAATGACTGAAGATCACCGGCGCCGACGACGTCTCGATGGCGTCGCGCATCGTCTCCGTCGAGACGTGCGACAGATCTACGAGCACACCCAACCGGTTCATTTCGCGCACGATCTCCCGGCCGAAGTCGGTGAGACCGCCGTGTACTCGCGTATCCGTCGCGGAGTCTGCCCAACCGGTGTTGCCGTTGTGCGTGAGAGTCATGTACCGAAGGCCAAGGCGCGCCATCATTCTCAAGACGCCCAGAGAACTGCCGATGCTGTGACCACCCTCCGCACCGAGCAAGGACGCGATGCGGCCCTCGCTCCAGATACGACGCACGTCGTCACCGGTTCGCGCGAATTCGAATGTATCCGGATACCGCTCGATCATCCGATACACGTAGTCGATCTGTTCGAGTGTGTACTGAACCGCCTCGGCCTCGGTCATGTCGCACGGGGCATAGACCGACCAAAACTGCGCACCGACACCCCCACGCCCGAGTTTCTCGATATCGGTTTGGAAGTCGGAATCCTTCTCGAGATTTTCCACTGAGTAGCCCGCGGTCTCGCGAGCCGTCCACGCAAGATCGTTGTGACCGTCGATGACCGGCGCGAGGCCATAAGCATCCAGGGCTGCCGGGTGATTTACATCCGGAAAGGGAGCGAGCGGTTTCAGCATGATTTTTCCTCGAGAAAGTAGTGGGGGCAGGTCGAGGGCCCTCATCGCCCTCAACCTGCCCGAGATTCAGTGAACGGAGAGAATCATCTCGCCGCAGCTATTCCGAGATCTTCTTGAAAAGTCTTGTCATGTAAAGATATTCCTCACCATCGATCGTGAGATGAGCCATCTCACCCGAGGCACTCTCATTGCTGATCGCAAACCGGGAAGCAGACAACGGTACGACCTTGGTCGGCGGCGACGGGGGCTCACCGTCGATTTCAACCTTGGCGAAGTTCTGGATGTGGAATCCATCGTCGTCGGCACGCGTGAGTTCGATTCGCACGGTTGTCGATTCATACGTTCCGAGAATGGGCGACAAATCTATGTCGGCAGCATCCGATTCGGACTTCGGCTCGGGCAGAATGAGACCGAACTCCTGGGCGATCTCTTTCTCGATGTCGTGAGCGAGGGCTCCACCGCCACGCGAATTCGTGACGACCGCCATGGCCAGGCCGAGCTCGGGGAACGTGTGGAATCGGGTGATCTGGCCGATCGTCGCACCGCCGTGCTGCGCGGACGTGACTCCGCCCCAGTCAGACAGAATCCAGCCCAGACCCCAGGCCTGGTCGACGCTCGACACCGCTGTCAGGTCGAATTGCGGGGCGCGCATGAGGCGCGCGGATTCTTCGGACAGGATGCGCTCGCCCGTCAACGCCAGGCCGTCACGCATGTGTGCAGCACCGAACGTCAGCAGAGAGCTGACGGAACCAATGATGATGCCCGCCGGTCCGATACCGCGTGGGAGCATCCACTGCTTCGTCGGAATCACCGTCTCTGGTGACGTCCGATCGGGGTTGGCCACGTGGCCGACGGCGGTGCGGAACAGCGGGGCGTCCTTGGCCTTGGTGATGATGTGCGTCAATCCGATTGGCTTCCAGAGGTATTCGGCCAACGCCTCGTCCCACGTCATCTCACGAAGGACCTCGACGACGCGGCCGGCCACTGCGAAACCGGCGTTGCTGTAGCTGAGGTGCCCGCCAGGCTTGGTGACGCTGATCGCCGTTGCAAGTTCGTCGACGTACTTCTCGACGCAGTCGTCACCGTCGCCGGTGTCGTTGAACAGGTCTCCGTCGATGCCGCTGGTGTGCGTCAGCAACTGGCGGATCGTGATTTCCTTCGTATTCGACAGGTCCGCGATCGTGAACTCCGGAAGAACTTCCACCACGAGGGTGTCCAGCGTCAGCTTGCCCTCGTCGACGAGCTGCATGATCAGAGTTGTCGTCCAGATCTTGCTTGCCGATCCGTACTGGAACAGTGTGTCGGCATCGACGTCGACGCGGGTGGTCAAGCTGGTCAGTCCGGTGGTGATCACGCGGATATCCGCAGTTCCGTCTTCGCCCAGGGCGATCACACCCACCTGGGCGCCCGGCACCGAATGCTTCTCAGCCAGTTCGTCGAGGCGTGCCTGCCATTTCGGCGCGACAAGTAGGTCTTTGGGCAATTCGGTCACTGGTCGAACTCCTTCGATCACGAAGTCAATGGCGTGGATGCGATCCACCTTGTGATGCAAGACGTCTCGCAGAATCGGTCCGGCTACGCCAGGTCTCACTCGCCAGGGAGTGAGACCTGGCGGAAGGTAATACCATCAGTCGATGATCTCAGCGTGGTTGCAATTACGTCCTGGTCGATTGCACTGAACTTGCACCCGAAAATGGTTCGATTCGACGAGCCTGATGTCAGCGACACTCGAAGACACCCTGCCGAGCCCGCCGTCGTGCAACCAGCTATGAGAGTCCGTCGACGTCAATTTCGAAGACGAACTCGACCTCGACGGCGCAACCTCGAGGCAGTTCGGCCAGCCCGACCGCGGAACGTGCGTGCTGACCGGCATCACCGAAAACTTCACTGAGCAGGTCGGACGCTCCGTTGATGACCTGCGGTTGCAGTGTGAACCCAGCGCCGGACGCGACAAATCCGACGACCTTGACGACACGGACGACCCGATCGAGGCCGACGAGCATGTCGACCGCAGCGAGGCCGTTGAGTGCACACAGTCGCGCCGCCGCGACGGCGTCCTCGACCGAAACGTTCTCCCCCAGCTTGCCGGTACAGGTGCTGACGCCGTCCACTAGTGGTAGCTGCCCCGATGTAAAAACCAGGGTCCCGGTCTGCACAGCCGGCACGTACGCGCCCGCAGGTGTCGCGACCGGCGGCAAGGTCAGGCGGAGATCTCGCATACGGTCGGTCCAGGTCGTTGTGCCGGTCATCGGGCTACCTTTCGTTCGAGCTGTTTCGCTGAATTACCCTCGGAGTCAGATGATCCCGGGAGGATGTGCGGATTGAGCATGCCTGTCGGATCGAGCGCGGTACGGATCGAGGCCATCAGGTCGAGGTCCACGTCGCTCCGACCGAGTGTGATCCAGCGAGCCTTCGCACGGCCCACTCCGTGCTCGGCACTGATGCTGCCGTCATGTCGGGTAACCAAGCGAAGCACGAAGTCGGTGACGGCATCTCGTTGGTCGCCCGCGACGTCGAGCAGATTGACATGAATGTTGCCGTCGGCGATGTGCCCGAAGCAGATCGGGTAGATGCTGGGGAAATCGATGGCAAGTCCTGCGGTCAAGGCTTCGAGGAAGGGTTCTACTTCTCGCAGCGGTGTCGCGATGTCCAACTTCACTGGCGGGGTGGATGATTCGGCACTGACCGATTCGGTGTGGCTCTCACGGTACTGCCAAAGCTTTGTTGCCGGCCCAGTCTCGACGACGGCGTCGAGCAACATGCCGTTGGCGTCCGCGAGCACTCCGAGCAGGAGCGACTGCGCGTCCGTAGGCCCGGAGACCTCGACGAGTACGTAGAACGGCGCATCCGCGTCGAGCGGCAGCCGCAACTGCCGATGCTTCCGGACCAGACCGATACCAGCGCGAGTCATCAGCTCGGCAGCTTCGAGGGTTAGTCCCGCGCGCTCGAGCCTGTGGATCAACTCCAGGCCTGCACCCACCGAGTCGACACCGATCATCACAACCTGTGTCCGAGCGGCCGGAATCACCAGACGCATCAGGACTCGGGTGACGACAGCGAGAGTGCCCTCGGCGCCGGTCAGCAGACCCGGCAGGTCGTAGCCGACATTGTCCTTGGTCAAGGCCTTCCATCTTGTGAGCACCCGACCGTCGGAGAGAACCGCTTCGACGCCGAGCAGCCGTGATCGAGTGTTGCCGTACTTGATCATTCGCACGCCGCCCGCGTTAGTGGAGACGATCCCTCCGAGCGTCGCAGAATCACGCGAGGCCAGGTCGACACCGAGATCCAACCCGTGTTCGCGGACCGCCTGCTGCGCCTGCGCGACGGTGACGCCTGCGCCGGCCGCCAGCGTGCGACCGACCGGGTCGATCTCCTCGATGGCGGCGAGGCGGGTCGTGCTGAGCACCACCTCACCTCGCATCGGAACCGACCCACCGACAAGACCGGTGTTGCCGCCCTGCGGCACGACAGCGACGCCGGCGCGATGACAACAGGCCAAGACCGCGGAGACCTGTCGAGTATCGGCAGGCCTGACCACAGCGGTGGTGGCGCCGCGCCAGTGCCCTGTCCAGTCGGTCACATATCCCGCGACCGTGTCGCGATCTGTCAAGACGTTTGCCGGCCCGACGATGCGGGCGAGTTCGTCGACAAGCGTCGTGGTGCGCGTGGTCACGGTGTGTTCCTCTCTAGGAGTCGCCCGCCACGGGCGAGCTGCCAGGGTGCGTCGAAGGTAGACGTGTCCTCGATGGTGTCGGGATCGAGGATCGCCACGTCGGCAGCCGCGGAAGGCGCGAGAATGCCACGGTCGGTCACCCATCCTCGCTCAGCGCGTAGTTGACGATGCTCACCGAACCTTGATGTGCAGCAAGCACATCAAGGGCTGCGTCGACGGTCTCGGTGTCCAGGAACGGCCACGGACCGATCTCCGCGATCCGATCCCCGACGATGGCCACGTCCGCGGTTCGTCGTGGAGATCCGGTTCCGTCGATGACCGTTCCCCCGGCAATCGCGAAGTCGTAGTTCATGATATTTCCTAATGTGTCTCGATGGACATGATCAGCAGGTACATCAGCGCCGACGGGGCCAGCAGGCACTGTCCGCTGATGAGCATGTTTTTGAGGATGATCGATCAACCGACCGTAGGGATCAGCCTTGAGCATGCCTCGGCGCACGCACGCAGTCCAAGTCACATTTCCGCTGATTCGATCGTCTTCACTTATAGTTGCAGCGTGAACCTGCAGCGGGCGCGATACCTGGTGGCAGTCGCGGACCACCTGAACTTCACGCGTGCGGCCGCCGAGTTGCATGTTGCACAATCTGCGCTGAGCCAGCAGATCAAAGTGCTCGAACGTGAGATCGGCGTAGTGCTCTTCGATCGGCGAGGGCCCCGGATCAGCCTGACAGAGCCCGGAATCGTCGCAGTTCGTGAAGCCAAATTCCTGCTCGAATCAGCCGACCGGGCCATCGAACGGATCCGAGCCTCAGCGCTCGGGTCCGAGGGCGAACTGCGCATCGCCCACACACGGTCATGGGCAGGCGGGGCAGTTGCGTTGGCCGTCAACGAGTTTCGCGCACGGTATCCGAAGGTCGCGATCACTGAACACCGCGGCTACACTGCCCGGAACACGGCGCTTGCTACCGATGGGGCCGTGGACATCGCGGTGGTGCGGCCACCTGTCGACCAGTCGAAGCTGACCGTTCGGATTCTGGATCGCGAGCGACTCCTGCTCGCGGTACCGTCCGGGCACCCATTCTCCACACTCGAGGTAGTCGACTTGGCGCAGATTGCCAACGAGCCGGTGGTGTTCTGGCCCCGGGCGAACGGCCCTGGCATGTACGACGCCATCGTCGAGATGTTCTGGCCCACACGGGCACCGAACGTGGTCCGCCGCGAGGCCGATGACGAGCAGGTACTGCACGCAGTAGCGGCCGGCGTCGGGGTAGCGCCGATGCCCGCCGGCCGTGCCGCGACCTATCGGGTTCCTGGGGTACAGATGTGCGAGATCAATTGTCCCCCAATGTATCTGACGGTCGGACTCGCGTTCCGAACAGACAATCCGAACCTCGCGCTCCGGCTTTTCCTCGAAGTAGTGGACGAAGTGGTCGACCCGTCACTTCTGGTGAGATGACACATTCTCATTCGATGGCAGTCAGTCCGTAGGCCACCACAGAACCAGGCACCAACCTTCGTCGATTCATACAAGACCAGCCCTCGCGAACTCACTATCCTCAGATCAACGGAAACCGACGAAAGGGCCCCTCGAATGACCGAAACTGCCACGTACGTTGAGAGCGCGCAGCAGGAGATCGCTGCTGTATTGACCGAGGCGAAGACCGATGCATTCGTACACGCACGCGACATCGATTCCGGCGAAGAGTTCGGCTACGGCGCTGACGAAGGTGTCATCCTCGCATCCGTTTTCAAGATTCCCGTCGTGCTCGAATATGCCCGCGCCGTGGCAGCAGGCACGCTGGATCCGACTGAGCACGCCACTGTCACCGCCGAGTTCCGCTCCGGCGGCATCGGTATCGGCGGCTGCGCCGACGACGTCACCGCCAGTTGGCGAGATCTCGCTCTACTCATGATGAGCTTCAGCGACAACGCCGCCACCGATTTCTTGTACAACCGTCTCGGAGTCGAGAACATCGTCGCGACGCTGCGTGGGCTCGGTTTGGAGAAGACCAACTTGGTTCGCGACTGCCGCGGCCTGTTCAAGACGGTCTACGAAGATCTCGGAGTCGACAAGGGCACCTTGCTGGAAATGCCCCCCATCGAAGTTCTCCGGACAATTTCCGTCATGGATCCGGCCCGCTCCAACTCCAGCACTCCTCGTGAGATCACCATGTTGCTGGCTGCAATCTGGCGGGACGAAGCCGGGCCGGCTTCGGCCTGCGAAGAGGTCCGAACGATCATGAGCAAGCAGGTGTGGCCGCACCGGCTGTCCTCCGGTTTCCCCGACGAGGTCACTGTCGCCGCCAAGACCGGAACCCTGGGGCTGGTACGAAACGAAGCCGGTGTCGTGACGTACCCGGACGGCAAGCGTTACGCCGTTGGCGTCTTCACCAAGTCCCACGAGCTCACCCACCGTGCCCCGAAGATCGACGCCTCGATCGGAACCGTCGGCCGCATCGCAATCGAAGCACTCCGCAAGGGCTGACACGTTAGTAGCTGACAAAAAATGCGGGTCGCGCTGAGAGATCAGCACGACCCGTACTTTTCGGCTCGAAAGCTAGCGCGGACCGCGCAGACGAAGATGCACCATAAGACGGAAGCGCACGTTCGGATCGTCGAGATCCAATGCCGCCATGCCCTTCAACTTACTGAGCCGGTAGCGAAATGTGTTGGGATGCACATGCAATGAGGCTGCCGCGTCACCGACATCGCCGAAGGCATTGAGCCACGCGTCGAGGGTGTCGACGAACGAGGTCGCATGAGCAGTGTCGTGACGGGCGATCGCCTCGATCGGCCCGAGGTCCGAAAACCCTTCGGCTGCGACCTCCGACGCGATCTCCAACAGAATGGCGTCAACGTGGACACTGCTGAAGGTGGCGACACTGCCCGACGCTCGTCCCGCCAACAACACTTCGAGTGCGTGCTCGGCATCGCGCTTCGATCTGCTCAACTGAGCCGGCCTGGTCACGACCCGGCCGATCCCGATGATGGTGTCGCCTGACGCTCCGGTGCGGTCCAGGAAATCCGAGGCCACACGAAACGCCTGCAGCTCGGCTTCTGCCGGGGTATTCCCGCGAACGGACAGCACCGCGTAGCCGGTTCCGTTGACCACGGCAGCCGCCGACTGCGAGTGGACCGCGCCGAGGTGCATCGCCAGAGCGTCAGTCAATCGCACGACCTGGGCGGCGTCATCCGGTTTCGAGGATCCCTCGAAAGACCTTCGGCCCAAGGCCATTACGAGTGCGGGACTGGCGCCGAGGCCAAGCCGATTCATCGCGTCGACCGCACCGGATCCTCCGTCGAGTAGGGTCGCGATCAGGTCGGCGCGCAGTCGCCGCTCGGCGTCGGCGCCGCCGCGCAACCGCAACATCTGCAACGCGATCATCCCGGTCGAATCGCGCAACGCGCGCGTTCGGTCCTCTGACAGCGGCGCGGCGAGTGCCACCCACATGGAGCCGAGGAACTCGTCGCCGGCTCGAATGGACACTGCGATACGTCCCATTTTGGTACCGATGACCTCGGCAGGCACCCACACTGGATCGTCGCTGCGATAGAGCCGGTCGAATACCCCCGCCTCTTCGAGCACTCGAATGTACTGGTCAGGGACCTGCCGTTCCAGAACGGTCGCGATACGCGGACCGTCGCCTTCCTCCTGCCGGCCGGAGAACGCAATGACCCGTGAGCTTCTGTCTTCGATCGTGATCGGCGCGTCCAGGAGTGCGCTGACGGCGTTGGCGAACGCAAACAGATCCCCTGCCGGGCCACCTCCGCGAGAATGGATGTGGCCGACTTCGTTACGAGCTGCCAACACCGAATGAAGCAGGCTTGTCAGCTGAACCCACGAGACTCCTCTGGCCAGCGCCAACACGACGACACCCGAGGATTCGATGGCCTCCCGGTCCGCCGAGCTCAGGTCAGAGCTGACACGCGCGACCACCACCGCTACACCACGCTCGGCCAGATCGACGACGGATTCCGCGATACGTTCACCGCCACTGATCCCGACAAGCAATACCATCGAGTCTGATGTGGACGGCGAATCGTCATCGGGATCGTGAATGACTACCGACGCAACCTCGTCCATCGACTGCGGATCACCGACAACCGGGTTCAGCACCGTAGTTCCCACGTCTTCGAGAAGCCGCACCAAACTGATGCGAGGTCGCACGGTGCTCACGTCTATCACTCCTTCGTCCTGTGAACGAAGTCTGTCATAGTGATTCGTCAAAGCCGATCCATGCCGATCCATTCGACGGAAGTGGTAATTGAATCAAGCAGTTCAGGGATCGGTTCGACGCCGATACCGGGGCCGTCCGGAACCTTCACATAACCGTTGTCGAGTACGAACGGCTCGGTGATGTCTTCGGCGAAGTAACGATCGGAAGCCGACGTATCGCCTGGCAGGACAAATCCCGGAAGTGCGGCAAGAGCCACGTTCGCGGCCCTGCCGATGCCGGTCTCGAGCATTCCTCCGCACCAGACGGCGATTCCGTTGGCCTGGCAGACGTCGTGGATACGACGCGATTCGAGATAACCGCCGACACGTCCCGGTTTGATGTTCACCACGCTGCACGCACCGATAGCAAGCGCGTCGGCAGTGACCTTGGCGGAGGTGATGGACTCGTCGAGGCAGACTGGCGTCCGCATCATCTCGGCCAACCGAGCATGTCCGCGAAGTTCCTCTTCGGAAAGCGGCTGCTCGATCAGCAGGAGGTCGAAGTCGTCGAGCCGCTGAAGATGACGCGCGTCAGCCAAGGTGTACGCCGTATTCGCGTCAACTTGGAGAAGCACGTCATCACCGAACCGCTCGCGGACCGCGCGAACCGGCTCGATGTCCCAGCCTGGCTCGATCTTCAGTTTGATGCGCAGGTATCCGGCGTCAAGGAAACCGCCTACCTCCTCGAGAAGTTCGTCGATCGAATTCTTGATACCCACCGAGACACCGGCAGGTACTCGATCGACGACTGCGCCGAGATACGACGACAGGCTCGTCCCGCCGGCGCGCAGCTCGGCGTCGAGAAACGCGGTTTCCAGTGCGGCCTTGGCCATGGGGTGTCCGGCGAACTCTCCTATCGCCGCGCTCAGTGCGTGCACGTCGGGATCGGTGAGCTCGCGCAGAGACGGAATCAGGAACTTGCGAAGGACTTCGGCGGCGCCGTCCGGGTATTCGGAGCAGTAGCGAGGCTCGGACATCGCGACACACTCGCCCCAGCCCTCCGACTCCGAGGTCACGACCTTGACGAACAGCACGTCCTTGGCCGTCTCCGTGCCGAACGAGGTTCGAAACGGAGCCTTCAACGGCATTGCTGCCCTGCGTAATTCGATTCCCTCAATCTTCACGACGCAACCTCCCCTGTTGTCTTGACGAATGTTGTTCCCGGCGCACGATCGAGGACGTACTTCCCTGTCCGGGTGACGGCGACAACCACCCCGCTCTCGGCGAGTACGCCGCCGAGAGCTTCACGGACAGCCAGTCTCCAATCGTTTGCCGCCGCTGGGTCTGACTTGCGTAGTGCGTACACGTCATTCGGCGTAGCCACGGTGACAAATCGATTCTTGGTCGACTTCGACACGGGCAGGCCGGCTTCCGAGATGGACAGTAGTTCGCTTGCCCCCAAAGATTCGGGAGTCGGAATCTCGCCCGAACCGGCGACGACGTCGGAGACCTTGCTACTACCGATTTCCCAGTCGATCAGCAACCGGTCGCTGTCGGCGCCCCCATTGAGACTGTCGTTCATCGGCGCGTAGAAATGCGGTAGATACTGGATCGGGAACGCCCCGAGTTTCGAGACGTTGAAATAGGCATTGCGCGCGACGAGCGGATCAAAAGTCCACCGCACGTGAAGAATTCCCCGTTCCAGTGCCCACGCTCGCTGGAACAGTTTCAACGCCAGGCCGATGTGTCCGTTCTGCACTGTCGGGAGGATCCCCGTGATGTGAGAGTGCAACGAACGGTGCTGTGGTTCCTCGAAGAATGCGACCGAGCCACCGATCAGGTCTCCACCACGAAAAGCGCCCGCGACGTAGTTACCGGAGTGCGAGAGAGCTTTCATCATGTCGCGGTGCACGGGCGGATGTCCGCTCTCAGGCTGCCATACCTTCTCGAACAGGCCGAATACCTGTTCCAACTCGGCATGCCCGGTGACGGGTTCGATAGTCACACACGCAAGCAGAGCGGCCTGATCGGCTTGGCCGATCGCTTGACGCATCGGTAAAGGCGAAACGGCTCCGAATGGTTGAATAGTCTTACGTCGGAAATCCTTCGGCGACGTCATCGTCACAGTCCTCCCTCCAAGATTCGGGTCACCAGACCGGCCAGCAACGTGGCACGCGGGATCATCTGATCTATCTCTACGTGTTCTGTAGTTGCATGCGCTCCACCCCCGACGGCGCCGAGGCCGTCCAACGTCGGGGTTCCGACTGCAGCGGTGAAGTTCCCGTCCGAGGCCCCGCCGACAGCGCAGTCGCGCAGCATCCCCAGTCCGCTCTCGCTGCTGACCTGGTGAGCGAGAAAGTACAGCTTCTCCGATGACGCTGCCTCGAGTGGCCCGCGATTGGGTCCCCCGGTGACCGAAATTCGGCTTCCGGCCAGTACCGGTGTCAGCGCGCGGATCGAATGATCGATGCGTTCCTGTTCCGTCGCCGACCACACTCGCACGTCACACCACAGTTGCGCTTGCGCTGCAACGGTATTGGTTGTGGTTCCGCCGCTGATCACCGAGGGGACCACCGATGTTCCCGCCACAGGATCCGCGAGTTCCACTACCGCCTGAATCTGATGCGCGAGTTCCACGACAGCATTCACGCCTCGCTCCGGTTCCAGTCCCGCGTGCGCAGCGCGTCCCTCGATGTCGACGCAGTACAGCGACATGCCCTTGCGCGCTGTCTTTACCGCGCCGTCGGCAGCGGCTTCGAGGACCAGTACCGCGTCGACCTGACGCGCTTGCTCCTCGATCAGTGCGCGCGAGGCCGGGGAGCCGATCTCCTCGTCGGAATTGAGGAGCACGACCACCCCGTCGAGCGACGGGAGAGATGCGAGCGCATGAAAGAGCTGGACGATGCCTGCCTTCATGTCGAAGACTCCGGGTCCGGTGGCGATGTTGTCGGTGACCGACCACGGCAGTTCTGCGAGTGTTCCGAGCGGCCACACTGTGTCGAAATGCCCCAGGAGCATTACCTTCGGCTCTTCGCCGAACGACCAGCGTAAGTGCTGACGTCCGCCGATGCGAATGCGTTCCGGTGCGCTCCCGAGATGGCGCTCGCCGATTTCGGCCACCACGTCCGCGCAGGCGTCGACTGCTCTGAGATCGGAACTGGGCGACTCGGCGGTTACCAGAGCCGCCAGGTCCGCCACCATTGTCTTCTTGTCCACTCTCAGGTACTCCTGTCACCGTCGTCGACTACTTCCGTCAAGCTTGGCCGAACCGACCCCTGCTGATCTTGTCCAGGACTACCGTCCTTCCGACTCGAATTCGTCGTCCGCCACCAATTCACAAACTGGCGTTAGGTCGTCCGGGACTGTTTTGCTCCGCTAGACGACGAATGCCGCCGGCAAGGTGCACTGGCGGCATTCGTGCGTTCGTAGCGAACGCCGAAACTAGGTTCGATTGGCAACCGTCACAATCGTGTTGACCCCGACTGAGGCCAATCGTGAGTTGACCGTGATCAAACCGAGTATGTCGTCGACACTGCCCAGTGTGTGCGCGATAGTACGGTCCGCGGTTCTCCTCGAACCGGGAACAGCCTCCGCGAGCTCGGCAGCCGTAGTCGTGGGGTGAACGATCTCGAGCGTCCATTCGTCGCGGAGCGCTACTGGCTTCAGCGTGTCGGCCTTGCGCACCGCACGTTCCGCTCCTGCCCTGATGTATTCGCACGCGAGCGACGGAGGCAGCGAGTTTGCGGCCGACCATCCATGCGCCTTCTTAACCTCCACGGTCTCCGTCGTCGGCGAAGCTGCATCCACCAGGCCGCAAATGATGTCGTCGCCGGTCACCAGACCTACCGGAACACCCTGCGTCGCTGCGTACAAAGTGTTGATGTCGGTCTCGGACACAGACTTACCGTCGAGTCGAACGTCAGCGAACAAACTCGAGAACGTGTGAGCCAGGACGCCGGGTCCACCCGCAGGCGCGTGATAGCCCACAAAAAGTGCAATGTCGTGATCCGACGTCAAACCCTCGGCCATGCATTGCAACTTCGGAGAACCGAAAATCACCCGAGCCCGAGGATCCAGATCAGCATGAATCAGGTTGTCCATCGTTCCATGACTGTCGTTGACCAGGACGCTCGTCGCGCCGCTGTCGAACGCGCCGGCAATTGCAGCATTGGTCTCGGCGGTCATGAGCGCCTGCGCCCGCGGATACCCGCCACCACCGCGAACCGTCTGATCGAGAGTCGCGATACCCGCGATACCCTCCATGTCCACCGAAATATAGACGTGCATTCGTGCCCTCCATCGAATCTGAACCAGCCGTGTTGGTCGATCCACCTCACCTTCACACTCCTGCGCGTCAGATTCTTGTTCTGCCGAACGGTGAGCACGCCTCCATTTGGGAAGTTCACACCAGAATTCGGAACTGCACCCGTGAAACCATCGGGACACTATCGACCGACGACAGGAGTGCAACGCTTATGCAGGTCCACGACATCGTGTTCACCGGCGGCCGCGTGGTCGATCCGGCATCGGGCACCGACGAGGTTCGTAACATCGCGATCACCGACGGCACAGTTTCCGCTTGGGGCCACGACGCGATCGAAGCCCGCCGGACGATCGATGTGAAGGGTCAGGTGATCTGCCCCGGATTCATCGATATGCACAGCCACGGACAGGAAATCGCCGAGCAACGGCTGCAGGCGATGGACGGCGTCACGACGGCCCTCGAACTGGAAGCCGGCGTCATTCCTGTCGCAAAGGCTTACGCGCGAGCATCTTCCGAAGGACGCCCGATCAACTACGGCTACGCGACATCATGGGCACACGCACGGATGATCGAACTCTCGGGTGCCGATCCCGACGGCGACATCAGAACTCTCCTACACCATCTCGGTGCGCCGAGCTGGCAGGGCGAGCCCACTGCGTCCCAACGTGCACACATTCTTGAACTCCTTGAAAATGATCTTGCCGCAGGCGCTCTCGGCATCGGAGTCGTGGTCGGGTACGCCCCGAAGTCCGACCCTATGGAATACCTGCAAGTGGCGGATCTCGCAGCCCGAGCCGGTGTTCCTACCTATACCCATGCGCGCCCGCTCATTTCGATGGATCCGTCGAGCCCGGTGGACGGTGCCGTCGAAATCGTCCGTGCTGCAGCCGAAACCGGAGCGCACATGCACTACTGCCATGTCAGCAGCACCTCGGGGTCGCACGTCGACCATGCTCTGGCGGTGGTGGCGCAGGTTCAGGAAGCAGGCTCACGTGTCACCACCGAGGCGTATCCGTACGGTTCCGGGTCGACTGCAGTCGGAGCTGCCTTTCTCGATCCGGACAAGCTGCACCTGATGAATCTGACGACGCGATCGCTCACCTTCGTTCCCACTGGGGAACGCATCGAGAACCGCAAGCAGTTGGAGCATCTCCGTGCCACCGACCCCGGCGCCTTGGTTCTTGTCGAATTCCTCGACGAGAACGACACTCCCACACGCGAGATCCTCGAACGGGCAATGACTTTCGATCGTGCTGCAATAGCCAGCGACGCGATGCCACTGACCTGGCCCGGACGCACCCCGGCCGATGCACTGCAATGGCCACTACCCCCGACTGCACTCGGCCATCCTCGCGGCGCAGGTACCTACGCACGGGCAATCCGCACGCTGTACCGCGAGCGCCAACTACTGTCGCTGTCGGACGTCATCGCTCGCTGCTCATTGATCCCCGCACAGATTCTGGAGGAGTCAGTACCCGCAATGTCGTCCAAGGGTCGCATCAGCCCCGGTAGCGACGCCGACATTGTCGTTTTCGACCCTGAGAGAATTACCGACAACGCCACTTACGTTGACGGCACTCGGCCTTCCAGTGGAATCAGCCGGGTACTGGTCGGCGGAGTACCCGTCGTAGATGGAGGCATCCTCGTCGAGGATGCACTGCCAGGTCGACCAATTCGCCGCTCGTGACCGCACAAGCACTGACAGAAAGTCTCCCACTCATGAACACTTCACCAGCAGTCAAAGGCACAATCGACGGTATGACCGACAATACGAACCCACCAATCGGTTGGCAGCACAAAGCCTTCGGAGCCGACCTCCAAGGTCTGCTCAGTTCCGACCTCGAAGCGCTGGGGATCTCCGCTCTCGACGGCGGCCTCCCGCTCCCAGTGATGACGCTCAATCATGAAGCGATCTCACACAATCTGGACGTCATGGCACAGTTCTGTGCCGACCACGATGTAGACCTGGCACCTCACGCCAAGACCACGATGAGTCCGGAGTTGGTTCGTCGACAACTCGCCGCCGGCGCGTGGGGAATGACCGCGGCAACTGTCGCGCAGGCTCGAATTCTCCGCGAGTTCGGCGTCGACACCATCGTCATCGCGAGCCAAGTACTCGACCCAGCGGGAATTCGATGGATTTGCGATGTGCAGTCCGCAGATCCCGGATTCTTCGTCGCCACCTTGGTCGACTCGATCGAGAGCATCCAGCTCATGGAGCGGTTGATCGCGAAAGTCTCACCGAGCAGCAGAATTCGAGTACTCGTCGAACTCGGCTACGGCAGCGGTCGCGCCGGCGCGCGCACTCTCGACCAAGCCCTCGACGTTGCCCGCGCGGCGTCACAGGCACCGTCGCTCGTCCTCACCGGAGTCGAAGGTTTCGAGGGCATGATGCCGGGCGCTTCGGTGGCTGACCGTCGCATCTCTGTTGATTCGTATCTCGCAACCGCACGAGTGTTCACAGAACTCTGCCTCGCGGAGAACCTGTTCGAGAACAACTCCACGAAAGCCCCGCTCCCACTGGTTACCTTCGGCGGCAGCGCATTTCACGATCTGGTAGTCCGCGAGTTCGCCGGTAGTTGGGCAGCAGACAACGGCGTGCGCGTCGTACTGCGCAGTGGCTGCTACATCACCCACGACCACGGCCTTTACGCCGATACCTCCCCCTGGGCGGATGGTCCGATAACGTTACGGGCAGCCGCTGAGGTCTGGGGTGTTGTGCTCTCCCTCCCGGAGCCAGGCCGGGCGATCCTGGGCTTCGGTCGTCGTGACGTTGGCTCTGACGCGGGCTTCCCCAAAGTTTTGTGGCGACGGCGAGACGGCTCCAATCATCCATCGCGGGAACTAACGATCACTGCCCTCAACGACCAGCACGCGTACATCGATGTGCCGGCAGGATTCGACGTGCGGGTCGGTGATCTGCTGGGCTGCGGAATCTCTCACCCGTGCACCACTTTCGACAAGTGGTCCCTGATTCCCGAGGTCGATGAGGATTATCGCGCCGTTGGATTGGTTCACACATTCTTCTGACCAACGGCAAGTCGTCCCACGCTTCACATGGCAGCTCGCCTGCGCAACCTGCAATCGACAACCGCCCTCGGTCCGGTTCCCGCCCTGGCTGCCGTCATCTCGATCACGCTCATTCGTCCATCGCTGTGAACACTTCGGACAAGACTTACCAGCTGAACCTGAACTTCCCCGTTTCCCCGGATATTTCCGAATCAGGATTGATCGTGGAGACCCACGAAGGACATCATCGTGGGAGGTATTCGCCGGAGCTGCGTGAGCGCGCAGTGCGGTTCTATCGAGAGTCGGATCCGAAGGCGGTGCTCCGGAGGCTTCACGCGGCGGGCGGCTCCGAGGCAAGTTTATCGGTCGGCGCCTCGACCACTGATAGTGACGATCGGACAGATTCGGGCGCTCACTGTGAGCCATTTCAACGAGACCTGGGCCACGTCTCTCGCACAACATTGATCAACGACTTCCTTCGATCAAAAGGTGCATCAGATGAAAGTTCGCTCAGCTCCCACCGCAGCACTGGTCACGATCGGCATTCTCACTATCACCTCGTGTGGAAGCACGGCTGATTCTGGTGGCAAGCCTTCCGGCGACTACGCCAAGGACGGCGCTTTCACTACGATCGTGAACACTGACCCAGGCAACCTTCACCCCCTGATCACCAACCTGAACTCCACGCAAGCGATCAACAGCTATACCAACGACTCCCTGTTGGCAATCAACCCCAAGACTCGTGCAGCAGGCGAGTATCTGGCCGAAAAATGGAGCGACAACGGAACTTCGCTGAGTTTCACCCTCAAGAAGGGGATCGCGTGCGAGGACGGCACGACCTTCACCGCTCAGACTGCGGCGGACAACATCAACTGGGTCGTCGACAAGAAGAACGGCTCGCCATGGCTGGGAGCGTCCGTCCCCGAATCAGCAGTAGCTACTGCTGACGGGGACGAGCTCACGGTCAAGACCGCAGAGCCAGCACCATTCCTCCTCGAGCGCATCGGAGCGCTCAAACTCGCCTGTAAGGCAGCGCTCGACGACCCGTCGAGTGTCCGCAACGGCAGCAATGGAACCGGCCTGTTCAAGGTCACCGACGTAGTGGCCAACGACCACGTCACGCTCGAGCGCCGCGACGGATACAACTGGGGACCGAACGGTGAAACGACCTCCGACACGCTCGGAGTACCCAAGACCGTCACGATCAAGGTAGTGACCGACGCCGCGACGACAGCGAACCTGGTCGTCACAGGAACTGTCAACGCGGCGCCGGTCGCCGGTGCGGATATCGAACGCGTGGAGGCTGCCGGCCTGGAATCGATGACGTCCAATACCTTGAGCGGGCAGTTCATCTTCAACCACAATGCGGCAGTCCCCACCAAGGACGAGGCGGTGCGCACAGCACTCGTGCAGGCAATCGATCTCGACGATTACACGGACATCAACACCGGCAGCAAGGGTTCACGAGCTACGGCATTGGCAGTGGTCGATCCGAGGGCGTGTGACTTCGACAGCGTCGCCGGTGCAGTTCCGAAGTTCGACATGGCTGCAGCGAAGAAGACTCTCGGCGACGCCGGCTGGAAGCCCGGATCGGACGGTGTTCTGACCAAGGACGGTCAAGGTCTGCAACTGACCGTCATCTTCGCCAACTTCCGCGATACCACCTCTGCCGCAGCCGAATACGCAATGAAGCAGTGGCAAGAACTCGGGGCGAAGGTGGAGTTGCGCGGCGGCGACAACAACTTCAACATCTCCAACACGTTCGCGGCGAAGGATCTGACCTCGTGGTCGATCTCGATCGGACTGACCGTCCAGAGCGACACCCCCAGCATCTTCGTTCCGTACTTCTCCGGCCCAACTCCGCCGGCAGGTGTCAACTTCGCATCGATCGACAATCCGAAGTACACCGAACTGGTCGCGAAGGCCTCGGTTCTTCCCGGCCGGGAATCCTGCACGGTATGGAAGGAAGCGGAACAGGCGCTGTTCACGTCTTCTGACGTCATTCCGGTATCCACGTCGCCGAGCTACATGTTCTTCAATGGCGCAACGGCCTTGTACGCGCCGATTGGCGGCGCCCTGGCGGGGCCAGGCATCCGTGTTCTGAAATAGTCCGGAAGACAAAGCTTTACGTCTGAAAATACTCTCCGATTCGAAGGAACTACATGAGCACCCGTCCATTTTTTCTCGACGACCTGCATCGCGTGGTCACGCCCTCTGAAACCGCAATTTCACCCGACGGCACCCTCGTCGTCTTCGTCCGCTCGGAAACAGTTGTGGGAATGGCGACGACATCGCTGTGGGTGGTCTCTCGCGAAAACGAACCCCGTCGACTCACTTCGGGACCCGCTGATTCCGCTCCCCGGTTCTCGCCGGACGGCACCTCGATCGCCTTCCTTCGGAAGGTCGGCGATTCCGCGCAGCTCCATCTCATCCAGATAAGCGGTGGCGAGGCCGATACCCTCACCACCGCAGTATCACTCCCCCTCGGCGCAGGTACACCGGTCTGGAACCCCGATGGAAGCGCGATTGCATTCGCCGCAGTGGTCTCACGCTCGGACTCCACCGATCCGAACGCTCCCATCGTCACCGACCGACTCGGATACAAGGTGGACGGTGCCGGTTGGCTCGGCACGTACCGGCGTCACCTGCACATCGTCGATCTCGAGTCGAAGGCAGTTCGACGTCTCACCGACGGCGACTGGAACACAGACGTACCGTCTTGGTCTCCCGACGGCCAGGCTCTTTCCTTCACGGCAAATCTGGAGCCGGACAGCGATCTGACCCTCACGTTCAGTGCCTACCGAATCCTCGTCGACGACCCGGCAGTCCCACCGCAGCGACTCGGTCACGCCACCGGCGTGCAAGGCTCCACATTGTGGCACCCGAGCGGCGATTCGGTCATCGCGATCGGCACAGCCGAGATCCGCGTCGGATCCGCAGACCTGATCCGACTGTCCGTTCCCGACTCAACCGAGACACCTGTCGACGTCACTCTGACCGCTCATCTCGATCGCAACGTCATGCCCGGTGCACCGGGCTACCCCGGTGGCACACCAGCACTTTCGAACACCCGCGACGAAATCGTCTTCTGTCTCCGCGATCGCGGATGGACGCATCTGCACGCGATCGACATCGAAACCGGCACTACTCGACCCCTCGTTGCCAACCCCAACGAAGTTGTCTCTGCGCTCTCCGTTGCCAGTAACGCTCGCGTGGCCTCCGTCATCGTCACCACGCAGCAGTCATTCGGTGAGGTCGCACTCGTCGACCTCGACAGCGGTGCCGTCACCACGCTGACGAACCTCACGGCAGAAGCGCTCCCCGAGGTGACATTGTTTGCCGCCGAGGAACGCGAATTCCCGATCTCCGACGGCCGCACCGTACACGGTTGGCTGCTGTCCTCCCCCGAAACCGACGGCGCTTCACCACTTCTGCTCGACATCCACGGCGGTCCCCACAACGCCTGGACTGGAGTTGCCGACGCATATCACCCCGCCCACCAGGTTCTCGCAGCACAGGGTTGGCGCATTCTCACCCTCAACCCCCGCGGATCGGACGGATACGGCGAGGACTTCATGTACGCCCTCAAGGGCGCCTGGGGAACTTCGGATCAAGCCGACTTCCTCGAGCCGCTCGATGCGCTGATCGCAGAAGGTCTTGCCGACGCCGACCGCCTCGCCATCGCCGGATACAGCTATGGCGGCTACAGCACCTGCCACCTCACCTCACAGACCGATCGTTTCGCCGCAGCCGTAGCCGGCGGGCTGATCTGCGATTTCGGCGCCTTGGCCGGAGTCGGCGATTTCGGTCCGCACCTGGCATCACTCGCCACCGGCACGACGGTCCGCGAAAACGCGGCCAAGCTCCTGACTGTTTCTCCCATCGCCGCTGTGAAGAACGTGGTGACTCCGACGCTGATCTTGCACGGCAAGTCCGACGAACGGTGCCCGCTCGGTCAGGCCGAGGCCTGGTTCGCAGCACTGCGCCAGCAGCATGTGCCCGCCCGACTGGTGGCGTACCCCGGCGCAAGCCACGGTTTCCTGGCCAACGGTTCGATCGCACACCGAATCGATTACAGCACGCGGCTGATTGAATGGGTAGAGCGCTACACCGCCGCGGAGCTGCCGACGGCCGGCCTGGCCAACGCGTCTGCCGGAGCCGACGTCTGGAAGCGCTCACTGGACGTACTGAGTGAACGCTACGGTGTCACCGGCGCTCAATTCGGTATCCTCACACTCGATTCCGAGGGGCGGGAGATCACTCGAACGACGGTGGCTTCCGGCGTGGTCAATGCGAACACCGAGGTGAAGGTCTCCACCGAATCGCTGTTCCAGATCGGATCCATCACCAAGGTGTGGACGACCATGCTCGTCGTGCAGCTGGTCGACGATGGCCTGCTCGATCTCGATGCCACGGTCCGGTCGATCCTGCCGGACTTCGCACTGGAAGACGAGGAAACGGCCGCACGCGTCACGGTTCATGCTCTTCTGAACCACCGCAACGGAATCGACGGCGATCGCTTCATCGACAAGGGCCGTGGCGACGACGTCGTCGAACGCTACGTAGGGGGCCTCCGCGAATTCCGTCAGGTTCATCCATTCGAGGACGGTTTCGCGTATTCGAACTCCGCGTTTGTCCTCGCAGCTCGCATCGTCGAGGTTCTCCGCGGCGGCATCTGGGACGATATCCTCAAGGAGCGGATCATCGATCCGCTAGGTCTCGAGCACACGGTCACCCTGACCGGTGATATTCCGAGATACTCTGCGGCAGCGGGCCATACCGCGAACTCGGTTGTGATGCCCGTCTGGCCGATCACCCGCTCGATGGGGCCGGCCGGCTGCATCACAGCCAGCATCGGGGATCTGCTCACCTTCGCCGAACTCGGACTCCTCGAGGGCCGGAGCGTCGACGGCGTGCGGATCGTGTCGGAAGAATCGGCCGTCGCGATGCGTACACCCGAAATCGATCTCAGTGAGCTGTTCCCAGACAAGTCCGGCTGGGGTTTGGGATGGTTCCACGAAAACTGTTCGGGTGAAGAGACTTTCGGGCACGATGGCAGCACCATCGGACAGCACGCATATCTGCGTGTCTTCCCCCGCCACAATGTCGCCATCGCACTGCTGACCACCGGTGGCAAAGCTGACGGACTATATCGTGATCTCTTCACCGAGGCCGCAACGGAATTGGTAGGACTCAAACCCCCGCAGGCCCTTGCCCCGCACCCCTCGAGCGCGGAGTCGATTCCGGATTCGGTTCTGGGCAAGTACAGTTCGGGCGGAATCGCAATCGAGTTCCGTCGTGGCGAATCGGCGGACGAAGCCGTGATCACCGATCTCGGCGAGGTCGCCCCGAATCCAGAGGAAGATGATTCGGCCCCCAAGAAGACCGAATCGGTAGTCACTCTCGTACCGTCGCAGATACCAGGCACCTGGACCACCCGCCAGCCCGGCGCCGCCGGTTGGACGACGGTGCGGCCGCATCGCGGCGGCGTGTACGTCGGATTCCGGTTCCTACCACGGGTAGATGCCCGCCGATGACCGATACACCCACATTGCGGTACACGAACGCCGCAACACCGAACGCCACCGAACTCAAGGAATTAAAGATGCAAGAACAGTTGCAAGATAATTGGATGACTGCCGCCGCCGACAACACCCTGCCCACGAACATTCGCGCGCTCTACCAGGATCTGCACCGAAACCCCGAACTGTCCTTCGCCGAAACACGCACCGCCGGCATCGCCGCCGATCACCTACGAGCGGCGGGATTCGACGTACTCAGCGGTGTGGGACGTACCGGGGTGGTCGGTGTGCTGCGCAACGGCCACGGCCCGACCGTGCTGCTACGTGCGGACATGGACGCACTGCCCGTGAAAGAAGAGACCGGCCTCGACTACGCAAGCACAGCCACCGGCATCGGCCCCGACGGAGCCGAAGTGCCGGTGATGCATGCCTGCGGCCACGACGTCCACGTAACCTGCCTGATCGGTGCGGCCGAACACCTCGCCGCGACCCGCTCACAGTGGAACGGAACACTGATCGCACTGTTCCAACCGGCCGAAGAGGTAGGCGCCGGAGCCCGCGCGATGATCGCCGACGGCCTCTACGACCGCGTCCCCCGCCCGGATGTAGTTCTCGGGCAGCACGTCGGCCCTGCCCCGGCCGGCTGTGTCGGCGTCCGCCCGGGTGCCGCGTTCGCCTCCGAGGACAGTATCGACATCACCGTCTTCGGGCGCGGCGGGCACGGCTCCCGACCGGAGACGACCATCGACCCCGTAGTAATCGCCGCCGCAATCGTGCTGCGCCTCCAGAGCGTCGTAGCGCGGGAGATCGCGCCCCAGGAAACCGCCGTCGTCACGGTCGGACAAATCCACGCGGGCAACAAGAACAACATCATCGCGGCCACCGCGACGCTGGGTTTGAGCGTCCGTGCGTACTCACAGACGGTGCGCACGCGCATACTCTCGGCGATCGACCGCATCGTCCGAGCCGAAGCAGTCGCATCCGGCGCCGAACGTGAACCCCTCATCGAATTCGCGGAATCTATCCCGGTGACCGTGAACGAACCCGCCGCCACCGAACGCACCAATAGCGCCTTTCGAGCGGCATTCGGCTCCGATGCGGTCTACGACCCGGGACAGGTGAGTGGCAGCGAGGATGTCGGCGAGCTCGCCACCGCGGCCGGGGCCCCGCTCGTGTACTGGATACTGGGCGGTACGGACGCGCGCGAGTTTGCGGCCGCAGTGGCTGCCGGAACCGCCGAGCAGGAGATCGCGTCGAATCACTCGCCGCACTTCGCCCCGGTGATCGACCCGACACTCGACCGAGGGATCGAAGCTTTAATTGTGGCGGCGCGAGAATGGCTGGGATCGTGAATGTGCATGTCGTGGCGGCGGTCCCGAAGTAGGGACCTTCGACGGCTGCCTATCGAAGGACCCGACGAAGTTGCCGACGGGTATGATCTTCACAGACGATGTGTTGTCCGGAACACCGACCGCTGCAGGTACTTATACGTTCATTCTCGAAGCTGCTCACGGTGTCAATCCTGATCTGACGCTCACCGTCACCGTCAATGTCGCCGCAGCTTCGATAGGAGCCTGTGACCTCCGCGGGCCCCACTTCTACGGAAGCTTCTGCGACGCACCGCCTACTTCAGACGTTGCAACGCTTCAACGTAAAAAGCCGACGCTGGAAGCACGTTTCACCATGATGACGAATACGGCTCGAGATATGTTTCGACGAGCTATTTTGGGTGCGTGCTCACAGACACGACGACCCGGACTCCAGCATGGCGCCAGGCAACCTCTCGGAGTGGACAGCGACTCCGGTGGATGACGGTGCTGCTCCTGTGGTCACTCGTGGGTGTTCCCACATCCGCGGATGCCGCCGTCCCTGCGCCGCACGACGCGATTGCCGCGGACACAGCCGCCGAGTCGGGCACCTTCCGTGCACTGACATACAACATCGCCGGCCTGCCGGCAGTACTGTCGAGCGCAAAAACAGACCGGCCGTCGAGCACCACCACCATCGGGGCGAGGCTGGGGCCCTACGACGTGGTGAACGTGCAAGAGGATTTCAATTACCACGCCTTTCTCTACGCTGCCGCCGGGCACCCGTACCGAACACCGACCAGCGGCGGGGCCGGGTTCGGCAGCGGCCTGAATACCTTGTCCATGCTCCCGCTCGAGGGTCCGACGCGAGTGAGCTGGGAGGCTTGCTGGATCGGCAGCGGTGACTGCTTGACGCCCAAGGGCTTCACGTTCACCCGGATCCACCCGGCAGACGATGTGATCATCGACGTCTACAACCTGCACACCGACGCCGGATCCGACTCCCCGGACATGACGGCCCGCGCAAACAACCTGGACCAACTCACCCGCTTCATCGCCGCGCGGCCCGCCGGCAACGCCGTCGTCGTCATGGGAGACACCAATAGTCGGTACACCCGATCCGGGGACTCCATCGCCGAATTCGCCGCGGCAAACGGCCTGCGTGATGTGTGGGTGGATCTGGTCAGGGACGGCCAGCCCCCAGCGAAGGGCGAGCCCGCACTACTTTGCGACGAGACCGCACCGACCGTCGACTGCGAAACCGTGGACAAAGTCTTCTACCGTAGTGGCGATCACGTCACCCTCGGGGCGACCGGATATCGCAACGCCCACACCGAATTCGCCACCGAGGACAGCATGCCCCTGTCCGATCATTTCCCGATTGCGGTCGACTTCGCCTGGTCTTGCACCGGAACCTGTGTGTCCGGCAACGACACTGGGCCAATCGGGGCGGAAGGAATGGGCTCGTCGTCGTCCTCGTCGAAGTCAGCAACTCCTCGCTTCCAGTAGCCGGTGATCAAGTGGTCACCGGCGCTCAATCCGAGCTCGTCGCGTACGAACCGTCGGATCGACTTGAGGCTCGTGGCCTCACCCGACACCCAGGCGTAGATGCGCTCGCCTTCCGGCACGGACACCGTTCGAACTGCACGCTCGAGCAGGTCGGAATGCCCAGCCGGAACGTCGCCGCGGTGCAACCACCGAACCTCGACGCCCTCGGGAGCGGCCAGTTCGATCTGCTGCGACGCATCGGTGACCTCGATAAACGCCCATCCCACGGAGGCTTCCGGAAGCATCTCCAACCAACGAGCAATAGCAGGCAACGCGGTGATGTCGCCGGCCAGTAGGTAGCGGTCGTACGTCCACGGAACGACGACGCCACCAGGCGGACCCGCCACGTGAACCCGGGTTCCGGGAGTTGCCGCAATGGCCCAGTCAGAGGCGAACCCGCCGGAGTGGAGCGCGAAGTCGAGGTCCAACTCCCCCAGGTCGGCGTCGTACCTCCGTACGGTGTATTCACGTGAAATGGGAAGTGGGCGAGGCCACTTCAGACCGTTGCCATCACGCTGCGGCAAACGTACGGTGCCGTCGGCATCCGGGTACACCAGCCGTACGTGCTCGTCGGGGGCGTGCGATTCGAAGCCCGCCAATTCAGGGCCAACCAACGTCAGGCGCAGCAACCCGGAACCGACCATGGCACTGCGAACAACTTCGAGTTCGCGAATACCGATGGGGTACGGCACTTTTACGCCGCTGGCGCCGGCCCGAACTTCGGCGATGGTCGCGAGGTGATCTCCTCGGTTCATGAACTGCCTTCCTTTTCCTGCTGTGCCGTGCCTACCGGCTCCGGACTTTCACGAAGATCCACTTCGACAACTTCCGACGTTGCCCGCCGTACCGAACCGAGCGTCCCGAGAAGCACCAACCCCAGAGCCGAACCGGCAATACCCAAGGCCAACAGTGCAGTTCCCGGTTCCAGCCACTGCCCGAGGAATCCGGCTGCCATCGACCCGATGGCAGTACCTGTGACGGCTTGCACCATCCACAGACTCGACACTCGGCCGCGAAGTTCGTCGGGTGTGTTCTGTTGGAGTACCGCAAATCTCAGAATATCGTTGAGCGCTCGTCCGAGCCCGAAGCCTGCGAGACCCAGGAATGCGAGAACCGCAGCACCCGACGCCCCGAGAACTATAAGCCCGACCGGCATGAAGGCGACCGAAATCAGCATGGCCGCACCGTTGCGGTGAACACGTCCGGTCCATCCACTGGTCAACGACCCGATAACAGCGCCCACCGCAGGCGCTGCGTAGAGCAGACCCAGCATCGTGGGCCCGCCGCCGAGCACCTGATCGACAAAAGCCGGAAGTAGCACCATCGGCCCACTGACGAACATGACCAACAGTCCGCTGATCAGGATCCCCCGAATGACGGTATGGCTGCCCGCAAACTTCACCCCTGATACAAGAGCTCGAATTGGGCTCTCATGATCAGTTCCCGGCGCCGGGGCCGGGCCGACTGCCTGGAACAACGTGACAGTTCCGGCCGTGGCCGCTGCGGCTACGAAGTACGTAAAAGGAATGCCTCCGGCAGCGATGATCACGCCGGCGACAGCCGGCGCGATCATCGTCCCGATATCGGTGGTCAGCGCCACCAGTGCGCCGGCTGCCGCCATCTTGTTGCGCGGCAACAACGTCGGCATCAATGCCATCAGCGCCGAACTACTGATACCGCCGGCCAATCCGTCGATCGCCGCTGCGACGTAGATGACCCACATCGACGGATGCGTCAGTAGCGCATTGCATCCGAGAATGATAAATCCGAGACCCGCAGCGCTGCGGGCCAATTGGATGGTGCGTCGCCGATCGTATCGATCGGCGAGCACACCGCCGAACAGGCTACCGAAGAACATCGCGACAGCCATCGCGGTGGAAACTCCGGCAACCTGCAAGGTTGACTTGGTGAGCTGGTACGTCTGCGCGGGAACTGCTACGACGAGCAGGCCGATCCCGAGCAGCGAGATCAATCGTGCGGAAAAGGCGTACCGGAAGGGACGGCTGGTCCGCAATGGTGAAACATCGATCACCAGCCCACCGAGTCGGGTCATCCGAAGGTCTGACCGATCAGGTCGAGAGTCGCCATTGCGCCGTCGTAGTCAGGACGGTAGCTGGTGGCGGGGAGCTCGAACGTCGTACCGGCCTTGAAGGACGGCAACTGCGAGTACAGCGGATCTGCAGCAAGTTCCGCCATCGGACGTCCGGACACCGGAATGACAAACGCGACAGGCGCGTCGGCAACCTGCGACAGCAGTTCCGGGCTGACCTCGAACGAGTCACCCGAACCGAAGAGCTGCGGGTTACCAGCCTTGGTCATGACGTCGTCGGCAACAAACCCGAGCTCGCTGAGCATGGCGGGCAGGGCTGCCGTCGGCGGCACGAGGTACGGCTTGTTGTTGGCAAGCGAGAGGATGTAGACGACGTTTCCGGCCGGAATCTTGATCTTGCCCTTGACGTCTTTGACCTTGGCATCGTAGGCGGCCATGAGGGCGGGAACCTGATCGGAACGGCCCGCTGCGTCTGCGACGATCTCGAGCTGCTTGTCCCAAGCCGCGACGGTCCGCGGGACCAGAACTGTCGGTGCAATAGCTGTGAGCTTGTCGTAAAGTTCCTCGGCCTGGACAGAAGTAACACCCTGTCCACCACCGATGATCAGGTCAGGGTTGGCTGCGGCAACGGCCTCGACGCTGAGCTGCTCACCAGCGGGAAGTTCCGTGGTGCCCTGTTTCTTGGCTGCATCCGACCATGCCGGCGGGAATCCACCCTCGAGGTTGGTCACGCCGAGGACACGGGTATCGGTGGCAACCACCGGAGCGTCGAGAGCGTAGAGGTAACCGGCGAGTCCGCCGCTGAGCACCACGATGCGCTCAGCGGAAGCCGGCACGGTGACGGCTCCCTTGTCAGTTTGGACTACGCGCGTCGTGGGCTCATCTGCCTTGGCAGGTTCGTCCGACGACGCACTGCTGCACCCGACCATCGCCATGAGTGCGACGATCATCAGTCCCGCGATAGCGGCGGGACGTCGCCTACTCCGTGTCGCGAACGGTGGTGTGGACTTCATTTTTTATCTCCCATTGTGTTTCTCACTGTGTTTCCCACTGTGTGGTCTGTGTGCGGCGACAAAGCAAGATGTGTCGCAAGTTCGGCAACTGTCGGATGCGCCATCAATATCCCGACGCCGACGGTGATCGCGAGGTCGTGTTCGACCTCGCCGACCAAGTGCATCGCCCGTAGCGAATCGCCACCGAGATCAAAGAAGCTCTCCTCCGGGTTCACGGTTTCGACGCCGAGAACGCGCGCAAAGACCTGGCACAGTTGCCTTTCGGCGTCTGTGCGCGGCGCCCGTGCCGCCTCGCGCGGCGGGGGCGCCGGCAATGCCGCCCGGTCCAGTTTTCCGTTCGGGGTCAACGGGATCGAGTCCACCGTGACGATATCGGACGGAACCAGATGCGCCGGAACACGTTCGCGCAAGTACGGCCGAAGATCACCAGGCGCACAACCGGCTTCGGGAATCACATATCCGATCAGACGTGGCGCCGTACCGTTCTCGCTGCGAACCGTTGCCGCCGCGCGAAGCACTCCGGGGCACGCGGTGAGCGCTGCTTCCACTTCACCCAACTCGATTCGAATCCCTCGAATCTTCACCTGATGATCTGCGCGGCCCCGGTATTCGAGTTCACCGTCCCGGCGCCGCAGAACCATGTCGCCCGTTCGATACATGCGCCCACCCAGTACGTGCGGATCGGCGACAAACACCGAGGACGTCAGCGCGGTTCGGTGAAGATAACCCAGAGCCGTGCCGTCACCGGACAAGTACAACTCCCCCGCTGCTCCAACGGGAACTTCACGCAGACCCGAATCAAGCACTCGCGCATAAGCATTACGCACTGGTCGGCCGAGGCACGGCGTGGCGCTTCCCTGCACGGGCGACCCCATCGCATTGATCGTGAACTCGGTCGGTCCGTACAAGTCGTAGCCGTCGACGCCCTCCTGATCGCGCAATCGTGACCACAATTCCGCGGGCACGGCTTCTCCGCCGAGCATGACCAGCGCTGGGGTTCGTTCACCGTCCAGGAGACCCGCTGCCATCAATTCCCGTGCATACGACGGCGTCACGTTCACCACGTCGATGCCGACGTCACGGTAGTGCTTGACCAGCGACCCCGGATCCAAGCGGGCCTGCTCGTCGATCACGTGAACTTCATGGCCGGCAAGCAGCCAGAACAGTTCTTCCCAGGACATATCGAACGAGAACGACACCGTATGCGCAATGCGCAGACGTCCGGCCTTCTTCTCGGTGGGAGTAAAAATTTCGGCCTTGTGGTTGTGATACATCGTGGTCAAGCCGCGGTGACCCACCACAACGCCCTTGGGTTTGCCGGTACTACCGGACGTGTAGATGACGTACGCAGGTTGATCCGCCGTCGTCGGTCCACCGACCGCTGACTCGGAGACAACCGGTGCGTCGACTCGCCCGTCGAGCACGTCCGACACACCCGGCGTGTCGATGACTACGCACGGATATCCTTCCGGGGTAACAACATCACGCTGCTCATCGGTCGTGATCGCCAGCGCCGCATTGCTGTCCTCGATCAACTCGCGCAATCGCGCCGGCGGATGTGCCAGGTCCAGCGGAAGGTATGCGGCTCCGGTCCGCATGACGGCAAAGATCGCGACAACATGGTCTGCAGTACGCGGAAGAGCCAGCGCCACAACGCTGGACGGACCTGCACCCGCCCAAGCCAGGATCCGTGCCAACCGATCAACACGAGTGTTCATCTCTGCGGCGCTCAGTGTGACGTCGCCGAAAACAAGCGCGGTCGCGTCCGGTGTCGCCAGCGCTCGCTCCCGCAGTAGCGCGTCGACGCTGCCGCCGGGCTCGCTGGGAAGTGGCATCCGGACACGAGGCGGCGCGAACTCGACGGGGGTGCCCGAAAGCGGAACAGCGGTATCGGCAACCGTCACATCGGAACTCGCGATCAGTTCGAGGATCGCGACGGTTCTGGCCAGCAGGTCCCGTGCAACGTCGGCGGGAACCAGATCGGGCCGGTTCTCCAGTACGAGCGACATCGAGGCGTCACCAATTCCGTGCTCTCGAACTGCGGGATCAACATCCAATGTAAGCGCGTAGTGAGTACCGTCCACTGCATCGAAATCCACGATTCCGCTGCGCTCGAACGTGTTCCGACGTCCCTGTTCATCACGCGGGGTATTGCGGAAGACGTAGAGCGTGTCGAACAGCGCCGCAAACCCTGCGGCGCGCTGAACATCGCCGAGACCGAGATGGTGATGTTCGAGCATGGACCCTTGTTCACGGAACAGGCGACCGAGCAGTTCCGGAATCCTCTCCCCGGGCCGCACCTGAACACGCACCGGAATGGTGTTGAGCGCCAATCCCACCATCCGATCGGCGCCGTCCACATCAGGTGAGCGTCCGGACACCGTCGAACCGAAAACGACGTCGTCGCGGCCCGTCACCGCGCGCAATGCCAAGCCCCAGGCAGCGGAGACAACGGTGGACAGTGTTACGCCGCTACGGCGGGCAAGGTCCCGAACAGCGTGGGTAGTGCTCGGTTCCAACAGAACTCGGGTGAATACCGGAAGCGGCGCGCTTCCGCCGGAGCCGATACCGCCCAGGAGCGTCGGCTGCTCGAGGTCTGCCAGATAATTCTTCCATGCCGACAACGCCTCCGCGCGATCTGTTTCTGCGAGCCATCGCAGGTGGTCACGGAAATCGGCGGGTTCATCCAGCGCTGTGTCCAGGCGAACCGGATCGGTGCCCTGCGAACGCGCGAACTCGTACAGTGCAAACAGTTCCGAATACATCAATGTCTGTGACCAACCATCGGTCAGCAGGTGATGCTGTGTAAAGACGAGGTGCGCTCCCCCACCCGGTAGCCACACCAGGACCATCCGGATGAGCGGCGGAGCACTCAAATCGAAGAGTGTGCCGAACTCTGCCTCGTCCAAAGTCTGGACCACAGAATCCAGTTCATCAGTGGCAACACCGGTGAGATCCACTTCGCGGAACGGCATCGCGGCAGCTTGCGGAACGAACTGGACCGGCGCATCGAAGCCGGCGTGTGTGAATCCTGCGCGCAGATTCGGGTAGCGACGCAACAGTGCATCGCCTGCCGCGCGCAATGCGGACGCATCCACCGCGGCGTCCGCGGAAAACTCGAACCGTGGCTGCATGTGATATGCGTCGGTACCACTTGCCCCGTCGAGTACCGACTGGAAGTACATGCCCTCCTGCAATGGTCCCAGAGGCAAGACGTCCTGCCAGTCCGGACTGAGGGAATCGAGACTTGCCCGACGATCGGCGTCCACTGTCACCAACGGACGGCGAATCTGATCCGGCGCAGATTCCGGCAGTGCCTTACGGTCGATCTTTCCGTTGAGCGTCAACGGAAGTGAGTCCAGAACCGTGATCGTCTGCGGCACCATGTGCTCGGGCAGGAGAAGGGCAACTTCCTTGCGGACCAGCACCGAATCGAGGACCGAGCCTCCGCCAGGAACCACGTATCCGTGCAGACTGCCCGTTCCGGCCGCGTCCACCCGGACGGTGGCCGCGGCACGGGACACGCCGCTCACCGCGTTCAGCGCACCTTCAACCTCACCGAGTTCGATGCGGAAACCACGAACCTTGACCTGATCATCTGCGCGGCGCAAGAAGTGGAGCACTCCCAGGCGGCGTCGCACCAGGTCACCCGTGCGATACAGGCGTGCGCCCGGCACACTCGGATCAGCCACGAACCGCGCGACCGTGAGATCCGGCCGGTTCAGGTATCCGCGCACAACCTGGGTGCCACCCAGATACAGCTCGCCGGCAACACCTTCCGGAACCTCGCGCAGGTCGTCGTCCAGAACTCGCACGTGAACATCGCTCCACGGTCGCCCGATTGTGACCCGAGCACCGAGTGCCAGCACAGCTGACGTCGCCCACACGGTTGCTTCGGTGGGCCCGTAGACGTTTCGCACAGCCGAGCTGAACTGCACGAGATTGTCAGCCAGATCCTGCGGGAGCGCTTCTCCGCCCACCAACGCTCGGACCTGACCGAGTTGTTGCACATTTTCGTGTTCTGACATCACTCGCCACAGCGACGGTGTTGCCTGCATGACGGTCGCCCCGCTGCCGGTAATCAACTCCAGCAACGCATCCGGATCTCGGACCGTCCGGCGATCGGCAAGAACGATAGTTGCGCCGGCGGCCAGGGGGCACAGCAATTCCAACGCCGCAATGTCGAACGACACCGTCGTCACAGCAACAATGCGATCACCAGGCCTGATCCAGCGGTCCTCGATGACAGTGTCCGTGAATGCCGCGAGGTTTGCCGTGGAGACCATCACGCCCTTGGGTCGTCCTGTCGACCCTGAGGTGTGAATAACGTAGGCGAGGTGTTCACCAGCGGGTCGTGGTGCGGGAAGCACAACGCCCGGCGCAGCGAGTTCACCGTCTACCAGAACCATCGCCGGCGCAGCGGGCGGAAGTTGTCCGGCGACATCAGTACTCGTGAGAACACACACCGGTGCCGCGTCCTCGATCATGAACTCGAGGCGTTCGGCCGGGTAGTCGACATCGAGGGGCAGATAGACCGCTCCGATGCGTAGAACTGCCAGCAGTCCGGCCACCAGATCCGCCGTCCGGTCCAACGCGACCGCCACTACCTTTTCGGGCCCGGCACCGGCAGCGACGAGTTCTCGTGCCACCTCGTCCACGCGGGCGGACAGCTCCCGGTAGGTGAGCGTAGAACTGCCGGAAACAACTGCAGTTGCGTTGGGGATGCGCTCGACCTGCCGTGCAAATAGCAGCGAAATTCCCGCCGGCGCCACCTCACGCCGTGGTGGATCAAAACGCGGTTCACCCTCCGCAAAGAGAAGGTCCGAGACGACAACATCGGCGCCCCCATCAAGCACCGACTTCACGCCGTCGAGCATTGCATCCGCGGTGACGGCGTCGAACAACTCGGCGTTGACCGTCAGCCGAAGTTCAGTTCCGGTATAGACAAATTCGAGGTCGACGTGGTCGTCGGCCAGATGACCGACTCGGGCGGCAAACAAACTGGCGCGGGGCCGGTCCAGGAGGTCCGCGATGCGATCGAGCGTCACGTCGCCATGCGACAACGCTCCCGAAACTGCATCTCCGACCCGAGCCACAATCTCACCGAAGGTAGGCCTGCCGTTCAGATTTATCCGAATCACGTTCTCGGTGTTGTTGTCGACGAGGCCGAGTGCGATGTCGCGGCCGCCACCGAATGCGTTGAGAGTGGTTGCAACGGCCGCGATCAGTATCCTCTCGTGATCGATCCCAATGCTCAATTGCCGGATGTATGTGTGCGCGCGGTACGCCGTACCTCGCGGTCGGTCGTAGGGAAGGTCCAGTTCGAGCGGCAAGCCTGCGAGAGCCTTGACCCAGTACTGCTCGTGATCGAGATCGCCCGGAGCGGCGGCAAGACGTACCGACTCCAACTCATCCACGACGGAGGCAGACGTTGTTACGACGTCCCCGACCGCGAACTTCGAGTAGTCGATCTGTGCCGCAGCAGCGAGTCCGCGCGGTGTCGGAGTATCGAAGACATCGGAGACGACGACGCGGATGCCCAGCTTGCGCAGACTTCCCACCAATCGCATCGCAGTCAAAGAATGCCCGCCGAGCGCAAAGAAATTCTCGTCCGGATGCACGCTGGGAAGTTCCAGCACCGTTACCGCACAACGACACACTGCCTCGAGGACCGCAGGGTCCGCGTCAGCTGGTGCAATACCCGGAGAAGCAATCGGCGCAGGCAGGGCTGCAACGGTTCGAGCCACCGGAACAACCGTCAGAACCTCGGACGCAGGCGCCATCGGCGCGGTCAGTAGCCCGGTGAGGATCTGACCGAGCCTGGCGACAATGCGCTGGGCCATCATGCCGGAAACCGCCGCGGGATCGTGGTACAGCACGAGGTCCAGACCCGTGCTCGGCGGCGCCATCAGAGTCACCGGGTAATGCGTGAGACCATGATTCGTAAATCCGTTGACGCGCAGTGTGTGCGAATCAGGCTGACCCGCACCGGAGTTCGGGAAGTTCTCGAAAATCAGCAAGGTGTCGAACAACTGCCCGATGCCGGCTATGCGTTCGATCTCGGCCAGACTCGTGTGCTCCACGTCTTGAATATCGAACTGTGCGCTCTGCAGCCCGGCGAATTGTTCCAGAAGTGGCTCGTCCGCCGTTATGTGCAGGCGGGCCGGAATCGTGTTGCTGAACAGCCCGACCATTCCTTCCACCCCGGACAGATCGGCAGGTCGACCGGACACGGTAGCGCCGAAGACGACGTCCCACTGCCCTGTCACCTCAGCCAGCACTGCTGCCCATACCCCTTGGACCAGTGTGTTGATGGTCAACCCGCGCATACGTCCGAGGTCGATCAGCGCTTTCTCATCAGACTTCGGCAGCGGCACCGGAACACTCACTGCCACGCCGCGTGCCGGTTTCTCGCTGGCAACGAGTGTCGGGGAAGTCAGGCCACGCAAACGCTCACTCCACGCCGCCTCTTGAATGTCTCGATCACGGTCGGCAATCCATGCCAGGTAATCGCGGTACGGCGTCGGCGTCTGCAGAGTTACGTCGCCGTCGTGGTAGACGTTCATCAACTCACGCAAGACAATCGGAGTCGACCAACCGTCTGTGAGCAGGTGATGCGCATTGAGAATCAGCCGATGCACGTCGCCGGGCAGACGAATCAGGAGAGCACGCAACAACGGCGGCCTGCTCACGTCGAAGACGTGCCCTGCGGCCTCGTCTTCCAGTCGATCCGCCGAACGAAGTGCTGCAGCCGCCGGTACGCACGTCAGGTCCACCGAGCGCCAAGCTACCTTCGCAGCACGCGGAATCGCCTGTACCGGGCGGGCGAACTGCTCGTAATGGAAGGCAGCGCGCAAGTTCGGATGCCGGTCGATCACGGTCTCGAATGCGTCAGCCAACCGCGCTTCGTCCAGCGGCCCGCCCAGATCGAAACGCGCGGTCAGGGTGTATACATCTGCGGCGCCGTCTCGAATTGCGTGGAACAGCAGCCCTTCCTGGAGTGGTGACAGCGGAAGAACATCCGCGAGCGGACCGTGGATCAACTCGAGTTCGTTGATGCCGTCCTGATCCACCCACTCTGCCGAGCAGTCCGACGGCGTCAATCCGCCGGAGAAGAGAGCAGCGTGGGCAGTGAGCGCAGCCAGCGCCTGATCCCACTGTTCCTGCAACTGCGTAATGGTCGCGGCGTCGAGCACACCGCCGGCCGCGGTCCATTCGACAGACAACTGGGGCGCACCGTCTTCGCGGACAAATGCGTTGAGCGCCAGCACTTCCGACATCACCTTCGTCGCCGGCTCGACCACCGAGAACGCGTCGTGCTCGGGCAGTCGCCATCCGGTTCCGGGCAAGGACGGGAAGCGTCCGAGGTAGTTGAGCAAGAGTTCGGGAGTGTGCGATCCGGAAAGCTCGGGTGCAGCAACGGGATCCAGATAGCGCAGCACTCCGTAGCCGACCCCGCCACCGGGAACTGCTCGCTTGGATTCCTTGACACCGCGAAGGAGATGCCCAGCGGCCGAACCGCCACTGAGCGCGTCGGCGAGTTGGGCCGCGGTCGAAATTGCACCGGTAGGAACTCGAACCGGGAATTCGCTGGTGAACCATCCGATTGTTCCGGCGAAGTCGCTCTCGCTGGTAAGCGGGTCGCGGCCGTGGCCTTCGACGGTCACGCTCTGCGAGTCACCCAACACCTGTCCGCGACTGTGCTGCCAGGAGCGCAGCGCCAACATCAGGCCGGCGAGCAGTATCTCGTCGGCCCGTGCCCGGTAGGCCGCGGGGAGAGTCGTCAACAATGCTTCCGTCACTTCGGCGGACGCAACAGTCGTCGTGCGCGACGCGGTGTCGACCATGTCGATGGCAGGGTCGAGACGACGCCCGCCGATCGGCGCATCATCGATGGAAGCGGACGCCGAAGTCCAGTAATCGAGTTCGGATCGCAGGCTGCCCGAAGTGCCGAAGTCCGCCAGGAGCCCCGCGTATCGACGCCATGAACTTCCCGCGGTACCCAGCTTGGCCGACCTGCGTTCGCGTGCAGCGTCGGTCGCTTCGTGGAGATCGGGAAGCAGGATCCGCCAGGAAACCCCGTCGACGATCAGATGGTGCGCAACGACGATCAACTGATCGGGTTGATCTGATTCGGTACGCACCACAATGACCCGGAGTAGGTTGCCCGCTCGCGGATCAAGTTCATCCGCCGCGGCTTCGGCAGTACGACAGATCTGGTCGGCATCCGTGTACCCGGAGATTTCTGAGACGAGTCCGTCCGCTCGCACGGCACCCGACTCTCGAACGATCACCTCGGTTGCGCTGCTACCGGTTCCGCGGCGCAGCAATAGCCGCAAGGCGTCGTGTCGATCGAGGATGGCCTGCACCCCGGACTGCACGTCGCCCCGGGTAAGCACTTCGTCGATACGTACCGCAGTCCATTGGGCATATCCCGCGATGGAATCGTCGGTGAGATTCTTGTCGGTCAGAGCGCGAACGATCGGCGGTGCAACAACGGAACCGGTAGCCACGTCGACCACTGCAACCGTGGATGATTTTTCGTCGGCCACATCACGCGCCCCCGCCGCGATGGTTCCCAGATCACGCTGAGCAAGAAGTTCTTTCGGCGCGATGATCAATCCGCGCACACGCAAGCGACTGCTGATGCTGATGGCGGTGATGCTGTCCCCGCCGAGTCCGAAGAAATCCTCGTCGGTACCAACGCGATCCCGTCCCAGAACCTCGGCAACAACATCACAAAGGATCAGCTCGCGTGGTGTGGAAGCAGCCCGACCTTCCGATTCGGCGACCGGCGCCGGCAGCGCCGCACGGTCGAGCTTTCCGTTGACCGTCACCGGAAGTTCGTCCAGAACAACAAGTGCAGACGGAACCAGATGATCCGGAACCCGACTGGCGAGATCGCGGCGCAATTCTTCCTGCGACTGCAGGGTTACCCCGGCAGCAGGGACGACGTAACCGACCAAGGTCGGGCGTCCACCCTCGGTCCAAATCAGTGCAGCCGCAGCCCCGATGCCCGGCACAGACCCGAGAACTGCTTCGACCTCGCTCAATTCGACGCGATGGCCACGGATTTTCACCTGCTTGTCGCTGCGACCGATGAACTCGTATCCACAACCTGGAACCCAACGTGCCACGTCGCCCGCGCGGTACATGCGGTCGCCCGGAGCTCCGAAGGGGTCGGCAACAAATCGTTCGGTAGTGGCGCCAGCCCGGCCGAGGTATCCCCGGGCCAGCTGTGGTCCGGCCAGATAGAGCTCGCCTCGCTCGCCGTCGGCAACCGGCTTCAGAGCACTGTCCAGGAGGTAAGCGCGAGTTCCTGCCAGTGGGTAGCCAATTCGGGGTCGCTCGCCCTCGACGGCCGTCGCAATGGCGTCGACCGTGGTTTCCGTAGGCCCGTACAGGTTCTGCGCCGGCACGCCCGCTTCGATGATCGCGTCCCACAGCGCCGGAGGCGCAGCTTCGCCGCCGACCACCAACAGCGCCAGACGCTGTGGCCCGGTCAGCAATCCGTTGTCGACCAACGCCGCAGCCATCGACGGGGTTGTGTCAACAACATCGATCCTGTCACGTGCGAACGCGGAAACCAGTGCGGCAGCATCCTTCTGGAGTTCCTCGTCATACACGTGAACTCGGTGACCGCACAGCAGCCACAGCAGCTGGTCGAGAGAGGCATCGAAGGCAAAGGAGGCTGTGTGCGCCGTGTGCAACTGCCGGTAGGTGACGCGGGCAGCAGTATCGCGAAAGATCGTCGCGCTGTGATGATGCAACAGATGCGCGAGTCCGCCGCTCGGCACCAGAACACCCTTGGGTGTGCCCGTGGATCCGGACGTGTAGATGACGTAGGCAAGATGATCTCGATGGCGGGCCGCCGCCAGTTCTGCCGGGGCCAAGGGCACATCGGAGTAGCCCGCAAGTTCCTCACTGAACGTGTTGGAACCCATGACCACCGGGACCGGCCGGGAATCCCCGCTGAGTTGTTCCGCCACAGCGCCTGTCGTGAGCACAACCTTCGGCTGCGCGTCGTCGATCAGATCGCGCAGTCGCTCGCCCGGATGCTGTGGGTCCAGCGCCACGTACGCAGCACCGGCATCGAGAGTCGCAAGTAGGGCAACAATCATGTCAGCGGTACGCGGAAGCGCTATTCCGACAATGTCATCCGGGCCGACACTTCGTGCACGCAATGCGCGCGCCAGTCGATGTACTCGTGCGCCAAGTTCTGCAGCGGTCAGTCGCTCCTCGCCGCAAACAAGGACGGTGGTGTCAGCGTGGTCGGCCACAACTTGATCGAACACATCGGGCACAAGGTCAACGCGACCCACGATCGGCGCGCTCACCCGATCAGCGAGCAGTCCCGCGCCTTCGAGAGCGGGCACCATATCCACGTGACCGACAGCGGGATCGTCCTCCCCCACCATTGCATTGATGACGCTGACAAAGCCCGCAAGTCGGCGCGAAACCGAATCACGAGTATTGGTACGGGCATCAACCTCAAAGCCGAGAAGAACTTCACCGTCGGCAATCGGCGTCACGGTCAAACCGAGATCCTCAGGTGGTCCGCCGGCTACGTTGCGCAGAACCCCCACGGCGCCCGCGAAGTCCAAGGCGAAGTCGAAAGCCTTGAGATTTATACCGATTCCGTGGAGCAACGCGCCGGTCCCGGCAACACCGAGATCTCGAGCCAGGTTCTCGCCGCGGTAACGCTGGTGTGCGCGCAGGCTTTTCATCGACTCCGCTACCTGCTTGCTCAAGTTGCTCAGTCGGTCATGGCTGCGGACCGTCAGACGCAAGGGCAGGACATTGACCGCCATTGCGGGCGTCCGCAGAGCCGTACGTCCGACGCGGGCCATGAGCGGCATCGCGATGACGACGTCCGTCTCACCGAGCAATCGATGCAGGAATGCGCCATAGCAAGCGATGAGCGCCTCAGCCCAGGTTGTCCCCGTCGCGTCGGCTGCCGCTTTGAGGTCGGTCAGCGTCTTCGCGCTGATGACGTCGCGAACCTGGATGGTTCGTTCTGCGGGCCCTGCGACCTGTTGGCCGCGTCCGTCCAGCGCGGGCAACGGAGTCAGGACGTCGCGCCAGTAATCGCGGTCTCGGCCGAACTGCTCGCCCGCGCGGTAGTCCTCGTCCTCGGCAACCAACTGCGCAATCGATCCGAATCGTGTTGGCGCAATTTCGGTTCCGTGCTTCAACGCTGTGTAGTGAGCCGCAACGCGGCGCGAGATCATGGCTGCGCTGTATCCGTCGACGATCAGGTGATGGTAAAGCTGGATGCACCACACCTCACGATCGGAGAGCCTGATCAGCGAGTACGTGTACAACGGACGGTCCACCATCAAGCGGCAGTATTCGGATGCTCGACTGCGCTCCGCGTCGACAAGCGCGTTGGCGACCGAGATGGGATCGCGCTCGGCGCGCAGATCTGTGATCGGAATGTCGCGTAGTGGGGTGTCGGAAATGATCTGACGCGGGCCGTCTTCGGTCTCGACCATCCGCAGGCGCATGGTTTCGGCCTCACCGATGGTGGCCTTGATGGCTTGCGTCAGAAGTGCGGTATCAATCGCATCGTCGCCGGAAATTTCGAGCACTTCACCGACGAGATAGCTCCGAGATTCGGGATCGAGTCTCTGTGCGTTCCAGATCCCGAGTTGAGCTCCTGTGAGAGCCAACGAATCGCTGCTCGGCACGCTGGAGTTCGAACCTGGAAGAACGCTCACACTGATCCCCTCGTCTACAGACAAACGCCATACAAGGATGGCCTTACCTTACGATGGGTAGCCTAAACTAAATCTGGAAAAAATGGGGAACGTCGATGCCCTGGACCATGGAATAGTCCAGGGAGAGTTGGAGCTTCAACAGACTAGTGTCAACAAAACACTGCGGGAGTTCTCACTCCATCAGCGTTGCAGCAACCGTTCCGCCCAGCTCGTAGCACTGTTCCCGAATCGACTTATCCACCGGCGCAATCACTTCGAGTGCGTCGGCTACCGCAACCAAACCCATCCCGGCCGCAAGTGTGCGCACCGACGACACGGCTCCTGCCGTGTCGTTGTTGCCATGCACCCACAGCCCGTAGGGCCGATCCGCAACCGCGCCCAAGCATTGGTAGTAGGTGGTGTCGAAAAAATACTTCAACGCTCCGGACATGTACCCGAAATTCGCCGTAGTTCCGAAGATGTAGCCATCAGCAGCCAGGACATCCGGCACAGTCGTGGCCAATGCCGGAATCACCTTCACATCGACGCCCTCGATCTCGGGGTCGTGAGCGCCGGCCAGCACGGCATCGAGCAGTTCGTGCGTAGTGGGCGAGGGCGAATGGTGAACCACCAACAGAGTCTTCACGCACACGAGAATACGGCGAAGCGCAATGCCCGTCGCTGTTCTCGCTCAAGCCGGAACGGTCTCGGCACTCATTGCCTTGACCAGATCGTCGGTACGGGTGACCGAAGCGCAGCGCCCTGCGGCGTATTCGAGAGCCCCGACGTGCTCTTCCAACGAAAAGTCCGCCACCGCATCTCCGACGAAGAAGATTTGAACATCCTGCATAAACCCGTCCAAAGCGGTAGTCAGACAACCGATGTGCGCGTAGATACCGGTGATAATCAGCTGATCGCGGCCACTCGCGCTCAGCCGTTCCCGAAGGTCCGTCTTGATGAATGCGCTGTACCGCCACTTCGTGAGCATCACGTCTTCCGGGTGCGGTGCCAGTTCGGAGATCACATCGGTGTGCGCGGGGTCAGCTTTCAAACCTGGTCCCCAGAAATCCGACAACAGCGCTCGCTCCTCGGGATCTTGATCTCCCGGCTGCGCGGTGTAGACAATCGGAATTCCGGCAGCGCGGGCAGCAGAGCGAAGTCGGTCGATGTTCGGGACCATGGTCTCGAGAGGATCGACACTTCGGTCGTAGGCATTGACGAAATATTCCTGCATGTCGTGCAAGAGCAGCACAGCGCGCGACCGATCCAGAGTCCAGTCGACACGGTTTTCGGGAAATTCGGTGGGCATCGCATATCGCACCGCGGTGGGTAGAGCCATGAGATTCTCCTCGAGATGTCAGGTGGAATCGAACAACTCAGGACATCTGAGCGGCTATCGATTCACTGATTTCGCGGCGCAGCGCCGCTTTGCTGGTCTTGCCGACTCCGGTGACCGGGAACTCCGTCACGAATTCCACTCGATCCGGAACCTTGTATGCCGCAACGCCTCGCGCACGGATGTATCGCTTGATATCGCCGACGCTCGGCGCTTCACCGGAGACAACCAACACCGCGCAGGTCCGCTCCCCCAGGAATTCGTCGGGAACGGCGACGACGGCCGCATCGTGAACCGCTGGGTGTGAGAGCAGGTGGTTTTCGATTTCCTCGGCGGCCACTTTTTCGCCGCCGCGGTTGATCTGGTCTTTTGCGCGGCCCTCGACAATCAGATGCCCGGTTTCGGTGACACTGACCAAATCGCCGGTGCGGTAGAAACCTTCGGCGTCGAAGGCCTCGGAGTTGTGGGCGTCCGCGCGGTAGTACCCGCGAATTGTGTACGGCCCTCGGGTCAGAAGGTGTCCGGTGGTTCCGGGTCCGACGGTGTCACCGGCATCGTCGACAACTCGCACCTCGTCATCGGGCGAGATCGGCCGGCCCTGAGTACCGACGATCAGCTCATCACTGTCGTCGAGCCGCGTGTAGTTGACCAAACCTTCAGCCATTCCGAACACCTGCTGCAGCGTGCACCCCAGTTCCGTGCGAACCCGAGCTGCGGCTTCCGCACTGAACTTCGCGCCTCCGACGCCCAGAACCCGCAGACTCGACAGATCATGATCCAACCTGCCGGGAGCTGCCATCCACGCCAATGCGATGGGCGGTACCAGAGACGCATGGGTGACGCGTTCCTGGTCAATCAGCCGGAAAGCGGTAGACGGCATGGCATCCGGGGCAAAAACAATTGTGCCGCCCGCGTGAAGTACGCCCAGAATTCCGGGCGAACTCATCGGAAAATTGTGTGCTGCCGGAAGTACCACCAGCATGCGTGTCGATTCGTCGACGCCGCAGATGGGGTTGGATGCTCGCACCGAATACAGGTAATCAGCGTGGGTGCGCGGAATCAGCTTGGAGACACCGGTCGTACCGCCGGAAAGCTGAAGAAACGCAACCGAGAGAGGATCCACGGAGGCCGGTACCAGCGCCTCGCTTTCCCTCAACGAACCGAAGCTGACAAACTCTCCGGCCTCGCCGGCAACGATCACGATCGGCGGCATTTCGAGCATCTCGATCACGTCGCGAGCGAGGGTTCGGTAGTCGAACCCTCCGTGCCGCTCAGCGACGATATACGCAGCGACATCAGCAAACTCGCAGAAGTATCCGATTTCGGTACGCCGATGCGCGGGCAGCCCGAAGACCGGTAGTGCACCCAACTTCAGCACGGCGAACAGCGCCTCGGTGTACTCCACGATGTTCGGCAATTGCACCAGGACCCGGTCACCGGGCCCGATGCCCAGTGCTGACAAACCGCCGGCGACCGCCGAACTTCGACGGTCGAGTTCGGAATAGGTCAGGCGTATATCGACTCCACCCCCGTCACGACCCACAACGGCTTCGTTGTCGGGAAAACGTGCAGATGCAGCAGTCAAAAACCCGGCGAGCGTATCGTCCGTCCAATAGCCCTGCTCACGATAATGTTTCACCAACTCGGGCGGATACTGTGCCACCGGAGCCAAGGGCTCGCGGGCAATCCTCGTAGTCATGCGGAGACTCCTCTTCGAAGATTCGACGGATAATTCTCATGCTTTGAGCGTGGCGCCACCGTCTACGTACAGCGCCTGCATGGTGATGTGCGCTGCCCGATCGGACAACAAGAAGTGCACAGAGTCGGCAATATCAGCTGCAGTTGCAAGCTTACCCAACGGAATTCCCAGGCGATACGCGGCGAGGTTACCTTCGATCACGGCCTGAGCACCCGCGTCGCCGTTAGGATCGACCCAGAGTGAACGCTGCATGGCGGTATCCGTTGACCCGGGAGCTACGACGTTGACCCTGATTCCGTCGCCGGCCAGTTCGAGTCCGGCAGTACGGACCAGCATCGTTGCTGCAGCCTTGGACGATCCGTAGGCACCCATACCAATCCGAGGAATACCCGCGGCGTTGGACGAGACGACGACTATCGAACCCACCCGACGCGTACGCATCACTCGTCCGACGCTCTGCATGACATTGAGCAATCCGAAGACGTTGACGTTGAAGACGTTGCGCCACACTGACGGATCCGAGTCGAGCACAGCGCCCGTATCGAGTACACCGGCCGCGTGTGCCAGAGCATCGATCGTTCCGAATCGTTCGACGACCGACTCGATCGCCATGTCGACGCCGTCTCGATCAGTCACATCGACGACGTAGGTGACGATCTCACCGCCGTACGTTACAGCCAATTCAGCTGCGACACTGCTGAGTTCAACACCATCACGATCAAGCAGCGCCAGAGAGTACCCGTCCGAGGCCAGCATCCGAGCCACCGCGGCGCCGATACCCGCAGCGGCGCCCGTGACAACGGCAACCCTAGAGCGCGAATTCACCGGGGGCACAGAACCGCTGCCCAGGCATTGATCGTCTGCTCTTCCGCCAACTCCGCGAAATCTGCATCCGCCCCGTCTGCCCGCCAGCGTTCGACGAGCGTCATGAGGCGGACCGAGTCCAATCCTTCATCTCCGAGATCCGCGTCGCCGCCGAGTTGTTCTGCCCTCATCGACAGAACCTCGGCGACGTCGCGCACGATCCGATCGCGGTCTACGGTGCTGCTCATTGATCTCCTCGAAGTAGTGATCGACACGCTCGGCGCGGATCGCATCAACCTCATCTCGACCTCACACAACCGCGGTGACTTTGGACAGCCTAACCACATTGGTACGCAAGTACACAACATCAAAACCTGCAACACAATTTTCGGACAACTAAGGCTAGCCTCAACATAGTAAGGGTCTCGATCAACCTGGAAAGGTGCCCATGTTCGCAGTCGCCGCAGTCGCCGAATACCCGTTGCACACCAACCGATCTGACACCAGCGCGGATTCGGTTTTCTTGCTCTCACGCAGGCAAACGTCGGTTCGAACCTCGGGAGTTGTCGAAGAATTCAACTCGGCGTTCGACGCGACGGAAGCCCTCAAAACCGGTCGTATCGACTCGGTCGTGGGCGCCATTCCATTCGCCCCGACAACCCCCTGCGCTCTCATTGCACCGCTGAGTTTCACCCGAGTTCGAGGTGACCTACATCACGATCAACCGTTCAATCTTCCTCCCGCCCGGGTTACCGATCTCGAACCGAAACCCCGCGCGCACACGGACCGCATTCGCGGCGCGATCACACGACTGCAGGCCGGCGAACTACACAAAGTGGTTCTCGCACGCTCACTGACAATCGAGACGGAATCACCGATCTCACCCACCACACTGGCAAGCCGATTGATCGCACTCGATCAATCGCACAACGGATTTTGTGTTGACCTCTCTCCGGCCGGCGGAGAATATCGCGGACGTTCTTTGGTCGGTTCGACGCCCGAAGTCCTGATTGAACGTCGCGGAAATGTCGTAACGTGTCACCCTCTCGCCGGTTCGATTGCGCGCCAACCTGATCCACAGCAGGATGAGGCGAATGCCCGCGAACTGGTGGCATCCGCGAAAGACTTGACCGAGCATGCTTTTGTAGTCGATTCGATCACCGCGATTCTCGGACCGCTGTGCCGGTCGTATTCTGCGCCGAACACTCCGGAACTGCTTCGCACACCACAACTCTGGCACCTCGGGACCAAGATCCAGGGGGTGTTGGCCGATCCGAATCTGACAGCACTGGAACTCGCGCTGGCATTGCACCCCACTCCGGCAATCTGTGGGACACCAACCGATTCGGCCCGAGACCACATCACTGCGACCGAATCCGATCGCGGCTTCTACGCCGGCGCAATCGGGTGGTGCGACCGGACAGGCGACGGCGAGTGGATGGTGGCCATACGATGTGCCGAGATCGCCGCCGACGGCATGTCTGCTCGTGCGTATGCCGGCGGAGGAATTGTGGCATCGTCCGATCCCGAGGCTGAATTGCGCGAGACGCGCACCAAATTCCGAACCGTTCTCACCGCATTCGGTGTCGCCGAAAGCGATCTCGACACATGACGCGCCCATCTGTCCACTGGGCACGTAGGCGACATAGCGTGGCCGAGTTTTGATACTTTGACATCGATCGCTGCTTGATACAGGTCACGCGCGAATTCTCATATCCTTAGGTGGACAACACGGTTCACTGACATTTTCACGAAAATATCAAGAGGAGATCATGCAACCCGGCCATTCGACACCACACCATGACGACATAATCGATGTGATCGGAGTCGGATTCGGTCCGTCGAATCTGGGCCTGGCCATCGCTATTCGAGAGTACAACGAGGTTCGGGATTCGCGGGACCACATTTGCGCTCGGTTCGTCGAATCGAAGCCTGCATTCGGTTGGCATCCCGGCATGTTGATTCCTGACACAACCATGCAGGTTTCCTTCCTGAAGGACCTGGCTACACAACGCAACGCCACCAGTCGCTTCACGTTTCTCAACTTCTTGGCCGAGCACGAGCGACTGAGTCATTTCGTGAACTACCAGACCTTCTTTCCCACGCGGATCGAATTTCACAAATACTTGGAATGGGCAGCCGCCACCGTTGACGCAGCCGTCGACTACGGCACTCGGGTAGTCGAGATCAGAAGCACCGAAGACTATTTCGAGGTCACGACCAACGGCACGGCCGAAGGAACGCTCAGAGCACGCAACATCGTCATGGCCGGCGGGCTGACGGCCACACTGCCCGACGGCGTCTCCCCCACCAACCGCCAGTTCCACAATCACAACCTCTTGTTCGATCTGGCGGAACTACCGCCGGTCCGCAACAATTCCTTTGTTGTCGTCGGCGCGGGACAGAGCGCTGCCGAAGTGGCACGGTATCTCCATTCGACGTACCCGCAGGCCGAGGTGCACGCCGTCTTCGGAAAATACGGGTACAGCCCGTCCGACGACAGCCCTTACGCCAACCGCATATTCGACCCCGTCGCTGTTGACGATTTCTACTCGTCGTCACCGGATGTTCGGGAGCAACTACTCAAATACCACCGCGGAACCAACTATTCGGCGGTCGACCTGCCACTGATCGAAGAGCTGTACGCGCTGGAGTATGCCGAACGCGTACAAGGCCCGCGGCGCCTGTTCATCCATGGGGCTTCGTCGATCACCGACGTCCATGAAGATGCCGACGGAGTGAATGTCACCGTCGAGCACCGCCCTACCGGGCTTACCGAGACTTTCCGCAACGACGCCGTCGTATACGCGACGGGGTTCAAGCCCATGGACCTACCGGCCATCCTCGGACCGCTGTGCGACAGAGATGATTTTGATCAGCACGGTCCTTCGGTGACGCGCGACTACCGCTTGAAAACCAATCAGGACTGCGACGGGGCAATCTTTCTCCAGGGCGGTACGGAGCACTCACACGGGCTCACCTCGTCACTGCTGTCGAACATTGCCGTGCGATCGGGCGAGATCCTTCAGGCGGTCGTGTCACGAAGGGCAACCGTGGCCGCCTGACACACCGGTCTCCCACCGCGTCCAGTTACCTTTGTCCCGCATTCTCCACCGAAGTCCCGATTGCGCAATTAGTCTGAGACCGTTGCGTCTCGCAGCGGTAGCAATCGACTTCTCCCAACGGAGGAATACGCAGTGACATCGAAACAACGAACCGTCCGCAAGGCGGCAACTGTTGCCATCGCATCCGCAATGACTGTCACCATCGGTGGCCTTACTGCGCCCGCGCAAGCCGCCACCAGTTTCGATGTTCTTTGCACACCCACTGATACGGGACTATCCGAACTCTCCGGTTTGGCCGTGTCGGACAGTCGAATGTACGCGATCGGGGACAGCGGTGCAGACGACCGGATCGCCGAACTCGACGCAACGTGCCAGGTCACTCGATGGGTCTCAGTGGGCGCGCCAACCGTCGATGTCGAAGATCTCGACTCCACCGCCGACGGCACCTTGTGGCTTGCCGATATCGGGGACAACAACAAGGTGCGCTCGTCGGTTGCGTTGATCGGATTCGATCCCGACACTGCAACAGCCACGACGCACCCGCTGTCCTATCCCGACGGGGCGCACGACGCCGAGGCCCTGTTGATCCAGAACGACGGATTACCGGTCATCGTGACCAAGGACTACCTCGGTTCAAGTTACGTCTACACGCCCGCCGATCGGACCAGCGTTCACAGCCTCGACACATCGGTACCGACACCGCTGAGCAAAGTCGGGCACCTTCAGTTCACGCCGACCACGACGCCGGGCGGGCCGATCAACGGCGCCGGAACGATGGCCGTCACCGGCGGCGCAGTCAGCAAGGACGGGACAGTGGTGGCTCTGCGCACCTACACGGATGTGTATCTGTATCTGGCACCGGACGGCGACGTCGTGAAAGCCCTGTCCACCAGAGCAATCCGAGTTCCCCTTCCCAACGAACCGCAGGGTGAGGCAATCACGTTCAACGACGACGGCGATCTGATCAGCGGTTCCGAGGCGTATCAGGGCCCACTACCTCCACTGAAAATTCTCCGGGGAGCCACTGCGATCGCAGAATCAGGTGCCGGAACCGGTTCAATGGGTTCGCTGGGTTCGACGGGTTCCTGACTGCCGATATCATCGCGGAGTGAACACACGAATTCGGGCAATCATCGCGGTAGCCGCAGCACTGGGGATCGCTGGATGTGCCCAGACAGTTCAGGGCACAGCGCTCCCCGATCGGTTTGTTCCGAGCGCCGACAATCCCGATCCGTCAGAAGCAATTGACGGTGTCACGTTTGTCGAGTACTCGGCCGCGTTGCATGTCGGACCCAATGAACGTGTGGCATACACACATTCACCGCCGTTCGGTGGTCAGCACGACAGTGTGTGGGCAAAATGCACGGGAATTGTCTACCCCCAGGCAATCCGAACCGAAAATGCCGTCCACTCACTCGAACACGGCGCGGTCTGGATCACGTACAACCCCGACCAGGTGTCGGATAGCGACATCGAGCGACTCGCCGAGCGCGTCGACGGAATGAGCTACACGCTGATGTCTCCGTATCCGACGCTCGACGCCCCGATCTCGTTGCAGTCGTGGGGCCATCAACTCAAACTCGAGCGTGCCGACGACCCACGAATCGATCAGTTCATCTCGGCCTTGCGACTCAACCCCACGACATACCCCGAGGTCGGCGCCACCTGTTCGGTACCGCCGTCGAGCTTCGACCCGAACAACCCGCCGCCGTTCGACCCCACTACTCCGGATCCGAGTTCTCCCTACACGATTCCGGAGTAGTCGGGGTTCAACGGCCGTAAAGACTCATGCCACCGTAGGCTGCGAAGATCAAGCTTGTCCGACGCGCGCCTGACCAGTCCTTCGTGAGTCGGCGACGAGCACAGAGGCGTACTCTGCCATCCTGTTTTGATAGCCGGAGATTGCTCCGACCAGCGAGCCCTGAGAGGCCACCGCATCGGAGAGCGCTCGAGTCAATTCGGAAGCATCCCGTATCGCGGTATTTGCTCCCATCGCCAGTACCGGGCTCATTGCGTGGATGGCATCGCCGATCAGTGTGACGCGACTCGGCTCCCAGACCGGCACCGGGGCCGCCGTGGAGACTCTAAGAGCCAGAAGCGATTCCTTTTCCCAGAGTGCCAAGAGCTGGCGTATTTCCGGGTGCCAGTTATCGTCGACAAGCTTTTCGGCTACCCCATAGAGGGATTGGTAGTCGAGTTGGCGTAGCGCACCGACCGATGGCATGGCTGGATGGTCGGCCGGAGCTCCGACCATGAATGCGAGATAGTCGTCAACGGCCGTAACCCTGACCGGCGGATTGGTGGCCAGCCCCGCCAGATCAGGTCGTTGGTCAAATTGCACCGGCCCGATACCGACATGCGGTTGGCCCGGTCCTGCAGTTACGACGCTGAAGATGCTCTCGAATACCCACGCGGGCAACAATTCCGATGTTTCGGCGTCGAGCGGTATCCTGCCGTAGATCAGGCGCAGTCCGGCATCCTTGACTTCGGCATCCGGAAGGAGAAACTTGCGCACCGTTGAGCCGACACCGTCAGCACCTACGAGCAGATCAGCAGTCGCGACCCGCCCATCGGCAAACTCCGCAGTTACCGTGCCGTCCTCCTCCTGACGGTAGCTCAGCAACTGCGCCCCGTAGTTCACGTTCTCCCCGAGGCCCGACAACAGAATTTCCCTCAGAGTTGCGCGATTGAACGACCGAGGGGAAGTGGCACCCGCCGACCGACTTTGCGCGGATGTGGCAGGGTCCGACAGCATTTCGAGCTGGCGATTTCGGACGGTTACTCGCGGCGGAGGTGATCCTGCGGTTGCCAGCGACAGCTCGAACAGGTGCGGCGGTAAGCAGTGCTGTAAACCAGCGAGTCCGGGTTCGCCTAGCTGGATCCGGTATCCCTGGGGGCGTTCGCCTGGGTACGAATCTCGTTCGTACACTGCGACATCAAGGCCGCGACTGCTGAGCCCGTGCGCAAGCACGAGACCGCCGAGTCCGGCGCCGATGATCATGACTCGATTTTTTTGCATAGCCCTGCCTTCGTTTTTCTCTCACGAAGGAAGCACTGGATTCCACGGAGGGAATGACGCCTCGAGGGCGCAGCTCTGAAAGACCATTCTGGAGCTATTTTTTGCGCGTTCCGTTTAACTTCGACAGGTTAGCGCGGTTGAACGTTTACCACGGCAGATTGTGTCCATCGTTACACGCATTTCGGTACCGACGATGGCGAAGGAAGCAACGATGCCGTCGTCAGACTGTGGATACCGCGCACCTTTCGTAGTAGTTATCGCGCCACCAGCAGGGGTGCCCCGAGAACCTTGTGGATCACGCGTTGACGCTCGCGACGCAACCGAGTGCCGAGCGCCTCGGCGGGCTCGTGCAGATCGACGTCGTCGACAGTGACGACATCAGCGTCTTCAAGTACCTGTTCGAGGGTCATCACCCGGTCACGAAGGATCCACAGTTCCTCGGTGAGGGCGGTGACCATGCGCGCGAGCTCATCGTTCGTCGCATTCTGAAGGTATGACGGGCTGGCCATGTATTCGAAGTCCTTCTCTAGGAGTAGTTCTCGGTCGAAGTGCTTACGCGTCGGCCGGCTTGACGCCGCGGGTGACCCACGGATAGTTACCCTGGCCGACGCCGAACTCTTCGACGTCGACGAAACCGGCGTCACGCAACAGTTTTGCCCGGTCCTGCAGCAACGCGCCACGCCAGAACGGCTCGTCTCGGTTCTCGGTCTCCCAGTCCAAGACCACACACCGGAACAACGAATCCTGGTAGCGGTACGGGGCGACGTCGGCCAGGAGGACTTCACCGCCGGGCTTGGTGACGCGGAACGACTCGGCCAGAATGTCCTTCGCCGCTGGCACCGGCACCTCGTGCAGCAGGATGAACGCGGTCGTCAGATCGAAGGTGTCGTCCTCGTACGGGGTGGCCTCGCACGCCGCTTGCCGCAGGTCCCATTCGAAACCGTTGCGGCCAGCGATCAGCTTCGCGTGTTCGAGTTCGGTACGGCCGAGATCGACACCGGAGATCTTCGCCTCCGGGTAGGCACGCTGGATGGCACAGGCGTAGCGACCGGTTCCGATGCCCATTTCCAGAATCCGGTCGTAGCGGTCGGCGCGGCCCTGCTGGGCTGCGGTATACCGCTGATCGGCAAACGACTCTCCGGGCTTAACCGCGCCGATGCCACCCGTGGCGAAGAGCAGGTCGTACACGTAATCATGGATCATGAAGCCCATGCGCTCGTGGCCTTCCCAGCCGCCCGGAGCGAGGTGAAAGTCAGTCTCGCTCCAGTACTTCGGCGGTACGACACTGGGATCGAGCACGATCGCGCCACCCTTGTGGGCGTTCGCAGCGTATTCGGCTTCCACGACGTCGCTACCGTCGTCGTACGCCTCACGGGCGGCGACGAACTGCCGCTCACCGGAGAAACGGGTGTAGAAGCGGTCCCAGGTGTAACTCTGCGACTGCTCCAGCAGAGCGGCAGCAGCGCGGATCCGCTGCTGCTCACCTTCCGGCAGTTCGACGCCGTCGAGGAGGACGTCGAGATCCTGCGCAGCCCTGCCTTGCAGTTCCTTGCCGCTCCACGCAGCGAGGTCCGCGAGGAAGTTGAAGTTGGCGCGGCCACGTTGCTTGAGTCCTGTTGCCATCGGGTCAATCGTTCCTTTCGTCAGGTGCGCTCGGCAGCGAGTGCCGACATTCCGATTGAGAGCGGTTCGCCCAAAACATCACGTGGGCAGGGACTTACCCCCGCAACTGGTTCATCAGCTCGGTCAGGCTGCCACCGCCGGCAAGACCGAGTGCCTGCTCGGCGATGATCGAGGCGTGCTCGGCGCCAAGCTTGGCGTCCGCATTGAGCTTGAACTTGGTGATGAGTTCTTCTGCAGAAAGCGGATTTCCGGGACCGCCGCGGTTGAAGTCCACTCTGACCTCATGGCGGTGTCCGTCCGTGGTCACCACCCGGAGCACAGCTGGGAACTGGTGGGGGTAGATCTCGTTACAGCGCTCGTCCTCGACACACGTCACCTTGGCTGCAAGAGCGAGACGTTGCTCGTCCTTGGCCGCTTCATCGGTGAAATCGTGGTGACCTAGGCCCAGACCGCTACCGCCCGACAGTGCTGCCGCAACGGTGTACGGGCCACTGAACGCTGCGTGGTAACCCGACTTGGGTCGGGCCTTCTCCTCGACCGGTTGCGCGATGGTGCGCAGTACCGGACCGGAGACGCCGAGTTCGATCGACTCGATCTGCTCGGGCAGCACACCCTGTCCACGAATCGCGAGGGCAGCATCGATACCCGCGTGGGTGAAGTGATTACACGGGTACGGCTTGAAGAAGACCCCGGGCAACTCCCAATGCTCACCGAGGCGATCGACCACCGCTGCTGCATTGGAACGCTCACCGCAGTAGGCGTACAGGAAGCCGAAGCGACCCTCGATCACCGTCGGCGGTCCTGTGAGTCCGTGCTTGGCCAACTCTGCCGCGCTCACACCGGAGTGCGCCGCCCACCCGCAATGCGCGCGCTTGACGGTGCCACCGGTCCGGTTGGCTTCGATGAGGCCGGCGCCCATGCTAGCGGCGATGCCGGCTGCGTGGGCGATCTGATCGGCGTCGAGGCCGTACACCATCGCAGCCGCGACGGCGGCACCGACGGCACCACAGATCGAGGTGGCGTGCAGTCCACGCTCGAAGAACTCGGAGTTACCCAATTCTTCGTCGTAGCCGCCCATTCCGAGTCGAACAGCCACCTCGATACCGACACCGGCGGCGTCGAGCATCGTCTCGGCGGAGGCGCCGGTTGCTTCCGCGACGGCAAGCGCTGCAGGAATCACCGAGGCCGACGGGTGCAGGACAGATGGCAGGTGGGTGTCATCGGAGTCCATCGAGTGTGCCAGCGTGCCGTTGACCAAAGCCGCTGCGGCGGCCGGGAATTTGGCTCCAGTCCCGATACCGGTCGAGGACTCGTGACCGCCCCAGTTCTTGACGACGGCGGTCACCGCCTTGGCTGGGGTCTCGTCGCGGGCGGCGACGCTGTTGCCGAGCAGGTCCAGCACCCGCCTGGCGACGTCCTCACGGAGGTCCGCCGGCAATCCAGTCGCAGACACATTGAACGCCAATGCGGCCAACTGCTGGACGACGGTCAGGTCTGCGGCGATCGAGGTGCTCATGCGCTCAGGACCGCGACGGGGCGGACCGGGGAACCGGTTCCGCCGACGATGCGCAGCGGCGCCATCACGAAAGTGAATTCCGTCAGATTCTGCTCCGACGCATCCTCCATATTGAGATGCTCGATGATATGAATACCGTTCACCACCAGAAGAATTCGGTGCACCGGCAGGACACTGTGGCCGGACCCGGCCGGAATATGCTCGTACGCGGTGGTATCGGATCCGGTAGCGACGATACCGAAACTTGCCAACCACTCGGCAGCTTCGACGTTAGGGCCGGGGACACCGTCGGTCTGGCCGAGGTAGACGTCCTGGTCGCCGAAGTTACGTGCCCAGCCGCTGCGCACCAGCACCACATCACCCTTGCGTGGGGTGACGCCGGCTGCGTCGGCAGCACCCTTCAAGTCGTCGGCCGTGATTGCGTAACCGGCCGGCAAGGTATCGACGCCGTGCAGTTTCGCGACGTCGAGGAGCAGGCCCCGCGTCATCATGAACGGAATCTGCTCGGCACCTTTGTCTTTGAATCGGCCTCCGGCCTGGGCTTCGTAGGCGTCGACGTCACCGTTGAGTTTGCCACAGTCGCTGACATGCGAGAGAGCGTCGACGTGTGTGCCGACGTGTCCACCGGTCACGATGATTTCGTTGGCAGCGGAGCCGCCGTCGGGGCGCACCATGTCGCCGTGGCGACGGATGAGCGTCATCCGGAAGCCCGGGTGATTCGGGGAGCACGGCATCCCGGTGAAGTACGGGTGACCCAACTCGATCGAACGCACGCCGGCAGATACCGCGCCGAGCAACGAATCTGTGGTGGTCAGTGCTGTCATAACAACTCCTGAGAGGTTCTGGGAGGAAAGGTGATTCGCCGAGGCCAGTGTTCAGCTCGGCGGGAAAAAGTCAGGATGCGGGTTTCTCGCGCCGTGCGAGCGAGAGAACCACACGAGCCTGCTCGACGACGGCCGGGTCGATGAAACGGCCGTCGGCGGTGAGCAAAGCGGCTGATCCGTTGTCGGCAGCCTGCTGGGCCGCATCGACGACGGCCTGTGCTGTAGCGATCTCGGCATCGGTGGGAGTGAAAACGTCGTTGACGATCAGGATCTGAGAGGGATGGATGACGGTGCGGCCGTGGAACCCACACTCGCGGGCGCGAATACTTGATTCGCGAAGTCCTTCCAGATCTCGCACGTGCGTCCAGACACTCTGAGCCGGCGACGGCAATCCTGCTGCCCGAGCGGCAGTTACAAGCCAACCACGGGCCCAGTCCAGCCCGTTCGGGCCGACTCGAAGATCCGCGGAAAGATCGGCCTCGCCGAGGCTGATGCCGACGACGCCGGGATGTGCACGCGCCAGTGTCGGCGCATCGAGCAGTCCCCGCGCAGTCTCGAGGATCAGCTGAAGTGGCAACTGCGAAGCTCCGGCGACCGCGCACACCGACTCTACCGATTCGGCTTTCGGAAGACGCAGTCCGGCGATCGACGTACCTGTCAGAGCTGTGATGTCGCGCTCATGCCACGGACTTCCGGCCTGGTTGATCCTGACCCAGACCTCTGGTCCGTCAACGGAATTCCCGTGATCGGCCGCGACCGCGACTGCGTTGGCGCGAGCCCGTGCCTTTGCATCGGCCGGTACCGCATCCTCGAGATCGATGATGACCGCATCGGCACCGCTGCCGAGCGCCTTCGGTATCAACCCCTCTTTATGTCCGGGGACGTACAGCCAGGAACGTGCGGGTGCTCTCATGGATTCTTTCTTACGATCGGATCGGGAAGACCACCACGCCATCCGAGTGCGCGGGACACACGGTCGGATGCCGCGACGATCAAATCGGTATGGGTTTGACGGAAGGTCTCGGTAATACGATGTGCCGGGCCGCAGACCGAAAGCGATCCGACAACTCTGCCGTCGAGGTCGAATATCGGTGCCGCCATCGACGCGGCATCTTCCTGCCGTTCGCCCCTGGACTGTGAGTACCCTTCGCGTCGTATCTGCTCCAACACATCACCGAGCACGGCGGGGTCAGTGATCGTCTGCGACGTCAGCGGCGGAAGTTCATGCGTAAGAGCGTCTTCGATCTGTTCCGGCGGCAGGAAGGCCAGGATACAACGTCCCGAACTGCCGCTGTGAAGCGGGAAGCGCCGGCCTAACTCCACCACCATCTTGATATCTCGCGGACTTTCGATCTGATCGAGATATACGCGCCCGCCCCCTACCAGCGCCGACAACGTGGCTGTTTCATCGGTGAGTCGTGCAATTTCTTCGAGCACAGGCCTGGCGACTTCCCGCAACGGCGACGTGCGCAATGCGCGAGCGCCGAGCGCGGCCGCGGCAGGTCCCAGCGAATAGCCGCGGTCAGCGCTACCGGAGACAAGCAACCCACGATCCACGAAGCTGGTGAGCACACGGTGCACCACCGCCTTCGACAGATCGAGATCGCGGGCAATCTTGGAGACACCGAGAGTCTCGTCGCCGTCGACGAAGAGCAAGAGAATGTCTGCGGCTCTATCCGCCGAGGTAGTCCCCTGGGTTACCACTGGGCTGCCGCCTTTCGCCGTACTCGACCATTGTCATTCAATGTATAGCATGTTTCCATGAGCGGAACACTGATGCCAGACATCTGTCGGTTGACTCAGGGAGACAGCTAACCCGGACGTAACATTCGTTCTCTAAGATTGACGTTGACCTGCAGTGAAGTACTGTGAAAGAGTCTGCACACAGACTCAAGGTCGGCGTTTCGCTAAGCGGAACGATAAGGTGAACTCAAAACCCTGGTGCATTCCAGGCTGTCTACGCTGCGTGGCACGCAGAAAAATAAAGGAGGCATGGTCCCGCCATGAACGCACCAGCATCGAGCACCGAAGGACCCGACCTCGTCGTGGCGGGTGCCGGCGGCGGACTGGCCGCTGCGCTACGGGCGGCCGAACTCGGCCTCGACGTCCTCGTCGTGGAAGCCAGCGAGCACTTCCGCCGCGGCAACAACACGTCGATGTCGACGGCGATGATCCCGGGGGCCGGATCACGCTGGCAGGTAGCCGAAGGTGTGGAGGATTCCCCGGAGCAGTTTGTCGCCGACGTGATGAAGAAGACCAAGGGTTCCGCAGATGCGCGGTTGACGCAGGCCATGGCCGAAGTCAGTGCGCCACTGGTGGAATGGATGGCCGATCACCTCGCGATTCCGCTGACCCTGGTTACCGATTTCGCCTACCCCGGCCACTCGGCATTGCGCTGCCACACCATCGAAGGTCGTCACGGCTCCGTACTCCTGGACTATCTCGTCCAGGCCGTATCCGTGAGCGAGAAGATCGACCTTTTGACCCCCGCCCGGTTGACCGAAGTTCTGCTCGACGATGATCGCACTGTTCGCGCCGTCGTAGTAGCAATGCCCGACGGCAGCAGAGAAGAAATCCCCACGCGCGCTGTCGTTCTCGCAACCAACGGATACGGCGGTAGCCCCGAACTTGTTCGCGAGCTTGTTCCCGAGATTGCAGATGCCCGCTACCACGGCAGCGAAACATCCTTGGGTGACGCTCTGCGAATCGGAGCGGAACTGGGCGCGGACACCGCTTTCCTGGACGCCTACCAGGGCCACGCTGCACTGTCGAAGAAGGCCACCTCGCTGGTCGGCTGGGCAACGATCATGCACGGCGGTATCGTTCTCGGACAAGATGGTCGACGCTTCGGCGACGAGACCACCGGATACTCCGAATATGCCGCCACCTTGGCCGCGCAGCCCGGTTCCGAAGGTTGGATCGTCATCGACTCGGCCATCTTCGACAAATGCCTGGCCTTCACCGATTTCCAGCAGACGGCCGATTCCGGCGCCTTTGTCTGGGCGGATACAGCCGCCGATCTGGCTCCGGTCACCGGCCTCCCCACTGACGCCGTAGCGCAGGAACTTGCCGATATCGCTGCGGTAGCGATCGGAGCAGCGACCGATTCACACGGCCGAACATTCTTCGCGAACCCGCTTGTTGCCCCGTATGCGGCCGTCAAGATCGTACCGGCGCTCTTCCACACACAAGGCGGGCTCGTCGTCGACGAACATGCCCGGGTACTGCGCCCCGACGGCACCCCCATCACCGGCGTGTACGCCTCGGGCGGCGCTGCCATGGGCATCTCCGGGCACGGCGCCTCCGGATACTTGGCCGGCAACGGCCTGCTGCCCGCACTGGGATTGGCATACCTTGCCGCCAATTCCATTGCCGCACAGCACTAAAACCGACAAGACCACTAGAAACCCCTCAACCTCGGTTCACCTGAACTGCTCCGGCGGCCCAATGCCACCGACGACGAAAGGATCCTCATGACGAGTATCTCGCTCCTGATCAAGAACGCTCTGGTCGTGCGCCCGGGCGCCGACGCCCCCGAGAACGGCGAACTGCTCGACATCGCCATCGTCGACGGCAAAATCACCCGCCTCGAAGCAAACATTGCGGCAGAAGAAGCTGAGAAGGTTATCGACGCGGCCGGCAAGGTCGCGTTCCCCGGCGTCGTCGACGGTCACCAGCACTGGGGCATCTACAACCCGCTCGGCGAGGACGCCTCGATCGAGTCCCGCGCCTGCGCACAGGGCGGCGTCACCACGTCGCTGTCGTACATGCGCACCGGCCAGTACTACATGAACAAGGGCGGCGCGTATGCCGACGTGTTCCCCGAAGTTCTCGCCGAGACCGAAGGGAAGCCGTACGTCGACTACGCGTACCACCTGGCTCCGATGTCGAAGGAACAGATCGGTGAGATCCCCTCGCTGATCACCGATCACGGTGTCACGTCCTTCAAGATCTTCATGTTCTACGGCAGCCACGGCCTGCACGGCCGCTCGAGCGACCAGAGCGAATTCCTCATGATCCCGAAGGAAGAGCGCTACGACATCGCTCACTTCGAATTCGTGATGCGGGGTATTCAGGCTGCCCGTGAGCAACTCGGCGACAAGGCTGATCACATCTCGCTCTCGCTGCACTGCGAGACCGCCGAGATCATGAGCGCCTATACCAAGATCGTCGAAGAAGAAGGCACTCTGACCGGCTTGGCCGCGTACAGCGCGTCACGCCCGCCGCACTCCGAGGGCCTGGCCGTCACCATCGCTTCCTTCCTGGCTGACGAGACACAACTCCCGAACATCAACTTGCTGCACCTGACCTCACGCAAGGCCCTAACCGCCGCGATGCGTATGGCAAAGGCATTCCCGCACATCAACTTCCGTCGCGAAGTCACCATCGGGCACCTGCTCGCCGACATCGACACCGCCTACGGCCTCGGCGGCAAGGTCAACCCGCCGCTGCGTCCGCGTGAAGACGTCGAGGCGCTGTGGGAGCACCTCGTTGCCGGCGACATCGACTGGGTCGTCTCCGACCACGCATGCTGCAAGGACGAGAAGAAATTCGCCGAAGATCGTGGCGACATCTTTGCGGCCAAGTCCGGCTTCGGCGGTGCCGAATACCTGCTGCCCGGACTGCTCACCGAGGGACGCAAGCGCGGCCTGAGCCTTCGCCGCATCGCGGAACTGACCGCATCCAACCCGGCCGAGCGCTACGGCCTACCCGGCAAGGGACGCATCGAGGTCGGATTCGACGCCGATATCGCCTTGATCGACCCCGCGCACACCTACACGGTGCGTGCCGAAGATTCCGAGTCGGCTCAGGAATACACGCCGTTCGAGGGCTTCGAGCTGACGGCCAAGGTCACCGACACCTTCGTTCGAGGCAACCATGTGTTCGCGGACGGCACCGTGTCGGGAGAGCCTGTCGGTCGCTACCTGCACCGCCCGTACTGATCTTCGCGCCTCACTCCACAGCGCCCGGCGGGGCGGTCGCGCTTCGAACCCTGCCCCGCCGGTGCTCCACCCCGACCTTCTCCTGTAACTGCGCCCCACAGATCCCGAGGAACCGTGACCGCTTCAACTGAACCCACCGGCCCACTGAAGGGCATTCGAGTCCTCGATGTCTCGACGATTCTTGCCGGGCCCCTGGTGGCCCAGATCCTCGGAGATTTCGGTGCCGACATCATCAAGATCGAACATCCGAGCAAGCCGGACGGAATGCGTGGCCACGGCTTGGAGAAGGACGGCCAACCGTTGTGGTGGAAGATGGTGGCCCGCAACAAGAAGACCCTGTCGCTGTATCTCGGATCCGCAGAAGGAGCCGAGATATTCAAGAAACTCGTCGCGGACGCGGACGTCGTCATCGAAAACTTCCGCCCCGGCACCTTCGAGAAGTGGGGTCTCGGGTACGACGTACTCTCCGAACACAATCCGGGGCTGATCATGTTGCGTGTCACCGGTTTCGGCCAAACCGGCCCCTACTCCACGCGTCCGGCTTTTGGCACGCTGGTGGAATCAATGAGTGGGTTTGCGCATCTGACCGGTGCTGCCGACGGTCCCCCTACTCTGCCCGCTTTCGGGTTGGCAGATTCGATCGCCGGGATCGCCGGGTCATCCGCCGTGTCCATGGCGCTGTACAGCCGGACTCAGAACGAAGGCAAGGGCCAGGTCATCGATCTGGACCTGCTGAGCCCCATCATGACGGCTGTCGGGCCGGGCGTCATTTACGCCGATCAACTCGGCATCGACCAGAAGCGATCCGGCAATCGCTCCAGTAACAATGCACCCCGGAACCTGTATCTCACGTCGGACGAACACTGGCTGGCCATCTCTACCAGCGCAAACTCCATCGCCGAGCGTGTCCTTGAACTTGTCGGACATCCCGAGGTCATCGCGGAACCGTGGTTCGCCACCGGCCGCGAACGCGCCAAACACGCCGATCTGCTCGACGGCTACGTCGGTGACTGGATTCGAGCTCGCACCCGGGACGAGGTCATCGCAGCATTCGAGGAAGCCGGTGCCGCCGTAGCTCCCGTGTACAAGCCCAGCGATCTGCTCAGCGATCCCCAGGTTCAGTCCATCGGCATGACCACCACCGTGGACGACGCCGATCTGGGCCCGATGCAGATGCAGAACGTCATGTGGCGAATGAGCGAGACGCCCGGCAACATCCGATACACCGGGCGTGCTCATGGCGCCGACACCGTCGAGATCCTCCGCGACTTGGGTCTCGACGAGACCGATATTGCTGCGCTACACGCGCGCAACGTGGTCTGACACAGCCCACGCCGGCAACACGGATCTCGAGATTTACCGCGAAGTAACATTCCGCGACGTTTTGAGGGCTCAAGGGTCTCTCAACACCAACTCATCGAACAATTCCCATACTGTGTGACTCTTATTCCCAAAATTTGGGACGATTCGAGGCGCGCGAGAACATCGTGAACCGGCCGTTACCTGCCTCAGAGCTCCAGGTTTACACAACGGCAACATTACGGCCCATAACCGCCGAGATTCCCTGACAGGCAACACAAATACCGCCTTGACGCAGGGTTCAGCAACCGCCTACAGTCTGGCTATCCACACTGTGGCAATACTCTCACCACATAGCGAATGGACAGACATGAAGGTTGAACTGAAGCAACGAGGACGTGCAGGACTGCAGTTTATCGGTTCTGTGCAGGAGTTTTCCGGCAAGACCCTCCAGTCTGCCGCCGAAGCCGAATACACCGCCGCAGTGCCGAACCCTCCGCTTGACCTGGATGCTCGTCGCGAATCCGTTAACTCAACGTTGGATTCTTCCGCATGCTGGAAATTCGATCGCCTCCTCACCCGCTGGGTCGCCGAAGAGATCTACATTCGCGCACTACCTGCAATCGAGAAGGTCCGCCCTGAAGTCGAGGCCTGGCTCGACGTCAAGGAACCCAGTGGATCGCTAACCCTGAACGCCGATATCGAGGTTCCCGCATACTGGGAACATGGATTCCATCTTACCCCCGGAGGTTGGGACGGCCACGACCTGATGGGTCCGGCCATCTCGGAACTCGTCTTCAACTACGTTCTCACCCCCGGCGGCGTCGGCGCAGTGCGTACCGGCTCCAACCCGCTCGACCAGCGTGCACTGGTAGCCGGCGAAGCACCCCGCGATACTTACAAGCACATCATCGACTTCGGCGCAGGCACCGGCAGGTTCACCTTCGCACTACGCGGCGCGTTCCCCGACGCACGCATCACCGGTGTCGAACTGTCCCAGTCCGCTCTGCGACATGCCTTCGCACTGGCTTCGCACCAGCAGCTCGATATCGAATGGATTCACGCATCCGCCGAGCAGACCGGCCTCGAATCCGAATCAGCCGACCTGGTCGCGTTCTACACCCTGATGCACGAGGTCCCGGTCGCAGCGAACAAGAAGATCCTCGCCGAGGCCTTCCGAGTACTCGAACCCGGTGGACACCTCCTTATCAGTGAAATCGCACCGTACGACAAGCAATCGGCATTCCGCGCGGTTGTACTCGACTGGGAGACCGAAAACCGCGGCGAACCGTACTGGCGCGACGTGATGGCGACGGATTGGCCTGCGGCCCTTGCCGATGCCGGCTTCACCGAGATCGAGGCCTACGGCGTAGGCGGTGGCGTGTACCCCTGGGTCACCCGGGCCACCAAGCCGCTCTGACTTAGCCGCGCCACCGACCCAACAGCCGATACAGGAGAACGACATGTCCGCAGCAGTCGCGCCCGACCGCCCGCAGTACCTCGAATCCGCGAGATTGGACGATCTCGCCCGCATGGTCACCGAACTGACCTCCGAGCTATGGATTCTCAAGGACCGCAACATGATCCTGGAGAAGATCCTCGAAAACAGCGGCGTGCTCACCAGCAGCGCCGTCGACGAATACCAGCCCGACGCAACCCTGTCGGCAAGCCTTCTCGACGAGCGTCGAGCACTGGCAGAGCGCATCTTCGGAGCAATTCTGCCGTCCGACGACCGTGTAGCCCGCGCGCTCGAGCACTGACAAACTCGCACATAGCTCGCTTTCAATCTCTCGAAAACCTCACTCGCACAGTTCATTTAATCAAGGAGTTCTCGTGGCCCCCCGCAACCCCCTCTCCGGCGTCTCTGTGGACCGCCGACGCTTCCTGCAGTTCGGCGCTATGGGCGCGGGCTTCCTCCTGGCCGGCAGCGCGTTGACTGCTTGCTCTACCGGAGCAGAATCCTCCGGCACTGTCGCCGACCGCCTCGTCATCGGCACCACCACGTCGATCAATCCGTTGACCGGCCTGAACTCGTCCTACCAGACCTACCAGTACAACGCTTTCGATTCCATCGTCCGGTTGCTCGCCGATTCGAGCGAACCCGAAGCCCGAATCGCGACCAGCTGGACCACCGTCGACTCCGTCACCACCGACTTCGTCATCCGTGACGGCGTGAAGTTTCACGACGGCACCACCGTAACCGCCGAAGACGTCGCCTTCTCCTTCACCGAGAGCATCGACAAGAAGTTCGCCACCGCGACGGTCCTCGCAAACATCGCCAGCGTCGTCGCAATCGATCCCACCACTGTGCGCGTAGTGACCAAAACGCCCGAACCGCTCCTGATGAACATCGTCGCGCAGGTCTTCATCGTCCCCAAGGCCGCTTTCCTGGCTGCCGGTGGCGCCGACGGCTTCGCCCAGAACCCGATCGGCAGCGGCCCGTATCGCATCGCCCCCGGTTTCGATATCGACAACGCAGTCACCTTCGAGGCCTTCGCCGACTTCTGGGGCACCCCGGCGGTCACCCCGACGGTAGAACTGCGCTACTTCTCCGATTCCAGCGCCATGGCTGCTGCATTCGAATCGGGACAGCTCAACATCGCTCACGAACTTCCGGGCAGCGCACTGCAGACGCTCGCCGGAAACAGCGACTTCGAGGTCACCTCCGCATTCAGCGGTAGCCAGAACATGATGCAGTTCAACACGGCAAAGGCGCCGTTCAACGACATCCGAGTCCGCCAGGCTGCCAACGCAGCGATCGACGCGCAGGGCCTGATCGACGCCCTGACCTACGGTGCCGGCACGCTGGAAGCCGGCCAGCTGCCGATCAAGTCCGTCTTCGGCTACACCGACTCCATTACCGCGCCTGCATTCGACAAGGACAAGGCCCGCAAGCTACTCGCAGAAGCCGGTGCCGAAGGCGTCGAGATCCTGATCTCCGGGCTGAACTTGTACAAGCCGCTCCTCGAAGCAATCGGTGGGCAGTTGGCTGCAGTCGGTTTCAAGCCGACCATCCAGGCCAACGAAGCCTCCGTGTGGATCAGCCAGTTTCGCGAAGGCACCGACGCGGACCTCTTCTTCCGCGGCACCTCCTACACCGGCGTCTTCGACGCGGATCGCCCGTTCTCGTTCGTCTCGTCGGGTAAGCGTCCGATGGTGTCAGACCCGAAATGGACCGAGCTGTACGCCGCCAGTCGCCAAGAGCTCGATCGTGCTGCCCGTGAGAAGAAGTTGTTCGCCTGCAGCGAGTACATCAAGGAACAGTCGTACATCCTCTTCACCTATGCTCGCCCGTCCGTGGGCGGCGTGAGCGCCGGCACGAAGGGCGTCGATTTCACCACCGGCATCATGCTCCAGTTCGACCAAGCCACCACCAGCGCCTGATTTACCCGTGCGGGGCCACGCATGAGGGGTGGCCCCGCATTTCCTCTGTCGATCAGCTCGTGAATGTTTGAAGTAGGAGTCCCAGTGACCACAAGCACGCCATTGCCCAAGGGTGAGCTCATCGACCAGCGTGGGCGCTCCGAACTGGAATTCCTGCAAGCACTACGAGCTGGACTGACACCACTGCGCACGCAAGTTCGCGAGCGCGTCGACGCTACGGGCGTTCTCGACACCCCGTACGAGGACATCGCAGAACTGCGTACTCGTGTCGACGGAGTAGTCGACGAACTCCAGGCTCACCGCCTGATCGGTGCCATCCTGTCCTGGAGCCGCGGAGTTGCAACACCCCGCGCTGCAGCGGCTTTCGATCGCAAGCGATCCGAATTCAAACTGCTCGCAACGCCCGTCAGCGAGGTCGTCGACTACATCGGTGACGACGTTCCCCGCTACTGGGACTACGAGTTCCACGGCACGGCCGGCGGCTGGGACGGACACCCACACATGGGGTTCATCCACCACGAAATGATCTACCACTACCTCCTGAAGAAGATCTTCCCCGGGGATCTCTTTGCTCAGCGCGGCATGATCGCTGCCGCGGCACCCGCGGACACGTACGATAACATCGTCGATCTCGGTTGTGGCACAGGACAATACACGCTCAAGATCGCCGAAACCTACCCTAAGGCAAAGATCACCGCTGTCGACCTGTCCCGCACCCAGGTTCAGTACGCGCTCCGCCGAGCCGAAGACGCCGGTGTCACCATCACCGGTGTCCACGCCGCCGCCGAAGACACCGGTCTACCCGCTGGTGAAGCCGATCTGGTCACGTCCTTCATCCTGTTGCACGAGGTTCCCCCGCACACGATCCGCCAAGTGTTCGTCGAAGCCTTCCGGCTCCTGAAGCCCGGTGGGCACGTTCATTTCTCCGACGTTGCGCCGTACTCGGAACGCTCCCCCTACCAAGCCTGGCTCGACGACTGGGACGCCGCCCATGGAAACGAGCCCTGGTGGCGCACTTCCGCAACCATCGACCTGGTGCAAGCAGCAGCTGACGCTGGGTTCGTCGACATCAACCAAGCAGCTCACGGACCCGAGTCGTACCCGTGGGTGACTACCGCTTGCAAGCCCGAATGAGGATTTCTGACGTGAGAACTGCACCCCCCACTGCGCGCCCCTCCACTACTGAGCCACTCGCGCTGTCGTTTCGCGACGTCACCGTCCACCTACCCCGCACCAAGGACGAGTTGCAGATTCTGCACGGTGTCAGCTTCGAGGTACCGGCCGGGCAGGTAGTCGCCCTCGCCGGCGAGTCCGGTTCCGGAAAATCCACTGCGATGCTCGGCGCCATGCGCCTGCTCCCGTGGGGAGCTCGGATCGGCGGTTCGATCATGGCCGGCGACAACGACATCGCGACGATGAGCAAAGCGGAACTGCGTCAGTTTCGCGCCGGCAAAGCACGCGTCATCTTGCAAGACCCGTGGAGTTCACTGCACCCGATGCACAGCATCGGTGCACAGCTGATCGAATCGGCACGATCGGCAGACTCGAATCTGTCCAAAACGGATGCCCGCACCCTGGCTGCCGAAACTCTGGCGCGGGTCGGAATTCCCGACGCGGAGTCCCGTCTCAAGAGCTACCCGCACCAAATGTCGGGCGGTCAGCTGCAGCGCGTTGTCATCGCAATGGCATTGGTAGCCAAGCCTTCTCTGCTGCTGTGCGACGAACCGACCACCGCACTCGATGTCACGACGCAAGCGCAGATTCTCGAACTGCTCCGTGAGCTGAACCGCGAGATGGGTCTGACCATCATCATCGCGACGCACGATCTGGACGTAATCGCCGGCATCGCGGATCGCCTGGTCGTGATGTATGCCGGCGCTGTCGTTGAACAGGGCCCGGTCGCCGAGGTCATGAGCAACCCGAAGCACCCGTACACGTGGGCCTTGTTGCAGACGGCCCCCGAGCACAATTCCGGAGCCCGCCTCCGCACCATCGAAGGCCGCCCACCGGCACTCGACAACCTGCCCCCCGGTTGCTCGTTTGCACCCCGTTGCGATTTCGCCGCCGACGAATGCCACACGCGCCGAACACAGTTGGTCACGCTCGACGCCACCGGCAATCGTATGACCGCGTGCCTGCGCGTACAGGACGACGCAGTCGCCGAATCAACTGTCACCGATCCGCTGGATCTAATTGACACCGATCCGCTGGATCCCACTGTCACCGATCCGACTCTGGAAGCGAGCGCCCAGCGATGACCTCCCAACCCGAAACAATTCTCGATCTCCAGGACGTCCACCAACACTTCCCCGGCCAGGGTCGTCAGACCATCCGAGCCGTCAACGGTGTCTCCCTCTCGGTTCGCAAGGGTGAGACGGTGGGCCTGGTCGGCGAGTCGGGCAGCGGCAAGACCACGGTCGGCCGAACCGCACTTCGCCTCTACACGCCTACCTCCGGAAAGATCGTGTTCGAAGGTCAGGACGTCAGTAACGTCAAGGGCCGCAAGCTGTCCCAGATTCTGCGCCGTCGCTCGGCGATGGTGTTCCAGAATCCGTCCACCTCGCTCAATCCGTTCCTCAAGCTCGAGGACGTCCTGACCGAACCCCTGACCGTGCACGGTATCGGTGACAAGTCCGCTCGCCGCCGAGCCGCAGCCGAGATGCTCGATCAAGTCGGACTCGGCAGTGAGATGGCGGGCCGCTACCCCCACGAACTCTCCGGTGGTCAACGTCAGAGGGTGGGCATCGCCCGTGCGCTCATGCTCGATCCCACGCTGATTGTGGCCGACGAGCCCACTGCTTCACTCGACGTGTCGGTTCAGGCGCAGGTGGTGAATCTCCTTCAGGACATTCAGGCCGAGCGTGGACTGTCCTACCTGTTCATCAGCCACGATCTGTCTTTGGTTCGTCACCTCAGCCACCGCATCGCGGTGATGTATCTGGGCCGGATCGTAGAAACCGGAACGTCCGACGAGGTTTTCGACGAACCGCTGCACCCGTACGCGGTGTCGCTGGCCTCGATGCAGCTCAGTCCGGAGAACCGCATCCTGCCCAGTGGCGATCTCCCCTCACCGAGTAACCCGCCGTCAGGCTGCCCGTTCCACACCCGATGCGCCATCGCCCGCGACACGTGTGCGGTGAACGAGCCGGTACTGACCACTGTTCCCAGCACATCCGGAGGAGAGAGCCGTCAGGTTGCCTGCCACTTCCCCGGCGAACTCACCCTGAACTCGAGCACACACAGTGTGACTGCGCCGCGGTCGCCATTGCCGCTGACCGTCGAGACGCGCTCGCACGCTCTCTCCACCTCCACCAGTAGTTAGGACGAACCCATGCCAGGATTCGCACTGGACGACCCCCGGTATCTGAACGCAGATACCGACAACGACGCGCTGATGCGTATGCTCCTCGAACTTGCTTCCGAGGTGTGGGTACTGCGCGACCGCCAGATTCTGCTCGAGAGCGCGCTTCGCAAGAGCAACACACTGACTGCGGACGAGTTGGATGCACCGATCACCGATCCGGAACTGCGCGAGACGGTCAAAGTTGAACGTGACCAACTCATTACGCGACTGATCGCAGCCGCGTCGAATCGCTACGAAGTACCGGCGACGTCATGAACGTTCTCGACTACCTCTGGCGGAAGCTTCTCCTTCTTGCCATCGTCATCGTCGGTGTCACGACGTTCCTGTTCGCGATCTCCCGCATGTCCGGCGACCCGGCCGTACTGATGTCTCCCCCGGAGTCCAGCGACGCCGTCATCGACGCCACCCGTGAGCGTCTCGGCCTCAACGCCCCGCTGCTCGTTCAGTACTTCGACTCGATCAAGGGCGCCTTCACTTTCGACTTCGGCACGTCCTTCGTATCCAAGGTCGATTCGGGAACGTTGGCGATCGACCGTCTCGTCCCGAGTCTCTCGATCGTGATTCCCTCGATCCTTCTCGCGGCTCTGCTCGCAGCCTGCATCGGCACCTACGCCGCGCTGAACCAGGCAAACAAGCGTGGCCGAGCACTCATGGCCGGCGCCTTCATCCTCGACGGTATCCCGTACTTCATCCTCGCTCTGATGTTGGTCCTGATCTTCGCGATCACCCTCGGCTGGCTTCCCGCCACCGGTTCGAAGGGAATGCTCAGCCTGGTCATTCCTGTCACGGTCCTTACCGTGCAGGGCTTTTCGACCATGACGCGTTTGACACGCGGACAGTTGATCGACGCACTGGGTCAGGGGCCCGTCACCATGGCCAAGTCCAAGGGCCTTTCACCGAGCACAGTGCTGGTCAAACACGCGATGCCACTTGCCATTCCCCCACTGGTCGCATTCCTCGGCATCCTGTTCTCGCTGATGATGGGCTCACTGCTGATTCTCGAACCTCTACTCAACTACGCCGGACTCGGCCAGTTGCTGGTTCGCAGCGTTTCTTCGCGAGACTTCCCGACTGTGCAGGCCTGCGTGTTTGTCATGGCCGTTCTGATCACCGTCGTCAATATCGCGATGGACGCGGTTGTGCGCATTCTCGACCCCCGACTCCGAACGAAGGTGTCCGCATGACGTCTACAGCCTCCAGCAAGAACGCCATCAGCAACAATACTGCCTCCGCAAAGCAAGCACCCAAGGCTGCGCAGCGATCACCCGGACGCACCCGTGAGGTGTTCGGCAAAGCCTGGTCGAACCCGACCGGCAAGATCGGCTTCGTTATTCTCGGGATACTGGTCATCGCAGCGGTGTTCGCTCCGCTGCTGGCCGGTCAGGATCCCACCGTTCAGACCCTGTCGGCAACCAACACCAAGCCGTTCTGGCTCGGCGGAGAAGGCGGCTATCTCTTCGGTACGGATGCTCTCGGCCGCGACGTCTTCAGCCGTGTGCTGCACGGCCTTCGACTGAGCCTTGCGATCGGTGTCATCACCGCCACGATCAGCGCCGCACTCGGGCTCATTCTGGGTATCCTTGCCGGCTACTACGAGCGATTCCTCGGCAGTTTCCTGCTCCGAATCGCCGATATCCAGTTCGCGATCCCGTTCATCGCCGTCGGTATCGCACTGACTGCGGTACTCGGCCCCGGAATCTTCAATCTTGTTGCGGTCCTAGCAATCTGGGCTTGGACCCTGTATGCCCGTACCATCGTCAACTCTGTCTCCCAGGTACGACGCCTCGATTTCGTGACTGCGGCCCGCACACTCGGCGCATCCACGCCCCGGATCATGCTGCGGCACATCGCCCCCAGCGTGGTCGGACCAATCGTGGTGTTGTGGTCGACAAGCGTCGGCGTCACCGTCCTCGCGGAGAGCGGCTTGAGCTTGCTGGGACTGGGAGTCCAGGCACCAGGCTTCTCCCTCGGATCGATGCTTGCCGACGGCCAGACCGCTTTGCGCCTGTCCTGGTGGTCGGTGGCCTTCCCAGGCTTGGCACTGCTCTTGATCGTGCTCGCGTTCAACATGATCGGCGACGCGCTTCGCGACGGCTTCAACCCCAGTTCCGCCGCCAAACCGCACAACCCCGAGCTCACCTGAGTTCACGCACAACGACAAGTCCCGCGCGCCGGCCAACTACTGCGCACTCCCCGATTACGGAGAAATTATGACTGAACCGATGTACCAGGATGTCCCCGTCGATATCACGCAGTGGTTGGCCGGCCTTCGGCTTCAGCAGACGGTGGGCGGTGAGGATTTCTCGCCGGCGTCCACCGTCGACGTGCCGTATCCCGTCACCGAGGAAACAATCGCCACCGCGCCGTTCGGAGACTCGGCAACGATCGACGCCGCAGTCCGCGCGGCCCATGCGGCTTTCCCACGCTGGTCACATACTCCGTGGGAACAGCGTCGCGAATTACTCGAGCGGTTCGCCGCTGCGCTCGAAGGGGATGCGAGCACTCTGGCGCTGATCCTGACGGCCGAGACAGGCCGCACTCTCCGGCGCTGCCACAGCGAGGTCCTGAGCGCCGGCCGCTTCGTCCGGACCATCGCCGCGACCACCCCGCAATCGCACCAGATTCCACATGAGCGATCCTCGGTCCGTCACATCGGTCGCCCGTTGGGAGTGGTCGGGGCAATCGCGCCGTGGAATTCCCCGGTGCTGCTGGCTGTAGTCAAGGTGGCCAACGCACTCCTGTCCGGAAATACCTTGGTACTGAAGGCTTCTCCGTTCACTCCTCTCGCCGCACTCCGATTCGGGCAACTGTCGCGGGCTATCTTTCCCGCCGGTGTTCTCAACGTCGTCAACGGTGACGGCACTGCAGGCGCAGCTTTGGTGAGCGATCCCCGCGTCGCCAAGATCTCGTTCACCGGTTCGACTGCAACGGGCAAGCTCATCGCCGTCTCAGCCGCACAGCAACTCAAACGACTCACCCTCGAGCTGGGCGGCAACGACGCCGCCATCGTGCTTGCCGACGCGAACCTCGACACCTTCGTCGAGTTCTCCTCGCAGATCGGACTGCTGAATTGCGGAGCGTTCTGCGCCGGCGTGAAGCGGGTGTACGTCGAACGCTCGATTCACGACGAGCTCGTCGATCGATACACAGCCCGCCTACGTGATGTCGTCTTGGGTGACGCCTTCGACCCGATAACAGATATGGGGCCCATCCAGAACCGTCCACAGTTCGAACGTGTTCTGGGACTGCGTAATGCAGCAGTCGAATCCGGCGCAACCCTGCACCGTAGCGCTGGCCCGGTCCCCGACCGAGGGCTGTTTCTCGCACCCGCGGTCGTCACCGGGCTGAGCCGCCGTCATCCGCTGGTTCAGGAAGAACAGTTCGGTCCACTACTGCCGATCATCGCGTTCGATGATCCGGCAGAGGCCGTTGTCGAGGCGAATACCGGACCCTACGGACTGGGCGGATCGGTGTGGAGCGCTGACATCGAACGCGCGGAGTCGCTAGCAGTGCAACTCGACGTGGGTAATGCGTGGGTCAACCAACACGGCGCTTTCGAACCTGCGGTCCCGATGCCTTTCGCCAAGGCATCGGGTATCGGTATCGACTACGGCGGACTCGGAGTCCACGAACACAGCCAAAGCATGATCGTCAACGTCCTCCGGCCGTGAACGCGGTGGCCCCCTCCCGATCAGTACTGGTCCAGCAGTTCCGAGATTTCCGCGGCCGCGCCCCGGATCAATTCGATCATCCGATCTCGGCGTGTCTGGTCCGAACGGAAGATGGGGGCTGCCGTTCCGATCGACGCCACGACTGTGCCATGAGACGTGATTGCAGCAGCGCAACCCCAGATACCCTCGTCAACCTCTTCGAAGCTTTCGGTCCATCCCTCCGCCTGCGTCCGATCCAGCGCCTCGTCGGTCAGCATCGTGACCCGCGCGGAGGGCAACGTCGGCAGAATCGCTGCCAGGTGAGCGCCGCGCTCGGAGCGCGACATCGATGCCAGCAAGATTCGCGACATCGACCCCGCGTGCAGCGACATCGCCTGTCCCTTGTCGAACTGCAGTCGCACCGGCCGTCGGGATTCCACCCGGTCGACGCAGTACGCCGCGTCACCGCCCCGACGGGCAATGAGAACCGTCTCGTCGATCTCGTCGCGGACGCGGGCCATGATCGGCAGCCCGATCTCGGCCAGAGGAGCTTGCGCCGCCTCGCATGCCCGGGCCAGGCTCAGAACCAAATCTGTTACCCGATAAGAGTTCTGAGACGCGCCGTCGAGCAGACCGACCTCGCGAAGCAAAGCGACGTACCGATAGGTCGAGGTAACCGAGAGGTCGAGTTCGGAAGCGAGGTCGGCTACCGTCCACGTCGGCCGCTCCTCGGTGAAACACAGCAAGGCAGACAACAGCTTCCGGCTACTGCCAGCGCCACTGACTTTGTTGTGACTACTCGGGATGGGCAATTCGAGGCCTTTCTTTACTCACCATTCGAACGTGGCCTGCATGCTTCGGCCGCAAGCCTTCCAGAATATGAAGAAGCGTACCCACAATACGGTGAACCGCCATTCGGCCCGCTTGCACCCTCCCACACTTGCCACTAATCTCATATCCATAATCTGGAAGGATAAAAACCACATCATGGAAATTCTTGATTCGGCGCCATTGGACATCGCTTCCACCGGGCGCACGCTCCGAGTGGCGTCCGCACAGTTCTTCTCCGGCACCGACGTTGCCGCCAACGCGCAGACCGTCGTCAACTACCTCCGGACTGCACACGACGCGGGCGTGAAACTGGTCGTGTTCCCCGAGAACAGCAACCGTGTTCGCGACTACGCCGACCGCGACGAATGCTGGGACAAGTCCGAGAGGTTGGACGGCGAGTTCGTCACAACCATTTCCGCAGCCTGCGCCGAACTCGGCATGTACGCCGTGGTGGGGATCGACCTCAGCGAAGAGATCAAGCCGACCGTACGCATCGCGTCGGTTCTGATCGGCCCCTACGGCGACATCGAACACGTGCACCACAAGACCGTGTTCTGGGATTACGAGTACACCCTCTTCGTGGCCGGCACGAAACCACTCGAGGTGGTCGACACCCCGATCGGCCGCATCGGCCTCCTGATGTGCGCCGACGGTATCGTCCCCGACGTTCCTCGTGTCCTCGGTCTGCTCGGCGCCCAGATCTTCTGCAATTCGCTCAATTCTCGTGGGCCGGACGAAGTTCGGGTACACGTGCCGCTCCGCACCCTGGAAAACCACGTCTGGCACATTTCGTCGAATACCGTCGGTGGCCCTGCGGACGGCTGGCCATGGATGGGTGGATCGCAAGTCGTCTCCCCGCGCGGTAACATCCTGGCCAGCGCCGGCGAAGAGTCCGAAGGCCTCATCTGGGCCGACATCGACGTCGATGCCGCCGACGACAAAAACGTTCCCGGCTTTGCGGACGTCTTCGGCTGGCGCCGTCCCGACCTGTACGGCGACTTGATGGTGCCGCACGAGGAGTTGCCCGTCGCCGACATGCTCGGACCTCTCTCCCCCGAGATGGCACCCAAGCCAGTCGATGTCGCCACTTTGCAGGTGTCCTGGTTCCACAACCAGGAATGGACCGTTCAACGTGCGATCGGGCAGATCTCGCACGCCGCCCGCCAGGGGGCACAGTTGGGCGTACTGCCGCAACTGTTCTGTTTCAAACCCGGTGAGGTCGATGCCGATCCCGCCGCCGCAGCAGCCACCTCCACCGAGGTGCTCGCTCGTATCCGTGCCGCCGCCACCGAGCATTCCTTCTGGGTAGCCGTGCACCTCGTCGAACAAGACGGTGATGCCTTCTACTCCACCGCGTACTTGATCGACGCGGACGGCGAAATCGCACTGAAATACCGCAAGACCCATCTCGATACCGCTGAAAGCCTTTGGGCCACCGCGGGAGACGAATTGTCGGTTGCTCACACGGCACTCGGTTCCATCGCTCTGATGATCGGCAACGAGGTCTGGCTACCCGAGGTCATGCGATTGCTGACGTTGCGCGGAGCCGAACTGGTCCTGCACCCCACCAACTGGGATCGCCAGGAAGCTCCCGACATGGCGGCCACCGAGCGTACCGAGGAAAACCGGGTCCACCTGGTGTCCGTCAACCGTCTCGACAGCCCCGCCAAGGTCGGCAGCCAAATCGTGCGCGCCGATCTCTTCATCCCCGGTCAACCCATCGCGTTGATGCGGTATCCGTCGGCGCAGTGGACGCGGTACGGCTTCGAAGAGCAACTGATCCAGCGACTCGATCTCCGCGAATCCCACAGTAAGACCATGGGATTCCACCTCGATCCCGTCGGCACACGCCAGCCGAACCTCTACGGTCCACTTCTCGCCGAAAGGACGTCAACCGATGTCTGACACCACCCTCACCGCAGCCGATGCCGACATGAACACCGTCGTCGTAGTCGGCATGGGTCCGGTCGGCATGGTCGCCGCCCTCAAACTCGGAAAACTCGGATACCAGGTTCTCGTCCTCGAGGCCGGCGACGACCTCGCCGAGGAATCACGCGCCTCCACGTTCCACCCGTCTTCCCTCGAACTGCTCGAGGAACTCGGAGTTGTCGACGAACTCCACGCAGTGGGTCTGAAGGCACCGGTCTTCCAGTACCGCGAACGCACCGGCGCTGTACTCTCCGAAATGGACATGAGTCTGCTTGCCGGAGAGACCAAGTACCCGTACCGCTTACAGAGCGAACAGAACAACCTCACGCACATCATCCGTCGCCACCTGCAGACGATGCCGAACGTGACACTGCAGTACTCGAGCCCCGTCGCCCGCGTCGAACAAGGCTTCGAGCATGTACGCATCTTCCTGCCCGACACCGACCGCGACCATCCGATTCGCGCGCGCTGGGTCATCGCCGCCGACGGAGCCCAGTCGAATATCCGTAAGAGCCTGGGAATTTCGTTCGAAGGCCGCACCTACGACGAACGCTTCCTGGTCATCTCCACGACCCACGAGTTCCGCGACGACTTTCCCGACCTGGCCTACGTCTCGTACATTTCCGACCCCGACGAGTGGGGTGTACTGCTGCGCACGCCGAACCACTGGCGAGCACTGTTCCCGGTCCTCGACGACGAAAGCGACGAGACGGCGCTCTCCCCCGCGGCGATGGAAGCACGCCTACAGCGCCTCGCGCCGCAGCCCACCGAATACGACGTGCCCCACGCATCGATCTACAAGGTCAACATGCGCGCCGCCGCCACCTTCGCCGTGGGAAAGATCCTGCTCGCCGGCGACGCCGCCCACGTCAACAACCCACTCGGTGGGATGGGCATGAACAGCGGTATCCACGATGCCTGGGCGGCCGCCGAGGTCATCGACGCTGCCCTGACCGGCACCGACGCCGTTCATGCCGCATCTCTCTACAGCGAACTTCGACGCGACGCCGCACTCAATCACGTGCAGGCGCAAGCACAGAAGAACTACGACTCGATGAGCGAAGACGACAACGCCGAACGTGTTGCCCGCGCAGACATGCTCTCCGCCATGGACCGCGATCTCCTCGACAAGCGTGAGCACCTACGCACAGCGGCCATGTTCACCTCGTTGCGTATCACCATGGGCCGCATCGCCCGTGAATTGCGCGCCGTTCCGGCAGCAACCCGACCCGCCGGACGTCGGCTATCCGAAATGCTCTGCTACAGAACAGTTCTGGCACCCGGCGTGTACGACGGCGTCTCGGTCAAGGCACTGGGCGAATCCGGCTTCAAGGCCGGATACGTCTCGGGTGCCGCCGTGTCCGCCGCCGCACTCGGCCAACCAGACCTGGGATACCTGGGCCTGACGGAAATGGCCGAGCAGGTACGCCGCATGACAGCGGTCAGTGACATCGCTCTGATCGTGGACGGTGACACCGGGTATGGCGGTGTGCTGCAGGTCGGCGAGGCGGTCACCCGCCTCGAGCGTGCCGGTGCCGCAGCTATCCAGTTCGAGGACCAGGTCGCACCCAAACGCTGCGGACATCTGACCGGCCGCCAGGTGGTGCCGATCGAGGAGATGGTTGCCAAGATCGAAATCGCCGCACACCGTAGGCGGTCCGCGCTCATCATCGCTCGCACCGACGCACTGTCCGTCGACGGCCTCGATGCGGCGCTGACCCGAGTGCGCGCCTACGCCGCAGCCGGCGCCGACCTCGTGTTCGTCGAGGGCGCCTACAGCGAAGAACTGCTCCGGACCATCCGCGACGCTGTCGGCGGCACCCCGCTGATGATCAACGTCAGCGAAGCCGGCGACCACTCGGCGCTGCCCCATCCGCGAATTTGCCACGAACTCGGCGTTGCCTTGATGATCTACCCGGTTGCCCCGATCCTCGCTTCCACCGAGGCGATCACCTCGATGTACGCGCAAATCCACACCACCGGCTCTTCGGGCCTGAATCAACAGGATTGGGCTCAGTTCACCGCCCTGACCGGGCAGGACACACAGCTCGAACAGACCGCGGTGCTCGCTGCATCCGCAACGGCACAGATCGACACTGCTAACTCGAGGAGTCTCGTATGACCGCCCCCGCCACACCTGATATCGCCGCACTCGAGACCGCTGTATCCACCACCAAAGGCAAGCGTTTCGCACTGATCGTTCCGTCCACCAATACGTCGGTCGAACGGGAGTTTCACCACATCCGCCCGCAGGACTGCTCCTGGCACACCGGCCGGATCATGATCAAAGCTGCGGCTCTCGATTCCGCCGACGCGTTCGGTCTCTTCCGTGAAGATCTCAACGCAGCATTGCCGGCGGCACTCGAGATCGTCATGACGGCAAAGCCGGACTACATCGTCATGGGCATGTCCGCCGAAACCTTCTGGGGCGGTGTGGCAGGCAACGCCGCATTCGAGCAGAACGTCCGCGAACTCACCGGACTCGACGTGACCACCGGTGCTACAGCCGCAGCAGAAGCCTTGAAAGCGTTCGGTGCCAAGAAGATCGGAATCGTTACTCCGTACCAGCCGGTTGGCGACGAGCAGGTTGTCGCGTACTTCACGGAACTCGGATTCGAGGTCGCGGGCATCCAGGGTCTGAAGTCCGCCTCCGCAACGTCCATCGCCGACGAAACACCCGAGGACATCCGGGCTGCGTTCCTGGCCGTCGACGGCCCCGACGTCGACGCTCTGATCCAGGCCGGCACCAACCTCGAAGCCGTCGCGGTCGCTGCCGAACTCGAGAAAGAACTCGGCAAGCCGGTCGTCGCGATCAACATCGCCACCGTCTGGCATGCACTGCGCACCAACGGCATCACCGACAAGATCGAGGGCTACGGCTCACTCCTCGAACGCTTCTGACGTATTCACTCGGCCGAAAGGATCCACCATCATGTTCCGTCACGTCGGATTACTCACCCTCAACGACGAGGCCACCACCACCAACCGCAACGGCATCGCCGAGGCGCTCCGCGCGCTACCCGGGCAGATCGCTGGGTTGGAGAAGGCAGAGGTATGCACTGATGCCGGCCTGTCCGAGGGCAACGCCCACCTGATGTTCACGATGACCTTCGATTCGAAGGCCTCGTGGGAGGCCTACCGTACGCACGCCGCACACGTCGCCGTGCTGACCGATCACATCAAGCCTGTTCTCGCGTCGAAGACGTTTGTACAGATTGACGAAAGTCTGTAGTCGTGACCGAACATATGAACGCAGTCTCCGGCGACGATCTCGCCCCGGACTACACATTCTCGGGATTCGGTGGCTCACTACCCCTGGGTTCTCGTCCGGCACTGGTAATCGTGGATCCGGCCAAGGCATACAACGAACCGACGTCGCCGCTCTATGCCGGTGCTGAGAAGACAGTGTCGAACATGCTTACCCTCCGAGCAGCGGCATCTGCCGCGGGGATTCCGGTTTACCTGACCCAGGTGCTCTACGACGACGAAGCCGGAGTTCTCGGCGGATTGTTCTTCACCAAGGTGCCGGCACTGCGTTACTTCGTCGCGGGTAATCCCCTCGCGGAGTTCATCGACGGATTCGAGCCACACCCTGGCGAGATGGTCATCACCAAGCATTACCCCAGCGCCTTCCACGGCACCTCGCTGGCCGCGGCACTGACCGCGACCAAGGTCGATACCGTGCTGATCGCAGGGTTCTCGACCAGCGGATGCATCCGGGCCACCACTATCGATTCCCTTCAACACGGTTTTGTGCCCGTGGTTGTCTCCGACGCCGTGGGGGACCGCCATCGGGAACCACATGAATCGAACCTGCGGGATATCGCGGCTAAATGTGGTGAAGTGCGCAGCCTCGATCAGGCACTCGCATTTATCCGCACACTCGACGCCTGACACCAGGCGCCGCTTTCGAATCGACAGGAAAAGTACGTGAACACCGGGTCCGAGTCGCACACTGCAATCGATTGGAATACGGAAATGGCCCGTATTCGTCAATTACGCTCTACCCGAACCAAAGTCGGACCCGGTGTGTCACCCGCAGTTGTCGTGGTCGATTTCCAACGCGCCTTCACCGAGCACAATCAATGCAGTCGATCCGCTGGCCTAGCACTGGCGAACACGGCAACTCTGCTCGACGCGGCACGGCGTTGCGGAATTCCCGTCATCTATCTGGTGATGATTCTCGACTCGCTCGACGACCGCATGCTTGCTCAGCGAGTGCGATCGTCACTGACCACGGTGTGTGAACGCGGAAACCCCTGGACCGCGATCCACGGCATGGTCGCACCTTTCGAAGGCGACCACATCGTCGAAAAGACCGTTGCCAGTGGCTTTTACAACACCCGACTCGAATCCCTGCTCACGGAACTGCACATCGACGAGATCATCGTCGCCGGTACCAGCACCAGCGGATGTGTGCGGGCGACAGTCACCGACGCCGCTTATCGCAATCTCCGCGTCAGCGTCGTCGAAGAGTGCGTCGACGACTTCCGTATTCTGTCGGCGCAAGCATCTCTGTGGGATATCCAGGATCGCTTCGGTGATGTCGTGACCCTCGCCGACACTCTCGAACGGTTCCGGTAACCCGCCTGCGCAATCGGGTTACCGGAACAACGCACTGAGTTCGACGATCCACTACCTACTTACCGCGCTCGCGACGCTCCAATTCCACTGCGCGACGCATGGTTTCGCGGGCACGGCTACGGTCGCCCGCGAAATCGTAAGCGCGAGCAAGGCGGAAGTTCTGCTTCCAGTTGTCGGGATCAGCTTCCCAATCGACCTTGACCTTGGCGAACAACTCGTCGGCAGCAGCGCGCTCGATACGGCCCGACGGCAACTTGGGGAGCGTCGACGCGTCGACGGCCAAGCCTTCGTCGACAATCTGCTGAGCCAGACGTTGATGGGTGAAACCGGCGCGCAGCGTTGAAATCACCAGCCACAGTCCCAGGAACGGCAGGATCATCACGCCGATTCCCAGGCCGATGGGTACAACGCCGCCCTGCTGAATCAGTGTGATTCCGCGTTGACCGAGCAGCACGAAGTACACGCCGAGCGCAAGGCAGATCGCTGTGATCAGGATGAGCGTGCGAGTGGTCTTGTTGTTCACGGATTTGCTACTCATCGATGCAGTACTCACAGGTCCAGGTCCAGGAACGAATCGATACCGACCGTCAGACCCGGACGGGACCCGATCTGACGAACACCGAGCAGGACGCCCGGGGCAAACGAGTTTCGGTCGATGGAATCGTGGCGGATGGTGAGGGTCTCGCCCTGCGTACCCAGGATCACTTCCTGATGGGCAACCATGCCGGCCATACGAACCGAATGCACGCGAACGCCGTCGACGTCGGCGCCGCGGGCTCCTTCGATTTCGACGGTCGTGGCATCGGGACTGGCTCCGACACCGGCTTCGGCGCGGGCCGCGGCGATCATCGCAGCGGTCCGGAATGCGGTACCGGACGGAGCGTCAGCCTTGTTGGGGTGATGAAGTTCGATGACCTCGACGGAATCGAAGAACCGCGCCGCTGCCGCCGAGAAGCGCATCATCAGCACTGCGCCAATCGCGAAGTTCGGTGCGATCAGCACACCGGTAGCAGGCTGCGCGTCGAGCCAGGACTGGACTGTGGCCAGACGCGCGTCGTCAAATCCGGTGGTGCCGACGACAGCGTGAATCCTGTTGGCTACGAGAAACTCGAGGTTTCCCATTACGACGTCAGGATGCGTGAAATCGACCACGACCTGAGTGCGGGTGTCGACAAACGTTTCGATGCGATCGCCGGCATCGACCTGCGCGACCAATTCGAGATCAGCAGCGGCTTCCACTGCTGCGCAGATCGCCTGGCCGACCTTGCCCCTGGCTCCCAGAACCCCGACCCTGATGGGTGCTGCACTCACGTCTTCCACGCTCCGTCCGATGCATTGTTGTAAGGCGAAGCCTACGCAACCGGGCAGATCGTCTCACCATCAGTGGGACGGGAGTTTCATCACCTAGCAGTTTCGACAACTCAGCAATTTCGACACAACTGGCACACTGGAGTCGGTGAGCAGCCGCCCCGAAGTCCGCACCACCGGCAACCTACGTCCACTCGAGTTGGCGACCGGTGCCGTGATGGCCGGGTTCACGGTCGCGCTCTCGGTCATCGCAACGGTGATCCCACTCGCTAGTGCGCTTCACTTTGTTGCCGCGGTGCCGATGGGAATCGTTGCCCAGAGATTCCGGCTTCGCGCTGTAGTTGCCTCCGGCATATCGGCAACGGTCGTGGCGTTTGTCGCAGCCGGTTCGGGATCTGCGTCGGCAGTTGCGCTGTGCGTCCTGATCGGCGGCATTATCGGCAACGTCAAACGACGCGGGCGCGGGTTCTTCTCCGCATTACTGGCGTCGTTTGTCGTCGGCCCACTCGTTGCCTTGTATTCGATAGTTCTGCTGTTGATTCTCTCTCCACTGCGAAATCTGATTCTGGACTCGTTGGACTACACGGCACGTGGCGTCGCGGCAATCCTGAAACGGTGGCCGCCACTGATCGGCGCGGCCGAGTGGATCGAAAACAGCGTGGGGACCATCGTCGACTACTGGTGGGTCTGGATTGCCGCGACTGCCACCCTGGGCATCGTCTTCACCACTGTTGTGTCGTACTTCGTACTCGGCGCGGTTCTTGATCGGTTGGCGGCCATTCCTACCGAGGATCAACTGGAATCAGCTCTCGATACTCGGCCGATCGGCCCCTTGCCGCTCGCTCTCGAACACGTCGGTTTCACGTACTCCGGGGCCCACTCCGCATCCCTGACCGACATCAACTTCACGATCGCCCGCGGCGAATTCATCGCCATCGTCGGCCACAACGGTTCCGGTAAATCCACCCTGACCCGGTTGCTTGCCGGACGAGCGCCGTCGACCGGCATTGTGGTGCGACCAGGAGCGGCGGGACTCGGGCGTACTGGTGGAACAGCCGTTGTACTGCAACGGCCCGAGAGTCAGATCCTCGGCACCCGGGTGGCCGACGACGTGGTGTGGGGCTTGCAGCCCGACCATCTTCCCGACATCGAGGCACTACTGACCGAGGTCGGCCTGGGCGGTATGGCGATGCGTGAAACATCGTCGCTGTCGGGAGGCGAGATGCAGCGTCTGGCTGTTGCCGCTGCCCTCGCTCGCAAACCCGCGTTGCTCATCGCTGACGAAGCTACCGCGATGGTCGACCGCGCCGGCCGCGAAGAACTGGTGGAACTGCTGGCCACTCTCCCGCGGCGCCATGACATGACGGTCGTCCTCGTCACGCATCATCAGGCCGATACGCGCCGAGCCGACCGCGTAATCCAGCTCCAAGGCGGACGTCAGATCGAGCATCAGCCGCACTGGATGCTCGGCGCAGGACCAACGACGCCCTCTGCCCCCTGGCCACGTAGCACCCGTCCGCTTCTCGAGATCAACAATGTCTCGCACACCTATAACCATCGGACGCCGTGGTCTCGGACTGCACTGTCCGATGTGAACCTCACTATCGGCGCCGGTGACGGTCTACTCGTCTTGGGAGGCAACGGTTCCGGCAAATCGACACTGGCGTGGATTATGGCCGGGTTGACGGTTCCCACAGCCGGCACCGCACTGTTCGAGGGCAAGCCCATTGCGAAGGAGGTCGGTTCGGTGGGACTGACCTTCCAGCATTCGAGACTCCAACTCCAACGCCGCACCGTCGCCGAAGACATCGAAGCTGCGGGCGGACCCGAAATCGGAACCACCCAGGTATCCTGGGCTCTCGACGCGGTCGGCCTCGATCGGAACCTCGCGGGCCGCAGCATCGACCAACTCAGCGGCGGACAGATGCGGCGGCTCGTACTGGCCGGACTCCTCGTCCGCCAACCCCGATTGCTCATTCTCGACGAACCCTTGGCCGGACTCGACCCGCCCGGCAGAGCAGCCATCATGAACGTCCTGTCCTGGATTCGCCGCAACGGCACCGCCATTGTCGTGATCTCCCATGACGTCGACGGTATGGACGCCGTGTGCAGCAGAACAATTCACCTTGCCGACGGCATTCTTGCCGAAAACCCCGTCAGCATGGAAGAGGCACAGCGATGACCACTCTCCTGCGTGAAGTACCCACCACCTCGCCGATCCACCGGTTGTGGGCGGGTACAAAGATCATCGCCGTTGTTCTCATCAGCCTCGTCTTGGTGATCGCACCGTCGTGGCCGTCCATCGCAGTCATCGTCGGACTGCTTCTCGTCACCGCGATCATCGGCCGAGTTCCACTGACCGCATTCCCGCGGCCACCGTGGTGGATCTGGCTGCTGTTGATGGGCGGCGCGCTGGTCAACCTTCCGATCGGCCTCGACGCCGTCTATCTCTATCTCCGAGCCATCACTTTCGGAATCGTATTACTCTGTGCCTCACTGATGTTGGCGTTGACCACGTCCATGAGTGATGTCGCGCCCGCACTCGCAACGCTCGGCCGTCCGCTGCGATTCCTGCGAATCCCCGTGGACGAGTGGGCTATCGCGGCAGCCCTCTGCATCCGATCACTCCCCCTCCTGATCGAGGAGATGCTCACACTCGCTGCTGCGCGACGCCTTCGGCCGAAGGGTGTGGTGCACAGTGCTTCCGACAACACGATCATCGACCTGATCACCACCACGATGTCGGTGGCAATCCGCCGATCCGCCGAAATGGGTGAGGCGATCTCTGCCCGCGGCGGAACCGGCTTGATCGCCGCGTACCCCAAACGACCCAGGCGCGCTGATCTGATTTCCACACTTTTTGTCACCGTATCGTGCGTCGGCGCAATCGTATTGACGGTGGTTCTGCGCGGATAACTCAACCACGTTTTCGGTCTCGATGATCGGAATTCTCACCTGACTCAGCGACCCCTGGTCTCTACAGTCTCGAGAATGACAGCCCAATCGAATAGTCCCGAGTTTGCCGGGATCATCACCGAATCAATCGCAAGTTCCCAACCGTCGTGGCCGCAGCATCCGACTCCACCGGCGGGCGCCCCGAACGTCATCGTGATGCTCGTCGACGACATGGGCTATTCGGACATCGGAGCCTTCGGATCGGAAATTCCGACCCCCCACCTGGATGCAGTTGCCGGTGAAGGCGTCCGCATGACCGACTTTCACGTGACACCGACGTGCTCTCCGACGCGCGCCTCCCTGCTGACCGGATGCAACTCTCACGCTGTCGGCATGGGAGCCGTCGCCAATGTCGACTCCGGGTTCCCCGGCTACGCTGCCGAACTACCGGCAAATCAGCCGACGATCGCAGAGATGCTTCGCGACAACGGCTACGCCACCATGGCAATCGGAAAATGGCATCTGTGCCGGGAATCCGACATGCATTCCGCCGGCAACCGCCATTCGTGGCCGTTGCAGCGGGGCTTCGATCAGTACTACGGATTCTTGGAAGCGCAGTCGAATCTGCACTTTCCGCATCAGCTTTACGAGGGCAACAACCCGGTCCACGTCGACCAGTACCCGCAGGGGTATTACCTCACCGACGATCTGACGGACCGCGCCGTTCAGATGATTGCAGATACCCAGGCGTCGGATCCGTCGAAGCCGTTCATGATGTACTTCGCGCACGCTGCGGTCCACACGCCGATGCACGTGAAACCTGCAGACCTGGAACGATTCCGAGGCAAGTACACCCAGGGGTGGGATGCGATCCGCGAAGCGCGCCTCGAACGCCAGAAGGCCTTGGGGGTTGTCCCTCCCGGAACCGATCTCTCTCCACTGAGCGAAGAGTCCAGTTACGACGTCCCCGGCTGGGACGAACTCTCCGACGACGGAAAGGCTCTCGCCGCGCGCCATATGGAAGGCTTCGCAGCGATGGTCGGTACCATCGACGAGAGCGTCGGAAAGCTCCGTGATGTTCTGGATCGACTCGGCAAACTCGAGAACACGATCTTCGTCTTCCTGAGCGACAACGGCGCTTCCGGCGGCGGCGGCCACGACGTCGGCGCCTTCAATCACCTCGCCAATCTCGATCGATCTCGCGTCGTGACGAACGCTGATCGCATCGCTGAACAACTGCCTCATATCGACGAGATCGGCGGCCCCACAAGCTGGCCGCAATACGCAACTGGCTGGGCGACCGTGTCCAACACCCCGTTCCGCCGCCACAAGTTCAGCACTTACCGCGGCGGGCATCAGGTGTCGTTCCTGATGTCCTGGCCGGCCGGTTTGCCGGAGTCCGCCGGCGCAATCAGACACCAGTACGCGCACGTCACAGACCTCGCACCGACACTGATGGAACTCATCGGCCTTCCGGTGTCCACCGAGCGCCACGGTATTGCCGCTCGTCCCCTCGACGGCACAAGCATGGCGGAGCTGCTGCGCCGAGGCGACGCCGTCAGCAATCACACTGAGCAGTACTACGAGTGCCTGGGCGAACGCGCCTACTACGCCGGCGATTGGGAAGCCGTCGCACAACGCACTCCGATGACCCCCTTCGATCAGGATCGCTGGGAACTGTTCGAGACCGCCGAGGACTTCAATCAGCTCAACGATCTGGCCGCCGAGCATCCGGAGCGGGTCGAAGAACTGATCGCAGCCTGGCGGGACGCAGCTGAACGCAATCAGGTTTTTCCGATGGCGAATGGCAGTCCGTTGCATTGGTTCCAGCGGGATCCGCTGGATGCGCGCTTCGCAACGGACGTGGTCTTGCTCCCCGAAACCCCGACGCTCGAGCGATTCCGTGCGAGCCAACTGATCGACGGCCGATCGTTCGAATTCGAGGTGGAGCTCACCGATTTCACCACTGCCGACGAAGGCGTACTGCTGGCACACGGCGGCCAGGAGAGCGGCTACATGCTCTACATCGAGGCCGGGAACCTGCATCTCGTACAGAATGCGTGGGGACGGATGATCGCGGCTGAACCGGTGCCGTTGCGCGACGGAACTCAGCGGATCCGCGTGACAATCGATGCCCCCGGCAAAGCTCGTTGGCTGGCCAGCATTTTCGTTGACGACGAGTGCGTACGAAGCGACATTCAGTTCGTCCAATTGTCGTGGCTGGTTCCCTTCAGCGGACTCTACGTGGGAGCAATGCGCCGCTCGCCAATCTCGTGGGATCTGCATCTGCGCCGCGGCGTATTCGCGTACTCGGGCCGATTCAGCCGAATTACCTTCCGGCCGGGAAACTTTGCGCCCGATGCCATGGCAACGATGCTCGACCACTTCAGGGAAATGGGCGCTGCCACGCAGTAGCGACGGCACGCAATTCTGTGCAGAAAACCGGTAACGGCGGGGTCGTGAAGACCCCGCCGTTACTGCTGTCTGCAGTAGTTCGCTTCCGGACTAGGATGTGGAATCCGGAGCCATCCAAGCACTTCCGAACAGCATGATGCCATCAGCGCTGGGCGTGATCCCATGGACGTTCTTGTTCCAGGGGATGAAGTACTTGCCGGTGTTGACGGTCACCATCGGCGCCGTCTCGTTGACCAAAGTCTGAATCTCCTCGACAACCTTCTTTCGGTCGTCATCTGATGCAGCGCTCTGCAACTTGGCTAACAGCGAATCCATCGTCGTGTTCTGGTAGCCCAATACATTCGAGGACGATTCGCTGTAGAGATTTCCGTACATACGAACGAAGGGTGACTCGTCGAGGACGTTAAATCCCGCATATCCGATGTCGTAGTCATGCTTGGCGTACATGGCCTTCACGAGGTCGTTGATGCTGGTGGCGTACACGATCTCGACGCTGAAACCGACGGCCTGCAGCATCGCTTGGAACGCCAATGCACTCCTCTGAGCAGCCGGATCGTTCAGGCCCACGTAGGTAAGTTTGCCGTCGTATCCGTCCGCCTTTGCCACACCCAGGTACTGCTTGGCTGCATCCGGGTCGTAACCGTTGCCCGCCACAGATCCGTGCCATTGCGACCACGAAGCGAACATGTCGCTGCCGGGCATTCCGTAGCCACCCTCGACCCGCTCGTTGAAAGTCTCGGGATTGAACGCTGCGACAATCGCTTTGCGAACCCGTACGTCGGCGCCTGCCCGCCCCTCACGCTGATTGATGTTGCCGACGCCACCCATGTTGACCGTGTAGACGTACCCCACATCGCCGGCGCTGAGCGCATTGTGGACGACGTCGGCACCACGGAGGTAAGCGGCTTGAATTCCGCCGGCGTGGAGAGCATCTACCTTGGCCTGCTCACTGACGATCGCGGGAAAGCGCAACTTGTCCAGATTCGGCTTGCCGTTCCAGTAGGTAGGGCTAGCGGAAAGCACCAATTCGTCTTGCGAAGCGAACTTCTCGACCTGGAACGGGCCGGCACCGATCGGAGCGAAAGTACCCGACGCCATCGACGACGGCGCCACAATCATCCCGGGACCGGTGGTGAACATGATCGGAAAGTCGTTCCACGCCTGCTTCAAAGTGAAGACGACCGTCGACAGATCCGGGGATTGGACGTCGGCGACGCTCGCCTTCCACACCTGGGTGTGCGTGCCCTTCTTCTCCAGGTAATGGTTGACACTCCACACTACGGCGGCACCGTCAACTGCTGAACCGTCGCTGAACTTGGCATCGCTGCGCAGCTTCAACGTCCAGACGGTGTTGTCTCCGTTGGCTTCCAGTGACTTCGCGAGCTGAGGTTCGAACTCCTTCGTCTCCGGGTCGTACCGCATGAGCAGGTCGTAGATAGCGGCCATTTCGTTGCCGCCGGTCGCACCGCCGTCCTGTCGATCGGCCGGATCGAGACTGCTGACGCCGTTGTACGTCGCGAACGACAGCGTTCCTCCCGATTGCGGATTGCCGCCGCTTTCCTGATTGCCGACGAGTCCCGTTGTCACATCCGACGCATCGGTCGCCGTTGTCGAGGTACCTCCGGCGCAGCCCGCCACCAGCGCTGTCACGGTTGTCAATGCGATGAGCGCAGTAGCGACTCGGGTGAATGAACAACGCTTCATATAGTTCGGCTTTCGCTGAGAATGTGAAAGGTGGGAATGACGGTCAAGAAACATCTGGTCCGGGAGCTGACTTGGCGCCGCGCACGAGCCGCCCCGGTAGCGCACCGGTGTGCTCGCCTTCCTCGAAGACGACCTCACCTGCCACCACTGTCGCCACATAGCCCGTGGCGGTCTGCATCAACCGTCGACCACCAGTGGGCAAGTCGTACAACACCTCCGGATGGTCCGCCTGGAGTCGATCGAAGTCGATCACGTTGAGATCCGCTCGGTACCCGGGTCGCACCTGACCCCGATCGAGCAACCCCACCACTGCGGCAGTGTCGACGGTGTGCCGCTTGATCAACCACTCGACCGGAAACAGCGATTCACTCTTCCGATGGTCACGCCCCCAGTGTGTGAGCAGGGTCGTCGGGAAACTCGCGTCGCAGATCGCACCGCAATGGGCGCCGCCGTCACCGAGTGCCGGCACGGTATCCGGCCGGGCAAGCATCTCCCGGACAGCGTCGAGGTTTCCGCCCGCATAGTTGAGCATCGGGAAATACAGCAGGGCACGGCCGTCTTGCGCCATCATCGCGTCGTAGGCAACCTCGACGGCCGAGACGCCATATCGTTCTGCAAGTGCGGCGACTGAATCACCCGGTCCCGGTTCGTAATTGGGCGGATCACCGAGGAGGTACACATGCTCGAATCGTGTCGACAGCCTCGCAACGAAGTCACTGTCCGTCACCGGCTGATCAGCCAGTAGAGCTGTCTTGACCTCGGGTCGGCGCAACTGCTCGACGCGCTCCTCACGCGGGAGGTCCGCCAGTGGAGCGTAGGTGGGATACGCCATGAACGGATGCCAACTCAACTCCCAGCCGAGCATGACACCGACAGCTCGCGGAGCAACTTGACCGGTGATCGGAATGTTCTGTTCCGCCGAAACTTCCGCCAATCCGTCAAGCAACGATCGCCATTTGTCCGGAGCGCGGTCGCTCTGCACGATCGAAACCGACATGGGCCGCTGCGCCGCCTCGACGATCTCGCTCACCAATGTCATCTCCGCGGGTTCTTCCATGAAGTCGGAGATGAAGTCGACAACACCGGCACCGGCCTTGGCCAGCCCGCGGGCAAGTCCGATCAATTCCTCGCGAGACGCGGTCAAACTAGGAGTCGGTTCACCGGCTGATGTCTTGTGCACTGCGGATCGCGACGTCGACCAGCCGAGCGCGCCGGCCTCGACAGCTTCAGCCACGAGGTCACACATCTGATCGATCTCGTCGTTGGTCGGTCGGACGAGATGGTCGCCGCCCCGCTCCCCCATCACATACGTTCGAAGCGCGCCGTGCGGAAGTTGGGCAGCGAAGTCGATGGCGTGCGGGGTGTCGATCGCGTCGAGATAGTCGGGGAACGACTCCCAGTTCCACGTCATCCCCTCGGCCAGCACGCTTCCGGGGATGTCCTCCACGCCCTCCATCAGACTGATGAGCCAGTCCCGTTGTTCCGGTTTGACCGGTGCAAACCCCACGCCGCAGTTCCCCATCACCACGGTGGTAACCCCGTGCAGCGACGACGGCGTCAGCAGCGCGTCCCACGTGACCTGACCGTCGTAGTGGGTGTGGATATCGACAAAGCCTGGCGTCACGAGCATGCCCGCAGCGTCGATCTCACGGCGTCCGGACTCGGACACCTCGCCCACCGCAGTGATACGGCCGTCGTCGACGGCCACATCCGCTTGTCTCGGCACCGCACCGGTCCCGTCAACAACGAGCCCGCCGCGAATCACGAGATCATGCATGTGCAACTCCTTCGATCGAATCAGTCTGTAGGTCAGCATCTTCGAACAGTCGTGCAGTAGCGGACGCCACCGTGGCAGCCGCCTCCCGGGCATCGGCGGAGACGGCCGTGAACTGAAGGAAGCCATGCGGGAGCGTCGGGTAGTGCAGCAGCTCCACAGACACACCAGCCGCCGTCAGCCGCTCCGCGTACTCCAAGCCCTCGTCGAGCAATGGATCGTGACCACCTACAACCACAATCGCAGGCGGCAGGCCGGCAAGGTCTGCTGCGCGAATCGGTGCCAGGCTTGGAGAATTCCGATCCGCAGCTTCGGGACAGTAATGATCAAAGAACCACTGCATTTCCTTGGAGCCGAGGAACACTCCCGAGTTGGCGACATACGAGTCTCGCGTCAGATCGGCGTCGACGACTGGATAGACGAGCACCTGACCCACCAAGGAAACTTCACTGTCGGTACGCATCGTCTGTGCGCAAACCGCCGCAAGGTTTCCGCCCGCACTGTCTCCGGTGACGACAATCCGCGGATCGAGTCCTTCGGATCCGGCGGCAACCCAACGCAGTACTGCCGACGCATCGTCGACAGCAGCAGGAAACTGATGTTCCGGCGCCAGTCGATAATCCACGCTCACGACCGGAACGCCGGCAGCGTCGGCTAACAATCGACAGGTAGCGTCGGCGTAGTCGAAATCCCCTGTCACCCAGCCTCCGCCATGGAAGTGCACAACCGTGCCGGACGCCTTCACCGACAACGGTCGGTAGATCCGAACCGATACTTTGTCTCCGATGGCATGCGAGTCGACTGCGGACATCTCGGGTCCGGGTGCACACATGGCCAGTGCCGCGCGGATCCGTTCGCGCGCCTCACCCGGCGCGAGGTCGATCATCGGCGGAAGCCCCGCGCCCTCGACCGCGTCAGCCACGGCCCGCAGAGCGGGATCCAACTCGCTTTGTACTCGCCGCACACTACTTGTCATGAACTAGAATCTAACTCTAGTCTGTCGATATGACAACGGTCACATCAAAGCCGGAAGGCGCGGGCAGTCCGTACCGCGCTGGGGTCACCTCAGCTTGTGAAGATCAAGTCCACAGTGCGATCGAGCAGTCGGTGCACCTCGGCGGCGCTCTGGCGCCCCAGACCGAACAAATTCAACTCGTGGCCCAGCACGGCAGTCACGATCGCGACGATGTCCGCGGCCTCCTCAATGGGCAAATCAACAAGTTGCTCACGATACGAGGACAGCACCTGTTCCGAAAACTCCGCAAAAATCTCGCACACGATCGGATCGGTGGACTGCCGCAAAACTCCTTGCAGGCGAAGGAAAGTCGGATACTTCTCAAACCTGTCGACAGAGTGATGCAGGCGTGCTCGCATCCGATCGGAGTCCGACACGGACGGATCCACCGGCCTTCCGAGAGTTGCGGGATCCGTCGCCGACCAGTCCTGCAACACCGCTGCGTACAGATGCTCCTTGGATGTGAAGTAGCGGTACACGGTTCCGAGTGCAACGCCGGAATCCTCGGCAACGTCACGGATCTGGATCCGCTCGAACTCGTCCGCGACCAGGAGTTCACCCGCGACGTCAATGATGTGCTGACGTCTCGCCAGCTGCCCCTTCGGCAACGATGCAAGATCGAGCTGCTGTGCCCGATTCGGCTTGTCCATGGGCCCTGCGTCCACGCTTGCATTCCTCCCGTTGCACCCGCTCGTATCGCGGAACACCTGTACTGCCTGCACTGATGCTACTGGCACTACAACCGACCACAAGAACGCTCACCACGAAATGAGGATGTCCACCTTGTCGAACAACACGTCACATAACGCCATCTACGACGTAGTTGTCGTTGGCGCCGGATTTGCCGGGCTGTACGCGCTGCACAGCCTCCGACAGCGCGGACTGTCCGTGCACGGGTTCGAGGCCGGCACCGGCGTCGGCGGGACATGGTTCTGGAACACCTATCCGGGCGCCCGCTGCGACGTCGACAGTGCCGACTACTCGTATTCGTTCGACGACGACCTGCAGCAGGAATGGGTGTGGACCGAACGCTTTCCGGCGCAGGCGGAGATCCTCCGCTACCTCGAGCACGTCGCCGACCGCTTCGGTCTTCGTGACGACATCACCTTCGGCACCCGAGTCACCTCCGCCCAGTTCGACGAGTCCGCCGGACTCTGGGTCATCGCCACCGACGACGGCAACACCGTCACCGCGCGGTGGATGATCATGGCAACCGGTGCACTCTCGGCCGCCCGGATACCCCACATGGATGGCCAGGACGCGTTCGGTGGCGAAGTCCATCACACCGGCCACTGGCCCGCCGGCGGGGTCGATTTCACGGGCAGGCGAGTCGGCGTCATCGGCACCGGATCGTCCGGGGTGCAAGCGATCCCGATCATTGCCGAGCAAGCCGACCATCTCACGGTATTTCAGCGGACTCCGGGCTTTGTCATCCCCGCCCGCAACCGGCCTCTCAGCCCTGGCGAACTCGACGACATCAAGGCGCACTACCCGTCGCGCCGAGCGCTTCAGCGTGAATCCCACGGTGGATGGATACTGCCACCGCCCGCCGGAATGGCGCTCGAGGCCTCGCCGGAAGTCCGCGACAAAGAGTACGAGAGTCGCTGGGCAGACGGCGGAATAGCGTTCCAAACTACGTTCGGTGACCTCATGTTCGACGCTGCCGCAAACGAGACTGCCGCCGAGTTCGTCCGGTCCAAGATCCGCGATACCGTGTCTGATCCAATCACCGCAGAGGCGCTGTGCCCCAAGGGGTATCCGTTGGGAACAAAACGGTTGTGCATCGGTACCGACTACTACGAGACGTTCAACCGCGACAACGTCACGCTGGTAGATGTACGCGCGACGCCGATCGAACAACTGGAAAGCGATGGCATCGAGACAACAGCCGGATTCCACGAACTCGACATGATCGTCTACGCCACAGGATTTGACGCCTTGACCGGATCCTTGGACAGCATCGACATCCGCGGGCGAGACAACCTGGCGTTGCGTGACGCGTGGGCGGCCGGACCACGAACATACCTCGGGGTGGCAGTCGCAGGCTTTCCCAACATGTTCATCGTCACCGGACCCGGTAGTCCGTCGGTGCTCTCCAACGTCGTCGTCTCGATCGAACAGCACGTCGAGTGGGTCGTCGACTACATCGATCACATGCGCCGGACCGGAGCCTATTTCGCGGAGGCGACCAGCGCCGCCCAGGATGACTGGGCGGGCCACGTGACCGGCATTGCGGCGGAAAGCCTGTATATGCAAGCTGATTCGTGGTACTTGGGAGCAAACATCCCCGGCAAGCCGAGAATCTTCTTGCCCTACCTCGGCGGCGTCGGAAACTACCGAATACTCTGCACTCAGATCGCCGACGACGATTACCGAGGATTCACGACAACGACCTGAACTCTCCCCGCGGGTACATCTCCAGCTAGAGCCGGATGGTGGGGTTGTACATATCCATCCACATCGCGAGATCAAGCGTGCGCTCCAGACCAAGGCGAGAAACCTGAGTGACCTGCGGAGTATCGACGGACACCGCCCGCGTCAGCCAGGCCTGGCTTATCAACCCGAACACCGGGTGTGCAGGCTCACTGAGCAACTCCTTGCCCTGCTTCTGCAATGCCACCGCATACTTGGGATCCTGGGTGGACGGATACGGCGACTTCACCCGTTCGATCACCGACTGCGGCAATACATCCCTGGTCGCGGCCCGAAGCAACGATTTCTCCCGGCCATCGAAGGTCTTCATCGACCACGGCGTGTTGTACACGTACTCCACCAACCGGTGATCGCAGAACGGCACACGAACCTCCAACCCGACAGCCATACTCATTCGGTCCTTGCGGTCGAGCAGGACTCGCACGAACCTCGTCAAATGCAGGTAGCAGATCTTGCGCATCCTCCACTCGAAGTCGGATTCTCCACCCAGCCTGTCGACTCCGGAAACCGCGCTGTCATACGAATCCTGAACGTACACATCCAGGTTCAATGCCGCAGTCACCTCCGGAGTGAAGATGTCACTGTCATCGCCGAAACGTTCTACGCGGTGCACGAGCCAGGGAAACGTATCGGCCTTTTGCGCGTCGGGATCAAAAAACTGCTTGTACCCGCCGAATACCTCGTCAGCCGACTCTCCGGACAGCGCCACCGTGGATAGCCCGCGGATCGCTGTGAAAAGCAAATACAGTGACGCGTCCATATCGCCGAGCCCCGTCGGAATGTCGCGCGCCCGGATGACCTTCGCCCGCACTGCGGGGTCAGCCAGTGCGTCGTTGTCAAGCACGATGTCCTCGTGAGCAGTCCGCGATCTTCGGGCCACGTCGTGGACGTAGGGGGTGTCCGGAGTTCCACGCAGTTCATCCGCGACAAAATGTTCGGTCTGACCGACAAAATCGACGGAAAACGTCCGGACCGTCTCGCCGACCTCGGCAAGCTGTTGGGCCGCAATCGCAGTCATCGCTGACGAATCGAGTCCACCGGAAAGGAGCGTGCACCGTGGCACATCCGCGACCAGTTGCCGACGCACGATGTCGTCGAGAAGTTCACGAACATGCGCCACCGTGGTGTCCTGGTCATCGGTGTGAGGCCGGGTATGCAGCGTCCAGTAGCGATGGGTGCGTAGACCGGCGTGTGAAACGGTGACTACCGTGCCCGGTTCCACCTCACGCATTCCGTCCCACACCGCGTGACCCGGTGTCTTCACGAACGCGAATAGCTCGCGGATCCCGTCCATCGTGACGGTCGACTCGGAGATCGGATTGGCAAGTATCGCTTTGGGTTCCGAACCGAACAGAACACCGTCCGGCGTCTCGTAGTAGTAGAACGGCTTGATCCCCATGCGGTCACGGATCATCACGAGGGTATCGACGCGTGAATCCCAGACAGCGAACGCGTACATGCCATTGAGGCGCTGCGCGACGTCCTCTCCCCACTCGAGATATCCGTGCAGCACAACCTCGGTGTCGGAGTCGGTCACGAATACGTGTCCGCGCCTGCTCAGTTCTTCGCGCAGTTCACCGAAGTTGTACGCCTCGCCCGAGTAGACCATCGCGATCGGCCCACCGGCCGTGTCGACACTCATCGGCTGATTCCCGCCCGGCAGATCGATGACCGCAAGCCGTCGATGCCCGAGCGCGGCATGCTCGACCACCCAGGTGCCGCGCGCGTCTGGTCCACGGCACTTCATCGTCTCGGTCATAGAGTCAACTGTCGGCTGCTCGGACCGTAGGTCGCGATCGAACGAGATCCATCCGGTTATTCCACACATGGCTTCCTCGGGCCCGCACTGATTGCGGCCGGCACCGAAACCGCCGGCCTGATCAGATCCTTGGACACCACCGGGTCACCCGGAATCAGCCGAGGGAACCGGCGATCATGGGCCAGGAGTTGTGCAGATCGTCCTGCCAGTAACCCCATGAGTGGGTACCGGTAGGACGGAAGTCGACCGTGGCCGGAATTCCCAGAGAACTGAGCCGCTCGGCCAATTGCTGGGTGCACTGGTTGGTTCCCGCTTCGATGGCTCCGCCCACGATCACCTGGTTGGCGAGGGTACCGATATCTCCGTTGACCTGCGGATCGTCGAGGGTGTCATGAGGGCCAGGCATTCCGCTGCCGTTGCTGATGTACAAGTTGATGCCGCGCAGCTTCTCGGCATTGACTACGGGGTCGTGAGCTATCCAGGCCGGATCGCTGGGTGGGCCCCACATGTTGTTTGCGTTTCCGCCGCGTGCGCTGACGACAAATGTGACGTAACTCTGGCCGGGTTGGGTGCTCGTCTCGGCGCACCCGCTGAAAGCACCGACTGCTCGGTACAGCGACGGCGCCGACTCGGCCAGGTTGAGGACGGAAGTTCCCGCCATCGACAGTCCGGCGATGGCATTGACGCCGGTCGTTCCCAGCGTGGCATCAACGATCGGGGGAAGTTCCTCTGTCAGGAAGGTCGTCCATTTGTTCAGGCCGAGAACAGGATCGGGCTGCTGCCAGTCGGTGTAATAGCTGTACGCACCGCCGATGGGAGTAACGACATTGACATTCTTGTCGGCGAAGAAATCGGTCACGTCGGTCTTGGTCTGCCAGGTTGCCGCGTCGACGCCACCGTCTTCGCCGCCGCCGGCACCGTTGAGCAAGTACAGCGTTGGGCGGCTCACGCTCGTATCTTCGGGACGGATTACCTCGAGGCGAATGACCTTGTCCATCGCGGCCGAGTACACGTACATGTTCATCTGGCGGTCATTGATGTGCTCGACATGATCCAGAGCGGGACCATCGGCCGACGCTACGGCTGCCTGCCCGAATATGCCTGACGCGGCCAGGACAGCAACGACCGCCAGTGTCCGACAGCGTCTGATCGTGCGGTGCCTGATCGCGCGCATAGTCGCTCCTCGAGCTTGGTTGCGGTGTCGTACGCCGGACCGTCGCTTGTGGTGAACATCCGACTACTGGAGGACATTCCCCGTCGCGGTGACCGGAAAACATCCGCAGTCGCCGACGCACCCGGCTGCACTTTCAGATATCGCCGGTAATTGCACGAGCAAGCGCAGGTCCGATGATCGCCAAGGCATGCGGTTCGATCATCTCGTTGTGCCCGCAGTCCACTGGCTGCACATCGATACGGCCGGTCACGAGCGGCGTCCACTCCAGCGGCGATCGCGCATTGGCGGCTCCGTCCCCATCACGCATCGCGGCAAAAACGTGCAGGTCCCCGTCATAGATCTGGGGAATGAACTGGTGACCAAGACGCCGGGAGTTCTTGTATCCGGCAGCGATCCGGGCGAGGTCGCGCGCGCGTACCCCGGTGTCGGTTCCGAACGTCTCCCCCAACAAGTCCGCTGCACGCTCGTAAGTCATCTCATCGCCCTTGTTTGTCTCCATCCCCACGTCCTCGGCGCCTACGTCGAGCCCGAGTCCGAGGAGGAGTTCCCGGATGTCGAGTTCCCCGGACTCTGGTTCTTCGCCGTTCTCGGGGTAGCTGTCCATGACAGCCAAGGTCCCGACATCTTCACCCGCCCTCTGCAATTCAACAGCTATGGCGTGGGCGATGATCCCGCCGAGCGACCAACCGAGCAGGTCATACGGACCTGTCCGTGCGATGGCCTGAATTTCCTCGACGTAGCGGTGAGCAAGCTGTTCGATCGACCGATATTCGCCGTCGCCACTGATCGTGGGCAGTTGAAGCCCGTAGACAGGTCTGTCCGGCGGTAGGTATTGCACCAGCCCCGCGTATCCCCAGGACAACCCGATTCCCGGATGCACGCAGAACAGCGGCCTTCCACTTCCCTTCACACGCAACGGAATCACCACGGCGAGTGCCTCTTCCACATCCGCACTGTGGGTGGGGATGTCGAGCCGTCGAGCGATTCCGGCCGGTGTGGGGTCGAGGAACATCCACTGCAGCGGCACCTTCCGATCCAACCTGGCATGCAGGGCACTGACGATCTTCGTGGCGACAAGAGAGCTTCCGCCGAGGTCGAAGAAGCTGTCAGCCGTGCCCACCCTTTCCACCCCGAGAACCTCCGCGAACACTTCCACGATGACGCGCTCGGTGTCCGTCGTCGGCGCATGGAATGCGGCAGCGAGTGATCCGAACTCCGGAGCGGGCAACGCCTTTCGGTCAAGTTTACCCACCGGGGTCATCGGAATACGATCAAGCACGACCACTGCGGCCGGCACCATGTGAGTCGGCAGCCGCTCGGACGCATAGGTGCGGAGTTCTGCGGGCACCACATCGTGTCCGCCCTGAACTCGCAGGTAGGAGACAAGCACCGTCTCACCCGATGGGCCGGGGTACCCGATGGTAGCAACGAAGGATACTGCCGGGTGGCGGGCGAGCACGGCGTCGATCTCTCCGAGCTCGATTCGGAAACCACGGACTTTGACCTGGAAGTCGCTGCGCCCGATGTATTCGAGAGTGTAGCCGGTGCCGTTCCCGGACTCTCGCCAACGCACAACATCGCCGGTCCGGTACATCCGACTACTCGGGGCGCCAAAGGGACAGGCCACAAATCGCTCCGACGTCAGCGCCATCCGATTGTGGTACCCGCGTGCCATACCTGGACCGGCAATGTACAACTCGCCGTGTACCCCACCCGGGACGGGTTGCAACCGCTCATCGAGGACCACGAACGCGAACCCCAACGCAGGTGCCCCGACATTCACACCCTCACCGGGATGCATCGGCTCACTGACACTTGCCTGAACGGTGGTCTCCGTCGGCCCGTACCCGCTATGCAGGCTCCGCCCCGGCGCCCATTGTGCGACCACTTCCGGTGGGCACGCCTCCCCCACCAAATCGAGAACCCGAAGTGAGTCGAGACCTTCTTCGCCGAGAGACGACAATGCCGTCGGTGTGATGGTCGCATGGGTCACGTGCTCGCGCTTAAGCAGATCCGCCAAATCGCTGCCACCGTAAATTGCCGGAGGAACGATCACCACCCGAGCCGACGCACTGAATGCCATCATCAGTTCGAACACCGAAGCATCAAAACTCGGAGACGTCAGTTGCGAGACCCGAGCGTCGTGCGTGACTTCGAACCGTTCTCGCGTTTCCGCGGTGAAATTGGCCAACCCTTGATGAGTGACGTTTACTCCCTTTGGCTTTCCGGTCGAACCCGACGTGTAGATGAGATAGGCCGGGTGCGCGAGATACAGCGGGCTGGTTCGATCATCGTCCGTAAAAGGTGCCGACGATACAGCTGCCAACTGCTCGACAAAATCCGCATCGTCGAGCACCAACCATGACACCGTGTGCGGAAGCTGACTCCGGTTGCCTCGCAACGTCAGACCGACCGATGCCCCGGAGTCGGTGAGCATGTAGTCGATACGCTCGGTGGGATATGCCGGGTCGACCGGCACAAACGCCGCCCCGGCCTTGGTGATCGACCAGATCGCGACCACCGCCTCGATCGAACGCGGCATTCCCAACGCCACAAAGGTTTCCGGACCAACCCCGCGTCCGCGCAGAACCCGCGCCACACTGTTGGACCACTGGTCAAGTTCGCGGTACGTGATCTGCCGATCCTCGTAGGACAGCGCCACGGCGTCAGGATCGAGCGCGGCGGCGGCTGTCAACATGTCGGGCAACAGTTCCGGTGGCACGTCGGGCGTGCCTCGCGCCGGCGCCAACTCTCGGCTCTCGTCCTTGTCCAGAAGTGGGATTTCGCCGATCGCCTCGTCGGGATCTTCGGTGACGGCGGCCAGAATTCGAACGAATCGCTCGGCGAAACTTCGGACGGTGTCGCCGTCGAAGAGATCGGTGGCAAAGTCGACAGCTCCGCTCATCCCGGCCGGTTCACCGTTCGAACCGAACTCCTCCGCCAAGAGGAATTCGAGATCGACCTTGACGACATCGAGTTCGGGATCGACTCCCTGGACGTCCAATCCTGGCAGAGCCAGGAACGGTCGTTCGTTGTTCTGAAATTCCAGGGAGACTTGGGCAATCGGTGAATACGCCGTCGATCTGGTCGGTCCGATTTCCTCCACGACACGTTCGAACGGGACGTCTGCGTGGGCGAACGCGCCGAGGTCGACGTCGCGACAGCGCGCTGCTAGATTCGTGAAAGACTGCGCTGAGTCCACCGGCGTGCGGAGTGCCAGCGTCCCGACGAACATACCGACAAGATCGTCGAGCGCCGGTTCCCCACGACCGGCGATCGGCGTTCCGATCACTACCTCGTCGGTGCTGCCGAGTCGCGCCAGCAGAACCGCAAGCGCCGCGTGGATTGTCATGAACTCGGTGCACCGCAAACTCCGCGACAGTTCCTTCACGCGCCGATGAAGGTGTCGGTCGACGGAAAAGTTGATGCGCCCACCGCGGAAGGACTGCTGGGACGGCCGCTCACGATCTGTCGGTAGTTCCAGGAGATCTGGTGTGCCCGCCAGCGTGGTCGTCCAGTAGTCGAGCTGCGCCGACAACAGCGACTCGGGGTCGCCATCGGAACCCAGCAGTTCGCGTTGCCACAGAGAGTAATCGGCGTACTGCACCGGAAGCGGTGACCACTCGGGCGCGCTGCCGCCCGCACGCGCCCGGTACGCCGTCATCACATCGTGCACCAACGGAACCATCGAGAAGCCGTCTGCCGAAATATGATGCACCACAACGGCAAGTACCCGCTCGATCGCACTGAGCGAAAACAATCCGACGCGCAGCGGGGCACGGACGGTGACATCGAAACCAGCCGACACCAGCCGGGCAAGCTCATCGCGCAGATGGACCTCGTCAACAACAGGAACGGAAATCAGTGCGGGAAGTGCACTCTCGGCCGGCAGTATCTGCTGAACCGGCCCGGAATCACGTTCCGGGAACACCGTTCGCAACGACTCGTGCCGACGTACGACGTCGGTGATTGCCTCGCTCAATGCCTCGGTGTCGAGTGCGCCTCGCAGCCGCACCACAATCGGGATGTTGTACGCCGGTGACGCGATGTCCAGTTGGTTGACGAACCACATCCGCTGCTGAGCAAACGAGAGCGGAATATCTTCCGGCCGTGGTCGAGCTGCGAGGATCGGACGCTCCGACTGTTCCCGCGCCGACTGGTCGATACGCTTGGCCAATGCCGCGACTGTCGGTGCCTCGAAGAGGTCCCGTACGCCGTTCTCAGCACCGAGCGACGCTCGGATCCTGGCCATTACCCGGGTAGCGCTCAGGGAGTTGCCACCGAGTTCGAAGAACCCGTCGTCGGCCCCGACATCGTCGATCCCGAGCACCTCCGCGAAGATTCCCGCCACAGCCAGCTCGATCTGGCCGGACGGAGCCCGGTATTGCACTGCCCCGGCATCGAAGACAGGTTCCGGCAGTGCTGCACGGTCCAACTTGCCGACCGCTGTCAGGGGAATACGTTCCAGCACCATGATCGACGACGGCACCATGTGCGCCGGCAGACGGCCGGAAAGCGCCCGGGTGAGCGCGGCAGCATCAAGAGTGCATCCCGATGTCGGCACGACGTAGGACGCCAACAGTGTGTCGCCGGCGGGGCCACTGCGCGCGAGGGTGGCAGCAAATCCGACGTTCGGCTCCGACATGAGTACGGCGTCGATCTCACCAGGTTCGATCCGGAATCCCCGAACCTTGACCTGGAAGTCGCTGCGGCCCACGTACTCGAGGCTGTGCTCGGCTGTCCATCTCACGATGTCGCCAGTGCGATACATCCTCGTCCCGGACTGCGACGGGTTCGCAACAAACCGTTCGGCGGTAAGGGCAGGCCTGCGGTGATACCCCCGGGCCAGTCCCACCCCGGCAAGATACAGTTCGCCCGGAACTCCCACGGGGACTGGTTGCAGCCGGTGATCGAGTACCAGTTCCGTCACACCGCGAATGGGCCCACCGATGGTGATCGACATGTCGGCGACCATCGGTTCGCTGATGTTGGACATGACCGTGGTCTCGGTCGGGCCGTAGGCGTTGTACAACCGACGACCTTGTGCTCGGGTACTCGGAAGGTCGGGATCGGCCCACCGGGCAACAAGTTCGGGCGGGCACGCCTCGCCGCCGAACACAACGTCTGCGAGAGATTCCAGCCTCGTCGGATCGAGTGACGCCAACGCAGCGGTCGTGATGAACGCATGAGTGACGCGGTCGCGTGTGACGAGATCGGCCAGTTCGTCGCCACCGTAGATGTCGGTCGGCACGATCACCATGGTCGCACCGGCACCGAATGCCTGCAGGTACTCGAACACCGATCCGTCGAAACTCGGCGTTGAAAAATGCAGCGTGCGGGATTGTGCTGTCGCCCCCAATCGTTCGATCTGATCGAGAGCAAAATTGTCCAGTCCGCGATGGGTGACCACCACCCCCTTGGGCAGGCCCGTAGACCCCGACGTATACACAACATAAGCGACGCCATCGAGCGCGACCGCGGGGATTCGATCCACGCGACCCTCGGACTGCTCTGCGCATTCTCGAGCGAAGTCAGGATCGTCGAGAACGAGCCAATCAGTGGTGCCAGGCAACCGGTTTCGGTGCTCCATCGTGGTCACACCGAGCGCGACTCCGGAATCGCCGATCATGTGAGCAATGCGCTCGGCCGGATAAGTGGGGTCGATGGGCACAAACGCCGCTCCGGTCTTCGCTACCGCCCACACCGACAACACCGAGTCGATGGAGCGCGGTATCCCGATTGCCACAAAGGTTTCCGAGCCGGCGCCTCGCGAGATGAGCGCACGGGCAAGACGGTTCGATCGCTCGTCGAGATCGCCGTAGCTGACGTCAACATCCTTATAGGACAGCGCAATCGCAAAGGGATCCAGCGCAGCCGCCTCTTCGAGAATCTGGGGCAGCGTGCGGGTAGACCCACCCGCTCCGCCGCTGACCGGCACCAGATTCGCACGCTCCTGCTCGGTCAGTAGCGACACTGCGGCCAACGACTGGTCGGGGCTTGCGCAGGCGTCGAGCGCCTGCACCAGCCGCCCAGCGATGCTGTCAATTACATTCGCGTCGAAGGCATCCGGAAGGTACTCGAATTTGAGGCGCAGCCGAGTATCGACGGACGCTACCAAGCTCAACGGGTAGTGGGCCGCGTCCATTGCGTCCACCCCGACCACTCGCATTCCGGCGATATCGGTATCGGTGGTCAAACCACCACGATCCACCGGATAGGACTCGAACACTGCCAGTGTGTCGAATCCGACCTCAGGGCCCGCGGCCCGCCGAATGTCAGCCAGGCCGACATAGTGGTGATCCAATAACGCGGCCTGCTCGGCCTGAACACGCTCGAGCAAATCTCCCAGAGTTTCATCGGGCCGCAACCTGATTCGGACGGGAAGCGTGTTGATGAACAGTCCGATCATTGTCTCGATGCCCGCCAGTTCGGGTGGCCGCCCCGAGACCGTGGCACCGAACACCACGTCGTCGCGGCCGGTCAACGCGGCGAGCACCATCCCCCACGACACCTGAACCATCGTGTTGACGGTCAGTCCTCGCGAGCGCGCGACGTCGAGGATCCGTGCGGTCTCGTCCTCGTCCAGGTCGAAAACCCACTCGTGAGAAATCGTTGACAGTTGCCGCCCCCTGTCCGAGGGAAGAATCAACGTCGGCCCTTCTACCCCGGCCAGAGCCTGCGCCCACATCTCCCGCGAAGCAGCCTGATCTCGGTTCTTCATCCATTCCAGATAATCGCGATATCCGCGCACCCGGGGCAGCGAAGATTGGTCTCCATCCGTGGCATAGAGCGTCAGCAACTCTGTAATCAGCAGCGGCATCGACCACCCGTCAAGAAGAATGTGATGGTTGGTCAACACCAGTCGGTACTTGTCCGGCGCAGTCTTGATCGCCATGAACCGAATCAGCGGTGCCCGTGTCATCTCGAACGGACGGAGCCTGTCATCGTCGAGGAATCGCTCCACATCAATCGAACTCGAATCGGGTGTCGTCAGATCGACTTCAGTCCACGGTACTTCCACCCGTGACCGGACAGCCTGGATCGTCTTGCCCTCGGTTTCATGCAGAAATGCGGCACGCAAGTTAGCGTGCCGGTTCAGTAGAGCGTCGGCCGCACGGCGCAGCCGAGGCACATCTACGGAGCCGACAAGATCAAGGCTCACCTGCACCAGATAGGCGTCGACGGACTCGTCGGCGAGTTCGGCGTGAAAGTGCATGCCGGCCTGCAGCGGCGACAGTGACCACACGTCGCTCAGGTCTGGAACCCGGCTCTCGAGTTCTTCGATACCATCCTGCCGAAGTTCGACGAGATCAAAATCCGACGGCGTGAATCCTGTGCCACCAGCTTGTGCGTGTGCGCCCAGAGCGTACAGCGCCTGCGCCCACCCCTGCGCAAGTTCATCAACCTCCTCGCGGGTGATGACGCCCGGCGGGAACGTCCATGTCGAGGTCAACACGGGGCCGTCATCGGTGTCGACGGTCATTGCATTGGCATCGACAACGGCACCAAGGGGTATGCCCGCAGCCGACCTTTCACGCAGTCCGGGTTCCTCGATCGGCACCCAACCGTCGGCGCTCCCGGTAGCGCTCGCGCCCATTCTCCCGAGATAGTTGAAGCTGATCTGAGGCATCGATTGAGGTGAAAGCAACTGCGCTGTATCAGTATTCAGATATCGAAGGAGACCGAAACCGATACCGTGATCGGGAACCGCGAGAAGTTGTTCCTTCACCTTCTTGATCGCGGCACCGGCGGACGGCCCCCCGGCGAATGCGTCGTCAAGATCCACACCGCGCAGATCGAGTCGTACGGGGAAGATGGTGGTGAACCATCCAATTGTGCGAGAGAGGTCCACTCCGGGCGCTAGCTGCTCTTCTCGTCCGTGGCCCTCGAGGCTCAGAAGTGCTTCTGCCACGTCGATCTCACGGCGTCGACGCCAGCGGATCAACGCCAGAGCCAACGCCGTCAGCAATCCGTCGCCCACGCTGCCGTGGAATGCCGCCGGCACTGTCGTCAGTAACGCCTCGGTCAGTGAAGGCGAAAGTCGTACCTCGATGTCCACGGCGGTATCGGATAGGGCCAGTGGCCGCGAACCCAGCATCGGATCGGGTGCTTCCAACATTCCTCGCCACAATTCGAGTTCGGCGATACGGCGAGGTTCGTGGGCAGCGTCGGCGAGTGCGTGCGCCCACCGGCGCATCGATGTCCCGGCAGGCTCGAGCATCGGCTCCGAACCGGACTGCAGTTGCGCGCATGCACTTGCGAGGTCAGGCATCAGAATCCGCCAGGACACACCGTCCATCGCCAGATGATGGACCGCGATCAGCAACCTCGCGGCCGTGCTGTCGTCGCTGTCGTGGCTGTCGTGGCTGTCGTCGCTGTCGTCGCTGTCTAGCCAGATCACCTGCAGCATCACGCCCGATGCAGGATCGAGCCGATCGAGAGCCGCGTCGAGTTCCCGCGCCGCACACTCGGCGTCTACTCCCGATCCCTCCACCCGACGGACCACCGCGGCCGCACGCACGGCGCCTTCGGCCGGTACCTCCATCCGCCAACCGGTTTCAGTGCTGTCGGTCCGGAACAACTTCGCCCGCAGCAGATCGTGTCGGTCAACCACAACCTGCAGTGCCCTCGTCAAGGTGTCTACGTCCAGTGTTGCAGGAATCGTGAACAGTGCCGACTGTGAATAACGACGGAAATCCCCGCCGCGTCCGAGCATCCACGACGCGATCGGTGTCAACGGGATCTCGCCGATGCCACCACCTGCCAGTTCTTCGAGGAACACCTCGTCGGCAGTCCTCGCTATCTCGGCCAGTGCCGCAACGGTTTTGCGATCGAACACATCGCGCGGCGAGATCACTACTCCGGCAGCTTTAGCTCGGGTGACCAGCTGGATCGACATGATCGAATCCCCACCGATCGTGAAAAACGAGTCGTCGACGCCGACGGAATCGAGACCCAGAACATTCGCGAAAAGGTCTGCCAGGATACGTTCGGTGTCGGTGACCGGCTGCCGGCTCGGGGTCACATTCTTTCCGAAGTCTGGTTCGGGTAGGGATTTTCGATCCAGTTTGCCATTCAGTGTCAGCGGCAACTTGCCCAAGACCACCACTGCCGCGGGCACCATGTACGACGCCAGACTCTTAACCACTGCATCGATGATCGCGGCCGGATTTATCACAGCACCGTTCTCCGGCACCACATACCCGACCAATCGATCCCCGTGCGCTGCCACCGCCGATTGCGCAACCCCGCCGCACGCGAGCAGTGCAGATTCCACCTCACCGAGCTCGATGCGATAGCCCTTCAACTGAACTTGGAAATCGTTGCGCCCAAGGTACTCCAGCGTTCCGTTCGCGTTCCACCGGCCGAGATCGCCCGACCGGTACATCCGCGATCCGGGAGTGAAGGGGTCGGGAACAAACCGGGAAGCGGTGAGGGCCGACCGGCCGAGGTATCCGCGCGAGACCTGCGCACCGGAGATGTACATTTCCCCGATAACCCCGGGCGGCACCGGATGGAGTCGTCCGTCGAGCACATAGACCCGCAACCCGGGCAGGCCATGGCCGATCACCGACGCGGACTTGTGCGCCGCCTGGTCACGGTCGATCTCCAGATGGCTGACATGCACCGTTGTTTCGGTGATGCCGTACATGTTGACCAGGACCGGGGAAGTTTCATCTCGTCGCTCGTACCAGCGATTCAGATGCCCGAATTCGAGGGCCTCCCCACCGAAGATCACATACCGCAATGCCAGATCGGGAGTACCGGCGCGACGATCTGCCTCCGCCAACTGATAGAAGGCAGTGGGCGTCTGATTGAGGACGGTGACACGTTGCTCACGCAGCAGGTCCAGGAACTTCGCGGGTGAGCGTGCCGTGAAGTAGTCGACCAGCACCAGTCGACCACCGTGGCAGAGCGCTCCCCACATTTCCCACACCGAGAAGTCGAATGCGGCGGAATGGAACATGGTCCACACATCAGTCGGACCGAATCCGAAGAGCGACTGCGTGTTTGCCAGCAGAGTCGCCACGTTCCGATGCGAAACCTGTACGCCCTTCGGCTGCCCGGTAGAACCCGACGTGTAGATGACGTAAGCCACCGAGTCGGGATGCAGCGAACCCTGCCGGTCAGCGTCTTCCATCGGAAGTGACGAAAACTGCTGCAGCGCAGTCACTGTCTCCGGATCGTCGAGCATGACCATCCGGATATCGCTGGAGTTGACTGCATGCGCGTCCGCAGTAGTGGTGAGCACACACCGCGGCCGCGCATCACCGAGAATGAAGGCCAACCGCTCAGTCGGAGAAGTCACGTCCACCGGTACGTAACCCGCCCCAGACTTCACCACCGCCAGAATCGCCACCACAAGATCGACCGAAGTTGTCATCGCCACGGCCACCAACGATTCTGCACCCACGCCCTGAGCCACGAGCAGCCTTGCGAGCCGGTTCGCTCGCGCATCGAGTTCCCGGTATGTCACCGCGGCGGCGGCGCCTGGTGACACCGCCACAGTGCCGCCCGACAAAACCACCGCCTGATCAAAAAGTTCCGCCAAGGTCGCCGACGCGACGTCTGTTCCCTGGCGATTCGCTGACGTGAGCACATGTTCCGCCGCCCGCAGGATGTCGATATCCCCCACGGGCTTGGTCGGATCCGTGGTGACGCTCTCCACCACTCTCATGAATCGCTCTGAAATCCGCTGCACCGACTCACGATCGAATACGTCGGACGCATACCGGAAGCCGGCGCTGATCCCCGCCGGTGCACCAATCTCGTCGACGCGTTCCAACAAGCTCAACTGCAGATCGAATTTAGCCACGTCCAGATCCACATCGATCGACCGGACGGCAAGTCCAGGCAGTTCCAGGCGAAGTGCAGTGGTGTTCTGGAATTCGAGTAGCACCTGAAAGAGAGGTGTGTGCGAAGTCGATCGCTGGGGGGCAAGCTCGTCCACCAGGCGCTCGAACGGAATGTCCGAGTGCTCGAATGCACCGAGGTCCGCCGCTCGCACACCGCTGAGAACTTCGGCGAATGTGGCCCCTGCGTCGACGCGAGTACGCAGGACGAGTGTGTTGACAAACATCCCCACGACGCCGTCGAGTTCCCGGCGTCCGCGGCCTGCTACCGGAGATCCCACCACCACATCGTCCGACCCTGAGAGCCTTTCCAGCAGCACCACCAATGCGGCGTGCATCACCATGAATAATGACGAATTACTTTGGTGCGCAAGATTTATCAGAGTCCGATGCAGCGCGGGTTCGATTTCGAATGCAACAACTCCGCCGACCACGGACCGTTGTGCGGGCCGTGATCGATCCAGCGGTAACTGCAGTAATTCCGGGATTCCCGACAATGTCCGCGTCCAGTAGTCGAGCTGACCCGACACCTCCGAACCTGGCTGCGCATCCGTGCCCAGCACCTCGCGCTGCCACAGGCTGTAGTCGGCATACTGCACGGGCAGCGGTTCCCACCCCGGTCGCTGTTGCCGTGAACGGGCGGAATAGGCGAACATCAGATCCCGTGCCAACGGCGCCATCGAGACGCCGTCGGCAGCAATGTGATGGACGACAATAGCAAGGACGTGCCTCTCCGGGGCGAGCCTCAGCAACTTCACCCGGAGCGAAAGTTCCTCGGAGACATCAAATCCGATGCAGAAGAAACCGTCGAGCGTGGATCGCAATTTTCCGTCGGACACGTGCGTCGAGCTCAGGTCCAGAGCGACAGTAGTGGGATCGACAATCGCCTGTCGAGGCCCGTCCGCGGAGCCGGGAAATACGGTACGCAGAGACTCGTGTCGTTCCATGACATCGCCGAGCGCCGCTCGCAACGCATCCGGATCGAGCACGCCGTCCAACTGCAGAGCGACGGGGATGTTGTAGGCCGGCGAGGACGTGTCGAACTGATTGACAAACCACATCCGCTGTTGCGCAAGGGAAAGGGGAATCCGATCGGGTTGCGTCCTCCCGCTGAGCATCGGGACACCCGCAGTAGTCCGCGCTGTCAATTCGACCCACGCAGCCAACGCGGACACGACCGGTGCGTCGAACAACGCCGCGATACCCAACGTTGAACCCAGCGCACTATTGATGCGCGCCACCGCCCGGGTGGCACTGAGTGAGTCTCCCCCAAGGTTGAAGAAACTGTCATCCGCACCGACACGCTTCAGGCCGAGTACATCAGCAAAGGCCGTGGCTACCGCTTGCTCCGTTGGTGTGCTGGGCGCACGATAGGCAGTTCCACTGAAGTGCGCGTCCGGTAGTGCTTTTCGGTCCAACTTCCCATTCACCGTCACCGGCAACCCCGACA
>NZ_JASHKR010000216.1 GCF_030056815.1 Rhodococcus sp. IEGM 1379
GCTACCAGCGCGGTACCCGATATGGGCACCATGTAGCGGCGGAGTAACGGAGTTGGCATGAGCAATTCCTTCGAAAGGGGTGGCAGGGGGTAGCCGTGGGTCCTTATCGATCGCGCGATGGTCACACCATAATCACGATTACTGGAACTGGTATCAGTTTTCGAAATAAATTGAACACACGACCAGGACGTTCGTCCTGCTAACTTTCAGTTTCGGCGAAATGCCGCCCGCAAATCGTGTGCAACTCACCTGTTGCCTGTAACTGCTTGTCGCACCGACA
>NZ_JASHKR010000088.1 GCF_030056815.1 Rhodococcus sp. IEGM 1379
ACATGGTCTGGTCTCTCGTACCGTTGGTGCTGTTCTGCATCATCATTGCGGGCATTGCCAGCCAGTGCACGTTCAGCCCGGGAGGCCCGACACAGGGGCCGATCCCGACCGTCGACATCGACGCAGCGCTGAACTACGACGCCAAGGAACTAGGCTTTCCGATCCGCAACCCGGGAACTCCGGGCGGATGGACACCCAACTCCGGTAGTCGGAAAGTGGTCGCCGGTGACGGGGGCGGCGATTCCAGCACTGTGGGATTCATCACCACTGCCGGCAGTTACATCCAGTTGACGCAGAGCAACGCCGAAGAATTTCCCTTGGTGTCGTATGTCGCCGGCGGTCAGCGTTTCGCGACCGGCGTCGAAGACATCGACGGTCACACTTGGAACGTCTTCGGTGGCGACGGCGTCGAGTCGATCTGGGTGACCGACATCGACGGTGTGCGCCTGCTGATCACCGGAGCGGCTCCGGCCGAGGACTTCACGACCTTGGCGCGCAGCGTCGGGCAAGCGCAGCCGCTGACACCCTAAGTCACGGCCGAGTTACTCGTCTGCGGCGGAGAGCGCCGTCTCGACGCGGGCTCGTGCACCGGCCAAATGCTCTTCGCAGCGCTTGGCCAGGGCTTCGCCGCGCTCCCACAACGACAGGGACGCGTCGAGGTCCAATCCGCCCTGCTCGAGGATCTTGACGACGCCCACGAGTTCGTCGCGGGCGGCCTCATAGCCGAGTTCGTTGATGTCGATATCGGCGGCGTTGTTGTCGGTGTTGCTCATTTTTCTTTTCCCATCACTGCGGCGCGCACGGCGCCGTCTGCAAGTCGAACTCGTATCTGTGTTCCGGGCGGCGAATCTTCGACCGAGCGCAGTACTTCCGGATGACCGTCGGCAACGATGCGTTGTACGACGGCATAGCCGCGGGCCAGCGTCGCGGCAGGACCGAGCGTCGTCAGCCGTGCCCGTAGGTGTTCGACGGTTCTGGCTTCGGCGTCGATCAGTCGGGTGACATCGCGTCGGACGGCGCTCTGAAGTCGTTCGATCTCTTCGCCCCGGCGGTCGATGGCCAACAGCGGCGACGCCATCACCGGTCGTGTCCGCAGTTGCTCGATGAGATTTGACTCTCGCCGGACCCAACTCCGCAGGGCAGCGGCGCTGCGATCGCGGAGTTCGGAAACCAAGGCTGCTTCTGCAACTGCGTCGGGAACAACCCGCTTGGCAGCGTCGGTGGGGGTGGCTGCGCGTAGGTCGGCGACGTGGTCGCTCAAGGGGCTGTCCGGTTCGTGTCCGATCGCACTGACGATGGGCGTCGTGCATGCGACGATCGCGCGGCACAGTGCCTCGTCGGAGAACGGAAGCAAATCTTCGACGCTTCCGCCGCCGCGCGCGAGGATGATGACATCCACTTCGGGGTTGGCGTCGAGATCCTTCAAGGCCTCGATGATCTGTGGCACTGCGGTCGGTCCTTGGACCGCGGTGTTACGTACCGCAATCGCGACAGCCGGCCAGCGGCGCTGCGCTACCGATACGACGTCTTTCTCGGCGGCGCTGGCGCGTCCCGTGATCAATCCGATGGTTCCGGGCAGGAACGGCAGCGGACGCTTGAGCCGTGGATCGAACAGGCCCTCGGCAGCCAGCAAGGCACGCAATCGTTCGATTCGGGCGAGTAGTTCGCCGATGCCGACGGCCCGGATCTCGGTCACCCGCAACGAGACTGTGCCTCGTCCGGTGTAGAACGAGAGCTTCCCGAACATCACGACCCGCGAACCCTCGGTCAGCGGGACCGGAGAATTGTGCAGTAGTTGCGGTGAGCACGTGACGGACAACGACATGTCTGCCGACGGGTCTCGGAGAACCAGAAATGCAGTCCGGGTTCCGGGACGCGCATTGATCTGCGTGATCTGACCCTCGACCCAGATGCTCCCGAGGCGGTCGATCCAACCGGCGACCTTCGCGGACACGGTACGGACGGGCCACGGCTGTTCCGGAGAACTGGCACCGGCCGAACGTTGCGGTGTTGACGGACCCTGTGCGGAAGTCACTTTGCCTTGGCTGTGGTGATGCGGTTGGTCAGCATGGTCTGGAACGGTGCACGTGCACGCGTTGCATTCTCGTATTCGAGGAGCGCCGAGAGGTCGCCGACGCTCATCGTCCGGATGCGGGCCCGCAGTTGTGCGAGTGTCAGATTGGCGTAATCGAGTTCGGTGACGATTTCGGGTTCCGCACTTTCGGCGGTGGCCTTGGTGTCGGTGTTTGCCTCTTCCGAAGCACTCTCGTCGATGACACCGTCGAGGGTTTCAGCCGAGGGATCTACCGAATAGAGCGCAAACCGGCCGGCGTTGGTCGCCGTGGGAGTGCCGTCCGGCGCAGTGCCATTCGAGCGCGGGGTTGTTGCGTCCTCGTCGAAAACAGCCCATTCCGGCTGCTCGTCGTCGCCGGACCAGTTGATCAGGGCAAAAGCCTGATCCCCTTTGATGGCCAGGGACGTGATCGACTGCTGAAGTCGCATGCTCGTCTGCAGCATCTGACTGACGGCGGTCATCGGCAGCGCGACTGCGGTGGTCGGAAGCTTCTTGGCTTCTTCCAGCGCGGTGACGGCGAGTCCCGCGGCGACGCGCGCCACGAACGGGGGTCGAATCATTCTCACAGCTTGCCGTAAAGCACCGACAATCGGTAGCCGACTGGCCTGTGGTGTGAGCTGGTACCTATCTGGATCTTCGCCGAAGTGGTGTATATCGAAGGTGCAAGTAGGCTGGTCGCATGTCTTCTGCTGTTCCTCTCAATCTCGGTATCGCGCGCTCGACGGATTCGCCGTCAATTCGTAAGGGCCCCGGCAAGCGGGTGCTTCTGGCAGAGCCACGTGGCTACTGCGCCGGCGTCGACCGCGCGGTGGAGACCGTGGAAAAGGCGCTCGAGAAGCACGGCGCACCGATCTACGTGCGTAAGGAGATCGTTCACAATCGCCACGTCGTGGAGACGCTGGAAGATCAGGGTGTGATCTTCGTAGACGAGACCGACGAGGTCCCCGAGGGCTCACTCCTCGTCTTCTCGGCGCACGGCGTATCACCGGCCGTCCATGACTCCGCGGCCGAACGTAACCTGCGCACGATCGACGCGACTTGCCCGCTTGTCACGAAGGTTCACCAGGAAGCCAAGCGGTTCGCCCGTGACGATTACGACATCCTCCTCATCGGTCACGAGGGCCACGAAGAAGTCGAAGGCACTGCCGGCGAGGCGCCCGATCACGTCACCATCGTCGACGGCCCCGACTCGGTGGACTCCGTCACTGTTCGTGATGAATCGAAGGTCATCTGGCTCTCACAGACAACGCTGAGCGTCGACGAGACCATGCAGACAGTTGCGCGTCTGCGTGAGCGATTCCCCCACTTGCAGGATCCGCCGTCCGACGACATCTGCTACGCCACCCAGAACCGTCAGGTTGCGGTCAAGGCCATGGCACCCGAGTGCGATCTCGTGATCGTGGTCGGCTCACGCAACTCGTCCAACTCGGTGCGCCTCGTCGAGGTTGCCCTGGGGGCAGGGGCGAAGGCGTCGTACCTGGTGGATTACGCACGCGAAGTTGATCTGGCGTGGCTCGACGGCGTCGAGACGGTCGGTATCACCTCCGGTGCATCAGTTCCCGAGGTACTGGTTCGGGGAGTCATCGATCTTCTGTCAGAGCATGGATTCAATGACGTGCAGTCGGTGACCACTGCCAACGAGACTCTGGTGTTTGCACTTCCCCGGGAGCTCAGGGCTTCACGTACGGTCTGAAGCCACAACGGATGAAAGAGAAAACCCCGGAACTTTTCAGTTCCGGGGTTTTGTCGTTTCAGTGGCAGTCAGTTCGGTGTCTCGTCGCGATCGCGGTAGCGGACACGAGGTGCCGGGTAGGCCGGTAGGTCGGCCCCTACTGGACGGCGACGCGGGGGTAGCGGTAAGTCTGAGTCACCGGACGCAAAGAACGGATCCATGCGTTCCTCGGAACGGCGTTGGCCGGCATCGGGAACTCGACTGTCTGGAACACGGCCTTCTGGAACACTGCCTTCTGGAACACTGCCTTCTGGAACACGGCCTTCCGGAACACGGCGTTCGCCGTACGACGGATACTCGCGGCGTTCGGCGACCGGCTGAGCGTGCGGTTGGGCGTGGTTCGGGGGCTGGTAGCGAGCGTCGGCGGGAGCGGAATTACGACGCGGCAGCGGACGGTAGTTGTATTCGGAATCACGAGGAACTGGCGGACGCTGCGAGGGACGCTCGGAGAGGCCACTGTGCGGCGCGTGGTCGACGCTACGTCGTCGTGGTTGCGGTGTTGCGTCGGTTGCGGCGACCGGAGGCCGGTTCTGCTCGGCGTTGCGCCGACGACGTTGCTGAGAATCAGGTGCAGGTTCGGGCACCGAGGCAGAGGCGGCCGCAGCAGAAGTACGCGAGGTCGGCGACGGTGATTCCGTGCGTCGGCTCCGAGTGGATCGAATAGCCCGCGTGGGTCGCTGATGCAAGAGGAAGTACCGGAACCCGCCGATCGCAAGAACTACGACAGTCGCACCCAGCATGACCGGGAAGCGATTCACCAAGGGCAATGCGACGTTGATCGCGATGTCGCGAAGCGCGGTGCTGTTGTCCTTGCCGATCAGTGTTTGCGCTACCGGCACGGACACGAACATCAGCAGCGGAGGTTGGGCCATGGCGGTGAACAACGAATTGTTCGCTGCGGCGATTACGGCAAAAACGCAACCGAGAAAGTAGAACGTCGAAAATGCCGAGGTCAGTTCTCCGCCGCCGCCGGACGCATCGATCAGAACGCCGACGGAGGTGAGACCAGCGGCGAGCAGAATTACTCCCCACCAAGGCAGGCCGGGGACCGTGACGATCAGAGATCGTTTGTCCAGCGGTACCCCGGAGCGAGCACGTTGGGTTGCAGACACACATTGACATTAGCCGCTCTCGTCGTGCGAGCCGTGTTTGTGCCGGTCGTGGCACCGCGATTGTTTGTCGGTGGCGTCCTCTAGCGTCACTGCCATGAAGATCTTGCACACGTCCGATTGGCACATAGGCCGCACTTTTCATGGTGTCGACTTGTTGGCGGATCAGGCCAGTGTGTTGAGCACGATTGCGGAGTTCGTTCGTGAACACAGCGTGGATGTCGTGGTCGTTCCCGGCGATATTTACGATCGGTCCATCCCCAGCTCTGACGCGGTCACGGTGTGCAACCGAGGGTTCGAGGCGATTCGCGACGCGGGTGCAGTCATCGTCGCGACATCCGGAAATCACGATTCGGCGGTGCGGTTGGGAGCCGGTGCTTCGTTCGCTGCTGCCGGCGGCTTGCACTTGATCACTCGGGTCGGTCAGATCAACTCTCCGGTGATTGTCGAGGATCAATTCGGTCCGGTTGCGTTCTACGGAATTCCCTACCTCGAACCGGAGATCACGCGGGTCGAGTTGGAGGTTCCGCGTGCCCGGAGCCATTCGGAGATTCTCGGGGCCGCGATGGCGCGAGTCCGGGCAGACCTGGCGGTGAGGCAAGAGAGTTCTCCCAATACCCGGTCGGTTCTTCTGGCACACGCTTTTGTGGTGGGCGCTGAGGCGACGGGTTCGGAGCGCTCCATTTCGGTGGGCGGTGTCGAGACGGTTTCGGCAAGCGAATTCGAGGGCGTCGATTATGTCGCGCTGGGTCACCTCCATTCGCCTCAGATGTTGACGGATCGCGTCTGGTATTCGGGTTCGCCGTTGCCGTACTCGTTCGGTGAACGCAGTCATGGCAAGGCCACGTTGTTGATCGAGCTCGACGCGTCGGGGCTCGTGTCGGTCCAGCGTCTCGAGCTTCCTTCGGTTCGTGGATTGCGCCAATTGACGGGCACTCTGGAAACGCTGCTCAGTTCCGCCGATCTTGCCGATGCTGAGGATTGCTACGTTTCGGCGCTGCTGACAGATCCGGTGCGGCCGATTGACGCCATGCGGCTGCTGCAGGGGCGTTTTCCTTTTGCCGTTCATCTCGAATGGCAGCGGCCCGAAGACAATTCGGAACTCAAATACCGTGATGCAGTCCGTGGGCGCAGTGACATGGAGATTGCCCAGGGCTTTGTCACGGCTGTTCGGAGCGATCCCAGTGAGAGCGAGATCAAGCTGATGGAAGCTGCTTTGAGCATGGCAGAGCGCGCCGAGGAAGCGACAGCAGAGTTGGGTGTGACGGCATGAGGCTCCACAAACTCGAGGTCACCGCGTTCGGTCCGTTTGCCGGCACCATCGAGGTCGACTTCGACAAACTGGGGGCCGACGGCCTGTTCCTTCTCCACGGAGATACCGGCGCCGGCAAGACCACGGTTCTCGACGCCGTGGCGTTCGCTCTGTACGGCAGGGTGCCCGGTGCCCGAAATGAAGGCAAGCGTCTGCTCTCCGATCATGCGCCGGCCGGCTCGGTGCCGCAGGTGTCACTCGAGGTGACCATCAGTGGCCGGCGCCTGAAACTTGTTCGTAGTCCAGAGTTTTCGCGTCCGAAAAAGCGTGGCAGTGGATCGATCGTCGAAAATGCCAAGGCTACTCTGGTGTGGTTGGACGGCCGCGGCGAGAACCTTTCCCGCATTCCCGATATCGGCGACGAGGTCAATCGTCTGATGGGAATGAGTGCCGATCAATTCTTCCAGGTGGTCCTGCTTCCGCAGGGGGAGTTCGCCAAGTTTCTGCGCGCGGAGAACGACGAGCGCGGCAAACTCCTCGAACGGCTCTTCGACACAAAGAAATTTGTGTCGGTGGAGGCGTGGTTCGACGAGAAGAAGAAGGCCAGCACCACCGCACTGGCAAACAAAGAGCAGGCAGTTTCCTTGTTGCTCGCCCGGGTCGAGACGGCGGCGGGCCTCGAAGTGGGTGCCGAGGCGCATCCTCTCGAATGGTCACGCAAACTCCTCGAAGAGTCACGGGACGGCCGCGACGCAACCGTCGTCGAGATGGAGAGCGCGAAAGCCGCTGCCAAGCAAGCGAATCAGAATCTGCACGTTGCGGAGCGAACTGCAGACCTGGTGCGTCGGCGAGACCGGGCACTCCTGGATCTCAATGCATTGAACGCTGGCGCCGCAGATCTGGCATTGGTTGCCGGAGAACTCGCAACCGCAAAATTGGCGCAGCCCGTGGCCGCTATTGCCCAAGACGCGGAATCGGCGCAGGCGGCGGTGGCGTCGGCTCTCGTCGTAGTCGAGAGCGCAGTGTCGAAATATTCGGTACGAGGTGGTCCAGACCTATTCGGTGGTGGAGTGTGGCCGCCGCTGGAGGATGAGCGTGAGCAGGTACTGGCCCAGGTTCGAGTGTGGCGAGACGAGATCGTTCGGCTCGACTCCGTAGTCGAAGAATCACGCAACGCCGATGCAGCGGAGTCGGAGACTCGCACGCTGTCAGTGAGACGCGCGGCGTTGACTGTACGGACCGAGGAGATTGTGCGTGAGCGGGCTCAGTTGCCCGATCAGTTACGCGCTGTCGCAACTGAACTCGATGTTGCACAGCGAGCTGAAGCATCGTTGTCCGGACTCGAATTGGCACGTGCCGCGGCAACGGATTCAGCGATGGCGGCACATGAACTGCGCGTCGTGCGTAAGCAAGCCGAGGCGGTCCGCGTCAAGGTGCTCGACGCACGTGAGGTCCATCAGGAAGCGCGTGGCCGTTGGCTTGATCGTGTGCAGACGCGCATCGAGGGTATGGCCGCAGAGTTGGCAAGTTCGCTCCAACCCGGCGACGCCTGCCAGGTGTGCGGTTCGCCGGAGCATCCGGCTCTCGCTCAACCCGCAAACGACAGTGCGACCGAGGCAGATGTCGAGACGGCAGCAGTCCGCGAACGCGCAGCAGAATCGGCGTTGAGCGCAGTTTTGGAGCAGGAGAGCGCGCTTGCGTTGGAGATCGACCGACTGAACGCTCGCGGCGGCGAGGGTGATCTCGAGGAGCTCGATCGACTGCGTGCCGAGGCGCAGTCAGCACTGGATACCGCGAAGTCCAAGGCCAGTCAGGTGGGGGAGTTGGTTTCGCGCTTGGCTGTGCTGAACGGTCGCGACACCGAACTCGAGCAGGAATCTGCATCGGTTTCGACAGAATCGGCGACAGTTGCCGAGCGAATCTCCGCACTCACGATTCGTGCCCAGAACATTCGCGCCGCGATTGTTACTGCCGCCGGCGAGGATTCGAGCGTTGCTGCCCGGCGAGCTCGATTCGAGGCACTGGCGTCGGCGGCTTCGGCGGCGTCGGACGCCCGGGAAGATGCGATGAGGGCGCAGACTCGCGCTGTCGAACTGTCGGCCAAACTGGCCGATGCAGCGGCGGCAGCAGGCTTCGACACTGTTCCGTCGGCGCTCGCCGCTGTCCGAACTCCCGCACGGATCGCCGCCATGGAAGCAGAGGTCGGCAAGGCTCGCGACCGCGAGGTTGCCGCACGCACAGTCTTGGACGACCCCGACGTCGCTGCGGTGCAGGACGTTACAACTGTGGATGTCGACGGACCTAAGCAGATTGCATCCGAACGTAGCGAGGCTGTCGATACGGCTGTGGCCGCAGCGTCTTTGGCTGAGAACCGTGTTGCCGACCTTGAACGGTTTACCGCTCAACTCGAGAAGGCCTACGAGGCAGTAGCGCCGCACCGGGCGCTTCACGACGAATTGGCGGCGATCGCCGACGTGATCGCCGGCAAGGGGCAGAACAACCGGAAGATGTCTTTGCGGTCGTACGTGCTCGCGTCGAGGCTCGAGGAAGTTGCGTTGTCGGCTTCGGTTCGCCTGCAACGGATGTCCGGTGGACGCTACGAGTTCGTGCACAGTGACGAAGCTGGATCACGAGGTCGCCGAGGTGGCCTGGGGCTCGACATCCGCGACGATTTCACCGGCGTCGTACGGTCGGCGAAGACGCTCTCCGGTGGTGAGTCTTTCTTGGCTTCACTGTCTTTGGCGTTGGGTCTTGCCGATGTCGTGGCCGCAGAATCGGGTGGAGTTGTTCTGGACACCATGTTCATCGACGAGGGATTCGGCACGCTCGACGCGGACACCCTCGATTCGGTGATGGGTGTCTTGGACGAGCTTCGTGATGGCGGACGAGTCGTCGGAATTGTGAGCCACGTCGACGAGATGCGTCAGCGGATCCCGAGTCGCCTACACGTCATTCGGGGACGTGCAGGCTCCTCGGTGAAAGTGATCGCCGGCTGATCAGGCCTTATGGCCCTCCGGAAGTGCGTCGGTCTCATCCCTGACGATGTCCGAGGTATCGCTCGCGGGCAGCGGTTCGTTGTCGATGGCCCGTTCATCGATCTGCTCGCCGATGTAGCGGATCACCACTGCGGTGACGGCTGCGACGGGTACTGCCAGGAATGCGCCCACAATTCCGTAGAGGGAACTGCCGGCGGCAACGGCGAGTAGAACAATCACCGCATGCAGTTTCATGGACTTGCTCTGCAAAACCGGCTGCAGAACGTTGCCTTCGATCTGCTGCACCAGCAAGATGAGGACGAGCACGATCATGGCTGTGGTGAATCCGTTGGCCACCAAGGCAACCAGAACTGCCAGTGCTCCGGCGACAAATGCGCCGACGATCGGGATGAAGCCACCGATGAACGTGAGAATCGCCAATACCGGCGCCAAGGGGACTCCGAGAATCAACAGACCGGCCCCGATGAACACAGCGTCGATCAGACTCACCAGAGCCTGCGTACGGATGAATCCTCCGAGGGTGTCCCACATCCGGATGAGGACCTCTTCGAGGTGTCGCCCGGCTTTTCCGCCGGTAACCGAATGCAGCCACGGGATGAAGCGGGGGCCGTCCTTGATGAAGAAGAACGACAAGATCAGCACGAGGCCAAGTGTCACGAGGAGTGAACTCGCGGTACTCACTCCACTGAATACGCCGGAGGCAATCGCTGTTCCACTTTCCTGGACCTTCGCGATGACCGAGTGGACGGCATTGTCGATCTGATCGTCCTGCAAGTTCAGGGGTGGGCCTTGTAGCCAGTCCTGAACTTGGTTGATGCCTTGGGTTGTCTTGTTCGCGAGTTCAGGGGCCTGGCTGACCACCGAAGGAACGATTCCGGCGATCACACCCGCGAGTACGCCGATGGAGAGAACCAAGGTAATGCCGGCCGCTGCTGCTGCGGGCATACCCCGTTTGATCATTCCGCGCGTGGGTGGCCACATGACCGTCGCCAGCACAATGGCCAGGGCGATGGGCAAGATGATCACCCAGAGCCTTGCGATCATCCAGCCGAAGATCCATGCACCTAATGCAATCGCGGCCAGTACCAGCGACCATTTGGCCAGCCACATACCGCCTTGCCCGATAATTTCGCCACGGTCACGCTTTCGCGTGGGAGTCGGCCCGGTTGCCGCGTTGTCTTGCTCGCTCACTGATCGTCCTTTCGGTCGGCGCAGGGTTCTCCTTGCCGATGTGAATCCGCTGATCTCGCTCGACTGATCGTATCGACTGGGAGAAGTTGCGCAGGCAGACACGATTGCGACATGCCTTTCTGTACTTGTGACACCGGTACGCGACTAGCATTTCTGTTATGAAAATCGCAGCAGCAGTTATGGCAGCCGCAATTGTTGTTCTCGGACTGGGTGCATGCAGTACCGAGAGCAAGAACGACGCCCAGAACCAGGTCAGCAACGCTCTGACCAGTGGACAGCAAGCTTTGGAGAGCGCAAAGCAGTCAGCCGGTACTGCAATCGATCAGGGCAAGTCCGCTCTGTTCGTTGCGACTTTTCGAGGCGCGTATGCGCCGTTGGCGGCCGATCGTGATGACGCGGACATCGAAAAGATCCTGACGACGACCTGCACTGAAGTCGCGAAGGGGACCGACAAGGAGGCTGTGGAGAAGGAGATCATCACGCTCGCTGAGAACAACGGCACGGTTCCGACTCAGGAACAGGCAGGCCACATTTACGAATTGGCGAAGGCCGCCTGCCCCTGAACCGTGTCATAAGAAGGGATGTGGTCAGCAGCAGCGGGCGCCCGGGTTGGTGTCCGCTGCTGCGTGACGTTGACGCCAGAATTCTCGTTCGCTCATGACCTGAGCATCAGTGTGGTGGCGGCGCGTGTGCTCGACGTATCGTGCGTAGTCCAAATCGCCCATCACCGAGCGAACCCACCACAGGACACCGCGTAACCCCGCAACGATCTTGTTTGCCATGGTCAGTGACCACCTCCGTGTGCTGCGCCGGGCGCCCTCACCTTGCCGGCCTTGATCAGTTCGTCCCACTCTTTCTGCACTGTTTTTTCGGCCGGGGTAGTGAGGAATCCGGCCGGACCGAATATCTTGGACGGCTCCTCCGGCGATTCGGTTGTGGGTAAGCCGCCAGCGCGGAAAGCCTTGAGACACACGACGAGTCCGGCGATTACGACGATGAGTACGAGGACAGCGAACGTGATCGACAGTGTTCCCTGAATGAACGTGTTTCGAATGACGGCGTCGATGGCTTCAGGTGTCTTGGCGGATCCGAACGAGGTCTTTCCCGCTTCTTTCGCATCCTTGAATGCATTGTGTTGCGCCCAGTAGCCGATGGACGTGTTCGACGAGAAGATTTTCTGCCACGACGCCGTCATTGTCACCAACAGATCCCAGAACAACGGCACGCCTGGAATCCACGCCCATGTGAACAAGCCTTTCTTCATGACGATCGTCAGTACGACGGTCAGGGCCATTGCCGCGAGAAGTTGGTTGGCGATGCCGAACAGCGGGAAAAGCGTGTTGATGCCGCCGAGCGGATCGGTAACTCCCATCAGCAGGATCGCACCCCAGGCAGCAACGACGATCAAGGAACAGAGCCACGCGCCGATGCGCCACGACGGGTCCTTGAACTTTTTGGCGGCACCGCCGAAGTTGCCGAGTGAATCCGAGAGCATGAATCGGGCGACGCGGGTGCCGGCGTCGATCGTCGTGAGAATGAACAAGGCCTCGAACATGATCGCGAAGTGGTACCAGAACGATTTGAGTGAGGAACCGCCGAAGACATCGCTGAGGACTTGGGACATACCCAAAGCAAGAGTCGGTGCGCCGCCGGTCCGCGAGATGATGGAGTGTTCACCCACATCCGCGGCCGCCTGGCTCAGGACGTCGGGAAATATGGGACCGCTCGAAAGGTTGAGACTGTTGACGTAATCGGCTGCGGTTTCCGGTGTTCCGCCCGTCAGTGCAGCCGGAGCATTGAGGGCGAAGTACAGATGCTGATCAAGAATGCAGGCGGTGACAAGAGCCATGATCGCCACGAAGGATTCGGTGAGCATGCCCCCGTATCCGATCATCTTCGTCTGGCTTTCCTTCTCCAACAGCTTGGGAGTGGTTCCCGACGCGATGAGTGCGTGAAAGCCGGACAGCGCTCCGCAGGCGATGGTGATGAACAGGAACGGGAACAGTGAACCTGCGAAGGCCGGACCGTTTCCTTCCGTCGCAAAGGGAGTTACCGCAGGCATGTTCAGGAGAGGACGGGCGACAAGAATTCCGATGGCCAGCAGTGCAATCGTGCCGACCTTCATGAACGTCGACAGGTAGTCGCGCGGCGCGAGGAGCAACCAGACGGGTAGGACCGACGCGGCGAATCCGTACGCGATCAGCATCCAGGCGATGACTACCGGGGAAAACGTGAACCAGTTGACGCCCCACTCGGTATCGGCGACCCAGCCGCCCGAAATGATGGCGAAGAGCAGCAGGACAACGCCGATCAAGGAAACTTCCGATACTTTTCCGGGACGCAGGTAGCGGAGGTAAACGCCCATGAACAGGGCAATCGGGATGGTCAAGGCGATGGAGAAGATACCCCAGGGGCTTTCGGCTAGCGCGTTGACAACAACAAGTCCGAGCACCGCGATGAGGATGATCATGATGACGAAGACGCCGATCAAGGCGGCGACGCCACCGACAAGGCCCAGTTCTTCGCGGGCCATCTGACCGAGACTGCGTCCGCGCCTCTTCGACGAGATCCACAGAACCAGAAAATCTTGCACGGCCCCGGCAAATACGACGCCGATGATGATCCACAGTGTTCCGGGGAGGTAGCCCATTTGAGCCGCGAGGACTGGGCCGACCAGTGGGCCGGCGCCCGCAATTGCAGCGAAGTGATGGCCGAACAGAACTCGTCGGTCGGTCGGCATGTAGTCCGTGCCGTTTTCCATGATCTCGGCGGGGGTAGCGATGTCGTCGCGAGGCTTGACGATTTTGCGTTCGATCAACCGGGCATAGAACCGATACGCGATGAGGTAGGTGCAGATCGCGGCCAATACGAACCAGACGGCGCTGATGTGCTCGCCGCGCACAATCGCGATCACGTACCAGGAAACGCCGCCCACCAGTCCGAGTATCAGGAATACGACACGTGCGGTCGGTGAAATGGGGGTGCGATCTACTACGCCGACGGGTGGCAGGTCAGGATCTGTTTTCAGGTACTCGATATCCGGCTCGGGTGCTGCTTTCAGACTCATCGACGAACTCCGTCCAGTCGCACATGTGTGTCCTGCATCACTGTGGGGCACTTGTCACTGTAAGACTCGGAGTGGGCATCCGCAGTATCAAAAACGGTCAGCGTCGGCATCGATCCAATCGGTGAGCCAACTCTGTGGTGGAGACTCGAGAAGTTCGGCCGGCATCAGCCATTCGAAGAGTTCGGCGTACGTGCATGTTGTCAGGCCGTCGACGCGGCGGTTGAGCATTGACGGTTGCAGTTCGTCGAAGGAGTCGAGTCCCATGGACGCGATCATCTGACTCGCGCTTGCGACTGTCGCCTTCTGGAATCGGTACACCCGCTCGGTTTTGTCCGGAACGTCAAGTGCGCGTGTGCGTGCCGGGTCCTGGGTGGTTACCCCGACCGGGCAGCGATTGGTATGGCACATCTGAGCTTGAATGCAGCCGACCGCGAACATCATTGCGCGAGCCGCCATGGTGAAATCTGCGCCTTGCATGATGCGTTTGACTACGTCGGATCCACTGGCAACCTTGCCCGACGCTCCCACCTTCACCTGGTCGCGTAATCCGGTTCCCACCAAGGCATTGTGGACGAGCATCAGGCCTTCGGTGAGCGGCATTCCCATGTGATCCTCGAACTCGACGGGCCCCGCTCCGGTGCCGCCCTCGGAGCCGTCGACGATGATGAAGTCGGGAGTGATGTCGCGTTCGATCATGGCCTTGCAGATACTCAGGAATTCACGGCGCGATCCGATGCACAGCTTCATGCCGACCGGCTTGCCGCCGGACAGGCGGCGCAAGGTGGCAATGAACTCGACCAGTTCGATGGGCGTCGAAAATGCGGTGTGCGCTGGTGGTGATATCACCGTTTTTCCGACGGGAACTCCTCGTGTTTCAGCGATTTCGTGCGAAACCTTCGCTCCGGGCAGGACTCCGCCGAGTCCAGGCTTTGCGCCCTGCGAGAGCTTGATCGAGATGGCTTTGACCTGATCGGACGTTGCGTGTTGGGCGAACTTCTCGGGATCGAAGGTGCCGTCAGCGGATCGGCAACCGAAGTAGCCGGAGGCAATTTCCCAGATCAGATCGCCGCCATGCTTGCGGTGGTATGGGCTGATCGCGCCCTCGCCGGTGTCGTGGGCGAATCCGCCGCGTGCCGCGCCGGCATTGAGGGCTTCGATTGCGTTGGCGGACAACGAACCGAAGCTCATCGCCGAGACGTTGAGCAGGGCGATGTCGTAGGGCTTGGTGCAATCACGTCCGCCCAGACGAACATGCGGAATTGTGTCCGGAGCGGTGTGTGCCCGTAGCGAATGGATCATGAACTCGTAGCCGACGGCATTGACGTCGCGTTCGGTGCCGAACGGTTCTTCAGCGAGAGTCCCCTTTGCGCGCTCGTACACCAGATCGCGTGTCTCCCGATCGAAAGGAGTTCCATCGGTGGATGATTCGATGAAGTACTGCTGAATTTCGGGTCGGATTTTCTCCAGGAGGAACCGCGCATGGCCGAGTATCGGGTAGTTCCGCAAAATGCTGTGTCGGCGTTGCAGTACGTCGTAAGTCCCGACGCCGGCCAAGGCGAGCAGCAGTACTCCGATCACCCACCATCCTGGCGAGGCAAACACTCCGAGCGTCGCGGCACCGAGGCCGAGCGCCCACATCACGAACACGATCAGCAGTCGAGTCACTCCGCGAGCCTAGGCGCACACTCCGACACACACCGGCCAAGTTCTAGGATCACAACCATGAGCGTCACCAGATGGCAGTCCGAGCGTTCCGAATCCGATTCACGCCAATACATCGAGCGTTTCGACAATCTGGCGCAGCAGGGCGCAGATATACATGGCGAGGCCCGGTTTGTCGACGCCGTAGTCGGGAGGGGCTCGCGAATCCTGGACGCAGGTTGTGGAACCGGGCGCGTCGGGCTCGAACTCGCGCGGCGTGGGCACTTGGTGACATCCGTCGACCTCGATCCCGTCTTGATCGCTGATGCTCTCACGCATCCCGAACTCGACGTGCACCTCGGTGATCTCGCGGAACTCGATCTGGGTAAGAAGTTCGACGCCGTCGTCGCAGCCGGAAATGTATTCATCTTTCTGGCACGCGGTACCGAGCACACCGTCCTGCGCCGGCTGGCAGACCACCTCGAACCGGGCGGCGTTCTGATCACCGGTTTCGCGACGGACTACGACTACGGCGTCGACAACTTCGACTCGGACCTCGCTGCCGTCGGATTGAGCGTCGAGCAGAGGTTCTCGACGTGGGATCTGCGTCAATGGCGCGCCGACGCGACCTGGGTTGTCACTCTCGCCCGCAAGAATTAGGCCCGACTGTCCGTTAGGTTCTCAGGAACAGTGTTCGAACCTATCTATGGGGTACCGATGACAGATCCACAAGATCCGAAGAATGCTTACGAGGCCGCGCCGCCGTACAACCAGTACGGCGCAGCGCCGCAGGCTCCCAGTACCGAGCAGTACTCGAGCGGTCAATACACGGCTCCGCAGCAATACAGTGCGGCGCCGACGTACGCGGCTCCGCAGTACGGTCCGCCGAAGTCGAATGCAGGCTGGGCAGTCGCGTCGATCATCTTCTTCTGGCCGGTGGCGTTCGCAGCCTTCAACCACCTGCACGACATCTACCCCAAGTGGGCGATGGGTGATCATCAGGGCGCGCAGTACGCGTCGGATCGTGTGAAGAAGCTCGGCCAGATCTCGCTGGGAATCTTTCTCGCTGGATGGGTTCTATTGATCATCTTCTACATCATCATCATCGCTGCGGCGGTGTCGTCGGTGAACAGCACGTACAACTGATGCCAACATGGCGACGCGAGGGTGGGGCGACTGACCCACGCGTCGCCGTGAGGCCGTAGAATCCACAGACCGTGAGCCTTACCCTCGGAATCGTCGGACTGCCCAACGTCGGCAAGTCCACCCTCTTCAATGCACTGACCAACAACGACGTGTTGGCTGCGAACTACCCGTTCGCGACCATCGAACCCAACGTCGGCCTGGTCGAGTTGCCTGATCCGCGGCTGCAGAAGCTCGCCGAGATCTTCGGTTCCGAGCGCATTCTGCCTGCGACGGTGTCCTTCGTCGACATCGCCGGCATCGTGAAGGGCGCTTCCGAAGGTGCTGGTCTTGGCAACAAGTTCCTCGCCAACATTCGTGAAGCCGACGCAATCTGCCAGGTAGTTCGCGTCTTCGCCGACGACGATGTCATCCACGTCGACGGCAAGGTCGATCCGGCTTCGGACATCGAGGTCATCGAGACCGAACTCGTGATCGCGGACATGCAGACCTTGGAAAAGGCGCTGCCGCGTCTGGACAAGGAAGCGCGCAAGAACAAGGAATTCAAGCCTGCGTACGAAGAGGCTCTCAAGGCTCAGGAATTCCTCAACGCGGGTACGACGCTCTTCAGCGTCAAGGACAAGCTCGACTTCGCACTTCTGCGTGAGCTGAGCCTGCTGACCACCAAGCCCTTCCTTTACGTCTTCAACGCCGACGAGGCAGTGCTCACCGACGCCGCGAAGATCGCCGAGTTGCGCGCTTCCGTTGCGCCGGCCGACGCAGTGTTCCTCGACGCGAAGGTCGAACAGGAACTCCTCGAACTCGACGAGGAAGACCGCCAGGAAATGCTCGACTCCATCGGTCAGACCGAGCCCGGCCTTTACGCGCTCGCTCGCACCGGTTTCCACACCCTCGGCTTGCAGACCTACCTGACGGCTGGTCCGAAGGAAGCTCGCGCCTGGACCATCCACAA
>NZ_JASHKR010000217.1 GCF_030056815.1 Rhodococcus sp. IEGM 1379
GCCGAGTCGACACCGATCGGTGCGACGTCGTTGTTCCAACGCGAAGTGTCCTGGAAGATTTCCTGACCGGGCAGACCCTTGCCGTTGTTGACGCGGGTGTTGAGCGTTTCCGGGTCGATGGCCAGCGCCATTGCCTGACGAACACGCAGATCCGAGCCGGGGCGACCCGGAGCCATGTTGACGTTCGCGAGATAGCCGAGCGACGGGATGTCGATGAAGCCCGGGTTACCGTTCTCGATCAGATCGAGGATCGGGGTGAGCGTGCGCATG
>NZ_JASHKR010000165.1 GCF_030056815.1 Rhodococcus sp. IEGM 1379
ATGGCGTATGTGATCACGCAGCCGTGCTGCAACGACGCCTCGTGTGTTGACGTGTGTCCGGTCAACTGCATTCATCCGACACCGGACGAAGCGCAGTTCGCGACCACCGAAATGCTCTACATCGACCCCGACACCTGCATTGACTGCGGTGCGTGTGTGGACGAGTGCCCGGTCGAGGCCATATTCCCCGACAACGAACTCAGCGAAGCTGATGCGCCGTACCTCGCGATGAACGCGGCGTACTTCGAAAAGCATCCGATGGGTCCGGACTGGCCCGAGCCGATCAAGATGGCCAAGATCGACGCCGAACTGGGAACGCTGAAGGTCGCTATCGTCGGCTCCGGTCCGGCAGCCTGTTACGCCGCAATGGAACTGACCGGCAAGCCTCGCGTCGAGGTCGACATGTTCGATCGCCTGCCCACTCCGTACGGATTGGTTCGCGCGGGCGTTGCCCCGGACCATCCGGGCACCAAGGGCGTCACCGACCAGTTCCGCGCCGTCGTCGCCAAGAAGACCGTGCATTGCCATTTCAATGTCGAGGTGGGAAACCACATCTCGCATGCCGAACTGCTCGAGCATCACCATGCAGTGATCTACGCGGTAGGTGCAGCCGGCGACCGCAAGCTCGATATTCCCGGCGAAGATCTGCCGGGAAGTCATGCCGCGACCGAGTTTGTGGCCTGGTACAACGGTCACCCGAGTTACGCGGATCGCACGTTCGATCTGTCCGGTGAGCGGGCCGTCATCGTCGGCAACGGCAATGTCGCCCTCGACGTCGCACGCATTCTGGTTACGGATCCCGACGTGCTTGCAAAGACTGACCTTGCCGACCATGCACTGGAAGCGTTGCGTAAGAGCAATATTCGTGAGGTTGTGATCCTGGGGCGTCGCGGTCCGGCGCAGGCCGCTTACACCAACCCCGAACTGTTGGCACTGGGTCTGATGGCCGACGTCGACGTGGTGGTCGATCCGGCTGAGGCCGAACTCGACGACGCCAGCCGCGCATTTGTCGAGAGTGACGCAGCGGAACCGTCGGTGCTGCTCAAGGTCAAGCAAGCGCAGGAATTCGCGTCGCGCACCGCTGACCCCGCACGCAAGCGCATCGTGCTGCGGTTCCTCGCCTCGCCGGTGGAGGTTCTCGGCGACGATGCTGTCCAGCAGGTACGGATCGTGAAAAACGAGCTGGTAGCAACGCCGACGGGTCAGCTTTCGGCGCGGGCCACCTCGGAAACCGAAACCATCGACACCGGACTGGTCCTACGATCCGTCGGTTACCGCGGAACTCCGGTCGCAGATCTGCCGTTCGACGAGGCACGGGGCGTCATTCCAAACGAGAACGGCCGTGTCATCGATACGGAATCCGGAGCTCCGATACCGGGTGTCTACGTCGCCGGCTGGATCAAGCGCGGCCCCAGTGGTGTGATCGGGACGAACAAGTACTGCTCGGCCGAGACTGTGTCGATGATCTTCGACGATTTCGCCAGTGGACGACTTGCAACTCCCGAAGCTGATTCCGAGAAGCTGACGGTCCTCCTCGCGGATCGCTCGCCGGATCAGGTGGACTACCAGGGGTGGCAGCGTATCGACAAGGCAGAACGCGCTTCCGGTGCTGCCGTGGGGCGCCCGCGAACCAAGTTCATCTCCATCGAATCGATGCTCGCAGCCGCTCGCGCCGAGAGCTGACGACTGCAGATTCGGGACCGCCTCACTCCACCTGTTCGGTGAGTGACCACTGTCCCGAACCCTGCAGTTCGAGTTGGCGATTGTGAAAAATATTCAGTGTGCTGCGATGACCCACACTGACGACAATGCTGTCGGGCAACTCGTCGCGGAGCATTCTGTACAACGAGTATTCGAGCCCTTCGTCGATCGCGGACGTTGCCTCGTCGAGGAAGACGGTCCGGGGGCGGATCAACACAACCCGCGCGAACGCCAGTCGCTGTTGTTCGCCCGGTGAGAGGATCCGGGTCCAATCGGCCACCTCGTCGAGTCGGCCGGCCAGATGAGCGAGGTGCACCTTGTCCAGGACCAACCGGAGCATGCCGTCGTCGGTGGTCTGCTGATCCGGATACGCTAACCCCGCGCGCAGCGAGCCGAGAGGGAGATACGGGCGTTGTGAGAGGAAAAGGGTTTCGCCGGTCGGCCGCGTGACGGATCCATCCGCATACGGCCACAACTGCGCGAGGCTGCGTAACAGGGTGGTCTTGCCGCTGCCCGACGCACCTTTGACCAGTAGGGCGTCGCCGGAAACCAGAGTCAGGTCAAGTTCGGAGATCAGGGTTTCACCGGAAGGCACGCGCACGTCGAGTCTTCGGATGACGAGTTGATCCCCGGACTCGGAGACGTCGAGTACCGGTAGTTTGCGGGCACGCTGATTGGCGTCGGCGAGGCCGGTAAGGCGGATGAGGGTGGCCCGGAAACTCGCGAAATCTGCGTACGACTCGCGGAAGAACGACAGCGAATCGTGTACTTGGCCAAAGGCTTGCGCGGTCTGCATGACGTCGCCGAAGGTCACCTGACCTTTGAACAACCGCGACCCCTGCACCAGAAAGGGAAAGATGACCGCGGTCTGATCAACAGCCAGATTGAAACCGCTGAATTTGAGCGTCCGGAAAACGATGGCCCACATGTTGCGGATGACGGCGGCGAAACGCGTTCCCAGCGTTCGGCGTTCGACGTTCTCGCCGCGATAGAAGGCAATACTCTCGCCGTACTCGCGCAGACGTACCAAGGCGTAGCGGAAGGTTGCGCCGAGTTTCTCGTTCATGAAGTTCAGCATGATCAGCGGACGGCCGATCCAGAACGCGAGCGCTGTGCTCACAAGCACGTAGATGTAGACCAGGAAGATCATGGCCCGCGGGATCTCGGTGCCGAGAATGGTCAACGGTCCGGAGAGATCCCACAAGATCCTGGTGAAGCTCACGATCGACACCATCGCCGTGACCGCGCCCATCGACAGAGTGTGTGAGGACGCCACGAATGTTGTGATGTCCGTCTGGATGCGCTGATCGGGGTTGTCGATCGGATTCTCCAGGAAATTTCCTCGGTAGTACGCCCGGCCGTCGAGCCAATCGTCGGTCAGTTGATCGTTGAGCCAGGTACGCCACTTGATCTCGAGGGTTTGCCCCACCAGATAGGTGACCAGAGAAGTTACGACGTGGATGACGGCCAGGATGGCGAATACTCCGAGGTAGTGCCAGAATCCGGCTTCGTCGAGGTTTTGGATGGTGTCGTAGAAATCCTTGAACCAG
>NZ_JASHKR010000218.1 GCF_030056815.1 Rhodococcus sp. IEGM 1379
TGCGGACACACCGGGCGGTTGTTGGACCTTCTACAGCGCCCTACACCCCGACGAAGTCATCAACGCTCAGCCGGGCGACAGTTTCAGCATCGGCGGAGGAATCCGTGGTCTCGACGTCGGCGAGCAGGTCGACTTCGAATGGGAGCCGGTCATCGATCAGGACGGATACAAATTCCGTGCGATCAAGGTCAGGCCGCAGCGGGAGATCCCCGCTTGGCGCGTCGAACGAATCGGTAGGTAGCGCTCGGAGTTGCCAAGGATCGGTGT
>NZ_JASHKR010000166.1 GCF_030056815.1 Rhodococcus sp. IEGM 1379
AGCGTCAGCGGGCCCATCGGGTAGCCGCAGCCGCCCTTCATGGCCTCGTCGATGTCTTCTGCTGTGGCGTAACCGGAATCGAGCATCCGGACAGCCTGGCAGAGGTACGGGATGAGCAGTGCGTTGACGATGAAGCCCGAACGGTCGCCCGCACGAACTGTCTTCTTGCGCAACGTGTTCTTGGCGTAATCGGTGACAGCGAGGACGGTCTCCTCGGACGTTGTCAGGCTGACCACGATCTCCACGAGCGGCATGACCGGCACTGGGTTGAAGAAGTGAACACCGACAACCTGGCCGGGACGTGAGGTGGCCTTGGCGATCTTGATGACGGGGATCGACGACGTGTTGGTCGCCAGAATGCCGGACGGCTTGACGATCTTGTCGAGCTTGCCGAAGATCTCGTACTTGAGGGCTTCGATCTCGGGAGCAGCTTCGATCACCAGATCGCGATCGGCGAACTCTTCCATGTCCAGGGTGACGCGGACGCGAGCGATAGCTGCATCTGCATCTTCCTGCGTGATCTTGCCCTTGGCGACGCCGCGGTTGATCGACTTCGAGATTCGTTCGCGCGCAGCAGCAGCGAATTCTTCCTTGGTTTCGAGCACCAGCACCGAGCTGCCGGCTTTTGCACAAATCTCGGCGATGCCTGCACCCATGGTGCCGCCGCCGATAACGCCTACGAGTTCCACAATTCTCCTTCAATAGATGGGCAAGCCCCGGTGCGCCTTTCTGGCAGTGGTAACTACCAAAAAGGCGCACAGGGTCGTAGACCCTACTTAAGCAGTGCGCGCGACATCACGACACGCTGGATCTGGTTGGTGCCTTCGTAGATCTGCGTGATCTTGGCGTCGCGCATCATGCGCTCGACCGGGAAATCGGTTGTGTAGCCGGCGCCACCGAACAGCTGAACTGCGTCGGTGGTGACCTCCATGGCAACGTCGGACGCAAAGCACTTGGCTGCTGCGGAGATGAAGCCGAGGTTCTTTTCGCCGCGCTCTGCGCGAGCTGCGGAGGTGTAAACCATGAGTCGAGCGGCTTCGACCTTCATCGCCATGTCGGCGAGCATGAACTGAACGGCCTGGAAGTCGCTGATGGACTTGCCGAACTGCTTGCGGTCCTTGGTGTATGCCAGTGCCGCGTCGAGTGCGCCCTGGGCGAGGCCGACGGCCTGCGCACCGATTGTGGGGCGCGTGTGATCGAGGGTCTCGAGTGCCGTCTTGAAGCCGGTGCCCGGTGCGCCGATGATGCGGTCGCCGGGGATGCGGCAGTTCTCGAAGTACAGCTCAGCGGTGGGGGAGCCCTTGATGCCGAGCTTCTTCTCCTTGGGGCCCACGACGAAGCCTTCGTCGTCCTTGTGGACCATGAAGGAGGAGATGCCGTTGGCGCCCTTGTCAGGGTCGGTGACAGCCATGACGGTGTACCAGGTTGACTTGCCGCCGTTGGTGATCCAGCACTTGGAGCCATTGAGGATCCAGTCGTCGCCGTCGGCCTTTGCGCGGGTACGCATGGCGGCGGCGTCGGAGCCGGCCTCACGCTCGGAGAGGGCGTACGACGCCATGCCGCCGTTGACGAGATCCGGGAGGACCTTGGCCTTGAGCTCCTCGGAACCCTTGAGGATGAGGCCCATGGTGCCGAGCTTGTTGACGGCGGGGATCAGGGAGGACGATCCACAGACACGGGCAACTTCTTCGATGACGATGCAGGTCGCGACGGAATCTGCGCCCTGGCCGTCGTACGCCTCGGGGACGTGGATGGCATTGAAGCCCGACGCGTTGAGCGCGGTCAGTGCTTCTTCGGGGAAACGTGCGTTCTCGTCGACGTCCTTGGCGTAGGGCGCAATTTCCTTCTCGGAGAGTCCGCGGATAGCAGCCCGCAGCTCGTCGTGCTCTTCGTTCAGCTTGAAGAGATTGAAGTCCGGGTTTCCTGCCATGGGAACGCTCCTCGGTTGGAAGGTGAGTTGGAAGGTGGGTCGTGCGGCGCCGACAAGACCAGCATGGCTCGTCGGCAGACTGGTGCCAATGCAGTCAGTCAAACACGGCACTCAGTGCCAGGTCAAGGAGTCGGCGGCAGCATGATGCGTCTCAGCCGAGCTGTTCGTGGATTTTTCTGCTGATTTCCTCAGCGGAAGTTCCCGGAGAAAATGCCACTACCAGTACCGACTTCTCTGCAGGGGCGGCTTCCTTGGATCCTGGTACCACCCCGTACGTACGACGCACATCAAGCAGTGCTTGACGCAGTACGTCGGCGGTGGCATCGGAATCGCCCTTGATCATGCTTCGCAAAAGGTAGTTGTGGCACGCAGTGACAGCGGCGGCAAAACCGATGACTTTGAGTACCGGCTCGCGAGGCACAGCGCTGCGCAGGTAATCGACGAAGAGTCGTTCGTAGCGAAAACCAGTGACCAGTTCGCGGTCACGCAGCGCGGGAACATGCTGGACGACGCGGTACCGCCGCATCGACAGGTCGCGGTTCTGCTGGAAGAAGTCGAAGACCAATCCGGCTGCCTCGCACACCGACGCCCACGGATCGGCGGAATCAGCCGACAGGAATTCCGCTATGTGCTCGAGTAGGGACTCGTGATCGGCGAAGATCACGTCCTCTTTGGAACGAAACTGCCGGAAGAACGTACGACGCGATACCCCGGCAGCAGCGGCGATCTGTTCGACTGTCGTGGCTTCGTACCCGTTCTCTGAGAACAGTCGAATCGCCTGGGACGCGACATGAATCCGGAACTGTGCCGGGTCGGTTCCGGGGATGTCTGCGCGTTCACTCATGCCGACAAGTATTGCGCCTGCGGCCGGGCATCTGGTGCGACGGGCCATCACAGATTGACGACTGCTCAACGATGTGTGGTGGATGTGAATTGGAATGTTGCCGCCTCGACGATCTCCTCAGGCGTAAGAGCGATCTCCTCGTTCAACCATGCAGTGACCAGCTCGGCCAAACCGCCCACGAACAGTAGTCCGTTGATCTCACCCTGATGTGGTGGCCACGCTCGGTCTCCGTACATGCGTGTGGCTTCATCCGCCACCATCTGAGCAAAGCCCCGCAGTGCTGCGCGTCGATGAGTGCGGAGCGGTTCGAACGCAGCGGATTCGATCATCGCGACACGCCCCTTGCGTGGATCGTCCGTAAGGATCGTGACGAACGACGCGATTGCATTTCGTACGCGCTGCTCGAGCGTCCCGGTGCTCGCTCGAAGCGCGGACAGTCCGGCGCC
>NZ_JASHKR010000219.1 GCF_030056815.1 Rhodococcus sp. IEGM 1379
TTCTCTACAACAGAGCAACGACACTGTCGGGGGATTTGGTTGTCGATATTTCCACAGCTAATCGTGTAGAGCTTGCGTCGATGAATCCTGATGGCTCCGACCAGAAGCGGTTGACACCTCGTTCGATCACAGCCCAGATACCGAGTGTCGGCGGCGGACAGTGATATCTCTAATCCGTTAGTGGTCTCACCTTTCGGTGCCCCAGTAACGGTCTTGGTCTCAACAGGTCAACGCATCGCCGACGATAACTGATCAGCCCCAGAATA
>NZ_JASHKR010000089.1:0-11726 GCF_030056815.1 Rhodococcus sp. IEGM 1379
CGCCACCGCACCCTCGAACCACGCCGGCAACGTCGACGAAACACCGGAATCAACACCGACACCGCTCCACGAGAGCACCCGATCCAGTTCACCCGCAGCCAGGACATCCACATCACCGACAGCCACACTCGGATCGGCAGAAACCACACGCAAGATCGAGGCGAACCGATCAGCGAACGACGTCACGGTGGATTCGTCGAACAGATCTGTCGCATATGTCAAGGACGCCGAAATACCGGCAGCAGAGCCGGATTCGTTTGTTCTTTCTGTGATGGTCAGCTGGAGATCGAACTTGGCCAACGCCAAGTCTGCATTTTCGATAGTGATTGCGACATCACTGAGTTGCAGAGTGGTCTGCTCCAGATTCTGGAAGGTCAACGCCATCTGGAATAGCGGATGGTGCGCGCGCGAGCGCACCGGATCGAGGGCCTCGACGAGGCGCTCGAACGGAACATCCGCGTGCGCGAAAGCCTGCAGATCCACTTCACGTGTCGAAGCCAGCAATTCCACGAATGACATCGACGGATCGACCTCGGTACGCAGCACCAACGTGTTGACGAACATGCCGATCAGATTGTCGAGCTGCGCGTCTCCGCGACCGGCAATCGGAGTTCCGATCGCGATATCCGTCGTCGCCGTCAATCGTGACAGCAGTACGGCCAACGCCGAGTGCACGACCATGAACGGTGTGGAGTTGGATTGCAGTGCAAGCTCGTTGATTGCGTCGTGCAGGTCAACGTCGAGGTCGAAGGACACAGTGGCGCCATGTCCTGATGCAACCTCGGGGCGGGTGCGATCACTCGGCAGATCCAACTGCGAGGGCAGATCAGCAAGCGCTGCAGACCAGAACGCGATCTGCTTCGCGATGATCGATTCGGAATCGTCCTCCGAACCGAGAACGCTGCGCTGCCACAGCGTGTAATCCGCGTACTGCACCGGCAACGGCGCCCACTCCGGAACGCTGTGACGGGTACGTGCCTCATACGCGACCATGACGTCGCGGGTAAGCGGTCCCATCGAGAAACCGTCGGTGGAGATGTGGTGGACCACGAACATCAGTACGTAATCCGCTGAATCAACTCGATACAGCGCTGCGCGCAACGGAATCTCGGCCGTCACGTCGAAGGGTGTTGTCGCCAATGCCTCCACTGCTTCGGGCAGTTCAGCGGCTGTCAGCGCCGTCGGAACCAGCTCGAGAGCTACATCTGCCGGCAGGATCTCCTGGTACCCGACACCGTCGATGTCCGGGTACACGGTGCGCAGCACTTCGTGGCGCCCGATCACGTCGCGAATCGCCTGGCTCAGGGCATCCACGTCGAGCGCACCGGCGATCCGGATTGCAATCGGAATGTTGTTGACGGCAGATTCTGGTTCGAAACGATTGAGGAACCACATGCGCTGCTGCGCCAACGACAACGGAATTCGTGCGGGACGCGTCTGCGGAACCAGCGCCGCCAAAGCACCCGACCCTGCGTGAACCTCGAGCCGAGCCGCCAATGTCGCAACCGTCGAGGCCTCGAACAACGCGCGGACGGGGACAGTGGTATCGAGGGCGTTACTCAACCTGGCTGCAACTCGAGTAGCGACCAACGAGTTGCCACCGAGGTCGAAGAAGTCGTCGTCGCGGCCCACCGGTGAAACACCGAGCACCTCGGAGAACACCTGCGCAACAGTGGATTCGCTAGCAGTGACCGGCGCTGCGTAAGTCTTGGCCTCGAATGCCGGGGCCGGCAGCGCCTTGGTGTCGGTCTTACCGGCGGTGGTCAAAGGAATGGAATCGAGAACGAGGACGGCGTCCGGCACCATGTAGCCGGTGAGGAACTTCGAGACGGATTCGATCACAGCGGACGGATCGACTACGGATCCGGCTTCCGATACCACGTAGCCGACCAGTCGATCACCGAATTCTTCATCGGCACGGACCAGGACTACCGCCTGTGCGACACCCTCACAACGAGACAACGCTGCTTCGATTTCGCCAAGTTCGATGCGGAATCCGCGAATCTTCACCTGGAAGTCGCTGCGGCCCACGTATTCCACGGTGCGACCGTCGATCCACCGGACGATGTCACCGGTGCGGTAGAGGCGATCGCCGGAGCCACCGAAGGGGTCGGCGACAAATCGGCCGGATGTCAGTCCCGACTGCCCCAGGTATCCCCGAGCGACCTGAATGCCCGATACGTAAAGCTCGCCGGCAACCCCGACCGGTACCGGCTGCATACGGTCGTCGAGGATGCGCGCAGACATTCCACGGACAGGTCCACCGATGTTCATGCGATCGAACGCGGTCAGCGTGTCACTGATATTGCTGGCAACGGTAGATTCGGTGGGGCCGTAGGCGTTGAAGAACCCGCGTACCGAACCATCCGGCAGCGGCACAGCCCACTTGGACACCAGTCCCCGGGAACTGGCTTCACCGCCGACAACAACAACCCTCAGTGCGTCCAGGCCAGCAGGGTCCACGGAGGCCAATGCTGCCGGTGTGATGAATGCGTGAGTGACAGAGTGCAACTGCAGGATCTGCGCCAGTTCGGCCCCGCCGTAGACACTCGTCGGCGCAATCACCATGGTCGATGCGGCACCGAAAGCCATCAACAGTTCCAACACCGACGCGTCGAAGCTCGGAGACGCGAAGTGCAGAGTCCGGGCGTCAGCGCTCAACTCGTAACGTTCGACCTGCTCTGCACAGAAGTTCGCCACACCGGCGTTGTCTACGACTACACCCTTGGGAAGCCCGGTGGTGCCGGAGGTGTAGATGACGTAGGCAGCATTCTGCTCGCGAATCGGCGCGCGCAATTCCAGAACACCGATCGAAGTCGCGGGCTGCGCGGCGAGGGTTTCCTCGAATTCGGCTTCGTCGAGTGCTATCCAGGTTGTCGCGGCCGGAAGCGTCGACGCGAATCTGCTTGTCGTGAGACCAAGCGCAGCACCGGAGTCGGAGACCATGTGTGCAACGCGGTCTACCGGATACGTCGGGTCGACCGGCACAAATGCAGCACCCGTCTTGGCCACCGCCCACAGCGCGAGGACTGACTCGGCAGATCGCGGAATAGCAATGGCCACTCGATCTTCGGGCCCGACGCCTTGAGCGATCAAGACACGTGCCAACTGGGACGAACGTGCATCGAGGTCCTGGTACGTGATCGTCACGTCGCCGTAGCGGATGGCCTCCGCGGCAGGATTCACGGACGTGGCGTTCATGAGAATATCCGCGAGAGTTCCCGAAATGCCCTCGGGACCATGCACATCGGTCAATGTCAGTCGTTCATCGGAGTCGAGGATCTCGATGTCGCCGACAGTAACGGCCGGGTTTGCCACCACGGATTCCAGAATGCGAATCAAACGCTGAGCAAAGCCTTCGATGGTGTCTGCGTCGAACAAGTCGGCTGCGTAAGTGAACTCTGCCGAGATGCCCTGCAGTTCTCCGTGCACGCCGATCGACTCGGTAGCCGACAGTTCGAGATCGAACTTCGCTGTTGTCGTGTCGATTTCGACAGCCTTGACTGCCAGCCCAGGCAGCTCCAACTCAGTCTGCGCCAGATTCTGCAAAGACAGTACAACTTGGAACAGAGGATGCCGGGCCTGCGAGCGTGTCGGCGACAGGACATCCACCAGTCGCTCGAACGGTACGTCGGCGTGGCTGAACGCGCTCAGCGCTACATCACTGGCGGTCTGGAGCAGATCCGTGAACGGCGCGGACGAATCGACATCCGTCCGCAATACGAGGGTATTCACGAACATCCCGACAAGATCGTCCAAAGCTTGGTCGCCTCGACCGGCCACCGGCGTTCCCACGGCGATATCGGAAGTTCCACTCAGTCTCGCGAGCAGCACTGCGAGCGCAGCATGCAGCCCCATGAACAGAGTTGCATTGTTCTCGCGCGCAACGGCGTCGAGTCGGGCATGTACATCAGCCGAGATCTCGAAGGCGAATCGCTCACCACGCATCGACGCAACATCTGGACGAGGACGATCGAGGGGAAGCTCGATCTGATCGGGCAGGCCCGACAAGGTCTCGGTCCAGAACGAAATCTGCTGCGACATCAACGAAGCCGAATCATCCTCCGATCCGAGTACCTCACGCTGCCACAGCGAGTAGTCCGCATACTGCACCGGCAGTGGGTGCCACTGCGGCGCAATGCCGTCCTTGCGCGCGGAGTACGCGATCATGACGTCTCGACCCAACGGCGCCATCGACCAACCGTCGGCTGCGATATGGTGAACCATGATCGCCAGAACGTGCTCGTTGTCGTTGCGCGTCAACAATCGGACGCGGATCGGTGCGTCAACGGTGATGTCGAGCGTCGTGGAACCTACTGCGGCAATGCTGTCTTCGAGACCCGATTCGTCGACGTCGACAACATCCAGACCTCGGAAAATCTGTGCGGCATCGAGAACCGACTGGACAGGCCCGGAATCCGTATCGGGATAGACCGTACGAAGAACCTCGTGCCTGGCCAGTACGTCCTCGAGTGCCCGTTCCATTGCGACGACGTCGAGAGTTCCGGTCAGGTGCAATGCAAAGGTGATGTTGTACGCGGCGGAATCATTGTCGAATCGGTTCAAGAACCACATGCGTTGCTGCGCGAGCGACAACGGAATGTGAGCCGGACGAGCGTGCGCGACAAGCGCTCTGCGCCCGCCGCTGCCCGCGTGAACCTCGAGGCGTGCAGCAAGTGCCTCGACGGTCGAGACGTCGAACAACATCCGAACCGGCACCGAGGTGTCGAGGGCTTTGCCCAGCCGGGAAGTGACCTGCGTGGCAATCAGCGAGTTTCCACCGAGTGCAAAGAAATCGTCGTCGAGACCGACGCGTTCCGCACCGAGGACGTCCGCAATCACCTGCGCGACAATCTCTTCGACCGGTGTGGTGGGTGCACGGAAATTGCGAACCTCGAACACGGGAGCTGGGAGCGCACGACGATCCAGCTTGCCGTTGGACGTGAGCGGAATTTCATCCACGATCATGAATGACGACGGGATCATGTACTCGGGCAGCGTCGCCGCGATAGCCGGAGAAAGTGCGTCCGGGTCAATCGCCGATTGACCGTCGCCCACGACATACGCAACGAGCTGATCGCCCAGTCGCTCGTCGCTGTGCATCAACACAACCGCTTGGACTACCGCGTCGAGGGCGACGAGGGCAGCCTCGATTTCACCCAGTTCGATACGCAGACCACGCAACTTCACCTGGAAGTCGCTACGTCCGACGTAGTCCAACTGTCCCTGGTCATTCCATCGAACGAGGTCGCCTGTGCGGTACATCCTGGAACCGCCGGTCCCGAATGGATTGGCGACGAATCGCTCAGCCGTCACGTCGAATCGACCACCGTAGCCACGCCCGACACCGACGCCCGACACATAGAGTTCGCCGATCATTCCTGCCGGAACGGCATGCAACCGGGTGTCGAGTACGAACAAGTCGATGTTCGGAATCGGCGTTCCGATCGGGACACCACTGGTGTGTTCGGAGGTCGCCGCAAGAGCCGAAACAACGTCGGAAGCCTCGGTCGGTCCGTAGCTGTTGACGATCCGGACACCGTCGCGCATGAGATGCGCCAACCGGGAGATCTGGATGGGTTCACCACCGAGGAACGCAACATCCAATTGCGACAACACTCCGTCGAGGTCCGCATCCGAAAGCGCGATGAAAGCACTCGGCGACATATTCGCTACACGAACGCCACCGGCCTCGATGGTCGCCAGAATCTCCTGAGGATCGAAGCCGGCTCCACTCAGATGGAGCGGCACTCCATTGGCCAGCGCTGCCCACACGTTTTTCTGTGTCAGGTCGAAACTCGGCGAAGACGCAACAAGAATCGGCCCGGCTTCCCGGAGCTCGGAACGGTACCACGTGACGGTGTTCTCGATGCCGCCCATGGGTACCATCGTCGGCTTCGGACGACCCGTCGAGCCGGAGGTCGAAATCACGTATCCGAGATGATCTTTCGCCCTCGCACCAACCCACGGGTCGATCGGACGGATCACGGCGCCGTCCGTGAAATCCTCGGATTCCACAACGAGCACAGGGATGCTCAGATCGACGGCCTGCGCACTCACCACACACGACGCATCGGTGTCTTCGAGAATGGACTGAATACGCTCATGAGGAAAGCTCGGATCGATAGGAGCGTAGGCAGCTCCGACCTTCCAAACACCCAACATTGCCACGACCCATTGCCACGACCGAGTGACCGTCAAAGCAACGACGTCACCGACGCCGACGCCGGCAGTCTCCAAACGCCGGGCGAGTACGGTCGACCGGCTGTCCAACTCTTCGTAGGTCAGCACTCGTGTCTGATCCGATACTGCGACGGCGGACGGGTCGGAGTCGACGCTCCGATAGAACGCAGACAGAATGGACGAGCTGGGGGCTGCAGTTCGTGAACCGACCGACCAGTCGAGCACCTGCGACGCTTCGTCCTTGCCGAACACCGCGATATCTCCGACCTTGATGGCCGAATCTTCCACTACTGCATTCACGATGCGCACCAAGCGGTTCGCGAACTTCTCCATGCTCGACGCGTCGAACAAATCAGTCGCGTATGTGAGAGTCGCCTCCAGACCGTCGAATCCGTCTGCCCCGTCGTTTCCCTCGGAGATCATCAACTCCATGTCGAACTTCGCGATCGGCACCTCGAGTTCTGCGGCCACCGCTTTCACACCCGAGAACTCGAGTTCGCGTTTGGCACTGATCTCGGCGGTCAATGCAACCTGGAACAACGGGTGGCGGGCACGAGAACGTGGGGGGTTGAGTGCCTCGACGAGTCGCTCGAAAGGAACATCGGCGTGCGCATATGCAGCTAGACCCGAATCACGAACTCGCTGAATGAGATCGACGAAGGGCTCGTCGAGATCAACCGTGGTGCGAAGTACCAGGGTGTTGACGAACATACCGATCACGTCGTTGAGCGCTTGATCACCACGTCCGCCGATCGGGGCACCGATCGCAATGTCTGTTGTCCCACTGATACGGCTGAGCAACGCCGCATAGGCCGCCTGCAACACCATGAACAGCGATGCGTTATTCGAACGCGCCAACTCGTTGAGCTTGCGTGTTGTTCGCTCACTGATCCGGAAATGGTGCTTTGCACCATGATTCGACGCGACGGCTGGACGCAGTCGGTCTGTCGGCAAGTCCAGTTGGTCTGGCAGACCGGACAGAGCAGTCCGCCAGTAGCTGATTTGGCGAGCAGACTCGGAGCGTGGATCGTGCTCGGAACCCAACGCCTCGCGCTGCCACAACGCGTAGTCCGCGTACTGAATCGGCAACGGCATCCAGGCCGGCACGGAATTCTCGTTTCGCGCCGAATAGGCGACAAGAAGATCGCGGGCCAGGGGCCGGAATGACAGTCCATCTGCTGCGATGTGATGCAGAACCATCACGAGCACGAAGTCCGTCGACGACACTTCGAACAATGCGACCCGCACCGGAATCTCCAGTGTCACGTCGAAACCGCGCGCGGCGATGGCGACCAGTGCAGCATCAAGATTCGAATTGCGTATCTTGGTCGGATTCAACTCCACGACAGCGCGCTCAATCGGCAGAATGACCTGTTGCGCAGTGCCATCCACGTCGGGATAAACGGTACGCAATGACTCATGGCGCGCAAGCAGATCCATGACAGCCGCCTGCAGCGCTGCCGGATCGACGGATCCCGTCAACCGAACGGTGAAAGGAAGGTTGTAGGCAGGCGTCGACGGGTCCAAACGATTGATGAACCACATGCGCTGCTGCGCCAACGACAGCGGAATCACGTCAGGGCGCGGTTTCGCAGTCAGCGGTGCAACCGATTTGGCACTCCCCGCCACCGATTCCGCCCGGGCAGCGAGAGCGGCCACCGTGGTCGATTCGAAGAGTTCGCGGACTCCGAGCTGAACGCCCAGTGCTGACCCGACGCGGGTCACCAGTTGTGTTGCAACGAGCGAGTTTCCACCGAGCTCGAAGAAGTCGTCGTCGATGCCGACCCGTTCGACGCCGAGAACGTCTGCGAAGACGTCGACAACGACCCGCTCGGCCTCGGTGCGCGGTTCGCGGTACTGCTTGGCGCTTTCGAACACCGGGTAGGGCAACGCGGCCCGATCCAGCTTTCCACTCGTGTTGAGCGGCAGCGCTTCCAGAATCATCAGCGCAGCCGGAACCATGTACGACGGCAGGCTTCGGCCTGCGAATTCACTGAGTACTGAAGATTCGATACTGCGCCGTGGGCTGGGAACGATGTAGCCGACCAGCTGGTCGCCCGTCGGTGTCTGCGTCACCAGGACCACGGCTTGCGAGACATCCGGATGCGCGAGCAACACGGTCTCGATCTCGCCGAGTTCGATTCGCTGACCGCGGAATTTGACCTGGAAGTCGGTACGCCCGATGTAGTCGAGGTTGCCGTCCTCACGCCGCCGCACGAGGTCTCCGGTGCGGTACATACGTTCACCGGCCGGGCCGTAGGGGTTTGCCACGAAACGATCGGAACTGAGGTCGGGTCGACCGACGTATCCGCGAGCCAACTGGATACCTGCGAGGTAAAGTTCGCCCGGTTGCCCGATCGGGGTGGGGCGTACGTGCGCATCGAGGACGTAGGCTTGAGTATTCCACTGCGGCAACCCGATCGGAACCGACGTGGTATCTGCAGCACACGCTTCGTAGTACGTCACGGACACTGCGGCTTCGGTGGGTCCGTACAGGTTGTGCAGACGCGCACCACACAGTTCACGGAATGCAACGGCTGTTTCCGGCGGGAGCGCTTCACCGATGACAAAGACGTGGCGCAGTGAATCACACGATCCGGCAGGGGCATTGGCAGTGAACAGCGTGAGCATCGACGGCACGAAGTCCGTAATGGTGACGCGATGTTCGGCAATCTTGCTCGCGACGTACATCGGGTCGCGATGGCCGTCCGGCGTCGCGATCACAAGAGTCGCACCGACGCGGAGCGGCATGAAGAATCCCCACAGGGAGACGTCGAATGTCGTGGCCGTCTTCTGCAGGTAGACGTCGGAAACGCCGAGTTGGTACTCGGCATTCATCCACTGAAGTTGATTGTTGATTGCCGCGTGAGTGACGGCCACGCCCTTGGGGCGTCCCGTCGAACCTGACGTGTAGATGACGTACGCGGTGTTCGAATACCGCAGTGGTGCAAGACGATCCGCATCGACGACGGGGCGGGTGTCGAGTTCGGCTTCGGTAAATCCGTCGATCTCGAGGACTCTGGTTCCGAGCGGGAAGTCGACCGCATCCCGGGCAGTGGTCAAGACACACACCGGTCGAGCGGAATCGAGGATGTACGCGGTTCGATCTGCCGGGTGATCAGGGTCGACCGGCACCCAGGCTCCGCCGGCCTTCGCGATGGCGTACATGCCCACCATCAGGTCCAGAGAGCGTCGAATTGCCAGGCCGACAAGCGATTCCGGACCTACACCCATGGCGATCAGTTTGCGTGCCAGCCCGTTGACCTGGGCGTCGAACTCCGCGTAGGTAAGTGAATTCCCCTCGAAGATCAGCGCAGTCGAGTCGGGAGTCTTGCCGACCTGACGTTCAAAGGGATCGGTAATAGACTGGGAGAGAACGTGATAGCCGGTGCGATTCCAGAGGGCAACCCTCTTACGTTCCTCGTCGGACGCAACGGACAAGTCCCAGACTCGGCGACTGGTTTCGGCGGAGATGAACTTTTCGAGGAACTCCACGAACCGCGAATGATTACGTTCGGCTTCCGCAGCGGAGTAAAGATTCGGATTCGATTCGAAGTCGATGTGAGTCCGCGACTCACCCACACTCTGGTACAGGTTGACACCGAGGTCTTCAATCAAACCCGTTGACAGAATGTGCAATTCGCCCACCAGAGGACCGAAAGCAAGTTCCGTGGAAAACATCATGATGTTGATCCACGGGCCGAAGAATCCGCCCTGACCGGGGCCGGAACCGTCACGGACCATGTCCTCGTGGCGATAGCGCTGGTGACGCAAGGCGCCCGACATCTCGCTGCCGACGCTGTCGAGGAGTTCTTGCACCGTCGTCTCGGCCGTGATCTTCAGTCGCAACGGCACGACGTTGGAGACCATTCCGCCGGATCGCCGAAGCACTGCGGTGGTTCGGCCCGAGACGGGCAAGGACAACGACACGTCCTCGCGCCCAGTCATCTGCGCCAGGTATGCCGCAAAGGCCGCAACAACAGCACCCGCAACCGTCGTATTCTCGACCCGCTCGAGGAAGCGAGCGAGCAACGCTTCGACGTGATTGGACAATGCCGCACTGTCGATCCGACTGACCGGTTCCGGCGGAGCGCTGCGGCCTGCGAGACTCGAGACCTCATCGAGGTCGGCGATCTTTGCTGCCCAGTACTCGCGGTCGGTGTCGAATCGGTTGGACTTACGGTACTTGCTGTCGATCTCATACACGTCCCGCAAGTCGGAAGCTTCATTCGGCGTCGGTTCGCGGCCTTCGACCCGAGCGGAATACAACTCGGCTACCCGCGTGACAAAGGTCGACGCTCCGAAACCGTCGAGAATCGTGTGGTGAACCCGGGTGTACCAGTAGTAACGGTCCTGACCGAGCCGCAGAATGGTCGCCGAGATCAATCGGTCTTCGAGCATGTCGATCGGGCGGCTACGGTCTGCGCGCATCCACCGCATTGCGGCGTCGTGCGGGTCGGCTTCACTGCGTACGTCGACGTAACCAACCGAGTCGTCGAGGGTGTTGTCGATGACCTGGAAGGGCTGTGCGTCGACCTCGAAGATCCGCACGAATGCCGAACCCAGTTCACGGCCGGCGTCGGCGCATGATTCCCGAAGCACGTTCAGTTGCAGCGCGCCCCGCAATTCGACGTACTGAGCGATATTGACGGGTACCGAAGGATCGAGATGCTGCGCGAACCACATGCCGAGCTGGGCCGCTGAGAGTGGAAATGCGCCTGATCGCTGACCGTCTTCCGGCGAGCTGCCGACCTCCGACTTGCCGCTCTCCAGTTTTCCGTTTCCCAGCGAATTCACGCCCACAGCCTCTCTTCCACACCATTACGTACACGCTTCCAGCGCACTCTTCCGCGCTACAAGCCTGCACCGATCTCATCCACCCGCTATGAGCCAGAACGATTCATCATCTCTGATCTGTCCTGGGCATGACAAAGCCACACCAGACATATCGAGTTTTCAGTCGATGTTCGTTACAGCAACGGACCGCTTCACGGCCCCCACGCCGACACTTCGCGCAATGCAACGAGCACCGCCGACAACTCCCCCTTCACACTTGCCGACCCAGCGGTCGGATTCGAGCAAGTTTCACACGGCCCCACGCACCCCTGGGTAGCCGCTCACCAAATGTACAGGCTTTCGAAACCTAGATGATTCATGCTGTTCAACAGCATTTTGATACCGACAATGCGGACGTCGATGCGCAGATGTGACATCCGTCGCGCACCCGAACACGACGAAGCGGGGGGGGCCCGGGGCGCCGCGCCGCGGTTGCGCGAAACTCGCCGAGACGATCACGTGGGCCGCGACCGAAGGCCGCCTCACCGTCCTCGACGACACCCCGGTCCCGGGCCCGATCGTCCACTAAGTCAGCCGGAAAGGAACTTTCGTGATCGACGTCAAGCAGTACGGCCCCTGGGCCGTCATCGCCGGCGGCTCCGAGGGCGTCGGTGCCGCGTTCGCCGACGAGCTGAGCAAGGCGGGGCTGAACCTGGTGCTCGTCGCCCGCAAGCCCGGCCCGCTCGAGGAGACCGCCGAGAAGGTCC
>NZ_JASHKR010000089.1:11736-16741 GCF_030056815.1 Rhodococcus sp. IEGM 1379
CCCCACCCCCCCCCCGCCCTCGGGGGGCGGCCGGGGGCCCCCCCGCTTCGAGAGACGAACCGATGCCTCAGATCAGAGTTACTCCCGTCACAGTCTGCAGATGCTCGGCACTGACGCCCGGAGCCAGTTCCACAAGCGCGATTCCGGCAGCTGTGACATCGAGCACGGCAAGGTCGGTAATGATGCGATGAACGACTCCCTGTCCCGTCAACGGCAGCGTGCACCGCTCGACGATCTTGGGGTTTCCGTCCCGGTCGGTATGCTCCATCACCACGATGACCCGGCGCGCACCGTGGACAAGATCCATTGCGCCGCCCATGCCCTTGACCATCTTTCCGGGCACCATCCAGTTGGCGAGATCACCGGTGCTCGACACCTGCATACCGCCGAGGACCGCAGTGTCGATGTGACCACCGCGAATCATTCCGAAAGAGAGTGCGGAGTCGAAGAATGCCGCGCCCGGGTTGACCGTGACAGTTTCCTTGCCCGCATTGATGAGGTCGGCATCAACCTTGTCGTCAGCTGGATACGGTCCGGTGCCGAGGATTCCGTTCTCGCTGTGGAGAACAACTTTGACGTCGTCCGGCAGGTAGCTCGGAATCAGGGTCGGCAAACCGATCCCGAGGTTGACGTACTCGCCCGGACGCATTTCCGCGGCCGCACGCGCCGCCATCTCGTGACGAGTCCACCCGATGCGAGTATCTTCTGCACTATTCACTGTGCACCTCCTGAGATGGTCCGCTTTTCAATCCTCTTGTCCTGCATACCCGTATGCACAACTCGTTGCACGAAAACCCCGGGCAAGTGAACATGCGCCGGGTCGATCTCTCCGGGCTCGACCAGCTTCTCCACCTGCGCGATGGTGATCCGTCCCGCCATTGCACACAGCGGGTTGAAGTTCATTGCAGTCTTGTTGAAAACGAGATTGCCTTCTGTGTCACCGATTTCGGCATGAACCAAGGCGAAGTCCGCAGTAATTGCTTCTTCCAACACGTATCGACGATCACCGAAGACAGCGGTCGCCTTGGGCGGCGAAGCCACGGCGATCGAACCGTCCGCGTTGTAGCGCCACGGCAAGCCGCCTTCCTCGATGGGCGTACCCACGCCGGCCGGTGTGTAGAACGCCGGAATGCCCGTGCCGCCGGCGCGTAGACGCTCGGCGAGCGTGCCCTGCGGCGTCAGCTCCACTTCCAGTTCACCCGAAAGGTACTGGCGTGCAAACTCTTTGTTCTCCCCGACGTACGACGCCGTCACTCGCGCTATGCGATGCGCGCCCAGCAGGATTCCGAGCCCGTAATCGTCGACGCCACAGTTGTTGGAGAACACCTCCAGATCGGTGGCGTCCCCGTCTGCGATCGCAGCGATCAACGTGTCCGGGATTCCGCACAGTCCGAACCCGCCGACAGCAAGCCTCGCACCACTGGCGATATCGGCAACTGCCTCAGATGCGGTACTCACGACCTTGCTCATACGTTGTTCTCCTTCGGTGAGAAGATTCCGGCGCGGTGAAGAAGCTTTTCGGCGTGACGCAGCACGGGAGCGTCCACCATCTTGCCTTCGAACGCGAATACTCCGCGTTCGGTGGCCACGGCCGCAAGAACTCTTGTGGCCCAGTCGATTTCTTGCTCCGAGGGCGCAAAAGCACCGCGAATGATCTCGACTTGACTGGGGTGAATTGCAACCTTGACATCAAACCCGACAGCCACGGCATCAGCGGACTCGACGCGCAGACCCTCAAGGTCCTTGATATCGAGGTACACCGAATCCACTGCCAGTCGCCCGTAACTCTTTGCCGCTAGAAGAGTGTTCGAGCGAACATGCTTGGCCACGTCGCGGTACGTGCCGTCCGGATGACGGCTGGAATTTCCGCCGAGCCCGGCCACCAGATCTTCGGCACCCCACATGACACCGATCGTATTGGCGGCCAGAGCAATATCGGCGACAGCCAAGGCACCGAGCGGTGATTCGACCAGCGCAACTACCTCGGCCGGAGCCAACGACAGGACGTCACCGGCCGACTCGCACTTGGAGAGCATCAACCGCGAGTAATGGGTACCGTCGAGCGCGAGAAGGTCAAGTTCATGCTCGCGCGTGCCGACCGGATTGACCCGCACCACGGTACGTTCAGGATCAAGTGGTGTATCGATCAACGCGATGCGCGCAGCTTCCTTGTCGGCCGGCGCAACTCCGTCCTCGAGATCCAGAATCACGACGTCTGCTACCGCGGCAGCCTTGGCGTAGCGCTCCGGTCGATCGGCCGGGCAGAACAACCACGAGGGACCGGGCACAGTCCAACTCACGACGACTCTCCTTCCGGGCGCAACTGCACCAACGTCTTTCGAGTAGCCAGAGCCACGAGGTCACCGTGCTGGTTCCGGCCGGTATGGACCAATGTCACGATACCTTCGCCGGGACGACTTTTCGACTCTCGCTTGTCCGCGATCAACGTCTCTGCGTACAGAGTGTCTCCGTGGAAAAGTGGCTTCGGGAAACTGATGTCGGAAAACCCGAGGTTGGCCACGATGGTTCCCTGGGTCAACTGCGCCACCGACAACCCGACGATTGTCGAGAGCGTGAACATCGAATTGACCAGGCGTACACCGAATTGTGTACCCTCACTGTACGCAGCATCGAGGTGCAGAGCCTGCGTGTTCATGGTCAGCGTCGTGAACAGGACGTTGTCAGCTTCGGTGACCGTGCGGCCGGGACGATGTTCATAGATCGCACCCAGTTCGAACTCCTCGAACCACAGTCCGCGCTGGACGATCCGCTGGGCGCTCACATTCCCAACTCACGGGCGATGAGCATCAACTGCACCTCGGTGGTGCCTTCACCGATTTCGAGGATCTTGCTGTCGCGGTAGTGACGAGCAACCGCGTACTCGTTCATGAAGCCGTATCCGCCGTGAATCTGGGTAGCGTCCCGGGCATTGTCCATTGCCGCTTCGGAGGAAATCAGCTTGGCGATGGACGCCTGCTTCTTGAACGGCTTGCCCGACAACATGAGTGCGGCCGCGTCGTAGTATGCGGTACGAGCAACATGCGCCCGAGCTTCCATGCGTGCAATCTTGAACGAGATGGCCTGGTTCTGCCCGATGGGGCGTCCGAAAGCCTCACGCTCCTTGGCGTATTTGACCGACTCGTCGACACAACCCTGCGCCGCGCCGACGCTCAGGGCGGCAATGGCGATGCGGCCTTCGTCGAGAATGCGCAAGAAGTTCGCGTAGCCGCGGCCACGCTCACCGAGCAGATTCTCCTCGGGGACACGAACATCCGCGAATGTGAGCGGATGGGTATCGGACGCGTTCCAGCCGACCTTGTTGTACGCGGGCTCGGCGGTGAAGCCCGGCGTCGTGGTCGGCACCAGGATGGTCGAGATCTCCTTCTTTCCACCGTCCTTGACGCCCGTCACCGCAGTGACCGTCACGAGCTTGGTGATGTCGGTGCCGGAGTTGGTGATGAACTGCTTGTTGCCGTTGATGATCCACTGTCCGCTGTCGAACTTGGCGGTGGTCTTGGTTCCACCGGCGTCGCTACCAGCGCCCGGTTCGGTCAATCCGAATGCGGCCAACGCCTTGCCACTGGTGAGCTGCGGGAGCCATTCTTCCTTCTGCGCGTCGTTACCGAAACGGTAGATCGGCATGGCGCCCAACGACACTCCCGCTTCGAGGGTGATCGCAACACTCTGGTCGACCTTGCCCAGTTCCTCGAGCGCGAGGCAGAGAGCGAAGTAGTCGCCGCCCATTCCGCCGTACTCCTCCGGGAACGGCAGACCGAACAGGCCCATCTCCGCCATCCCGGCCACAACCTCGTACGGGAAGGTGTGATTGGCGTCGTGCTCCGCGGCAACCGGCGCGACAACCGTCTTCGCGAAGTCGGCCACAGTCTTGGCCAACTGCTGGTACTCGTCCGGAAGTGCTCCGGTGGCAAGGTAATCGGTCATCAGGCGTCTTCCTTCTGAGTCGTATTCTCGGTCTTGTCTTCGGCAATTTCGTCCGACACAGGCACGACGCGGGCCAACAGCTGGTCCACCATCACCTGATCACCTGATTTCACCAGTACTTGCACAATGCCGTCGATCGGCGAACTGAGTGCGTGCTCCATCTTCATGGCCTCGACCACGACGAGTGGCTGCCCGGCGCTCACTGCGGAGCCGCTTTCCACGTTCACCGCGATCACGGCTCCCGGCATGGGGCTGGTGATCTCGGCGTCACCGGCATGGGCGTCTTCGCCGCGCACACTCACCTCGGCAACTTCACGTACGTGCCAGGTACCGTCGCCGGCGAGCCACAGTCCACCGTCGGTCTCGGCGACCACAAACGTGCGCCGGTGTCCGTCGATGACAACCACCAAGGCAGATCCCGTCAACGTTGCAGTGAAGGTGCGCGGCTGTGCCCCTTCGACCTCCACCTTCGCGTCGGCTGGTTCACCGGTGATCGCGACGTGCGCGATTCGTGTACCCGCCGAGAGCCGGATGCTGGTCGGAGCTGCCGTGCCGACGCGCCAGCCACTGGGGACATCCCAGGGATCTTTTGCCAGAGGCCAACGCTGCAACCAACGGTATGCAGCAGCTGCGATCAGGACCTCGTCCGAAGCATCCGCTGCCACAAAGTCTTCGACGCGGCGATCGAGCAAGCCGGTATCGAGCTTTCCCGCGATCACATCGGGGTCTGCCAGGAGGAATCGAGCGAATTCGATGTTCGTGACCACGCCCAGCACTGCGGTCTCGGCCAGCGCCCGGTCAAGCTTGCGCAGAGCACTGCCGCGATCGGGAGCGTGAGCGATGACCTTGCTGAGCATCGGGTCGTAGTCACTGCCGACGACGGTGCCCGCGAGCAGACCCGAATCGACACGGACGCCGGCTCCGCTCGGCTCGACCAGATCGACGACGCGGCCACCGGTCGGCAGGAAGCCGCGACTCGGATCCTCGGCGTAGACGCGGGCCTCGATGGCATGCCCGGTCATGGTGATGTCACTCTGCTCGAAGGCCAACTTCTCCCCCGTAG
>NZ_JASHKR010000090.1 GCF_030056815.1 Rhodococcus sp. IEGM 1379
ATGAGTTATCCGTTCGAGGGGCGCCCGGTGTATCTGGCGCTGGCACCGTTGACTCACGCTGCGGGGGTGTTGTGCTTTCCCATCATGGCGCTGGGCGGGGAAGTGGTGATCATGCCGAAACCGGATCTGGGCGCCTTCCTGGAAAATGTACAAACTCACAAGGTTACGCATACTTTCCTGCCACCGACGCTCATCTACATGCTGCTCGAGCACCCCGATCTGGTAGACGCAGATCTTGTTTCCCTGCAATGCTTCTGGTACGGGGCGGCGCCGATCTCACTGACCAGGCTGGGCGAGGCGATCGGCAAGATCGGGCCGGTCATGGCGCAACTGTTCGGACAAAGCGAAGCGCCGATGATGATTTCGACTATGGCACCGAAAGATCACTTCGGCCCGGACGGAGCTATCGCGACGGAGAGACTGTCATCTGCTGGTCGGCCGTCGCCGTTGGTGACGGTGGGGATCATGGACGACAAGGGGAACCTGCTGGGGCGCGGCGCTCGAGGCGAGGTGGTTATCCGCAGTTCCCTCGTGATGGCCGGCTATTTCAAGAATCCTGAAGCCACGGCCGAGGCGTCGGCACACGGTTGGCACCACACCGGCGATATCGGATACCTGGACGACGACAATTTTCTGTTCATCGTCGATCGCGCCAAAGACATGATCATCACCGGCGGCTTCAACGTCTATTCGGTCGAAGTGGAACAGGCACTCATGGCGTATCCGGGAATTCAGGATTGCGGGGTGATCGGCTTGCCGGACGACAAGTGGGGTGAACGGGTTGTGGCGGTAGTTCAGCCGCATTCAGGCGTCGTGATCGACGACGCCGAGGTTATGGCTTTCGTGAAGGCGCGCATCGGAAGCGTGAAGACTCCCAAGCAGGTCATCGTCTGGGAAGACTTGCCGCGCTCGAAGGTAGGGAAGGTGCTCAAGAACGAGATCAAAGGGGTATTGAGGGGCTGACCATTGACACATTAAGGCATTATCCTTAAAGTGGTGTGATCTGGTTCACGAGGGTTGCATTTGAGGAGTGTTCGATGGCAGTTCTGTTTCCCACTACGATTCACCCGATTCCTACCGATCCGCTGGCTGCTTATGGTCCGTTGGTCGCTCGGCGAAATCCGGAATCGGTAGAGCCTGGGCCGTATACGAATTTCTCCGTCAAGAAGATCGCACCCACTATCGGTGCCGAAATCTCGGGTCTTCGTCTGGGTGGCAACCTGTCGGACGAGGTCATGCATGATCTGCGTCGGGCGCTTCTCGAGTGGAAGGTGTTGTTCTTTCGGGATCAGGACATCGACCGCGCTGAGCATCGGGAATTCGCGGAACGATGGGGAGCGCTGGAACAGCATCCGTTTTTCAAGTTCTTCCAACCAGGTCAGACGGACGCCGATGTCACTACCCTGGCGAAAGACGCGATGGTCGGTGGTGTCGAAAACAATTGGCACAACGACGTGACGTGGCATGAGTTCCCCTCTTTTGCGGCGGTGCTTCGGGCCGTCGAGGTCCCCGAGGTCGGCGGTGACACACTCTGGGCGGACACCGCGGCGGCGTATGAGCTCCTTCCGCAAGAGATCAAGGACCGAATCGATCCTCTTGTTGCCGAGCATGATTGGATCAATTCCTTCGGCAAGTCCATGCCGGCGGAATCTGTAGAGGCGCTGCGCCCACAGTTTCCGGCCGTGCAGCATCCGGTCGTTCGTGTCATCCCGGAGAGTGGTCGACGAGTTCTGTTCGTCAACATGACATTTACTCAGCGAATCGTGGGAGTGTCGGAGGACGAATCGAATGAACTCCTCACGTTGCTCTACCGTCACATCAACCGTCCGGAGTTTCAGGTGCGGTTGAAGTGGGAGCCGAACACTGTTGCCTTCTGGGATAACCGGGCATGCCAGCACTATGCGGCCAGTGACTATTTTCCGGAGCGTCGAGTGATGGATCGTATCTCTATCGTCGGTGATCGTCCGGTGGGAATCGGGTAACAGATACGTCGTCGGTCGGTGGACCCGAGACGTCAGTACTCGGCCACCGACCGTTGGCCAGACGGTCACTATCGCGACACCTTCTCCGCACACGATGCAGTAATTGCACTTGTGAATCTTTGAGGAGAATTGTGAATTCCCGTCTTATCATTGTTGGTATCGCTGCGGCACTAACTATTGGGCTCTCCGGATGCGGACAGTCGACGAGCGATGAATCGGCGGCTGCCACGACGTTGCAGTCGGCGCCGGAAGCCGTCGCGGCGGCAACGCCAAGACTGCTTTCTGCCAACAACTTTCGGGACCTGGCGGGGCCGGACGGCGGCTACACCACTTTCGACGGACGCCGTGTTCGTGAGGGCGTCCTCTATCGTTCCAATGCGCTGGTCACCAACAACGCGGACGCCGCAACGTTGGATGCGCTTGGCCTGAAGACGGTTTACGACCTCCGGACTACCGCCGAAGTCGAAAAGGGCCCGGATCGTGTTCCCGCCGGGGCGAACTACACCCGCGTCAACATCGTCGGCGATGCAGCCAGTGGTGCCATCACGTCATCGGTGGATCTCTCGACTCCGGAGAGCGCCGGGGCAGTGCTCGTCACCGCCAACCGGCAGTTTGTGACGGATCCGGCGATGCGCGCACAATTCGCGACCCTGCTGACCGACATCGCGACAACGGATGGGCCTCAGCTCTTTCATTGCACGGCAGGCAAGGATCGGGCCGGTTGGACCAGCGCGATGCTCCTGAAGATCGCCGGCGTCGATGACGCGACAGTCATGAGCAATTACCTACTCACCAACGAGTATTCGAAAGATTCGATCGAAGCCACCGCAGCTCAGGTAACCGCAGCAAAGGGTGAGCAGGCTGGTGCCGCAATGAAGGTACTGATGGGAGTCTCTCCCGAATTTCTCCAGGCCGGGTTCGACGAGGTTTCCGCCAATTTCGGCACGTTCGACAACTACCTGACATCCGGACTCGGGCTTTCGGCTGGCACCATCGGAATATTGAAAACCAAACTCACGGTATAGCGGGCGTGACGGCGGGGGTGTTGCTGTCGGCCTCTCGCGTCGGAGGTTTATCCGCGCAGGTCGATTGTGCATTCGAAGCAGCAATTGCTTCTGCGAATGCACAATCGCCACGCGGCGACTCGTCCGACGTGAGTCTCCTCCGCCCATCACACCGGTACGTGGGTGTGTGACTGATTATTCGTGGTGCGAGTATCGCTGGGTGCAAAAAGATACTCGTGTGTGTTTCATCGGCGACTCGTTTGTCGCGGGTGTGGGTGATCCCGACCATCGAGGCTGGGTTGGCCGACTTGCATCGGCCGTTCCGGGCGGTCTGATCACCAGTTACAACCTCGGGGTGCGTCGGCAGACGACGCGGGACATCGAAGCCCGGTGGTTTGTGGAAGCGCAGGCCCGCCTACCGTGCGACTGCGACGCACGGGTCGTGTTCTCGTGCGGCGTCAACGATACGACGGAAGAGGGCGGCGTGACTCGGGTCGAACGCGCCGAGTCTGTGTCCAACCTCCGCTCGATGGCGGAATTGGCAAAACGACAGGGCTGGCAGCCGTGGGTAGTCGGTCCACCACCGGTATTCGATGAATTGCAGAATGAACGTACGCGAATGTTGGACGAGGACTTCGCAGCGATGTGTGAACAGCAGAATGTTCAGTACTGCAGTGTCTTCGACGATCTTCGTGCGAACGAGGTCTGGATGCGACAGGTGGCCGAGGGTGATGGAGCGCATCCGGGGCGCGGCGGCTACGAAGTGTTCACGCAGTTGCTGACCCCGGCCTGGTTGGCCTGGATCGAGGGAAGCTCAGCGACGCCAGCCGCTGGGTCCGGCGCCCAAAACCTCGATGGAGCCGCGGATTCCGTGTGCATGCTTGGTGCGGTGCGTCATTCGCCACGCTCCGTCGACCAGGGCCCAGGAATCGTGGTAGTCGCCCAGTGTTGAGAAGCTGAGATGCGCTTTGCTGCCGGTACCCAGATGCATGTCGCTGACATAGGCACGGCTGGTGGCGCGGTCACCGTCGACGTCGATAAGCACGTTTCCCACCAAATGTTGTGTGGGGCCACAGTCGTCGAGGAAAGATCGGATAGAGGCGACTACCTCGGCTGGTCCGTTGAGAGTTCCGGTGCCCAGTTCTGCGGTGGCGTCCGGCGTCATGATCCGGTGAAGTTCGTCCCAATCGCGAGCATCCATCGCTCTAGCGAATTCGGAGATGGAGCGGGTGATCTCGCGCTCGGCGAGAAGTGTAGCGAGGGTGACGCTCATCTGCTGTGCGCCTTTCTTAACGTAGGAGGGTCAACAAAGGCGCACAGCAGAAGTGGATCAGCGGTTGAGCAACTTGCGCATAGCTTCGGCAGCGCCCTTGACGATCTTGTCGCGGGGGAATCCGTTGCGCTTCTGAACGGCTTCGTAGTTGCCGCCGGCAACCCATAGCGGTCCGTCGGCCAGGTGCTCGAGGCCTTCGCGGGCAACATCTTCGGGCTCGGACACATTCATGCCCGGGATGTCGAAGTTCAGGCCGAGACGAGCCATGGCCGGGGTGCGGGTGACGCCGAGAACGAATTCCAGGACGTGCACGCCGAACGGTTCGAGTTCGATCCACAGGCTCTCGGCAAAGATCCGGCCGAAGGCCTTGGATGCTGCGTAAATGCCCTGCGTTTCGGAGCCCATGTAGCCGGCCATCGAACCGAGCAACATGATGCCGCCGCGTCCGCGTTCCTTCATCAAAGCGCCGAAATGGTGCGAGAGTTCGAGCTGCTTGTGGACATTGAGTTCGATGACGCCGCGGAATCCGTCCATGTCGCCGGAGACGAACTCGTGGCCGTAGCTGTTTGCGCCGGCGTTGAAGATGAGCAAGCCCACCTCGACGTCGTCGGTGACAGCCTTGATCTGGTCTAGCGCGTCGGGGACGAGCAAATCCAGTGCAAGAGTGCGTACTTCGACGCCGTTGGCACGGGCCTTCGACGCAGTCTCCTCGAGCGGGCCCGGCTTGCGGGCAATGAGCACGAGGTTGATGCCGATCTTGCTGAGCTCGTCAGCGAAGGACGAGCCGACACCTTCGGAACCGCCGGCGATGACTGCCCAAGGGCCGTAGTACTGAGGATCGATCATTACTACCTTCTTCGAAAGATGTTGGCTTCTCTAGTGGAACGGAGCGGGTACAGGTTCGTTGTCGTCGATGATCGGCTTCGGTACTGGCGTTTCATCGAAGATCTCGATGTCGCCGGCTTTGGCAGCCGCGATGATCGACGCGGTCAATGCACCGCACTGCTTGCGAGGGGAACCGGGGCGTCCCTCGCGTCGGCCGAATTCACGTTCGTCGGCGATTTCGATGCAACGCGCGCGGGCCTGGTCATTCCACTGAACAGCGGTGTGTTCCCAACTGTTCTTCTGGACCAGGACCTGCGCTTTGCACTCAGCGCACTGAAGCGGCTGCATCTTCTTCGGCCTTCTTCGCCGCGAGATTGTCGTCGACTTCCTGCTTCCAAGCAGAAACGGCGCGTTCGGTGTCGAGTTCGAACTCGAAGCGCTCGGTCATTTCAGGTTTGACATCGGCGACGTCGACGTAGAACTGGTCATACCAGCGACGTAGCTGGTAAACCGGGCCGTCCTCCTCGCACAGAAGCGGGTTTTCGATGCGCGTCTTGTTCTTCCAGATCTCGACGTCCTGTTCGAAGCCCTTGGCAATGAACGTGCCGAAGTTCTTGGCCATCGCGTCGGCAGCGTCACCCTGGAAGCGGTCCGACTTCTTGACGATGATGCCGTACTGGAGCACAAACTTGTTTGCGTTGACCGGGTAGTGGCAGTTGATGAGTACCGAGTCGACGTTGTAGTCCTCGTACTGGTAGATCAGGTCGTCGACCATGAACGACGGACCGAAGTACGTGGCTGTGGAGTCGCTGCCGAGCATCTGCGGGGTGCCGGCAGCGTGCGGACGCATATCCGTACGGGCGGTGCCGCGCATGTACTGCGTCGCGACGTGGCCTTCGAAGACGTTCTTGAAGTACGTCGGGAAGGAGTAGTGCACGTAGAAAAAGTGCGCCATGTCGACGATGTTGTCGACGACCTCGCGGCAGTTGGTGTCGACGACGGTGGTGTACCAGACCCAGTCGCTCCACTCGTCGCTGAGCGCACCTTCGATACGGGGGATGGTCACGTCAGCCGGAGGCGGGTTGCCCTCGGGGTCGTTCCAGACGAAGAGCATGCCGTCCTGGTCGAGGGTGTGCCATGCGCGAGTCTTGGCGAGCGGGGGCACGCGGCGTGCGTACGGGATCTTCTGGCACTTGCCGTTGCCGCCCCAACGCCAGTCGTGGAACGGACACGCGATGGCGTCGCCCTTGATGGTGCCCTGGCTCAGGTCGCCACCCATGTGACGGCAGTACGCGTCGAGAATCTTGACGCTGCCCTCACTGTCGGCGAACACGACGAGCTTGGTGCCGAAAGCCTCGATGGAGTGCGGCTCGCCATCCTTGAAGGACTCAGTGAGTCCAATGCAGTGCCATCCACGTGCGAAGCGAGTAGGTGCGGTTCCGGCTTGGATCTCGCGAACCTCGTCGCGGTCGGACTGATTGATCGTCACGATGAGTCCCGTCCTTTCACGGTCAGTATCTTGAAAATGACGCTAGGGGAGTGGCGTTGTGAGCCGGTGCGTCGTCTCACTGGGCGGGACCGTCTCTGGGAGAGTTACCCGGAGGTCTACGGTCCCGACCTCCGGGGCTTCCGGTCAGCGGAATCGCGGATGAGGTTATCGTTTCAGAGCAGCCGTTATGTCTATCTGCTGATCGGGCCTCCTGATCGGTGCAAGGAGTGTCTTCCATGGTCAACAAGGTTCTGAGCACTGTTCGCGATCTGCTGCCCAAGATTGCCGAGCGAGCTCAGAAGGTGGACGAGTCGAGGAAGATATCCGATCGTACGATTCGTGAACTCGGCGATGCGGGCGTATTCGCGATGTTGCAACCGAAGCGTTACGGAGGTGCCGAGGGCGATCCGGTTCAGTACTTCGAAGTTATCCGCGCGATTTCCGCTGCGTGTGGTTCGACCGGGTGGGTCGCGTCGGTGGTGGGAGTGCATCCGTGGCATCTGGCCTTGTTCGACGATCGAGCTCAAGCAGACGTGTGGGGCAGCGATCCGACGACGCTCATCTCTTCGGCATACGCGCCGGTCGGTCGGTTGACGGCAGTGGAGGGCGGTTACGAACTGACCGGCAACTGGGGATTCTCTTCGGGTTGTGAACATGCGACCTGGGCATTGCTGGGAGCGATGGTCGTGGGCGTGGACGGGCGTCCCGTCGATTTCATGACGGTGTTGGTGCCTCGCAGCGATTACGAGATCCGCGACGTCTGGGACGTTGTGGGTATGCGCGGAACGGCGAGCAACGAGATCGTCGTCAAGCAGGCGTTTGTCCCGGATTATCGGTTGAAACAAAATTACGAGACGGCCAATTTGGAGGGGCCAGGCCAGACCGTCAACACCGGTCCGCTCTACAAATTGCCTTTCGGGAGCATCTTCACGTCGACCGTGGCGGCGCCGTGTGTAGGCATCGTTGCCGGTTGTTACGAGGGCTACCTCGAGGTGATGCGTGAACGTGTCCGCCTCAGCTTGGGTGGTGGACGGTTCAGCGAGGATCAGTTTGCTCAGGTGGCTGTGGCTCGTGCGTCGTCGGAAATTGACGCTGCGATTTTGCAGATGGATCGCAACATTCGTGAGATGTACGAGCTTGCCGTGGCCGGTCAAGAGTTGCCGCTGTCGATGCGACTGCGCGCTCGGCGCGACCAGGTTCGTGCGACGGAGCGTTCGGTGGAAGCGATCGACATGTTGTTCAAGACGGCGGGCGGAAACTCGCTTTCGCGCGGTAACCCGATCGAGCGGGCGTGGCGTGACGTCCATGCAGGCAGCGTGCATGTGGCGAACGAACCGGAACGCGCGTTGGCGTTGTACGGGCGGGCAGCTTTCGGTTTGCCGGTGGAAGACAACTTGATCTGACGCTTTCGGGGGTTTCCTCCCTTTCGGGTGGGTAATCTCCGGTAGGTGACGCCAACCGCTGCGCTGATTATCGGCTCGATCGTCGATCTCGCGGGTGTTGCGCGGGCGAAAGCGGTGCCCGCGAACAGGGTTGATGCATTCGTCACGAGCGGTATGGGAGCCTCGCCGAGTTGGAGCGTGTTCTGTGCTGACGACGCACTCGCATTCACCGATGCTCTTTCAGTAGTGGGCGATCTGCGACTGAGAATCTCGAAATCAGACCTCCGTGACCTGGGCGATGGCGTGTCCTGGGCGCCGGCGACGCTGCACGAGTTGGACGGATCGGTTTCGCCCGTGTGCAGTCGTTCAGCATTACGACGCATTGTCGAGGTGCTTGCGAGCAGCGAACTCGCGGCGCGCGTGGGACATGAAATCGAGTTCACAGTTTTCGGCGGGGTTGCAGATCAGCAGTGGTCGGCCTACGGACTCTCTGCGGTGCTTGCGCAGGAGAGCTTCATTCGGGAGTTGTGTGCGAATGCTCAACGCGCCCAATTGGAGATCGAACAATTTCATGCGGAATACGGTCCGGGTCAATTCGAGATCTCGCTCGCTCCGGCATCGCCGGTCGAATCCGCCGACAACGTAATCTTGGCTCGAATTCTGATCGGTCGTACGGCGCGAGCGCACGGAATGACGGTGTCCTTCTCGCCGATTCCTACCGTCGGAGGTTCGGGAAATGGTGCGCATCAACATTTTTCGTTGACTCGGGCTGGCGTATCGATCTTCTCCGGAGGACAGCAGGCTTACGGGATGACTGACGACGGAGCCTGCGCGTTGGGCGGCTTGGTAACTCACCTCGGTGATCTGACTGCGGTATTGGCATCCTCGCCATTGTCCGGAATGCGGTTGCAGCCCAACACATGGTCTGGTGCCTACATCTGCTGGGGCCACGAAAACCGTGAGGCGGCAGTGAGATTCTGCGCCGAGTCCTCGGGAAACCCGCACGGGGCCAACGTCGAAGTCAAGGTTGTGGACGGGTCGGCAAATCCGTATCTCGCCACGGCAGCAATTCTCGCAGCAGCTCACGCAGGAATCGTCGACCAGACTCTGCTGCCCCAGGAAGTGACTGTTAATCCATCCACATTGGCGGAGAGTGAGCGGGGTGAACGAGTGCCCACTGAAATGGGTGAGATTTTGCAGAGACTGCGTGCGTCCGCGGTTGCGCGAAGCGCCCTCGGAAATCCGATCATCGAAGCGATGGTCGCAGTGAAAGAGCTCGAGCATTCGAGATGCGCGGACCTGGATGTGTCCACCGTTGTCGAGTGTCTTCGATATGCCTGGAGTGCTTGACGGCGGGTAGTGGCGAATCGGGCACCGCAGTGAGGCGTCGGTGATTGAATGACGGACACGCTCGTTCTTCACCGACGCAGGAGAATTCGATGGCACCGGAAATAAAGGTAGTTCTCGAGGGATACAAGTACTTCGAGTGCCCGCGTTGGCACGATGGCCGCATCTGGGTATCGGATTTCTATACACACCAGGTCGTTTCAGCTCGCGAAGACGGAACAGACGTGCGCGTCGAAGCCGAGGTTCCCGGTCAACCGTCGGGCCTGGGTTGGATGCCGGACGGCAGGTTGCTGGTCGTCTCGATGCGCGAGCAGAAGATCTTGCGCCGCGAATCAGACGGTGAGTTGGTTGTACACGCAGATCTATCGAACTTTGTGAGCGCCAACGTCAACGACATGCTCGTCGACGCGCAGGGTCGTGCGTACGTCGGCAACTTCGGCTTCGACCTGATGAACCTGGGTCAGGTCGAGACAGCCGATCTGCTTCGCGTCGACCCTGACGGCAGTGTTCATGTCGTGGCTCGCGACCTGCACTTCCCCAATGGAATGGCCCTGACCACGACCGGCGAACTGCTCGTGGACGAAACTCTCGGCAATCGCATCAGTGCGTTTTCAATCGGCACGGACGGATCGCTGGGCGAGCGTCGGGATTGGGCGACGTTTGCGGCCGTACCTGATGGCACTTCGATGGAAAGCGTGATTGGCGGGATGGTTGTTGCACCCGACGGTTGCTGCATCGACACCGACGATTCGCTGTGGGTGGCCGATGCAATCGGAAACCGGATCATTCACGTCGTGGAGGGGGCGGGAGTGATCGGCGAGATTCCTTTCGACACCGGAGTCTTTGCCTGCGGATTCGGTGGATCCGACGGCCGAACCTTGTTTGTCTGTGCGGCACCGGATTTCAATGAGCATGCACGTAAGGTTGCTTCCGAAGGCAAGTTGCTGTCGATTCGTTTGGAGCCGTTGGACTGATATGGAACTAGTGACGTCGCTACCGGCCGATACCTCGTTGCGGCAGGTAGCGGAACGTGTCAGGCGTATCGAGGCGCTCGGCTTCGATACGGTGCACATCTCGGAAACCGTCCGGGATCCGTTTGCCGTCGCAGCATTGGCCGTGGAGCACAGTTCCACGCTTACGGTTCGGACGTCGATGGTGGTGGCGTTTGCGCGCAGTCCCATGGTGACTGCGTTGGCGGCCTGGGATTTGGTCGACTTTTCCGGTGGACGGTTTCAGCTCGGGCTTGCCACCCAGGTGCGGGGCAACATCGTCGGTCGATATTCCATGCCGTGGACGGATCCCGTTGCGCAACTGCGTGATTACGTCGGCGCTGTGCGTGCGATCTTTGCCGCGTTTCAATCCGGCAGTGCGCTCGATTACGAGGGTACGCACTACACCTTCAACCGGTTGCAACCATATTTCAATCCGGGGCCGCTCGACGTCGAAGCGCCGGAAATCTGGACCGGGGGAGTGAACGCACGTATGTGCGCGCTGGCCGGCGAGGTTGCCGACGGCTTTGTTGCCCATCCCACGAGTTCGCATCCGAAGGTGCTTGCGGAGAAGATAATTCCGGCGCTCGAGCAGGGTGGTCGCAAGCCGCGGCTCATTGTGGTGCCGAAAATCGTCACCGGACGGGATGAAGCGGCACTCGTATCAGTCCGTGAACCTGTGCGAAAAGAGCTTGCCTTCCTCTACTCCACACCGGCTTACCGTGTTGCCTTGGACGTTCTCGGTTTCACGGAGGTCGGCGAGAGATTGACCGCAATGGCACGAACCGGTGATTGGGCGGATCTAGCTTCTGTTCTCACTGACGACGTGCTGGATGTGCTTGTCGCACAATGCACCTACGTCGAACTTCCGGCAATATTGAATGCAAAGTACGGAGAGCTTTGTGACGGCATTGCGCTGGCGGTACCGGCTGATCCTACTGACGACGACGAGTTTCGCGCTGTAGTTGACAAATTAAACGGCCGCGAATCGTGAAACAGTAAGGGGCGGTTGGTTATTGTGACCAACCGCCCCTAACTGTGATTAGTGAATTACTTCGCCATGTCCTGGGCTGCTCGGTAGGAGAAGACCATGGCCGTGCCGAGCGGAACGCCGGGGCCGGGGTAGAAGCTGCCGCTCAGAGATGCGCTGGTGTTGCCGGCGGCGTATAGGCCGCCGATCACGGTGCCGTCGGCGCGCAGGACGCGGCCGTCGACATCGGTGACCAGACCACCCTTGGTGCCGAGGTCACTGAGCACGATGCGTGCCGCGTAGAACGGGCCCGTTTCGATTGCGGTCAAGGCTGCATTGGCGCCGCCGTTGGGCGGGCAGAAGAATGCGCCGTATGGGTCTTCGCCGCGATGGAACTGCTCGTCGACCCCCAATTTAGCTGCGTCGTTGAACTTCTCGACGGAACTACGTAGGGCGTCGGCCGGCAGTCCGGTCTTTGCGGCGAGCTCTTCGAGAGTGTCGGCAGCTACCCAGGTGCCGGCCTCGAGGTGCTTGGCGGGCGCGGTGTTCGGGATGCTGATGGCGGGCAGGCCGCCACCTTCGCGAGAATCGAAGATCATGAATGACGGTATGGCTGAGGTGATGTCGTTCTGCTTCGCCATTGCCCGACCGAACTGGTCGTAGGGCAGCGACTCGTTGAGGTAGCGTTCACCCTTCGAGTCGAGGACGATGCCGCCGCGCACACCGACCATGAATGCTGCTGAGCCGTCAGGCTGTTCGACGCCGGGGCAGAACCATGCCTGATCGAGCAACGCTGTTGCGCCGCCGACGGCAACGCCGGCGGAGATAGCGTCGCCGGTGTTGGCTCCGTAGGGGCCCATACTCCAGAGTGCCTTGCCCGGCGTGCCGGCCTGCTCGCGCATGTCGGCGTTGCCTTCGATACCGCCGGCTGCCATGAGCACGCCACGGTTTGCCTTGATGCGCAGGGTTTCACCGCCGGACTCGACCTCGGCGCCGACAACGCGGTCATCTTCGACGATCAGCGACGTGAGAGTGGTGTCGGTTCGGAGATCAGCCTTGCCGGTGCTTGCGACGGCAGCGAGCAGGCGACCGATCAGGGCGCGTCCGCCGATCATCTTTCCGGGCGCATGATCCTGGCCGGTGCGGTCCTGATCCAGTTCGGGACGGACCTTGCCGACGAGATCGCCGATATCGGCGGGATCCAGATCGAGCGGGTTGATGGAGCGTCCCGTATCCATCCGGCCTTCAGCCTTGTAGTAATCGGGGAACGCACGGAACTCGAATTCGATATTCGGGTTCTGTTCCAGCAACGCGACGACGGCCGGTGCGGTGTCGACGTAGGCGTCCTGGCGTTCGGTCTCCGAATCGCCGAGCAGCGAGCGCAGGTAGGTGCGAGCGTTCTCGGTTGAGTCGGGGAGGCCTGCGCGCTCTTGGACCTGGGTGCCGGGCAGCCAGATAGAGGCTCCCGAGTACGCGGAAGTGCCGCCGAAACGGTCGGTCTTCTCGATGACGATTGTGGTCAATCCAGCAGCGGCAGCGGTGTATGCGCCGGTCAGCGCACCGCCGCCGGAGCCGACAACCAATACGTCGCACTCGGTGGTCCAGTCCTGCATCATTGCGTCCTAACTCGAAGAGGGTGGGTCCTACACGCAATACCGAGTGGCGTGCGTTGGCTACGGCGAGTCCCACTGAGCGGGCAATATCCCGGGTTCAATAGGTGAAGTGCGAGAATTGGCTCGGCCGCGACCGGCCGCGATACACAATCGATGATGGGGACGACGTTGCCGAGAATTGCCGAGGTCAGGGACGCTGCCGAGCCCAGTTCGGACGAGCAGCGCGCGCGCCATGTCCGAATGTTGCAAGCGGCGGAGGAGTTGGCGACGGAGAAGGAGCTTGCTCGCGTCCAGATGCACGAGGTCGCGAAGCGCGCCGGTGTCGCTATCGGGACGCTGTACCGCTATTTCCCGTCGAAGACGCACCTGTTTGTTGCAGTGATGGTCGAGCAGATCGATCAGATCGGTGGCAGTTTCACCAAACATCAGGCCCACTCCGCAAATCCACAAGATGCGGTCTACGAAGTGTTGGTGCGCGCAACCCGCGGATTACTGCGTCGGCCGGCCCTCTCGACAGCGATGCTGCAATCGACCAGCACCGCCAACGTCGCAACAGTCCCCGACGCAGGAAAGATCGATCGCGGTTTTCGCCAGATCGTCTTGGACGCGGCGGGCATCGAGAACCCCACCGAAGACGACAACACCGCGTTGCGATTGCTGATGCAACTGTGGTTCGGCGTGATTCAGTCCTGCCTCAACGGTCGCATCTCGATTCCCGACGCGGAGTACGACATTCGTAAGGGCTGCGACTTACTTCTGGTGAATCTCTCGCAGCACTGACGAAGCTCGCCCGGGTTCGGGTGAGTTCGTCAGACTTTCAAAATTGAAATCAATTCTAATTTCTTGAACGCTGTGATCGAACACTCGACTTGCGTCGCAACGTTGCTCGGCGTACATAAATAGAATACATTACAGAAAAGTAGTTGGTGAGCCAGCTCACCAACCGATATCTCCCCGAAGGAGTGCTCATCATGGGCCATGCAGTCATCGTCGAAGCCGCGCGTACACCGATCGGTCGCCGCCGCGGCGCCCTGGCGGGACTGCACCCCGCCACGCTCCTGGGAGCCGCACAGCGCGGTGTCCTCGAGCGTGCCGGCGTTGCGCCGGAAGACATCGGACAGATCATCGGCGGTTGCGTCACGCAGGCCGGCGAACAGTCCAACAACGTCACCCGCCAGGCCTGGCTGCACGCCGGATTCCCGTACTCGACGGCTGCAACGTCCATCGACTGCGCTTGCGGATCTGCCCAGCAGGCAGTGCATTTGATTTCCGGCCTGATCTCCTCGGGTCAGATCTCGGCAGGTATCGGCTGTGGCGTCGAATCCATGAGCCGCGTTTTCCTCGGCCAGGCAAATACTCCGGAAACCGGAAACCCGTACCCGGATGACTGGACCGTCGACATGGGTGACCAGTTCACATCCGCGCAGCGCATCGCCGAGAAGCGCGGAATCACGCGCGCCGACGTCGACGCCTTCGGTCTCGAATCGCAGCGTCGCGCAGCTCAGGCTTGGGCCGAAGGTCGCTTCGATCGCGAAATCGTCCCCGTCACAGCTCCCGTCGTCGACAAGCAGGGCGTACCGACCGGCGAGATCGCAACGGTCACCCGTGACGGCGGCTTGCGTGAGACCACGGCAGAAGCCCTCGCCGGTCTCAAGCCCGTCATCGAAGGCCACGTCCACACCGCCGGCAACTCTTCGCAGATCAGCGACGGCGCTGCAGCCGTATTGCTGATGAGTGAAGAGCGCGCCCAGCAGTTGGGCCTCAAGCCCCGTGCACGCATCATCGCGTCCGGCATGGTCGGCTCCGATCCCTTCTACCACCTCGACGGACCCATCGAGTCCACCCAGATGGTGCTCGACAAGGCCGGAATGACGCTCGAGGACATCGATCTCGTCGAGATCAACGAAGCCTTCGCCTCGGTCGTTCTCTCCTGGGCACAGGTCCACGGCGCCGACATGTCCAAGGTCAACGTCAACGGCGGCGCAATCGCCCTCGGTCACCCCGTCGGCTCGACCGGTGCTCGCCTGATCACCACCGCGCTCCATGAGCTCGAGCGTTCCGACAAGTCCACTGCCTTGATCACGATGTGCGCCGGCGGAGCTCTCTCCACCGCCACCATCATCGAACGCATCTGACTGCATCCGTACTTTCGAATTGATTAGGTAGATATGACTATTGGATTGAGTGAAGAAGATCGCGACCTCCGCGATTCCGTTCGAGGCTGGGCTGCGCGTCACGCAACCCCGACCGTCATCCGCGAAGCTGTCGAGGCCAAGGTCGAGACCCGCCCGCAGTTCTGGGACGGACTTGCAGAGCAGGGTCTTCTCGGTCTGCACATCGCCGAGGAATTCGGTGGAGCAGGCTACGGACTGGTCGAGCTCGCGATCGTCGTCGAGGAACTGGGACGCTCCATGGTTCCCGGCTCGTTCCTGCCCACCGTTGTGGTCAGTGCGGTCCTCAGTGACGCCGGTGTCGCCGATCGCCTGTCCGGTCTTGCTGACGGCAGCACTCTCGGAGCTGTTGCCTTGCAGCCCGGTTCGCTGAAGATCACCCGCGACGGCAACACCGCCACTCTCAGTGGAACGTCCAGCCACATCCTCGGCGGCCACGTCGGCGACGTGTTCCTCCTCGCGACGGACAGCGGCTACGTTCTGATCACCCGTGACCGTCTCGACGTCACGGACCTGGCCAGCTACGACGTAGTGCGTCGTAGCTCCGAGGTCACCGTTGACGGCCTGGTTCTCACGGACTCCGAGATCCTCGCAGTCGACGAGCAGCGCGTACTCGACATTGCTGCAACACTTTTCGCAGCCGAGGCCTCCGGTCTGGCTGACTGGGCAGTGACCACCTCGGCTGACTACGCCAAGGTGCGTCAGCAGTTCGGTAGGGTCATCGGACAGTTCCAGGGCGTCAAGCACAAGGTCGCACGGATGCTCACACTCTCCGAGCAGGCCCGCGTCTGCGCGTGGGACGCAGCCCGCGCCCTGACACCCGCCAACGGTGTCGGCGCCGAAGAAGCTTCTCTCGCTGCCGCTGTCGCCGGAGCAACCGCGCTCGAAGCTGGTTTCTCGGTTACCCGCGATTGCATTCAGGTTCTCGGTGGCATCGGCTTCACCTGGGAGCACGACGCACACCTGTACATGCGCCGCGCACAGTCACTGCGAATCCTGCTGGGCTCCACGGCTTCCTGGCGTCGCCGGGTTGCCGAGCTGACGATCGCCGGAACTCGTCGCGTACTCAGCATCGAACTCCCGCCGGAGGCCGAGGCGATTCGCGCCGACGTTCGCGCGGAACTCGCTCCCGCCCTCGAACTCGAGGGTGCTGAGCGGAAGACATACCTCGCGGAAAAGGGTTACACTGCACCGCACTTCACCGCTCCCTGGGGCAAGTCCGCAGATGCGGTCAGCCAGCTCGTGATCGCCGAAGAGCTCCGTGAGGCACAGCTCGACCCGCACGACATGATCATCGGAAACTGGGTCATCCCGACGCTCATCGAGCACGGCAACGAAGAGCAGCTCGCCAAGTTCGTTCCGCCGTCACTGCGCGGCGACATCGTCTGGTGCCAGCTGTTCTCCGAGCCGGGCGCCGGCTCCGACCTTGCCGCTCTGAGCACCAAGGCCACCAAGGTCGACGGTGGCTGGAAGCTGCAGGGCCAGAAGGTCTGGACGTCCATGGCGCGCGAGGCGCACTGGGGCATCTGCCTTGCACGCACCGACGCCGATGTGCCCAAGCACAAGGGCCTGTCCTACTTCCTCATCGACATCAAGAACAGTGGCCTCGACAT
>NZ_JASHKR010000220.1 GCF_030056815.1 Rhodococcus sp. IEGM 1379
TCGACTTCCAGGTCGTCGCGGTGGCCGATGCCGGCGATGGTTGGACGCTGATGCTTCAACAGAACAGTGGCTACCTCGGAATCACCGAAGCGGTGATGCGTCCACTGTTCGAACGTCACCAGGTTCTCTCCCATAACAGCAGCATCAACGGCGATGGGCACTTCATGTGGTGGTCTCACGGGGTGTTGCTCGCGGACTTCGACCCGCTCATCCCCGGCTTCACCTCCTCGGGTGCCGGCACCGCATCTGCGGAGGTGATCG
>NZ_JASHKR010000011.1 GCF_030056815.1 Rhodococcus sp. IEGM 1379
ATCCGCTACCGTCTCAGCCCGGTACCCGTCCGGCAACGCCACCACATGGGTGACGTGTGATTGTCGATCCACCAAAGTCGCGACCGCCGACGGGCGGGTACCGAACACGAGATCACCCTCAAGATGCCCGGGCTCGCTACGATCGTCCGCCGCGGAGCTGCGGTGATCGATGGAGACCATGTTTCGTATCCGTCCACGACCGTGGGAGCGTCTCTTCCCTCGTGGTCGCCGGATCGGCCGATCGGTACGCAGTTCGTGAAATACAGTGCTGTCAAATACTTTTCGTGACGGAATGTAGAGGCAGCGGTAGATCGTCTCGTGTGAGACCCACATCAACGGATCGTCCGGGTGCTCGCGCCGAAGCCAGGCCGAGATCTGTTGCGGTGACCACTGCTCATGGAGCTTTTCCGTGATGGTTTCCCGAAGAATCGGCCGAGCACACAGGACCGATGTTTTGGGGCGGCGAGCGCGGACATAGGCCGCTGTATCGGCGTCCATTGCTCGGTAAGCGACACGTCCGCCGTTGCGGGCGATCTCGCGGGCGATCGTGGACGGGGATCGTCCGAGTCTTTCGGCGATCGTCCGAGCGCTGTCGTCGGCGGCGATTCCACGGGAGATTTCTTCACGCTCAGCTGCGGTGATGTGGCCGGCCCTCCGTTCTCGTGGGACCGGCCGGATGCCACCGGACTCACGTAGGAAGCGTCGAATTCGGGGCATTGTTTCTCCGAGGATCCGCTCGATTTCTCGTATCGATTCTCCACGGCGGTGCAGATCCCAGATCAGGTTCTCCTGCTCCACTGTGAATCCGAGCGCCTTGCTACCCATCCATGCCTCCACCATCACGCATCATCTCACCGGTAGTGATGCGTTGACCTGTTGAGACCAAGTTCGTTTCGGAGGCGCCGAAAGCTGAGACACCACCGTGTGACTGGAGAAGAGAGTTCAGATCACCAGCCGAGGATCATCCGCCGGTAGAAATTGGTTCGGGAGCGAAATCGACTGCAACAGTTGTCAAATCGTAATGTGTCTCAGAAACCCGTCTCACCTTCTCCAGCGCCTACTTGAGTGTGTCTGACGTTTCTGAGACAGTCTCTCCCTCTCCGTGGGCGCTGTATATCGTTGTGACTCTCGGAATTATTTGGCACGTTTTTCTCCGAATTATTTGGCACGGAGAACGTGACGAGATCTGTCGAGCGTTGACGTGACGGACTGACTTCCGGCTAGTTTCAGAGTGCCGGGAGCGCTCCGGCTTCCCTCCCGGTGCGCGCCAACTCGATGTTTGCGTACGCGTGCGTAGCCGTTCTTCATTGCACTCGCCGCCCGGTCGCCGTGCCAGTTAGGTCTCCGCCGAACGATGCGAGCACCTCCGGTCGGTCCGGGTGCGGCTGCCGATCCGATCAGGGGACTGTCCAGATACCGGCGCCGGGCGTGCTGACGACTATCAGGAAGAAGATCCCATCGGGCTGGGGCACCGTGGCCACGGCGACCACCGTCCCGGAACCGGTCTCGACCAGTGTGCCGTCGCGGTTGCCGAGGTATGCGACACCCGCTGCACCGGTGGAGACGTTTCGCCAGTGGACGTGGACACCGGTGGCCGGCCCCAAACGGGTCACTCCCGGAGTGTCAGTATCGGTAGTGGCGGTCACGTAGGTGTAGCCCGACCTCGGGAGTTCGCTCGAACCGACGCTGAGAGCGAGAGCGGCGACGGGAATGGGGAAGACAGTGCCGGTTGGTGCGGCGGCGGCAGGGTGTGCCGCGAGAAGCAGTGCGGCGCCGGCTCCGGCGATGACGGATGCTTGGCGTAGACGGTGGCGTTGTCTCATCGGCGGACCTCTCTGCCTGGTGGCCCGCTCCTGGTCACGAACACTGGCGCTGGCCGAAGGATGCTGTCAGCCTACATCCACGACTGGTGGTGCCGACCGTGAATCACCTGTTCGGGGCAACCCGGCATCGACGATGCGTAGCTGCAATAGCTCCGCCACTTTCGTCCATCAGAACCGCGCCACCTATTGCTGAAAGTCACAATAATGCCCTTCGCTGGGCGTGCAGTCGTCTTCAGAATGCAGTCGTCTTCTGAAACTGACATGGGTGTGTGACTCTCGGAATTATTTGGCACGGAGAACGCGACGAGGTCTGTCGAGCGTTGACGTGACGGACTGACTTCCGGCTAGTTTCAGAGTACCGGGAGCATTCCGGCTTCCCGTTCGGTACGCGCCAACTCGATATTCGCGTACAACGCCGAACGCTTCAAACCTGTATTCCTGCAAAGTGTTTCGATCTTGAACTGCCCGGTCTCGTACGTTTGCAACAGGTACGCACGCTCCTCCGGCGTCAGCTTGTGCTGACGACCTTTCATCTTGCCGGCTGCCGCGGCCGCCGCAACAGCATCCCTGGTCCGACTCCGGATCAGGTCTGACTCGAATTCGGCCATCAATCCGAGGACACCGATGAACATTTTTCCCATCGGATCGGTCGGGTCGTAAATCTTCCCGTCGATCGACAACGCCACGCCTATAGCAGCGAGTCGCCCCACCGTCTCGTGAAGGTCCTTCGCTGATCGGGAGAGTCGATCGAGTTTGGTCACACAGAAGACGTCACCTTCGCGGGCAGCGTTGATCGCATTGTCGAGTCCGGGTCGCTGAGTCTGCCGGCCACTGATTCCGTGATCGACATAGACCCGGTCACGATCGACACCTTCCTCGGCGAGTAGTCCGACCTGAATCGACGAATCCTGAGCCGCCGTACTTACACGCGCGTAGCCGATCTTCATTGCACTCCCGATTTTCGCCGTTCGCGACGTCCCGCAGCCAAACCGTCCGCTAGAAACTATGCCATACCGGACTGATCCAACGGACGTCCAAAATGGACGAAAGTGCGAGAATTTGTCCACGTCAATTTCACACAGAAGCGCGTTTGCGATCGTCCGGTATGACGCGGTCAAAACGCACACCCAAACCCGCAGAAACGATCTCAGCTCGTTTCGGTTGCTGGGGTAGGAAGGCGTCTGTCAATTTGATGGCATCGCCCAATGAACGGCGCCGACTCGGTGAGACTGAGACGATGACGCTTGAAGAAAAACGAGACAATCGATCGCCTACAACGTGGCTCACTGTGGCTTTCTGGATTCTCACGTTCTCGTTCGTGTACCTGATGATTGGGATTCTCGACTGGTGGACCGCGCTGGTGTTCGCAATTGCCGGAGTCACGCTCACCTACTTCTGGTGGCAGAAGCGTCTGCACAGTCAGGCGTCGGTTCTTTTCGGTTTCACCTGCGCGTGCTTTGCAGCCCTGGCTCTGGTCACGAGCGGAGCAACGGTGTTTATGCCCATATCGGCCGCGGTAGACAGCGTCGGGCCGCGCAGGGTGGTCTGCGGTTCCGTGATAAATCCGGTGCCGGCAGACGAGCTGACAGTGACAACTGGAGGGGCGAGCGAACCCATGATGCAGTCCTGGCCGGAGGTACCGCAGACCTCATTGCAGAGGATGTGCTCGAACCAACTCAGCTACCGAGGTGGTCGAGCAGCGGGACTGACCTTGGTCGGCCTTCTACTCGCAGCACGCGCAACCGGTCACCTCGTTACTCCGACCAGCTCCGGGACGGTTAGGGCTCGGACTCACCAAGTTTGAAGCTCAGAACACAGGGCGAGAACGGTTTTCAGGCCGTGGCTTCATTGAATTGTTCCTGAAGTAGCCGCGGATTCTCGCCAAAAGTGTGCGTTTTGTCGATGGTCAAAACGCACACCGAAACCCGCAGGAAGCCACTCAGGCGCACTTCCCGAAGTGGGCCAGGTGATGGGTTCCGGATGACAGACTCGAGGCATAAGGGTCGAGACGTTTGACGCATGAGTCGACGGGCTACTCGTGCCCGTTCGGACGTTGCTCGCGTAATTTCTTCTCGCGAGAGTCGCGAATGAATTGGTTGAGAATAGCGATTCCTCCGGCGACAGTCAGGAGGGCTCTGTCAACTTAGCTGAACATAATTGGGAATCAACAGCATTCGGTCATGCCGGGGCGGATTCTGTTGGTAGGAAACCGGGTTCAGGCGGCGCAGGGTACGCCGGTGACGTCGTTCCAGGTGGCGAATCGGTCGGTCATTTCGAAGCGGTAATCGCTCGCGGTGAGCTGTGTCGGCCTGGCCGGAAGTGCGGCGAGATCGCGCTGAACACCGCCAGGAACCGTTGTGCCGCACCTGGTGAGCGGAAGAACTTCATGGCGCGTTCGCGCTGTCTGGTGGGTTGGTGCGAGTTCTCGGCCCGGTTATTGAGATACCTCGAGCGGCGGTGTTCGACCGATGGCATCAGGTCTTTTTGCGCCACAACGTAACTGGCGAGCTTGTCGGTCACCAGCACCCTCGGCGCCCGAGCCTGCTTGCGCATCAGCTTGCCGAAGAAGCGTTTCGCCGCCTCCGCGTTGCGGCGGGACTGGACCAGGACGTCGAGGACGTTGCCGTCCTGATCGACCGCCCGCCACAGGTAGTGCCGGATGCCTCCGATCTTGACGTACACCTCGTCCAGAAACCATTTATCGCCGGGTCGGGGAGCACGGCGGCGCAGGCCACGCGCGTATTCGAGCCCGAACTTCGCGCACCATGTGCGGATCGTCTCGTGCGAGACGACGATGCCGCGGGCGAGCATCAGTTCTGCGACGTCGCGCAAGCTCAAGGTGAACCGGTAGTACAGCCACACGCAGTGCGCGATGATCTCCGCGGGATAGCGGTGCCGTTTGTACAGCGACCGCGTCGCATCCACCCGCGTTTCGTCTCTACGACTCATCCGACCATCATCCCTGACTCACGGCCCAGTTAAGTTGACAGAGCCCCGTCGGTGTTGTAGTAGAAGCCGATGTTGCCCCAGGGTGCGAAATAGATGAGATCACCGTCCTCGGGGTCGGATCCAGGCGAGCGGTCTGTCTCCAGTTTTCGGGGCAGTTGGCTGATCTTTTCCCTTCCCGCGAATTCTTCGACTGAGAGGGTGAGTGGAAGCATCGAGAGGAAATCACGGGTTGTGGGATCGTCCGATTCGATCGTGACGTCGATTTCGGTATCGCCTGCGGTGAAGCGGACGACGGTCCCTTCGACGATGCTCGGCTCGCTTGCATGGTCGGCGGAGGTGTTCGCAGATGAAGGAACCGATGTGTCGGCAGCGGGAGTCATCGAATCCGGGGTGGAGGATTCGGGGGGTGTCGCGCATCCGGTGACGGCGAACACGACTGCCGCTGTTCCTGTGATGAGGAGTTTTCGTCGCATGGTTCCTGCTTTTTCGATTGCAGTTCACAGGTTCGGCGTGGTGAACGGGCCCATCGGGTGCCGGTCGTTAGGCGTGCGAGTGTGCAAGGGGCGGTGCAGTAGTGAGGGTGTGGACGGAGTTTTGTTCGCGGCCACACCCGGAACCTCTTGCCTCGACGAGGGTTGCGGTGTCAATGACGAACCGGGACCGAACATCGGAGGCAAGGACCCGTTCGTAGGCGTCGTTGATCTGATCGGCGGCGATGAGTTCGGTTTCGGGAGCGATGCCGTGCTCAGCGCAGAAGTCGAGCATTTCCTGGGTCCGGTAGTACTCGACGACGTTGTCGCCGGGAACCCCGTCCCGGCCGATCTGGAACGGGTCAGGGGAGCCATGACAAGTCGGTTGGGAAGGGTGAGATCGCCGAGGGTTGCGGGCGAGAAGAGGCTCAAGGATGCTCCTGATTCAGTGGTGATCCTGGGTGCGACGGCTCGCGTGCTGGCAGTGGCGTGCGGAGGCCTGTTACTGAGCGGTGTAGGCCCCGTCGACCGGGAGTGCGACGGCGGTGACGTAGCTGGCGGCCGAACTCGACAGCCACAGGACAGCAGCGGCGATCTCCTCACCGCGGCCCAGACGCGCCATCGGGATTGCGGCGAGGGCTTGGGTGCGATCGAGTTCGCCGCCGCTGATCATGCGTTCGACCATGGGGGTGTCGATGGTTCCCGGGCAGATGGCGTTGACTCGGATGCCCAGAGGTGCGTACTCGAGAGCAGCACTCTTGGTCAGCCCGAGGACACCGTGCTTGGAGGCGTGATAACTCGCCCGCCCGGCGCCGCCGACGAGGCCCCCGAGCGATGAGCAGTTCACGATCGAACCTGAGCCCTGGGCGCGCATCTGAACCAGCTCATGTTTCATCGAAGCCCACACCCCGCGCAGGTTCACCGCCGTCACCTGGTCGAATGCGGCGGCCGTCTCGTCGGCTGTGTTGGTCGGGGGGAGCATGATGCCGGCGTTGTTGAAGGCCATGTCTAGGCTCCCGAAGGTGTCGACGCACTGGCGAACCGCCGCGGCGACCTGTCCCTCATCGGCCACATCAGCCCGAATGGCGAGAGCTCGGTGCCCCTGCTCGGTGAGCTCCGCCGCCAGCTTCTCGAGGGCTTCAGGGTTGATGTCGACGAGTGCGACGGCAGCGCCGGCCTCGGCGAACGCGCACGCCGTGGCTGCTCCCATGCCGGCGCTGGCGCCGGTGACGAGCGCGGTCTGTCCGGTGAAGTCGTAGGTGAGCATGTGTCTCATCCGATCTGTTGATTGTGGCCTGCTCAAATGCCGATGGTTTGGCCGCCGTCGACCACGAGGGCGTGGCCGATGGCGAAGCCGCCCAGTCCGGAACACAGCCACAGGCCTGCGGAGGCGATCTCCTCCGCTGTGCTCATCCGGCCGATGGGCTCTTGCGCTATGACTCGGGACCGACCTTCGGGGGTGCCTCCGGAGAAGCGGTCCATCATCGCGGTCTCGATGATGCCCGGGCAGATCGCGTTGATCTGGATACCTAGGGCTGCGTACTCGAGCGCCGCGGATTTGGTGAGCCCGATGACCCCGTGCTTGGCCGCGGCGTAGGCGGCTTGCCCCCGGATGCCGATAACGCCGGCGCCTGAGGCGATGTTGACGATTGAGCGGTGTCCCTCACCGAGGCCCGCCTCCATCGCGAGGATCTCATGCTTCATAGACAAGAACACCCCACGCAAGTTCACTCCGTGGATCCGATCCCAGTCGGCTTCGCTGGTCTCGGTAAGTGGTCTAGGCGGCTGTTCGACACCAGCGTTGTTGACAGCGATGTCGAGCCTGCCGAAAGTTTCGACTGCTGTGGCAACCGCGGCTGCGACGTCCTCAGTGCTGTTGACGTCGCAGGCCACCGCCTCAGCTCGACGGCCGAGACGTTGCGCCATCATCGCCGTCTCCTGCGCCGGCTGCTTGTTGATGTCAGCGACGACCAGGTCCGCGCCTTGCGTTGCAAAGGCCAGCGCCGTAGCGCGGCCGATGCCGCTACCCGCTCCGGTGACGAAGACGATCTTGTTGATGAACGATCCAGCGGCATTTCCTGACATGGGGCAACCTTCCGATCGAGGTCTTCGAGTTTGTGACCGGCCGCGGCCTTCTCTACATCTGGAGCAGGACCTTGATGGCCCGGCGCTCATCCATCGCCCGATACGCCTGCGCGGCGTCCTCGAACGGAAGGGTGAGGTCGAAGACCTTGCCCGGGTTGATCTTTCGGTCCCAGATAAGATCGATCAGCTCGGGCAGGAACCGGCGGACCGGTGCAGGGCCCCCGTGCAGATGCACACCGGAGAAGAACAGCTCCTCGCCCGGCAACTGCACATCATGGGAGACACCCACGTAGCCGACATGACCGCCGGGACGAGTGGAACGAATCGCCTGCATCATCGACTCCTGCGTACCGACGGCCTCGATCACCGAGTGCGCGCCGAGCCCGCCCGTGAGCTCCTTGATCCGGGCCACACCGTCGTCGCCGCGCCCTTCGACAATGTCGGTGGCGCCGAATTCGCGGGCCAGCGCCTGCCGGTCGGCATGACGTGACATGGCGATGATCCTCTCGGCACCGAGCTGCTTGGCGGCGAGAACACCCAGCAGGCCAACAGCTCCATCACCAACGACGGCCACCGTCTTCCCCGGTCTCACCTCGGCGGCGACCGCGGCGAACCAGCCGGTGCCCAGCACATCCGAGGCCGCCAGCAGCGACGGGATCAGATCGGGATCAGGCATGCCGGGTGTCGCGACGAGAGTGCCGTCGGCGTGGGGGATACGGGCACGCTCGGCTTGGGTGCCGATCATTCCCATGGGCTCGACATGCACGCAGCGGGACTGGTAGCCGGCCTGGCAGATCTCGCAGGTGTTGTCCGAGGCCATGAAGGACCCGACGACGAAATCGCCCCCTTTTATGGTCCTCACGTCGGCGCCGATCTCTTCGACCACCCCGACGTACTCGTGGCCCATCGGAGCGTCAGCCACGTTATCGGCTCCGCGGTAGGGCCACAGGTCCGAGCCGCACACGCAGGATGCGGTGACTCGGATGATCGCGTCGGTAGGCGCGATGATTCTGGGGTGCGTGCGGTCCTCGACACGGATATCGCCAGGTGCGTGCATGATGACTCCACGCATGATGTGCACTCTCCTCACAATCGATTACTTGCTCAATCCCCAGCACACCACTTATCGCGTGCGGACGGGAGTCCCGGTTGGTAGAGGTACTGCAAGGGACTCCCTCGACACCGGGGCCTCGACTACCGTCGACGTATGGACAATCGAGCGGAAGTCCGGCAATTCCTGACCTCCCGTGGCGCCCTGGTCACTCCGGAACAGGTCGGACTCCCAGCGGGAACCAATCGGCGGGTCGAGGGGCTTCGCCGTAGTGAGGTCGCGACCCTGGCCGGGGTGAGCATCGAGTACTACACACGGATAGAACGCGGCGCAATCAGCGGTGCCTCACCCGAGGTGCTCGACAGTCTTTCCAAGGCGCTGTGCCTTGATGATGCCGAGCGTGCGCATCTGTTCGATCTCGCCCATGCAGCAAGTCCCGTGGCCAGGCCCCCGCGGCGCCGCAATTCGAAGACGTGGCTGCCGCACCAGAGTCTGCAGTGGGCCCTCGACGCGATCACCGCCGGCCCGGCATTCGTCCGCAACGGGCGCATGGACATCCTTGCTGTCAACATGCTGGCCCGCGCGTTCTACGGGGACGTCTACGACATGCCGGGCCAGCCGCCGAACATCGCCCGATTCACCTTCCTCGACGAGCGGGCACGTGACTTCTACCCCGACTGGGATCTCTTTGCCGAGGTGACGGTCGCTATTTTGCGTACCGAAGCCGCTCGCGACCCACACAACAAGGAACTTCACGATCTCATCGGCGAGCTCAGCACTCGTTGCGAAGACTTTCGTCGTCGGTGGAGCGCACACAATGTCAGACACCACGGCACCGGTTCCAAGACATTCCACCACCCCGTCGTCGGTGAACTCACCCTTGCGTACGAGGGGCTCGAGATGGCGGCCGAACCCGGCCTGACACTAACCATCTACACCGCAGAGCCGGGCTCGCAATCCGAACAAGCGCTGCGGCTGCTCGCCTCGTGGGCTGCCAGCGAATATGGTGCTCCGGTTCCCGCTTCGCCGGCAAAGGAATCCACCGACCACTGACCCCAGGACGCGAGGCGGCCCTTTTGCACGAACGTCGGGGTACCGATCATGCCGTCGAGGATGCGTTGCACGCTGGTGTAGATCTCTTGCGGGGGCTGGGCGTCGCTTTCGGGGGTGTGTCACTATGTGCGGTTCTTCGACGACACCAGGTGCTGCTCGGGCGAGGTTGAACAGGTGCTCGTGTTCCGCGGCGTTTTCAGTGCCCGTGCGATTGCCTCCAGGGCCGTGTCGGAGACACCGAGATGCTGCCTCGCTCGACCCGGGTGTAGTACTCGACGCTCACTCCAGCTTGCAGTGAACTTCTTCGCGGCGTAGGTCTGGCACCCGCCGTACGCCGCCGAAGTCCTTGCTGGACACGTGGACTCGGTCCAACAACGTAGTGTTGCGTCGACCGGTTGAATTCGCCATCGACGTGAAGTCGATGCAGTTGCTGATGCACTCAACAATCGCCCTCGTAAAGAGCTCAAATGGCGAACGCCAGCGGAAGTCCTTGCCGAACAAATACACTCACACCGGTAGTACGGTGTTGCGACGACCGGTTGAATTCGCCCAGTACACATCAATTTCCTTCGCGGAAACGCTTGCGCTGGAAGGGATTGCGGCTTCAATTGGAAGCGTCGGCGACGCCTACGACAACGCCCTTGCGAAGTCGACAATCGGACTTTTCAAGACAGAAGCAGTTTCCAAGAGCAGTCCGTTTCTGCAAAGGGCGATCAAGACGATCGACGACATCGAATTCGCGACGATGGAATGGGTGGATTGGTTCAATACCCGCCGCCTGCACAGCACCTTGGACTACGTCACTCCCGACGAGTTCGAGGCCATCTATTACTCTCAATTATCGATTCTCCAGCCGGAGATGTCGCCAGCATAGGAGCGGCAAGAAACCCGGCACGGTTCATGCATGAGGAGTGATTGTCGTTGAGGTAAGCCACGAAGGAAACGTCGACGCGACGCGGTCGAGGGCCTGGATCTGCGACTTCTTGTCCACGCGCAATGCGATCGCGTTCTCCTTGAGTACCTGACAAGCGCCGTCACTTTTGGCTATTCGCACATTAGTTTCCGGATTTACTTGCTATCCGTTCAGTAAAGTAGTTACGGTGACCGCATGCCAAACGAAGTGAGAGCTCAATCACTGTTGCGACATGGCGGAGAGTGCGGTCGCCGTAGGCGACGGGCGGCGGTCACGTCATTGGTGGCAGGTGTGATCGCAGTCTGCGTGACGGGGTGCACCAGCGATTCTTCGTCGAATGACACCTTCCGGTGGGGATACTCAAGTGCATTGAGTTCGTTGAACCCGCAGCGATCGAGCTCATTCGACATCATGTATCTACACCCCGTCTACGATGCCCTAATCAATATCGACGAGTCCGGAAACTTCGTACCCGGACTGGCTACGCAATGGGAGCTTTCGGCCGACGGCCGTACCTTCGACATGACCTTGCGGCAAGGAGTCACCTTCCAAGATGGCGCGGAATTCGATGCCAGTGCCGTGAAAAAGACAATTGACCGGGCGAAACTGCCGGAGTCAACGCTGTCGCGGAACCTTGGACTCGTCCACACTGTGGAGGCCGTCGATCCGCTCCACGTTCGCCTGCACCTCACCGAACTTGGGGGGCAATTACCGAGCCTGCTGGCCACCGAGTCTGGAATGATCATCAGCCCCAACGCCGTCGACTCCCCAGATTTGGGCCGAAATCCAGTCGGGGCGGGACCATACAAGGTGGTCTCTTACTCAACCGGCCAAGTTACATATGAAACGTGGGAAGGCTATTGGGATTCCGAATCAGTGGAGGCGCCTCGTATCAAGATGATCACGATGGCTGACGACAGTGCTCGCATGCGTGCCCTCCAATCAGGTCAGCTCGACGCTGCGTACTTGCGGCCGTCGCAGCGCGCGCGGATTGAATCGGCTACTGACCTCTACGTGCAAAGCGACCTCCGTACACTAGTTCAGTCGATCGTTGTCAATACGGGTGTGGTTGGTCTCGACGATCCGCGTGTGCGGCGTGCGCTCTCCTTGGCCATCGATCGTCAGGGAATCGACACGTACTTGCAGAATGGTGGTTGCACTCCCACGGTTCAGCCATTTATCGATGGATTGTGGCCGCACATCGACGGCCTCGACGATCAAAAAGACGCCGCGTTCGACCCGGATCGCGCACGGGCGCTGCTCGAAGAAGCCGGATACAACCGCGATCGCCCTCTGAGCTTGACGGTGGCCTCTCCCAACATCTCTCAGTATCAGCTCCTCGCAGAGCTGGTCCTGGCCAACCTGCGTGCGATCGGGATTCAAGCAGATCTCAACGTCATGGAGACAACACAGACAACTCCGGCGATGCGGGAGGGAAAATTCGATCTGATGGTGACGGTGATTGACGTCGGTCGACCGGATCCCACGTCATATGCAGCCGATTACCTGTTGCAGGGTGGTGCTATGAATCCTGGAGGATTTCATGTGCCCGGAGCCGATGTGCTGCTCGAACAGTCGCGGCGTTCGGTCGATGTCCAGGATCGTGAAGTACCGTTTCGGCATTTGCTCAAGGATGCATTCGACGCGGCCCCGCCGGTAATTTCGATCTGCGCTCCGGACAACGTCATTGGTGTCCGAAAGGGAGTGCAAGGTTTGGTGGTTCCGCCGGTTGGTGCCTACGAATTCCGTGGAGTGGAGGACTCCACCGGCACAGATTGCGGCTGCCGGCGGATGCCGATTTCGAAACCGGTGTCCGAATGCCATGCCCAAATGTGAGAAGGAAGATCCCGCGGCGGTTGATATCGGGGGCGGCCGTCGGGTCGCATGTTTGCTGCATCTTCCCAGTTAGGCGACCACACGTCAGGGGTTCGCGTAACTCATTTCTTCGACCCCGCGCTCATAGACCCCCCGCTCATAGACCCTAGGAGGCTCCAGTCAGATGGAATCCAGTACACCTGCAGGCGCAACCCTGCCGATTCGGGCAGTTCGCTGCCTGCGATGCACGTACATTGCTAGCCCGGTCCAATATTTCGGTTGTGAGCAGTGTGGTGCCCACGGTGACGACCTCGAGGAAGCTGTCCTTTCCGGCGAGGGAACAGTTTTGGAGATCGTGAACGTGTACCAGCACCCGGATAGTTCGTTGACCATTCCCGCAGCGATCGGAAGTATCGAACTGATTGAGGGGCCCGTGATCCGAGCGCGCTTGAACAGCCCTGATCTGGAGCCAGGCTCTAGGGTCGTCGCAGTCGACGAAGCACCAGACGCTGCACTGGGATTGACGTTTGCCCCGGCACATCAGAAAGTGAGTTGAACGAGATGCTGTTGAACGACTACCGGCCGGTGTATGTCATTGGCATCGGATTGCATCGCTACCAGGCGGCCACGGAGACCAGCTACGTTCAGCTCGGTGTGACCGCAGTGCGCGAAGCTCTCGCAGATGCGGGAATGGAATGGTCCTCGGTCGAGGCGGCGTACACCGGAACGACGCGACTCGGTATGGCGGTTTCGCGTCCGATGCTGCGTCACCTCGGTGCTACAGGAATTCCGATGACGCAGGTGGAGAATGCATCCGCATCGAGTTCCTCGGCCTTCCGGCTCGCATGTCGAGACGTGGCTGCAGGATTCTCGGACGTGGTGCTGGCCGCCGGGGTGGACAAGGCGGGCAAGGTCAATCGTGGTGAGCAGCTGACCGGAATCGCGCCGCACGACGGCGGTTTGGTAGTTCCGTCGGTGCACTACGCACTCCTTGCCGAGGAGTACATGCGGGCGTCGAATGTCGGGGAAGAAGCCATCGCCCGCGTTGCAGTGAAGAACCACCTCAACGGTTCGAAGAACCCTTATGCGCACCGGCAGAGAGAGCGATCGCTTGACGAGGTTCTCGGTGACCGTCCCATCGCGGGCTCCCTGAAGCGGCTCGAATGCTGCCCGATCGGTGAAGGGGCATCGGCGGTTCTGGTTGTCTCCGATGATGCGATCGACCGACTCGGTCTGGACCGCTCGCGAGCGGTCCAGGTGCTGTCGTCGACCCAGCGGAGTGAGGAACTGTACGGCGCCAAGAGCTTTGATGTCGAGCTGACAAAAACGACCACGGAACAGTCATTGGCGGAGGCCGGGATTCGGGCAGAACAGCTCGACGTGGTGGAACTGCACGATGCATTCGCTATCGAGGAGTTGCAGTACACCGAAGCGATGGGACTGTGTGGTCAGGGACAGGCATCACGCGAACTTGCCAACGGAGAGTTCGCGATTGGCGGCCGGGTGGCAATCAGTCCGTCCGGGGGTCTGCTGGCGATGGGGCATCCGATCGGTCCGACCGGAGTCGGGCAGATAGCGGAGATCACCCGCCAGTTGCGCGGTGAAGCGGGGCCTCGCCAGCAGCCGAATTCCACGTACGGACTGGCGCATCTGGTCGGGCTGGGTGCGGTCTGCGTGGTGCACGTGTTGGCGGCTGCCGGTCGATGACGACGATGCCGTTGGGGATTGACGCCGTACTGCAGCCTATTGTCGACGGCGGATCTCGCCGCGGCATTCCGGCCGCTGCGGCGATTCACGAAAAAGCTGGCTATGCAGCAAGTCTCAGTCGCGAGCACAGCGGAAACGCATTCCTGCCGGTGGCGCTCGCGGCCACGTCGACGGAGAGAATCGAGCTGGGCACTTCGGTATCGATTGCCTTTGCTCGATCTCCCATGGACACGGCATACGTCGCTCACGATCTGCAGGCGCTCACCGGTGGCCGCTTCGTGCTCGGCCTCGGCACGCAGATTCGCCCGCACATCACCAGACGCTTTTCGATGGGCTGGGACAAGCCGACAGTCCGAATGGGCGATTACATCACCGCGTTGAGGGAGATCTGGGCTTCGTGGCGGGACGGCACACGACTCCATCATGTCGGACCGTATTACCAGCACACGTTGATGACGCCGGCGTTCACGCCGCAGGATCACGGACACGGTGATCCGCTCGTTCATCTCGCTGCGGTGGGGCCGGCAATGACGAATGTGGCTGCGACACTTGCCGACGGACTGATCTCACATCCGTTCGCGAGTAGTGAGTATCAGCGGCAGATCACCGTTCCGCAGGTGGAAGCGACGTTGAGCAACCGAGGTCGGTCCCGCGAGAATTTCCGAATTTCCGGTTCGGTACTTGTCGCTACCGGCCGCACCGATGCCGAAATGGATACGGCGATAACGGCATTGCGGGCACGGATCGCGTTCTACGGGAGCACTCCGGCGTATCGGAAGGTGCTCGAATTTCATGGTTGGGAGGAACTGGGCGATCGTTTGCATGCGTTGTCCGTGTCCGCCGATCCCGGGAAATGGGACGCGATGGCAGAGGCAATTCCGGACGAGATGCTTCGGGCTATCGGAATCGTCGCGAAGCCCGAGCATCTTGCCGACGAAGTGCGCACTCGCTACGAAGGGGTGCTGGAGCGAATCTGCATCAACAACGTCGTCAGTAGTTCAACCGAGATCATCGACGACGTCGTGGCAGATCTGGTCAGGAAACAGCGAGCTGCCGGTTGACCATCTCGATGGCCGTAGACCTGGCTTCGGCCAGGTCTATGTCCTCGGGGTCGACAATGTTGATGAGCACAACTCCTCGGAGAATGCCCTGGACCACTGCTGCAGTTCCATCCGGTGACACATCGGGACGGATTGATCCGTCGATGATTCCCTCGCGAACGAATTCGGCGATCATCTGCTTCTGCGCGGCGAACGCACTGCGCAGGGCCGCTGCCAATTCGGTGGGGCCGTTCACGGATTCGGTCGCGAGTACCAGCATGGCCTTGGACGGCTCTGGCGAAGTGGAAAGTCGCGTCAGGTATTGGGAGACGTGGTCGCGGACCCGGTCCAGACCGGTATCTGCGGATTCGGTTCGGCCGACGCCGGTTTCGTCGAAGTAGACGTCACGGACATGCTCGACGACCGCCTCCATCAACTGCAATTTGGAGCCGAAATGGTAGCCGATCAAGCCGCGGCTGACCCCTGCGATTTCCTGAATTCGGCTCATGGACGCGGCTTTGTAGCCTTCCGCAGCAAGCACGGTGACTGTGGCGTCGATGAGTGCGCTGCGGGATGCGTTGGTGCGTTCGGTCTGGGTGAGCGGACTGTCGGAGTTCTTGGTCCGCGGTGGCAACTTTTTGATTGCGACCTCCCTTGGTGTTTGCTGAACGGCTCGCAAGTATCTAAACATGCAAGTGCAGCTTCGGATGAATGTTCCCAGACTAAAGACCCGGTTGCGGTGTGAGAAAACCATCACACCGCAACCGGGTCTTGTGTGGATCGCTCAGCGATCCGTCCATACCGGTGCCCGACGTTCGAAGAACGCAGCGATGCCCTCATCGCGATCGCTGGACGTCAACGCCGGCTCGGCGATGGCTAGTTGGGCATCGAAAGCATCTGCTTCGCTACCCCATTCGAATGCCCGCCGAACTATTTCCTTGGTAGCGCGTATTGCCGACGGACCGTTTCCGGCGATCTGCATGCCCAGCGCGTAGGCAGCGTCCACAGCCTTTCCCGGGTCGACGATCGTCGTCACCAGTCCCCATCGCTCGAGTTGCTCGGCACCGACGTGCTCGCCGGTCAATGCCAGCTGCATCGCAACGTGATAGGGGATTCGGGAGGGAAGGCGAATCAAGCCTCCACCGATCGCGACGAGATTTCGCTTGACCTCGGGCAGGCCGAAGACGGAATCCTGTGCGGCAACGATGATGTCGCAGGAGATGGCGAGTTCGAATCCGCCGGCAAGAGCGTAACCTTCGATGGCGGCGATGACAGGTTTCTGGATCGACTTACGGTTGAATGACGCCTGCTGGGTTCGGCGAGAGCGGTACATCGGCTCACCTTCTTTGGCGGCCTTGAGGTCTCGGCCCGAGCAGAAGTTTCCGCCGGCTCCGGTCAGGACGATCGCCAGCATTGCCGGATCGTCATCGAAACGCTCCATCGCATCTTGCATCGCTTCGCGCAGTTCGAGATTGAGTGCGTTGCGTACCTTCGGCCGATTGAGCGTGATGATGCCGACTGAATCCCGCACCTCGGTGGTGACGACGGCGTCGGTTGTTGATTCTGACATGGGTTCAGTCCTTTCCGATGTGAGAGTTGTCAGAGAGCGAAGGAGTAGCCGCCGTTGACCGGGATGGTCTGGCCGGTAACCCAGGAAGCTGCATCGGACGCGAGGAACAGGATCATGTTCGCGGCATCTTCGGGCTGGCCTGGGCGGCGGATCGCGTAGCGCTTCATGACCTTGGCGAGGGTGGCCTCGTCGTCGAGCTGGTGGGCGGTGCGCGGGGTGTGGGTGGCGGCCAGCGAGATGCAGTTCGCCGTGATGTTGTATCGCCCGCTGCTCATCGCAACGGAGCGGGTGAATCCGGCGGCGCCGGCCTTGGCGGCGCTGTAGCACTCGCGGCCGACCTCTCCGAAGCGTCCCGCGTCAGAGATGACGGTGACGATGCGGCCGTACTTGTTCTTGATCATGCTGGGCAGGACCGAGTGCGTGTTGTTCAGTACGCCGTACAGGTTGGTGCCCAGGTATCCCTGCCATTCTTCGGGGGTCTGCTCCCAGAAGGGGCGTGTCATTTCGCTGGTGGGCGCCGGTCCTGCGTTGCCCGCGTTGTTGACGAGGATGTCGATCTGGCCGAACTCGCCGATGGCTTGCTCGACGCCGGCGCGGACCACTTCGAGGTCGGAGACGTCACCGGAAACGGCCAGTGCCTTGGCGCCGGCAGCCTCGACCTCGGCGGCCACGGCCTGGGCGCGCTCGAGTCGGAAGTCGTTGATGACCACGGCGCCCGCGCCGTTCTCGGCCAGGTGCAGCGCGACGCGTCGGCCTACGCCTTGTCCGGCTCCGGTGACCATCGCAACGCGGCCCTTGATGTCCAGAATGTTCGTCATGAACTGCCTCTCCATGTTCTCGGCGACACTCGCCGCCAGATACTTGCTGACCGTACAGGAAAAATCATGTATGTTGTAGCTCACAAGGAAAACGACTTTTGAGGAGTGCCCAATGGCCCACGTATTCGACCAGGAGCAGTTGGAGCTGAGGAGCGCCATCCGTGGGTTTCTCGCCGCGGAGATCGAGCCGATCATCGACCAGCACGAGCGCGACAAGACCTTCCCCTACGAGGTCCTGCCGAAGCTGGCGGAGTTCGGCTACCTCGGCGGCTGGCTCGCCGAGGACTTGGGCGGGCTCGGTATCAGCCGGGTGACCTGGGCGATGATGATGGAGGAGCTCGGTTCCTGCTGGTCCTCCCTCCGAACGATGGTCAACATCTCGAACGGACCGATCGAGCGCCTCGCCGTGGACGCCAACGCGGAGCAGCGGGCCAAGTACCTGGAGCCACTGCTCGCGGGGCAGGCCAAGGTCTTCAACGGCATCACCGAGCCCGACGTCGGATCCGACGTCTCGTCGATCAAGATGCGAGCCGAGCTCGACGGCGACGAGTGGGTCCTCAACGGCGCGAAGATGTGGATCACCGGCGGCATCTGGGGCGACTTCGGCATCGTCATCGCCCGCACGTTCAGCCCCGACTGCGACGGCGAGCTCTCCAGCTTCCTGATCGACAAGCGGGAGACCCCGTTCGTCGCGGAGGCGATCGACGCAATGACGTTGCGCTGCACCGGCACTGCCCTGCTCACCTTCAACAACGTGCGCATCCCCAAGGAGAACCTGCTGGGCACGCCCGGCGGCGGACTCAAGGCCACGCTGAGCGGACTGGGCGTGGCGCGCGTCAACATCGCCGCCGGCGCCGTCGGTGCGGCGCAACGGTGCCTCGACCTGTCCATCGAGTACGCGAAGACACGCAAGCAGTTCGGGCGACCCATCGCCTCCTTCCAGCTGATCCAGAAGTACCTCGTAGACATGAAGATTCGCGTCGACGCGTCCCGAGCGCTCTGCTACGCGGCAGCCTCGGCACTGGACCGTGGCGAGAGCGGAAAGATGGAGGGCTCGATCGCGAAGCTCTACGCCAGCCAGTCAGCATTCGAGGTCGCCGACATGGCAATCCAGGTGCACGGCGCGATGGGCTACTCCAACGAGTACCCGATCGCGCGATTCTTCCGCGACACCCGCGGCGGCAGCATCCCCGAGGGGACCGCCGAAGTCCAGACCCTGATCATCGGGCGCGAGCTCACCGGAATCGGAGCGTTCAAGTGACCACATCCTCGATTGTCTTCCCCGACCTGTCCTACCTCGTCCGGCCCCGGTCGATCGCTGTCGTCGGTGCATCGGACAAGCCCGGCAGTATCGGGTACTGGGTTTTGCACAACCTGGTCGAGGCTTCGGACTTCAGTGGCGACATCTACCCGGTCAATCCCAAGCGCGAACTGATCGGTGGAATCACCTGCTACCCAGGTGTCGAGCAGTTGCCGGTGGCCGCCGACGTCGCCCTGATCGTGATTCCCGCAGCCGGCGTGCTCGATGCCCTCGAACAGTGCGCGAGCAGAGGGATCCTCTTCGCAATCGTCTTCACCTCCGGATTCGGTGAATCGGGGGAGGAGGGCCTCAAGCAGCAGCAGCGGATGCGAGAGATCGCAGAGCAGTCCGGCATGCGGATCTACGGGCCGAACTGCCCGGGGTTCGTGAACCTCGCAGACAACATCGGCATGACCTTGTCTCCGGCCTTTGCCGCCGATCAGACGTCCGGGCCGCTCGGCATCGCCACCCAGGGAGGTGGACTGGGGCGCAACCTGATTCAAGCGTCCAGCCGCGGAGCTCGGTCGGCGATGTGGGCGTCGCTCGGCAACTCGGCAGACCTCTCGGTGGCGGATTTCATCCACCACCTGTCCACCGAGGACGAGGTGAAGGTCATCATCGCCCTACTGGAGGGCGTCGACGACGGGCCCCGGCTGATCGCCGCGTTGAATGCGGCCGCCGCCGTGCGAAAGCCCGTCGTGGCGATGAAGATCGGCCAGTCCGAATACGGCGAGAAGGCCGTGCAGTCGCATACCTCGTCGATGGCGGTGTCCGGTGAGATCAACAGCGTGGTGTTCGAGCAGTACGGGGTGATCGAGGCCCACGACATGGACGAGCTCATCGATGTCGCCTGGCTGCTCACCCGCGCGGCGCCGCCGGTCAATCCGAAGATCGCCGTGTTCGGCAGCTCGGGCGGGGCACTGGCGCTGGCTGCAGATATGGTCGGGACCGCCGGCCTGGAGTTGTCCGAGTTCACCGACGAGACTCTCGCTACCCTCGAGCGCGTGCTCCCCGGATTCGCGTCGATCGTAAACCCGGTCGACACGACCGCCTCCGTGATCAGCGATATCGATCTGTTCCAGCAGAGCCTCCTCGCGGTGGCTAACGACCCGAACGTCGACGTCATCCTCGCTCCCATGCCGCTGGACTACGGCGATCACTCCCTCAAGAGCTCCGAGATGATCGTTGAGGCTCAGAAGCTGACATCGATTCCCATCATCCCGGTGTGGATGAGTGACAGTCGTGGCGAGGGATACCAGGTTCTGGCGGAAGCAGGTTTCGGGGTCACCAGTTCCTTGAGCAAGACATTGCTCGCGCTGCGGCGTTGGGCTGACTACGGTCAATGGCGCGCAATGGAAGACGAGTTCCCGGCTCCGTCAGCGCTGGCGCTGTCCGCACCGGCAGCTTCTGCAGTGCTTCCTGATGTCTCCACTGAGCGGAAGGCCAAGAACTGGCTCGCCGAACAGGGAATTACGGTGCCGCAGAGCGCGATCGTCACAACCGAAGCCGAGGCGCGTTCGGTGTCCGGGCAATTCGACGGCCCGCTGGTCATGAAGATCGAAAGTGCCGACATCGCACACAAGTCCGATGTGGGTGGCGTCATCGTGGGTGTCCACGGATCCGACGCGGTAGCGGCGGCGCGCGAGCAGATCCTTGCCGCAGTTGCCACAAACTGCCCGGACGCACACATCGGCGGAGTACTCATCGAGGAGATGGTTCCCGACGACGGTGTGGAAATGATTGTCGGCGTACATCGCGACCCTGTCTACGGTCACATGCTTACCGTCGGTTTGGGTGGGATCTACGTGGAGATCTTCCAGGACGTTCAGCGAGGGCTCTTGCCGCTCGACGAGCATAGGGTCCGCGAGATGCTGGCCAAGCTCAAGTCGCTCCCGCTGTTGACCGGTGTCCGCGGTCGTCCAGCCTGCGATATTGACGGGCTGGTGAAACTGCTTCTCGGCGTTTCCGATCTGATCACGGCATACGGAGATCACATCGACGAGATCGAACTCAACCCGGTACGGGTACGTCCGATCGGTAGTGCCGGACACACCGTCGCTATCCTCGACGCACTGATCGTGCCACGAGTGTCGCAGTGACAGAGCCACTTTCGGATCTAGTTGTTGTCGACTTCAGTGAGCTGCTGCCAGGCCCGTTCCTGACACAGAATCTTGCAGAACTCGGTGCCCGGGTAATCAAGATCGAACGTCCGGGTGGTGACCCGGCACGCACGATGTCCCCCGGAATATTCGCGGCGGTGAACCGCGACAAGGAGCACTTGACCGTCGACCTCAAGGACACTTCACGGCGGCCAGAGATCGAGGCGTTGCTCGACAGTGCGGATATCGTCATCGAGGGCTTTCGGCCGGGAGTGATGGCCAAGCTCGGATTCGGACCGAGGGAGGTTCTTGCTCGGTATCCGCGGATCATCTACGTGTCGATGTCCGGATACGGTCAGGACGGCCCCGAAGCGAAGCTTCCCGGCCACGACAACAACTACGCGGCCAGGGCCGGCGTCTTGGCGCTTGCCGGGAAGGACCCGCGTATTCCGGACTGGCTGCCGGGCATTCCGATGGCTGATCTGTCGGCGTCGATGTACGCGTTGTCTTCATTGCTGGCGGCGGTGCACGCGCGTGAGCGTTCCGGGCAAGGTTGCTACTTGGACGTATCGATCCGGGACTGCCTCGCTCATTGGCTCAATCCCAGACTGGGGAGCTTCTACGACGCCGGTATCAACACCGTCGACGAGCAGCGCGCTCACGTGCAGTTGCGTCCGGCTTACGGAACGTTCGAGTGCTCTGACGGAATTATGATCACCATTGCGGCACTGGAGGAACATTTCTGGTCCCGCCTCGTGAAGGTTCTCGACTTGGCCGAGTGGAGCGGACCGGAATGGTCTACGTATCGCGAACGGGAAGAAGAGTCCGAACGGATCAATGCTGCGATAGCCGCTGTGGTGGCTACTCAGAGCTCTGCTGCAGTTACGGAATTGCTTGTCGCCGCTGAGGTTCCAGTTGCCTCGGTGCTCTCACCTTTTGAGGCGCTGGCAGCGTCCCCCAACCAGTCCGGAGCCGCGTCGGAGAGTTCCGATTCGACGTTCTTCGCGTACCCCGTCAAATTTGGCGTGGTTGTCTAGTCCGTCAAGCACATACGTATGAATCGAGTCCGGTGGGATTCGAACAAGACTGCCCTGCGCCAGAATGCGGCGCAGGGCAGTCTTGTGTTCTCATGTAGCTGAAGATTCATACGATCCGTCACGCAGTGCGCGAATGAACGTGTTCCACAGTGCTATTCGCTGGTATAGATGTTCGACCTCGTCATGTTTGCTGGGACGGCAAGGCAATTACGTGTGAACACGCAGTACCGGGGTAGGTGTAGGCCTGACAATCAGCTGACCGGCCGCGGAAGATGTAGTGGTTGTGCGTTTGGATGAAAGTGTCGGCACCCGAGCACCCGGCTTTTCGGTGACAACGCCATGTCGTACGACCTAGGCCGCCAGACAGAAAAGTACCGGTTGGACACCAAATAGATTGGTGTCCAACCGGTACCGTTGAGGAAGTTGCCTAGTTCGAAGAGCTGAGCAACTTGTCGAGGTCAGCCGCAGTGGCAGGCGTTGTGGGATCGACCCACTGATCGACCGGAGGCATCGGTCCGTTGCCGAATCGGTCGATGATGTTCATCCACGTCGAACGACTCTCCTCGGTGAAGGGAATCTTGTACATCGGGATCGAGTCCTTCACGAACTTCGCGAACGCCGCGTCCGACAACGAATCGACATGGTAAGGCGACGTCGTCAGGACTGATACCAGTTCTTCGAAGTTCGCAGGATCATTCATCCATATGATCGTCTTGGCGAATGCGCGGCGAAGCCCGTCGATAGTTTTCGGATTCTTCTCCACCCAGTCCGTCTTCGACCACATCTGGGAGCCCGAGAAGTCGGAATTGATCGCGAGAACTTCAGCGGGATAGTTCGACAACGGAGACGTTTTGTTCATGAAGGAGAACAGAAGTGGATATCCGGAATCGGTGAGGGTTGCCGTCGGTACGTCGCTGAGGCATCCGGCATTCGCGTTCCCCGAACTCATAGCCGCGCCGGCTGCCTGACCCGAACCAGTTGCGACAAAGGTATAGTCTCCAGGCTTCAAACCTGCACCGTTCAGGACGATTTCACACATAGCCTGCTCGGCGCCACCGATTGCCAACACTGCGATGGTGCTGCCCTTGAGCTGTGCGATGGAATTGGGCCACTGGGTCTCGGTCATGGACTTAGCGCCGACGATAGCCGTGTACGGTCCCTTGTAGCCGCTGGTCGCCTGGAGCTTCTGCCCGTCTTCGATCAATGGTTGTACGTTGAAGGGGCTCAGCAGTGCGACATCGATCGAACCGGACTGCAATGCATTAGTGGCTTGCACTCCTGTTGATACATCGACATTTTCGACTTTCAGGCCCTCTTTATCAAAATTTCCCAAATGCTCTGTCAGGTAGTTCAGATAGAACGAGCCGGCCGCATAGTTTTGCAACCGAACGGTTCCGTCGTCAGCTGAACTGCCGGTGGTGGAGCTACATGCCACAGCCGTGGTCACTGCCAGACCGGCTATCGACAGTGTAGCGATCATTCGTTTCGTGGATCTTGTTCTGCTAAACATTTTGGTAGCCATGATGATTCCTATTCGGAAATTATCGGATCCGGAAAGTGAGCGGGTGTGCGAAACTTCAGAGGCCCTGCATCTCGTAGCTCTTCCAATGAAGGAGCTTGGACTCGATGAGTCGCATGATCCCGGAGAAGATAGTTGCGACAATCACGAGCAGAATGAGGGCAGCGAAGAAGTATGCGGTCTTGTAGGTTGCCAGCGAGAGCTGCATGGTGGCGCCCAGGCCGGTCGATCCGGAGAGCATCTCGCCTACCACGGCGGAGAGGAACGCGTACGTCAAGGCCAATTGCAGGCCCGCGAAAATCGTAGAAGTAGCCGAAGGAAGAACGAACTTTCGAAACAGCGTCATGCGCCTTGCACCGAGAGTCTTCGCCAGGAGGAGATGGTCTCGGCTCGCATTCTGTAGTCCTGCATACGTGTTGAACAGGACGATGAAGAAGCAGAGCGAGACCACCAGGACGATCTTCGACGCGGATCCCAGGCCGAACCACAACACGAACAGGGGTGACAATGCGAGACGCGGGAGGTTGTTGAACGCGGTGAGGAACGGCCGAAGGACTGCGTTGAGCAACGGAACCTGATAGAGGACCAGGCCCGCGAGGACTCCGGCGACGGCAGCGATGACGAAACCGACAAGCGTCTCGTACAGCGTTACGTTCAAGTCGTTCAGGAGGGCGCCAGAGCTGATGCCGTCGACAAATGCGGAGGCGATCTTCGACGGTTTGGACACGTACAACTGCTCCATGATGCCCGCATTGACCGCGCCCTCCCAAGCAGCGATCGCAAGGGCTAGCAGCACCACTTGCAACGGCCAGACAACGGCCCGGCGTTCATGGAGATTTCGGCGGGCGCGGGTGAGCAAGCTGGCGAGGCCCTCGGATGTGAGCGGTTCGTTCGTCTTCGAAGATGCGGAAGTATGTTGTGTTGTCGGACCATCCACGGATGGACTCCTCAGTGATGTTGACATTTACGCGACCCTTTCTTTCCCCTGGAACGAGGTGTCCTCGATGACTTCTTCGCGTAGGTCCTGCCAGATCGTTTCGTAGATCTGGTGGAAGCGGTCATCTCCCTGGAGATTGACCATCGACCGTGGCCGCGGTAGATCGATGTCATGGATGGATTTAATCCGTCCGGGGCGCCGAGACATGATGATGACCCGATCGGCCAGACCCACAGCTTCGGTGAGATCGTGTGTGATCAGGACGACCGTCATCTTGTTGCGCTCCCAAGCCGAGAGAAATGCGTCGTGCACGTTGATCCGAGTTTGGGCGTCAAGCGCCGAAAAGGGTTCGTCCATAAGCAGGATTCGCGGTTTGGCTGCAAACGATCGGGCAAGTGCGACTCGCTGGCGCATACCGTGTGAGAGTTGCGACGCGTACGAGCCGCCGAAGTCACCCAGTCCCATGATCCCGAGCGCTTCGAGAGCGCGCTTTTCGCGTTCTTGTTTTGATACACCTTGTAATTCGAGTGCAAGCGCGGCATTGCTGAGTGTGGTTCGCCAGGGCAACAGTGAATCCTTTGCAAGCACGTAGCTCACGTCTGGATTGCCTGCGCTCGGCGTCTGCCCGGCTACTGTCACCGTGCCGACCAGGGGGGTATCGAGCCCGGCCATAGCATTAATCAGTGTGGTTTTTCCGCAACCAGACGGACCCACAATCGCGACGAATTCACCGTCTGCGATTTCGAGATCGATATCTTGAAGTGCATGAACCACTCCATCATCGGGCGTCGCAAACGCGTGCGATACCCCTGACACCTTAATCATCGGCATAGTTGTATTTCTCCTCGAAGTGGGTACATGCGGTAACCAGCTGCTCCGCCTGTGTTGTGCCGCTTGGGCATCTTTCGGGGGCAGTCGCCGTCTGGATGGCGGAAGTCACATGTCAGCCAACAGTGTGTCGTACCACATATCGTTATGTCCAATCGACATGCCGGTTGTATCACAGGGTTGATTGATTGACTGTTGAGATTGGTGAATCTCATTGCGCCCTAGTCGATATGGATCGTAGATGCAGATCGAACAGGGTTGGCAGGTGTTGCATCGTATGGATTGATCTACATATGGTACTGCCGGTCAAACATGTTGTGCTGCTGCAATTTTGGCAGATTTCAGGTGTCAGGGATGTGGTGTGGTCGGTGACTTGTGGAGCTCGAGTGGGTGAGCGTCAGAAAGTGATGCCGACGGGCCGGTCGCCTACGATTGAAATTCGATCCATCACGCGTCGTGCCGGGAAGTAATCGCTGGAGGCGTAGTGCTGGCAGGTTCGGTTGTCCCAGAAAGCAATTGTGTTTGGTTGCCAGCGCAGTCGGACCTGAAATTCGGGCCGCTGAATGTGGCGGTAGAGCAGAGCGAGAAGTTCATTGGATTCGTCCTCGGTGACGCCCAGGATTCGCGTGGTGAAACCAGGATTCACGAAGAGTACTCGCCGGCCGGTCTCGGGGATCAGCCGAACTACGGGGTGTTCTGCGCCCGGGAACTGCGGGCGCAGTTGGTCGACGTCGTCCTGATCCATGTACTTACCGAAAACATGTTCCCAGTCATGTTTGGCGACAAGAGGATCGATACGGTCTCGAATCTCCTGGGGGAGAACGTCGTAGGCTGCCGCGGTATCTGCCCACAGGGTATCCCCGCCGACCGGTGGGATTTCCCGCGCCCGGAGGACTGCGCCGAACGACGGAAAATCGTACCAGCTGACGTCGTTGTGCCAACCATTCTCGGTGGCGCCGAACATCGCATCCTTCGCCAGAGTGGTGACGTCTACGTCGGTTTGGTCCTGCGCGCTGTATTTGAAGAAGGGGTGTTGCTCGAGCTCTCCCCAACGCTCTGCGAACCCGCGATGCTCGGAACGTTCGATGTCCTGGTCGCGGAAGAACAGGACCTTCCATTCGAGCAGTGCTCGCCGAAGTTCGTCCATGGTTTCCTCGGAAAGGTCGCCGCTCAGGCGGATGCCTGAGATTTCTGCGCCGATCGTCGGTGTAGACGGGGAGAGCGAGAACAGTTCGTAGGGGCGACTGTCGAATGTCTCGCTGGTGCGCATCCCGACGATGGGACCGACGACCTTGAGCGGATCAGTGGGGGTCGATGTCATGATGGGTGCCAAGTTTCTTACCGGCATCGAGGCTCTCCTTGTGGTCGGTGACGTGTGTCACGCAAGTCTGCCTGTGTGAAATATCGACGACAATGGATCCTCGACACACTCAAATGATGCCCACCCTGTGATGCATCACAGGGTGGGACGCCTTCAGGATGCAGTCGGTGGAATGACGGCGGGGCTGACTGCGATGGCCAGGGTTAGTAGGTCTTTGGTGACGCGAACATCAAGACCGGTCAGTTCTCGAACGCGAATGAGCCTGTTGTCGACAGTGTTGGGATGAACGATGAGAGCATCGGCGGTTTTCCGGCGATCCTGATCGAGTGCCAGGTACGTCCGTAGTGTTTCGACAAGTTCGGGACGGTTCCGCAAGGGGGCGCAAGGATTGAGCAGTGCAGGTAGCGCCGAACTGGAATTCGCGAAATGGAGCTGGAGGGCGACGTCGGAAAGATGAATGACCTTGCCTGCGAAACCGCAGCGGATTCCGACGGCGAGCACGTCGGCCGCGGTCTTCCCGGCCCGTGGGATATCGGCAATGGTCAGTGCTTTTTCCAATCCCATCGTCACCTCGGCACCGATAACCTCGCCGGCCTCGTGAATGACGGAATCCAGGTTGGCTGGTTCTTGTTTGAGTAACAGCCTGCCGGCGGAGGGGCGTATCTCCATGAGCCACAGCTCCGGCAACGTTCGGCGCAGGTGTGTGCTCAGGTATCTGACCTTGCCTTTGCGGGCCACGATTCGGGATGCCTTGTCGACTGCGCCTTCGGCTACGGTGTCCGCGATATGCAGAAATGCGACCACCGGACTGGCGGGCACCCTCTCGCCGTCGTCGAACGTCCAGGTTTCTCCGCGTAGTAGAGCGTCGATGCCCAATGCCTGGCTGCGCAGCTGTTCGCTGGCCATGTTCCGTACGTCGACTTCGTAAGCCGAAGCAAGGTCTCGTAGCAGGCGATCGTGACTGATGCGTGCTCGGCAGAGTGCAAACCACAGGGTTTCCGGGTCGTTCTCGAGGGCAAGATGGAGTTCGTCGGCGAGCACATTGAAAATTGTCTGTGCAGCGCGGATGTATTCGCCCAACGGGACTCCGTCGGAAACGCGTGTGACCGCACGATCGAACAGAGTGTGAATCGAGTTGTCGAACCCGATCTCTTCGATGACGGACTGTAGACAAAGATCAAGAATGGCACGAGTCGTATGCGCGCCTTCGCGATTGAGGTGCGCTGGAAAGGCGTTTGCCGAGTAGATCGGTGTCGCGCTGACGTAACGGTCGATCGCGCGAGTCGCCAACTGGGGGACCGAGCGTCGGAGACCTTCGATTGTGCGGACCAGATCGTCGTGGGACATGTGGGGCATGAACGACTCCTGGTTGTGATCGATCACAGGTGCGCGATCAGCAGTGTGTGACAGGAACCCATGGTACATCGATCAGGTGATCGGCAGACTGTGGCCAGCGGGAAAGCGCCAGGCGGACCGCCGCTTCGCATGCTCCCACCAGAAAGTCTCGGTGGTGCCGCGCATTCGCCACTGCCAGTACACAACTCGCTGCCAGTACAAACCACTAGGAGATCATGATGACGACTAGCGTTGCCACGCAACAGGTTCTGCCGGCGGTTCAAGATTTTCTGAATCGACCCAAGCGGATGCTGATCGACGGTGCTTGGGTCGAGGCAGCCTCGGGAAGTACCTTTCCGGCCCACGATCCGGCGACGGGCGACGTGATCTCCGAGGTTGCCTACGGCGGCGCTGCGGACGTCGATCGAGCAGTGGTTGCTGCGCGTCGCGCATTCGATACCGGACCGTGGACCCGGATGCGACCGAACGAGCGCGCGAAGTTGTTGTGGCGGGTAGCTGATCTGATCGAGTCGCGCGTGGAGGAATTCGCCCAGCTCGAGACGATCGACAACGGAAAGTCCATTGCAGTGTCGCGGGCCGTGGACGTGCCTTCGGCTGCAGAGACGTTCCGTTACTACGCCGGTTGGGTGACCAAAATCGAGGGCCGCACGGTCGACGTATCGATGACGTCGTCCCCGGGACGCGACTTTCATGCCTACACGCTGCGCGAGGCCATTGGTGTCTGCGGACTGATCGTTCCGTGGAACTATCCCTTGATGGGTGCAGCCGGCAAGTTGGCGCCTGCGTTGGCGGCCGGAAATACTGTGGTCCTCAAGCCTTCCGAGCAGACCTCGCTGACCGCGCTGTTGCTCGCCGAGGTGATGTGTGATGCCGGGTTCCCGCCGGGCGTCGTCAACGTCGTCACCGGTTTCGGTGACGCGGGTGCGGCAATTGCTGCGCACGACGGCGTCGACAAGGTGGCTTTCACAGGCTCCACTCTGACCGGCAAGCGGATCATCGACGCAGCCAAGGGGAACTTGAAGAAGGTCTCCCTCGAGCTCGGCGGCAAGTCTCCCAATATCGTGTTTGCGGATGCCGATCTGGATTTGGCATTGCCTGGATCCTTGAACGCCTGGCTGTTCAACAGCGGCCAAACCTGTGTTGCCGGAACACGACTCTTCGTGGAGGACTCGATCTTCGACGACTTCACCGCGGCGATGGCTGCAGCTGTTGCGAAGCTTCAGATCGGCCCGGGCTTCGATGCCGGTACCCAGGTGGGGCCGCTGGTATCGGAGCAGCAGTTGAGCCGCGTCACCGGCTACTTGGATCAGGGCGCGGAGTCCGGCGCCCGGGCGTTGACCGGTGGAAAGCGTTGGGGCGACGTCGGATACTTCGTCGAGCCGACCATTCTTGTCGATGTCGAACCCGATTTCAGTGTGGTGCGCGAGGAAATCTTCGGACCGGTTGTCTGCGCTCAGCGATTCTCCACCGCCGACGGTCTCGACAGCATTCTGGAGGCGGCCAACGACTCGGAATACGGTTTGGCGGCGGGAGTGTGGACAAAGGATCTTTCCAAAGCACATCGTATGGCGCGCCAGATCAAGGCAGGGACGATCTGGGTCAACCAGTACCTCGCACTGGACATGGCACTGCCGTTCGGCGGCTACAAGCAGTCGGGTTGGGGGCGCGAAAAGGGCAGCGACGGTATCGACATGTACCTGCAGACCAAGGCCGTCAATATCGCGCTGTGACGGAGCGATCGTAAACTCTTTCCGACTGAATCAAGAAAGAAGATCATCCATGATGGAACACTCCGATCGACGGTCAGGTGAGACTCTGCCGCTTCCCTTGCCGCCGTTTCGTGGCCTGGTGGGTACCGACTACTCCAACTCGGAAGCAGATTTCCCGGAATCCGTGACGCCGCCGGTATCCGCGCCCAACGTTGTGGTCGTTCTGCTCGACGATGTCGGTTTCGGTCAGCCTTCCGCGTTCGGCGGTTCGATTCACATGCCGGCGCTCGATCGTGTTTCGGGTAACGGGCTGCGGTACAACCGTTTTCATACGACATCGATGTGTTCTCCAACTCGAGCGGCGCTCCTGACCGGCCGCAATCACCATGCGGTGCACACGGGAAACATCATGGAGTACGCCACCGGTTTCCCCGGCTACGACGGAGTGCTGCCGGACAGTGCAGCGACGGTGGCGGAGGTTCTGAGACAGAACGGCTACAGCACTGCGGCAGTCGGCAAATGGCACAACATTCCCGAGTACGAGACCAGCGTCGCTGGTCCGTTCGACCGGTGGCCGACCGGGCAAGGTTTCGACTACTTCTACGGCTTCCTCGGCGGCGAGGCCAGTCAATGGAATCCGCCGCTGTACGAGAATACATCTGCGACGGAAAAGCCTGCAGGTCAACCGGACTGGCATTTTTCCTCGGCGATCGCGGATCAGTCGATCGAGTGGATGCACAACCAGAAAGCCGCGGCACCGGACAAGCCGTTCTTCCTCTACTACGCGCCGGGTGCCGCGCATGCCCCGCACCATGTGGCGCCGGAGTGGGCTGACAAGTACAAGGGAAAGTTCGATCACGGGTGGGACCGCGAACGCGAGATCGTTTTCGAGCGGCAGAAGGCCATGGGCGTGATCCCGGCCGATACTGAACTCACACCCCGGCCGGAGGAAATCCCGGCTTGGGACGACTGCAGTGCGGACGAGAAGCGTCTCTACACGCGTATGCAGGAGGTGTACGCGGGTTTCCTCGAGCATGCCGATACGCAGTTCGACCGGGTGTTGGATGCAATCGAAGTACTCGAACAACTCGACAACACGCTGGTGATCTACATTGCCGGGGACAACGGGCCCAGTGCCGAAGGCTCGTTTACCGGCACGTTGAACAGTATGAAAACCCTGCAGGGTTTTCCCGATGACGTCGCCACGATGCTCGAGAGTATCGACGAGATCGGCGGTCCGGATCATGAGAACCACTACCCGGTGGGTTGGTGCTGGGCGGGTAGCTCACCCCTGCAGTGGATGAAGCAGATCGCGTCCCATTTCGGGGCCACGCGCAACGGAATGGCACTTTCGTGGCCGGATCGTATCCGCGACATCGGTGCGATGCGTACCCAGTTCCACCACGTCATCGACATCCTTCCGACAATTCTCGAGGTCGCCGGCATCGCTGCGCCTCATACCGTCAACGGTGTTGCGCAGCAGCCCATGGACGGCGCGTCGATGGCGTATTCCTTCGATGATCCGCAGGCTCCCGGGCGAAGGCGCACACAGTATTTTGAGATGTTCGGACACCGGGCGATCTACCACGACGGCTGGGTTGCCGGTGCACGCCACAGTCGCATGCCCTGGGTGCGAACCGGCAGCAATGTTGAGTTCGACAAGGACACCTGGGAGCTGTACGACATCGAGAACGACTTCAGCCAGGCCAAGGACCTCGTTGCATCGGAACCGGATCGACTACGCCGGATGCAGGAGCTGTTCACGCTCGAAGCGGCTCGTAACGGTGTCTTCCCGCTCGACGACAGATCTGGCGCCAGGTTCGCTCCGACTGAGCGCGGTAATCGAACCCGATTTGTCTGTCCGGCGGGTACGGCGCGACTGCCGGAGAGCGCGGCGCCCAACGTCAAGAACCGTTCGCACAGTATCCAGGTGAATCTGTCGGAGCCACTGGGCAACTCCGAAGGTGTACTTCTGGCTATGGGTGGGGTGGCCGGCGGCTACTCACTGTTCATTCAGGCCGGCTGCGTGAGTTACGACTACAACTTCTTCCGTGAGCACACTGTGATCACGTCCGAGGCTCCGATCTGTGAGTCGGCGTCGTGCATCGAACTCCGTTTCCACTCGGACAGCGCAGATCCGGGATCGGGTGGAATCGGACGGTTGTACGTCGATGGGGTCGAAGTCGGGTCAGGCCGAGTCAATCGCACAGTCCCATACCGGTACTGCGTCGGCGGAACTCTTGATGTCGGACGTGATCCCGTCACCGCGGTATCTCCGAAGTATCAGTCACCGTTCCCGTTCACCGGCAGTATCCGCAATGTCGTGGTCGATATCAGCGGCAGCGCAGTCGCAGACCCGAAAACCCTCCACGAGCTTGCTCAGTCAATCCAATGACCAACCGTCAGGAGATGAATCATGGCAGTCATCGCAATTCTCGAAATGCACATCAAGTCTGAGTGCTTGAGCGAAGCGCGCGATGTGTGCGACCGTGCGTTGAAGGAGACCCGAGCTTTCGACGGGTGCCTGAGCGTCGATTCTCTGGTGGGCAAGGCGGACGTGGGTCACTGGATCGCCTACGAGCGTTGGGAATCGATGGAGCACGATGCCGCCTACCGCAAGTTCCGGGCAGGGCGGGTGCACTCACAGAACTGCGTCCGCTGCTCGCGCAGGAGTTGAAACTCACCTGGTTTGATCTCGACTCCTGCGTCCGATCATTGCTGACGCCGACTGGACCCGGCGTCAGCGATGCTCCTGGGAGTGAACTCCGTCCCGATGAGAAAAGTATGGTTGGTCTGGGGTATCGGTGTTTTCGCCTACATGATCGCCGTGCTTCATCGCACGTCGTTCGGAGTCTCGGGCCTCGCTGCGGCAGAACGGTTCTCGTTCAGCCCGAGTGTTCTCTCCAGCTTTGTCGTTTTGCAGATCGTGGTCTATGCCGGGATGCAGATCCCGGCCGGAGTGCTCTTGGACCGTTTCGGTTCGCGCATCATGATTGCCGTCGGTGCGGCAATCATGATGTCGGCTCAGCTCACCCTCGCGCTGACTGAATCGCTGCCGATTGCGATCGGTGCGCGTATCGCGGTCGGCGCGGGTGATGCGCTCACCTTCATCTCGGTTCTGCGCCTGGTGCCGCAGTGGTTCCCGGCCCGTCAAGTGCCGGTGGTTTCGCAGTTCACCGGCATTCTCGGTCAGATCGGCTAGGTCCTTTCTGCGTTGCCTTTCATGTTGTTGCTCAACGGGTTTGGTTAGAAACTCGCCTACGGCAGTGCTGCAGCCATGGGGTGATGGCTTTTGTGCTCGCGCTCGCGATCATCCGCGACGCGCCACCCGGTACGGACGTCACAACGGCACTGTCACGTTGTTGAGCTTGCAGTAACTGGGAGAATCGGTGGGGTGAGCACCGCAATGCCGTCGTATAAAGGCCACCGCTACCCGGTCGAGATCATCAACCACTGCGTGTGTTTGTACTTCCGGTTCCCGCTCAGCTTCCGCGGCGTCGAGGAGATGATGCTCGAACGCGGTGTCGTGGTGAGTTACGAGACGATCCGGCGGCGTCGGTGACCGTGGGTGTCACAGACAAGTCCGAGGGTGCGCGCGATGCCCAGAGTGGATGCGTGAGTCGGCAAGCTCGGTGTACTCATTTGCTGTCATAGGCACTGGATCGGTTTGCCACCAAATTACGTTTCACCGCATCGCAGGGGCAATGTATAGAAGTTGTTGTGGGTGTCCGTCGGTTCGGGGTCGATCCGTTGGTCGGCAAAGCCCGTTAGTGCAGATGATCAACCCGAATCCAAGATGTGCCAGTACCCGACACATGCGTTGACCTGTTGAGACCAAGTCCGTTTATGAAACATCATTCAGTGTGGCCGGAAATCATGACTGATCGACTGCGGAGACCGCTGTGGCCGCGATCGAAGTCATCTGTGCAGTCGCGAGGGCGCTGGGATCTCGATAACGGTGCGCGAAGGCCACGCCAGGAATAAGAATAGATTCAACCTAAAGGCCGTCCCGTCCTTCGGAATCGACGAGGATGATTTCGATGGGCTGTTTGGTTGAGTATCCAAACTTACGGCCGCGAAGCGGGCTGAATCGTGGGCGAAGGGACACTACTATAAAGGTGGAAACAAAGGCTACAATGGCAAGTAGGTAGATCCAAAGAACAACAGCTCCTCGTCCCCCTATTAAATTATCGATCTTGGCGACAGCCCGAAAAGGCCATTCTCCCTGTTTCGAGAATATTTCGACGAAATCTGTGATTCTAGGGAGTAAAAACAGAAGGACCGCGAGAAATCCTGAAATAGATATTGCGATAGGGAAGTCGGGGATTCCGAACGTCGTCCGTATTGAGCACACAACACGGCGACGCACTATCCGTGCCGAGCTGACCCCTCATGTCGAATCTCTGCCCAACCACGGTAAAGCAGCGCATCAGATCGATACAGATTTCTGCGCAAGTTCGTTCCAACGGAGTACAGAACCCGTCCGAACAGTTACAGGACCACAGTTGTCGTGTCGATTCTGCTGCGGACAACGAAAAGCCTCGAAAAGCCCTTTTCGGAACGGTGAGATACCAGCGGCGATGAGATGATTTTCCGAGACAATGTCGTGGTGGACATCCTGCGGGAATTGAGGCACGAACCCGGTCGGACCGGTGTCTCGGAAACTGTAGCTTTTTGAGACGCGTGCGCTGAGCTTCGCCGTCCGTGAGCGGGGGTTTGATTGCTATTTCCAAAGTTCGTCCAAGCCCGTTTTCCTTCAACGTCAAATCCGGCGAATCCCCGCCCCCTTAGTTGGTGGGCATGCCGTAGTGGTCTGCGATCAGTTCCACTGTGCGCGCCTGGGCACGGCGCGAATATCCCTGAACAACCAACATCACCTCGTCGACACCGGTCTGTTCGTGGAGTTCCTCCAAGCCCTCCGCCACCTCGGCGGCGGTTCCGTGAAGTACCCGATCGGTGTATTCCTCGATGACAGCTCGCTCGTGCACGGTGGCTTGGAAGGCTTCCACTTCTTCGGGAGGGAGCAGTGCGAAGGACTTGCGTTGGAACATTCTCAGCATGGCCATGGCAGTGGAAGTAGATTGACGCCGCGCCTCAACCCGGTCCTCGTTAGCAACCGCACCAATGCTGACCAGGCTGTACGGTTCGTTCAGGGGTTGCGAGGGTTGAAAGTTCTCGCGGTAGATCCGCATGGCATTCAGGACGTCGGCACTGCCAAATTGCAGAGCGAAGGCGTACGGCCGACCCAGCCGTGCGGCAAGCTGCGCTGAATAGATCGAGGAACCCAGAATCCAGGTATCGGCGCTGGTCTCCGATCGTGGGACCCGGTTCTGCTCGGCTTGCCAGGGACCCGGTACTGCGGGGACGTTCCTGTAGGGGTGATCGTGCGGGAAGTCGTTTTCCAGGAACCCGAGTAGTTCTGCGACTTGCTCGGGAAATTCATTGTTCGCCGTGTGGTGACGGCGTAGGTCCGCGGCGGTTGCTCCGTCGGTGCCCGGAGCCCGCCCCAGACGGAGATCGATCCGTCCCGGGGCCAGTGCGTTGAGCATGCCGATTTGCTCGGCGACCACCAGGGGCACGTGGTTGGGCAGCATAATCCCGCCCGATCCGAGCCTGATGCGCTTAGGCGCTAGCCCGTCAGAGCGTCCATGCGCGGAGTTGGGTGCGGGCGGTCCCGTTGTTACCGAGGTGGTAGACAGCCACGCTGGTAGGGCGGACCGCGAAGGGCTCGAAGGGGGCCGCCTCGATCATCTTGAGGTCGTCGAGGGTAGCGAAGCCGAGCGTGAGGTGGGCGATGTACTGGGTGCCGATCTGGTTGGGGACATAGTGTTCCACCCAGTCGAGCGTCGTCTGGTTGATGCCGGCGCCGTCCCCATCGGTGACGAAGGCCGCGGGCGTGCCACCGGACTCCACGTACGGGGATACGGCGGTGAGGAGTCGGGCCTGGAAGACCAGCACCGGTGGGCTTGGCTTCAACTGGAACACGGCACCTCCTTGCCCGCCCCATTCGACGTGCCGGATTGCGACGACGCGCAACGTCAACCCGGCGGTATCGGCGACGCCGACCGTGTCCTCGACGGAGCCGAGGACCTCGTCCAGATCGGCGGTGCGCACGTAGCGCTGGAGCACGGTGATGTGGGGAACGTGGGTGTCGTCGAGGGCGAACCCGTCAGGGATGCTCTGGCGCAGTCGGGTGTTGACCTCGCGGGCCCGGGCAAGGGTTGCGTCGTCGGGGCCCATGAGGATGTCGATGGCAGTGAGATCGCTCATGCGGGTTCGCCTTCTCTGGGCCGACATGGGATGCCGGGGTTTTGGTCGGCTAGAACACGGTGGTCCAGTCGTCCTTGACACTGACCACCGTCCAGCCGTTGTTTCTAGCCAACTCGAGAGCTTGCTCGGCGCCCGCGAGGTAGTCGAATTCGCGGTCGGAATCGTCGTGAAGCAGTAGGAGGCGTAGGGCGGTGCGGTTCGGTTGTTCGGAGAACTGCAGCATCGGAATGTCCCCGTTGCTGTTTCCTGCCGACAAGAGGGGCCGTCGGCCGGTTCGGTTCCAGATCCGTATCGGCTTTTCGGGACCGTCGTCGACCACGTCTGCCTCGGGTGTGCGGATGATACTTCCGTTGCTGCCGTTGTCCTTCCAGGCAAGGGATACGCCGCTTCCTATGACGCGTTGCCGCGGGATGCCGTACACGTCCTGGCTGATCGGGCGCATGAAGTCGCGTCCGCCGCCGGAGACGATGTAGTTGCGGAACCCGTTGGCGTCCAGATATTGCAGTAGTTCGATCATCGGTGCGTAACTGCACGTCAAGTAACTGCGGTCGAGGGTGGGATGCCGGGCGGTACGCAGAAACGTGTCGGCCTGGGCTTCGAATTCTTCGACGGTGACTTCGGCGAACCCGGCCAGTACGCCGGCGGCGAGCACTTTCAAGGTGGTGTCGTCGCCGCGGTAGTGCGCGGTGATCACGTTGTTCAACCACGCATAGTCTTTGGTGTAGGCGGCCTGCCAGGGTTGGCGTGTGCGGAGCTCCGGGTCGTGTTCGGCCATCTCGACGAGGCGTCGCAGGATGAAGTCGAGCTGGATCGGCATCGGCTTCTCGCACCACAGGGTTCCGTCGTTGTCGAAGACCGCGATCCGATCGTCCGGTGGGACTTCGTCGGGACCTCCTTCGGCAGTCACCTGCTCGACGAAGCTCAGAACGGCTGCCTTGGTGGCGCCGTCCCGCCAGCTGGGGAGTGGAGTGTCGGCTGGTCCTGTGCTCTTCTCGTTGATGTCGGCGGTATGTGTACCGGTCTTGTGCGTTTCGGTCACGTCGACTCCCTATGTTCGGTGGTGCATATGTGCGCGCTGCGATAGGGGCGGGGCTCTGCCGCGCGTCGGATCGGCAGAGCCCCGATATCTCGATTGGGCCGCCGTTGCTATTCGCGTGAGAGCATGGCGACGGCTTCGCGTTCGAGGTCGACGTAGGGTTCGCCGCTGACGTCGATGGCTACTCGGTTCAGTGTGCCGCCGGTGAATGCCCACGGCGACGTACCCGAGTAGTCGTCGGTGACGGGTTCGCCGCTGTCTCGGCCGGCGTTGAGGCCTTCACCGGTCAGGCTGAATTTGCCGGGCTGGGTGCGGATTCTGCCCTCTCCGACTTTGCGGTCGCCGTGATAAAGACTGAGGACTCCGTGGGCGATTCCTGGCGGGTCCTCACTCTCTTTGTCGAAAGATGCGGCGAGTATGAGGTTTTCGCCGATCGGTAGGTCCTCGTCCGCGCTGATCTTCTGCTGCTCCATACCCAGAAAGTTGTAGACGTACTGCAGTCTATTGTTCTTGACGTACAGCGAATGTCCTCCGAAACGCCCGCCGTGCGAGAAGAGCACTCCTGTTGCGCCTGGTTCGGGGATGTCGGCGACTGCTGCAATGGAATACGAGCGGTTTCGGATGTTCACCGCCACCGACTCGGGCACTTCGGCACCGCCAGGGCGGTAGATGTAGCGATTGCGTGGGGGCGCAAGCTGCGGGCGGGGAGTGGTGAGGATTTCGACGGCAGTGCGGTCGTCGAGCGGCAATGCTTGGTTCGCTCCTGCTTCGTGGAACCACATCCCGACCAACTCCGCGAGCCGGACCGGTTCGTCAGCGGCGCGGTCGTGGAGTTCGGAGCGATCCACATCGGTGTTGTAGAGCTCCCAGGTGTCCTCGGGAAAGTGGCCCCATCCGCTGATGGCGGGGTGGGTGGTGACGGCTTTCCAGCCGTCGTGCCAGATCCCTCGGGTGCCGAGCATCGAGTAGAACTGGGTGCGCTTGGCGCTCGGAATGTTTCCGGCGTCGAAGCTGTAGCGCATACTCACACCCTGGATCGGGTGCTGGGTGTAGCCCTTGACCGTCTCCGGAAGCTCGACGCCGAGGCAGTCGAGCAGTGTCGGGACCACGTCGATGGCATGGTGGTACTGATCGCGGATCTCGCCCCGCGCATCGATGCCGGCGGGCCACGAAATGACGCAGGGGTCGCAGGTTCCGCCGTTGAAGGAGTACCTCTTCCACATCTTGAACGGGGTGTTGAAGGCCATCGCCCACCCGTTGGGATAGTGGTTGTAGGTGTCGGTGCCGCCAAGTTCGTCGATCATCGCCAGGTTGTCGGCAAGATCGTCGGGGACACCGTTGGCGAATTTGTTTTCGTTGACTGATCCGTTAGGCCCGCCCTCACCGCTGGCGCCGTTGTCGGAGACCACGACGATGATGGTGTTGTCGAGTTGGTCGATCTCTTCGAGGTAGGCGAGGATGCGTCCGATCTGATCGTCGCAGTGAGAGAGGAATCCTGCGTATACCTCGGCCATCCGAGCGAAAAGCTTCTGTTCGTCCGCGGACAGCGTGTCCCAGGGGCGTGTGTCGTCGAGGGGTGGGAACGGGTTGCCGTCGGGTCCGGTACGGGTCGTCGAGGTGCCGATCGGGTTGATCGGTGGAAGTTCCGTGTCGGGTGGGACGAGGCCCATTTCCTTTTGTCTGGCCAAGATCTCGTCTCGCATCGCTTCGTAGCCGGCGTCGAACCGGCCGGCGTACCGGTCGGCCCATTCGCGGGGCACCTGATGCGGTGCGTGAGCGCAACCCGGTGCGTAGTACAGGAATACGGGCCGGTCCGGAGCGATGGCCTTCACGTCGCCGAGATAGTCGAGTGCATGGTCGGTGATGTCGACGCCGAAGTGATAGCCCTCTTCGGGTGTCGCCGGTTGCTCGACGGGATGGTTGTCGTGGACCAGATCGGGATACCACTGGTTGGTCTCTGCGCCGAGGAAGCCGTAGAAGCGCTCGAAACCCCGGCCGACCGGCCAATTCCGTTTGGTGGACGCCAGATTCATTTCGTCCTCGGCGCACAGGTGCCATTTGCCGACCATCGCGGTGCTGAAGCCCTGCTCGACCAGAACCTCGGCGAGTGTGGCGCATTCCGGCGGGATGTGACCGTTCGCTCCGGGGAAGCCGACTGCCGCTTCACTGATGCAGGCCATGCCGTTGGTGGTGTGGTTGCGGCCGGTCAGCAGACACGAACGGGTCGGGGAACACAGCGCAGTGGTGTGCCATTGTCCGTATCGCAGCCCGTTGGCGGCGATCCGATCGATGTTCGGGGTTTCGATCGGTCCGCCGTAACAGCCGAGTGCGCCGAAACCCACGTCGTCGAGCACGATGTAGACGATGTTCGGCGCCCCTGGCTGCGCCTTCGGTTGCTCGTACGGGCCCCAGTCGGGGACCGAGTCACGAATGTCGAGATTGACGACGCCGTTGAATGCTTCGGCCATCACAGGGCTCCTTAGAGGTGGTCTCGCTTCCAGCCTGGGTGGAGGTTGGTGTAGTCGCATCCCCCGAAACGGGTGACCAACCGGTGATCACCGGCGTTGAATGGAAGTCACGCGTGATTACAGAACCCCCATCTCCGCTCCGAGAAAAGAGTGCACATGCGCGACGAATTCCGCATCGCCCGCTTCGTGTCGGAGGCACTCGCCGAAGCCTTCCCCGAACCCGACCAAACCGCCATGCCCGACCAGACTCTGTTCTACGGCGGCGTCACCAATCAACACTCCCTCGACCAAGAGGCCCAGGTCCGCAGCTCGACTGACATCCCAGGCCCCGGAATCGAACACACCCATGAACCGCAATATCTTCGGCGACACCCGAGCCAACACAGGAAGCACCGCCCGCGACCACCTCGCGAACGAGCGCACCTACCTTGCGTGGCACCGGACCGGCATCAGCGTGGCCGCTCTCGGCGTCGCGGTCGCGAAATTCGCCCCGAACCGCGGAGCCCACGCCGTGGCCGCCGGGCTGATCCTGATCGGCGCCGGACTGATGGTCTCCACGTACGGAACCTTCCGGTACCGCGCCATCAGCCGCCAACTCGACACCGGAGTCTTCGCCCCCGCGACCTTCGCCGCCATCGCCACCGCTACCGTCGTGACTCTCTTCGCACTTCTCGCCGTGGCCCTACTCCTGTGAAAACCCATTCGGATCAGATGACGACGCTTCGGATCAGACCGACGGTACGTACCCGCAGCGGCCCGCTCCCACGGTTCCTCCGCTCGCCGTGCGTGCGTCGGCATCGAGAGGTCGCGGTAGTGCGCCAGCTCGACATCGGCGGTGATTGACCCATGGCAGACACACATGGTGAGCCCCAGTTCCGCCGGCTGCGGACCCCGCGGGCGGCGGCGGTCGCCGGTATCATCTTCGGTACGCTCTTCGCTACCAGCATTGTGCTGCTGGGAACCTCGCTCCCCGCCACAGCCTCGGAGCCCTGGGTACGCAGTGGATCGAAAATCACCACCGCCCTGCTGCTGACCCCTATCGCGGGCATCGCGTTCTTGTGGTTCATCGGTGTCCTGCGCGACCGGTTCGGGAACCTCGAGGACCGATTCTTCGCGACCGTCTTCCTGGGCAGTGGGCTGCTGTTCCTGGCCATGACCTTCGTCTCGATGGCGATCGCGGGCGCGCTCTACGCCGTATCCCGGCACTCGACCGGTTCCCAGGACGAGATCATCTACTTCGGGCGGGAAGTGATGCTGCACGTCAACAACGTCTACGCGATACGCATGGCCGCAGTGTTCATGATCTCGCTGGGCACGATCTGGTTACGCACCGGGCTGATGCCGCGATGGTTGGTCATCGGCACCTACCTGCTCGCGCTGATCCTGTTGGTGATCGTCAGTTTCAGTATCTGGGTGGCGCTGGTCTTCCCAGGCTGGGTGGTGGTGATCAGCGTGTACATCCTCACCACGGATCTACACCACTCGAAGGACCAGAGCTGAGATCGTGGCGGCAGCCCGACGTGTGGCAGATCTGGATCGCAGAAGAGGTGTCCGCCTGCTAATACGCCTGAAACAACCATTGCGTGTGGGATACGGTCCGATTCTTCCCGGGACTTCGAGGACCTTCGATCGGCTGCCGCGGTTGTAGCCAGATCTGAAATCCCTGGGGTGAGAGGTCGTTCGCCTTGATCTCCACGGAGACGGTGGTTTCGTGATCGACGACGTCGAACCGTGGAACATCGGTTATCGGAACGGGAGGATTCTGTAGGTATATTCGCAACGGAACCAGGACGAAGACGGTGTTGACCGAGGCCAGCGGCTCGCGCACGTGCTCGGCGAGACTGACACCTCTTCCGGATGACGATGTCGACGAAGCCGTCGCGAGCATCCTCGTCTTCGGCGGCTAACGCCACCAAACGATGACAGAGCCCCGCCGCAAACTCCACAGTGCAGGTCAGATCTGTTCTGATCTGTCGAGAATCTCTGTCGGATTGCTGAGAGCCGCGAGGTTTTCGACGGTTCATGATCGGTTTCCGGCGCCTGCAACCGTCGTCAACACCTGTTCCTTCGCCAACCGGACCAACTCCGCTGCAGCGGCGGCTTCCGCCGACGGCGGCTCGGTCTTCTTCTTCGTCACATCTTCCAGTGTCGTCATCACGGCACCTCCCTCGCTGAGCATTCACTCAGCTTGTCGGGCCGAAACACCGATCTAGAGACAGTCCCGTCCCTCAGAGTGCGGTTCGGTTACAGGTGATCTGATCGTCGGCGATCGGCGATCGCCGATCAGGTTGCCTGAATGCTCACGCACATGTTCGTGAGAACTGGTCACGTGATCGCTGCACGATCGAAGTGCGGGTAGCGGCGTCTGCGATTTGAGCGTCTCGTTCGCAGGCTTGTCGTCGACGTGCGGCCTGTTCCGCCAGGCGAGCTCGATCGTTCTCACAGGCGTATTCGGCTGGGGAGGGCTTCGAGAAGTCGATCTGCAACAACTTCCACCGCAGGAACGCGGCGGGGCGTGTGAGATGCGCAGGCCATACCCAACCGCGGGTTTGGGTGTCTTTGGTCAGTTCACGGGCGATGTCTCGGCCTGTCCATTGGGTGGTGTCGATTCCGGCCTGTTCGAGGATGTCGCAGATCGCGCCGATGTGGCCGGCTGTTTTCAAAGCAGGTGCGTGAGCGACCAACTGCCCGGCTGCGCGTTGCAGTTCGATCGGCCGAGGTGTGGTTGTTGTTGGGTGGATTATCTTGCCCGCGTGCGCTTGTGCGCGCGTTGGTGAGAACTTTCTAACAAGAGATTGAAGTACAAATCCCCCAGAGGGGGATAGGGGGCCACGGGCGTCTGACTGTGGAGAAAGTTGTGTAGCGGTTCGGGCGCGGTGTGCAGCGGTGCGCAGCGTCGCGCGGGAAGATCTTTCGCGCTTCTTGGCGGGCGCGGTGGTGGCGGTGACGACGGAGCGGGGTGAAGTCAGGGCCCAGACGGACGCTGCGCGGAATTGGCGGTGGCCGTGGTGTGCTTCTGCAGCCATCGATTCGATCTTGCGGAGGTAGCGGCCACGCACAAGTTCTGTGGCGACTCCGAGGACGGCGAGGACACGGCGGGCGCGTTTGACTGCGGTGATGCTCACTCCTGCACTGGCGGCGATGGTTTCGCGGGATGCGGTGATGCCGCGGCCGGTTTTTCCTTCGGCGAAGCTGGCGTGGGTGACGGCAACGGCGAAAGCGGTTTCGGTGCTGACGGCGTTGGTTTTGCAGAGTTGGGTGCCGGTGGGGGAGTTGAGGAGTGTGCGGACCTGGTGTTGCCATTGGGCGCGACCGGACCAGATGGGTGTTCGGGCATATGTGCCTGTTTCGACGGGGAGGGCCCAGGAGTTGCCGCGTTGGTTGCTTGTTGAATTGAGTGTTTCTATGCGGGCGACGTTTTCGGTGGCCTCACGGACAGCTCGATTCCATTCGTCGTCAGCCGCCGTTGAATGGGCGGGTGATGCGGAGTTGCCGTCGATTCGGGATGTGTCGGTGGTGTGGTGTTGTGGAAGTGTTGCTGCTGGTTCAGGGCGTGCGATACCCTGAGACGTACCTGTCATCAGGTAAGTCCCTTCATGTGAGTGAAGAAGATGCAGTACCGAAGTCGGAGCGGTTACTTCGTCTTCGGGCAGTGACGAGGAGAGCCCGGCAAGGCTCTTTGTTGATTCGGCGAATCGTGTTTACGGACCCCCGCAAGGGGGTTTCGTCGTTTCTGCACTGCTGCGTGTATTAAGTTGGGTGTCAAGGTCTTTCAGTAATAGGTGCTTGGTAGCGGACTATGCCTTTCGTCAGGTGTCAGGCCCGGAGCTCTGCGTTGAGGCGCGTAGGAACACCGCACCTGGTGGCGGGAGCTAGGCGCCATCGAATGCCGGATCCCGAACGCAGAACACGGTTGCGTAGGCGTCAGGAATGAGCGGTGCGCAGCGAAAACGCCGTTCCTGCAACACCAGCCACCCCGAGCATGCACGCTAGAACGAGCGCAATCACTGCCGACCGAGCCGGTCCGGGATGTCGAGATCGAGAAGACCACGCAGCGCAATCGCAACCTCGTGAATCTGATCGACCGACGCAGTCTCCGGGTCGCTGGCCACGAGATCGGCGACGTCGACGAGGCTCTCTCGCAGCCCCACTGACAGATGTCGGGGTCTGGCGAGTGCGTCGACGGTCTCGCGGACGATTGTTTCGGCGAGTTGTCGTACTTCTGCGGCCTCGGCGACGGTGGGTGTGTCGAGCCCAATTTCTTTCAGGATGGAGTGGGCTGCGGTAGTGATCATGGATTCGACTAGTGGTGATGGGTGTGTCGGTGTGGTCATGATGCAACTCCAAGTCGTGCAGGTAGTTTCGGTGCCTCGACGGGAGTGGGGTGTGGCGCGTGCGAGGTGGCGGCGGTGATGGTCGCCCGGGCTGTATCCGCGACTTGGGCGGTGATGATGGCGGTGAACGCGGCGGTGACGGCTTCGACGCCGGAGATATCGAGTCCGTGGCAGTGGTCGAGTCCGTCGCTGATCAGCTCGCGTACCGCAGTCAGCGCTTCCCAGTGGCCGCTGTCGTGAGGTGAGTGCATGGCAAGCAGATCGATGGTGGGTTGTTGCTCTGCCGCCCACAGCTCACGCAGGTTGAGCGGATGGATCGCGTTGGCAGTGAGTCGGCACAACCGGGCCACCGGCGCACAGACGTGATGGAGTCCGTCGACGACCGCGGTCATTCCCCACTGCGGGTGGGTGAGGAGATCAGCCAGCCACATCCACCGCTCGGAAGACAGGCCAGTCGATGCTGGGGAGGGGAGTGCCCCTGCGCTCAACCCGAAGATGGTCTCGGGGAGAGGTCGGTTTCCGTCTTTCAGCTCGAAGAGCAGTCGGTCTGTACTCATGTCGGGGAGTCCAATCGGATGACACCGAGCGGGGAAGGTGGCGTAGTCGTTCGATGCCAGCCGAATTCAACGCAAGGAAGATGAATGGGTGCGGGGACCGCGGTTTGGGACGGGGTGACTGTCAGAGGGCCATGAGCCTCGATCAGGTCGCGAGCATGCAGAACCGCCCGCGAGTCGACGTCAATCAAGCCATGGACGTCGGGGGAATCATCTACATGAGCGCTGGTGCGGACGAAGGACCGCCGGCTGCGGAGTCGCCCGGCAACTTCGACGAGCAGCCACAATCGGCGGTAGCAATCCCGAACCGGCAGATGCCCTTTCGAATCCACAAGTACTCCGTAGACGGTCCACGCTGAATCGAACGTGTGCAGAACCAGGGGAGTTGGCTCGTCCAATCCCTGAGTGTTGTCGCGTTCCGTCATCAAGTGATCGAGCAACCCCGGCGGCGGGGTCATGCCGCCGTCCCACGGCGCGAACCACGGTGCCCATCGACGCGCCGATAATACGACCGCAACGCCTCATCAGAGGCAATCGGCCGGCCACGATGACTGAACGCAACACCCGCCCACATCATCGACCGCGGCGGAGTCCCCGCATCAACCATCTCGGACAGTTCTTCCCGGCAGTCCGCCAAACGTGAACACCGGAAGCATTCCGCTCGCGCATCCAGCCCGGCGCGATACGAACCCTCATCCAGATCCCATGACTGCGGATCGACCGCACACGCCAACACCGTTGCCGGCGGAATCGCGCCCTTCACGCCGCCGCCCGCGAACGTGGGTGGGAGACGGTCGTCAACGACGCGTACAGCTCCAACCGATCCCGATCGATGACATTGCCGTGATTGTCGTACGCGTTGCCTGCCAATACCATTCGCCGCGGACCATCTCCGTGCTTGATCGCAGAATCGGCATCTGACCTGCACTGCGCCAGCAGCGGGCAAGCTTCACACGAGGTGATCGCCCGCCGCCACTGCGCGGCGGTGCGGCCGTCCATCTCCCACGATCGCGCCTTACCCGCGCACAAACCCTTACCCCGCTCGGCGCCGACGATCGGCACCACACCTCGAACCTCCAGCTCCCGTCGGACAGCCCGCAACGTCGGGCATAATTCGCAGTCCGTGGTGAACACGAATCCACACCGAGCGCATCGACCCACCCGATCCTGATGATGCGCACCGGCAATCCGAAGTAAATCGATCGTGTCGCGATCAAACAGCTGAACCCGGCGGGCCCACTTGCCGTCACGACGTGACAACTCGTGCAACGCGATCGCTGCATCCGGGCACAACGGAGCGCGCTCCGAAACCCTGAAACCGCATGCATCGCAACGCCCGTCGACTGAAACATGCTGAGCTGCGATCCGACGAAACGCAAGCGTCGAAAGTGGCGGTGCCAGCGTTGCACCGGATCTCTCGCTGACACCTGGAGGGTCAACTAAGATAGACATCGCAGAATCCTTTCTGCATCGGAAGAAATGCTGGACGGGTGGCAACCCGTTCGGTCTCAGTCCCTCGGCCGTTCGTCGCGGCCGGGGGACTTCATTTATGTCGTAGAGGCTTACGCCTCCGTGATCAGCGTCTCGAAAGTTCGGACACTGTCGTCTCCTTCCGCCAAAACGTACCTTCTAAAACAAACCATATAAAACATGTCTTGTGTGCATACCCTAGTAAGGAGGCGGCAAAGTGTCTAGAGATGAGGACAAGATGGGTAGGGCTCTGTCTGTGAGCCGACGAGTTATGCGGGGATTTCGCCCCGACAACCTTGCTGCTGCGCGGCGATCGACAGGCATTTCTCGGGCCGAACTCGCTCGCCAAGCTGATATCGGCGGGACGACGATTACTCGATGGGAGCGGGACGACGCATCTCCACAGGTCGACCTTTTGGCGCGTGTCGTGAAGGTTCTCGGTATAGAGATTTCCGACGTCGTCCAAGTGCCTGTTGCCGACAGGTTTCCAGGAGACTGGCGCGTATTGCGGGGGCTCACTCAGCCGCAGTTGGGTGCCGCAGCCGGCACCTCCACTCAAATGGTTGGCAGCGTCGAGCGGGGAGAAATTCCGCTTTCCGATGCGATGGCGAAAAAGCTGTCCGGCGCGTTGGGTATCTCCGAAGCTGAGCTGCGAGCTAGTTACGAGCGTGCTCGATCTCGTCCTCCTGGGGAGCGTGCATGACCCATGCTCTTCGAGCTTTGGAATGCAAATCGGGCTTTGTTGTAACGTCGCGGGCGGGTCGAGGCGATACCTCGTTTGGCGGGCCACATTTTGCTCAAAAGCATGATCGTGGTTGTGTGACACGGTCATCAGCTGGCTCCTTTGGGTATCCGAAAGCAGACCCACGTTTGTGGGCCTTCTGCTTCCGGGCAGGAATCGCTCACCGGCCGGCGCAACGGGGATGCAGCCCCGTTCTAAGTCGCAGTCTAGCAATCAAATGTTTCCAAGATGCAAGTCGAATATCGGCGAAATGTCCTGAAAATAACTATGATTCGCTTCTCGAAGCGTAGTTCGTACAGTTGCCCCGAGGAAGGTGAACTGCGACTCGGTCACTATGCTGTGATCTATGGCTATTCGGGGGATGTGGCTAGCTGTCGACATAATCGGCACACAGCTCAACGGGAAAGTATTCATTCATTCAGCTGCAGGGGAACGCGTGGCGCGGCCTTGGGATCGCTGTGCAACAACGCTTGGATTCGATCGGTCCGGTGAGGCAGTCGTCGATGCGGTGGTCGGGGCACTCCTGGATGGCAAACAGGTCCCGAAGGTTGACGGGCTTATCGTAGAAAGCCACCAGATCGACGCATCCGACGGAACTCCAGTCGCCTTGATCGTGTGGATCGGCGACCGTGAACCGGATCCTCGCCCGACGTACAACGTGTGGGTTCTCGACATGACCGCAATGACCACGCGCACAAGTGGTGACGACCCGTCCATGATTGGAGACGGGCGAGAAGCAAACGAGGAACGTCACGTCCAGCATCTCTTCACCTGGCTCAACCCGGAAGACGCCTGGGGCATGGTTGGCGGCTACTACGACGCACTGACGGGCGAAGACGGACTGCTCATCCAGAGTTATTGGAGCCTGCGTCCCGCTGGTACCGAGTGGGTCCACATGTGGTCATCCTGCCGACTGCGTGTCACCGGCGACGGCAATCAGCGCACCCTCTACGGACTCACCCTTCGACTGGCCGAACGCGAACTCGAATCCAACATCGCGTCGCTGATCCGATTCGGTAACGCGACACTGATGCTCGTGGAAGCTCGACACAGGATTCCACTGACCACTGTCGGCAAGCACGCACCACTCGGTGAATCCAAGGTCGCCCAGGTGCTCGATCAAATCGACCTCGAACAGCTGGCGAATCCCGACGATCCCGAGAATGGTGGGCAGAGGCTACTGATCGATGGCGAGCCATTCATCGCATCGACCTTCAAGCTGCATTCCGCCAGAGAAAAGGAAAAGCACGGCGATCCCGTCGCGATCATCCTTCTCGTAGAAGAGAACGTGGCCGTCTGACCTGTCGCCACCACTGTTGAAATCTGTATTCATGCAAGACTTTTGGAGGTTATACCCGTGCGCGTTCTAGTTACCGGAGCCAACCGAGGAATCGGTGCAGCCATCGCCAGTTACCTTGTCGCCGAAGGCCACACTGTCTGGGGCACACACCGCGGGGCGTCGGTACCCGATGGCGTTCACGGCGTCGAATGCGACGTCACAGACGACGAATCGGTCGATCGGGCATTCACCCACGTCGAGACCGAAGATGGCCCTGTCGAAGCATTAATCGCCAACGCCGGCATCACCAACGACACGCTGATCATGCGCATGACCACCGAACAGTTCACCGGTGTCGTCGACACTAACCTCACCGGGGTGTTCCGTGTCGTCAAACGCGCAACCCGCAACATGCTCAAGCATCGCGCCGGCCGCATCGTGATCATCGGCTCGGCCAGCGGAATGTCGGGAATGCCCGGTCAGGTCAACTACACCGCAGCAAAAGCCGGCGTTATCGGCCTCGCACGATCGGTGGCCCGCGAACTTGGCTCGCGCGGCATTACTTCCAATGTCATCGCACCCGGATTCACAGAAACGGACATGGCAGCAGCAGTCAGCGACAAAGTCGTCGAAACGGCTCTCTCCCACATCCCTCTCGGACGCTTCGGTAAGCCGGAAGAGATTGCGGCCACTGCCGCGTTCCTGCTCAGCCCAGGCGCCGGCTACATCACGGGCACCGTCATCAATGTCGACGGCGGAATCGGAATGGGTCACTAACCAACCTCCACCCATCACCAAAATGCCCGCCCCATCGATCTGGGGGCGGGCATTTGGCATCTGAGCGTATCGATCAGTCACTGGCGAAAGAAGATTGCCCGTGACCTGCGTAGACGACACGTCCCCCCAGCGCGGTAAAACGCATCTGACCTGTTTCCCGCCGACCGTCCCCGCACGGGGACTTTCAGAAGGGGGCCATAGGCCGCGCGGCGAAGCGGTCCTTTACCTCGCCTGCTGCACCTGCTCCAGCGCGGCTTTGGCTTCCGGCAGGCTCGCGGTGTACTTGGTGACCACGGTGTCTCTGTTCGTACTTGTGCGCGAGAACACTCTGTTGCCGGGGTCGTAGCCGCGTGGATCTGCGAACTGGACGGCGACTGCGAACTCGACCGGATCATCGCGGGTTTCGGGCGGCACCGTCGCCGCGACATCCATGAAGTGCTCCGCGGCAGCCTCTGTCGCTTGGTTGCTTTCTGCGCCACCGGGATAGCTGGATTGCCAACCGAACACGTCGACCGTCCTTCGCTTCCCTGACGCGCCGCCGCTGTTGCCGGCGTACCAGCCGCTCTCGGCTTCTGCGGCAGCGAGCGTGCCAAGCACCATTGTCTCGTCGCCGCCTCTCTCCGTGACAATTCTGACGATCGATTCGACGGTGTAGTAGCGGCGCACGTCGACGGCGTCGTTGACGTCGATGGCAGGAACCTGTTGCGCGATAGAGGTAGTTTCAGGCCGCGGACTGGCATCGCCACCAGCAGTGTCGGTTCCACACGCGGTCAAGCCGGCTACGAGCGCGGCCGACGCCACGACGATGCCGATCATGCGGGCGCCTGCGGTAGCCCTTGCGGTGCGCTTCATCTGTGTTCCCCTCCGATGGTGAGTTGCCGGTGTCTGTGCGTCCGGTAACTCTGAAACCATGTGTGCCTGTGCGATGTTCGGCGCTTCGGTCTTGGATATGAACTTACTCGATCGACGAGAACCGGCTCTTGGTGCGTTGGTCGCGGGTGTGTCGATCAGTACCGGATGCTGTCGATGAGCCACTGGCCGCCGCGTTTGGTGAGCGTGACCCACACGGTGGTGTCCGGTGTGACCGTTGTGGTCTCGTCGCCGGCTATTGCCGTCTGATGGATGCTGGCCACGCGGTGAATGAGTGTGCCCGCGTCGGGTGGGCAGCCTGAGCATCCGACGCTTACGTCGGCAACGACTTTCGCGTTGTCCGACGCCCACTGCCCCCATTGCGCACCGGGGCCGCGTTCGGTGTGGACGTCGACGAGCAGCGATGTGGCAAGTGAGTCGGTGAACCAATTGCGTGCGCGTGCATAGGCATCGGTGGGGCTGCGATCGGTAGCCAGATACCACGTGAACGCGATGGAGAGTGCCTGACGCACAGTGTCTTCCGCTGCATCAGTATCCGGGTTCGACGGGACGTCAACAGCTGTCGACGATGTCGGTTTGGCGGCCGGCATCGCCGTTGCTTGGACGAGTGTCGCGGTGCCGGCGTCCTCGTTGCCGAAGTCGGAAAAGTAGAGCACTACCCGGCCGCGATCGCGACGACGAGCGCGAGCAGAACGAGCTTGCGTGCATTGCTCACATGACCCTCCTGGCTTTCATATCGCTCTGCAACGGTGATTGTTTGACGACGTCGCCGGTGGTGGGTGCGTGGATCATCTGACCGCCGCCGATGGCGACTCCGACGTGGCCGGGACCTGATCCTGACCATCCACCGAACACTAGATCGCCGGCCTGTGCCTGATCGATCGGGATTTCCACGCCGACGGTCCATTGCTGCTCCGAGGTGCGCGGCAAGGTGATCTTGTTTCCGCTGCCTTGGTAGATGGCGTAGCTGGTCAGTCCGGAGCAATCGAAGCCGCCGCCGGTCGTGCCGTTGATATTGCCGCCGCCCCACACGTACGGGGTGCCGAGGTATTGACGTGCTGCGTCGACGACCTGCGAACCGGATGCCGATCCGGGAGAGACCACCAATTCGCCGCGCCCGCCGGGTGCTGTGAATTCAGCTTCGTAGGCAAGAACTTTCGCGACGTATGGCTGCGTTTGGGTGGTGTAGTCGCCGCCGCTGGGCATGCCGCCGGCGTTCTTGACGGAGTATTCGCCGCCGTTGTATCCGGCGATGTAGAGCGATTTCGGATCGCCCGTGACGGATCCGTCGGCGATCCAGCCGTCGACCTTCTTTGCGATTTCGCAGAAGTATCGACCTTGGGCCATGATCGCGTCTCCGTCGTCGAGGATCGAGATCTTGCCGTTTCCGTCGTCGTCTTGGCCGTATGCGGCGAACGTGGGGTCCATGAATTGCGTGATGCCCTTAGCGCCGTCTTTGGATTCCAGTCCTCGGACCAACCCGGATTCTGCTTTGGTATCTGCCGCCAGAAGTGACGGTTTGATCTGCGGGCACAGCGACCCCGCTTGGCGAAACCACGGCTCCATCTCGGGCGGAACGGATCCGGCCTTGAGATCGCCGCCGCCCGCGACACCGAAGCCGCCGCCGCAATCGATCGAGGACGTCGACGCGGCCAGCTGGATGTTCGGGCTGCCGCCGTCGCCGCCGGCCGGAGATTGTGCGCCGCCGAGCTTGGTCAGTGGATCGATCGCGAATCCGCCCTGCAACCGTCCACCTTCCCAGTACTCGAAATGCAGGTGAGGGCCGGTGGATCCGCCGGCGTTGCCGATGTCGGCGATATGGTCGCCGGCCTTGACGTGTTGGCCGGGTGTGATGAGGATTCCGTCGGTGAACATGTGCCCGTAGACCGTGCTCACGGGCTTGTTGTTGACGAGGGAGTCGATGACGATCCAGTTTTCGAAGCCGACGCCGGGTCCTTCGCCGGAGGAGCCGGCTTTGACTGCGATGCCGTCGAGGGCGGCGTAGATCGGGGTGCCGATGGGTCCGGCGAAGTCGGTGCCCTTGTGCTCGTATCCCCAACGAGGCCCGAAGCCGGAGGTTTGCGTCGTCGTGCCGACCTTCGTGGGCTGGGTGATCGGCCCCGATGCCTTCAAATCAGTTTTGCCACTAGGTGATTCACCCTTGTCTCTGCCGCCCTTGTCGCTTTCGCTCGATGAGGTGCTGCCACAACGGTTCTTGGGGAAGACCGGATCCTGCGCGCATCCGGACAACCCCAGGACAGCGGCGGTGCCGGCGATGAGGATCAGCGCCACCGCGCGGCGCCTCACAGCGTTCCCGGCAACGGGGTGTCGAGATCAGGAATAGGAATAGGTCCAGGAACCGGGACCGGTGCGGGCTCGATACTTGTGGACGGGTTGGTCGTTGTCGTTGATGGTGCCTGCGTGGTGGTCGCCGACGCGGCGGCGGAACTGGTTGTCGATTTCGGTGCGGAGGTGGTGGTCTGGGCCTTGGACGTCGGTGCGCTGGCCAGTGGCGGAACGTCGAGTTTGTCGACCTCACTGAGATCGAGCGTCGGCAACGGCGACTGCACCTGCCAGACCGAACCCTTGTCGGAATCGGTTGGTTTGAGGGTGATGCGCAGGTTGCCGGTCTGCGTCGGCACGATCACCTGCACCGCACTCTCACCGCCGGTGCCGGCCACGCTTTCACTGCGGGTAGGTCCGGTGATCGCCACGGCTAACAGCGGACGAGCGTTGACGACAATGACGCCAGGAGCCTCAGCGGTGTGCTTGCCGAGTTTGGTCTTCCATTCACTGTTGGAGAGCGAACGGTCGACATAGATGTGCGCGTACGCCATCGCCGTTGCCGGGGCGCTCTCGGAGACGGCAGCGACAGACTTCCCGGCGATCGTAGATTCGGTGACCTCGGTCAACTCGTAGGTGAGATCCCCGGCGACCGCCGCATCGGTGGCTGCTGTCGTCGTGGTGTTCGATGCGGATGCGGTGTGTGCCGTGGTGGGGCACTGGCCGAATAGTGATCCGGCGACGAACAAGACGGCGAACGCGGAGATGATCGTGATCGTCAGATTGGTGCGTGAGTAGAGCACCCATCGCCGGATCGGAGCGAGAACGGGATTTGCTGTGTTGGTGGACATCCGTTACCCCTGGCCGTGATTGGAAGAGCCTGCGGAGGTCAACGACGGCGTCCCCAGCCGCTCCGTCGACAGTGGTGGCGTCGAGGAGCTGAATTGTGCTGCACGTCGCCCCGGTGTCGAATTCTCGGTGGAGGAATCCGCAGAGGACGGAGTGAACACCTTGGTCGGCGCGATGTTCGAGCGCGGCCCACCATCCCAGGTCTCGCTCACCGACGAGGAACTGCGCGCCGAGCCGCTGTCGGACCCGACGAGCTGACGAGCGATCACGCTGCCCCTGTTGGCCGCCGGCGTCTGGATCCGAGGCATCATTGGCGCGGTTTCCTTGCCTGTATCGGTATCCGCGCTCGTCTGGAGATCACGCTTGGTGGCGTCGTGATCCGATTCTTTGCGTGAATCCGACAGTCGCTGTTGACGATCCATCGTCTTGCGCATATCGACTCGGGACTGGTCGACCTCCTGGCGGCGGCGCTGGTTGAGTTCGCGGCCTTCCGGGCGTGCCAGTACCCCGCCATCGTGAATATTGGTGCTGTAGCGGTCTTTTGCCTTCGGTGAGACTCGGTCGGCCGCGGCGCCACCCACGACTGCGGCTGTTCCCACACCGCCCGTTGCTGCACTGAGGAAGGCTTTTTTCGCCATCGACTGGATGCCGCGCGCCTTACGTTGGAGCGGACTGGCCTGATTCTGCGTGAAGGTCTGCGACATCCGCTTGAACGGCTTCATGATCATCCAGCACACCGCGGTCAAGATGATCATGAACCACAACCGCCACGTGCCGTCGACGATCCCGTTGTCGGTGTCGTAGAGCTTGACCAGCGCCATCAGATACAAGGCGATGACCACCGCACCCGCCACGCCCCACATGTAGGCCGTCGCGATCGCGCGACACACCCGAGAGAGAGTGCCGCCGTGTATTGCAGCAAGCGGAACCCAGATCGGCGCGAACAGGATGGCAAGCCGAATGGCCAGTAGTGCAGTGAGTTTGAGGATCGAGGCGCCGATCCACAGAACGGACGGCATCATCAGTTTGATCATCGCCATGAAACCGATCCCGGTACGTCCGGAATCTTTGCCTTGGAATTGGTTGTACGAGAGGTTCAACCCTTCGAGCTTCTTGATGATGTCGTCTTCGAAAGCCTTCGCCTTCGTGTCGGCCAACTCGCTTGCTGCTTCGTTGTCGTCAGCGATCTCTCGCTGCTCCCCATACGAGAACGCCAACGCGCCGCGCAGTTGCGGGCCGAGTTTGAGTTCCTCGTCATTGAAGTTCGCGCCAAACCACCCCTTACGCCAATCGTCGAGGAAGATCTTGTCGATCAGCACGTTGCGCGGATCTGTGTCGCTGCCGGATACGGAGAGCATCTGCCCTTGCGTGTCGGTGATGATCGACCCGAAGGTGTCGTCGGCGATCTGAATCGCTTTCTGTGGTGCGCCGACGAACAGCGCTCCGATGGCCAGCGCGGCTCCGGCAATGGCCACGGTGCGGGCCACGGCGGCGGCATTGGAATTGAGTGCGTGCCACAGGATCATCGCCGCGACCGCGGTCAATGCGATGCCCAGCCACATTCCGTAGACACCGAACATGCCACTCGAGATGGAGGAGACGATCTGGTCGAACGTCGCCATCGCCGGGGCGATGCCGGCATCTTCGGCGGCTTGTCCGGTCTTGGTCTGGTCGTCGAGCCAGAATGCAGCGGCGGCGAATCCTTTGCCGATCCCGAGGAAGAGGTTGCCCGTGGTCGTGTCCGCGACGGCGCGAGGTGCGTTGACCAGGTCGTTACCGCAGCCGAGATCGTAAGTGGACCAGGACAAGCCGGCCCAGCCGTACGTTTCGTAGCCGGTGCCGCCGTCCTTCGGTTCACGGTCCTTGCTCGAGGAATCGAACTCCGAGGCCATCACCGAGTTCGGGTACTCGGGCGAGGGGACGTCCTTGCAGTCGAACCCGCCGGCCGATGCGATCGCGCCGCCGCCGATCAGTGGCAGCAGCACCAACGCCAGAACAGCCAGAATGCGCCCGAGACGCACACCCAGCCCGTTTCCGCGTCCACGGCTGGTGCGAGCCTCCACGATCGCAGTTGCGAGCGTGGGGCGGCGTTCGGGTGTGATCATGCTGCCCCGCCGAGTGCGTTCTTCGACGACGAGGAATTCAACGCGGCGAAGACGTGCGCGAGGTGCACGTAGTGAATCCAGCTCGACCGCACCAACTCGACATCGTCGGCCATTCGGATCATCCAGCGGCGCGCTTGATCCTGGTACGAGGTGTCGGTGTCTTCGTCGAGCGTGTCCTCGCCGCCGCTGCCCAATTCGGCGAGGAACTGCTCGAACCCTTGCCCGGCGGGGAGTTTGAGGAGTTTGAGGGCGCCTTCGATCGCATGCGGATCGCCGCCGACGTCGCCGACGAACACTTCGTAGGTCAGTGCGGTCTTGTCGTCGCTGCCGTCCAATCCGAGGAAGTCGTCCGGGAGCTGCGAGCAGACCAGCGCGCGGACTTTGAACTTGCGTGAATCGCGTGCGATGCGCAGGTTCAGGGTTCGGCCGGCGCCGGTGGATTCGAGGTACTTGTTCTCGTCCAGGAAGAGTACTTTGCGGACGTGGCGCGGCTTTTCGTAGACGAGCCTGTTCGCCAGCCAGGCGGCCATGTGCATGAGCGGTGCGGTCATGCGTTGCTGCGGTGTCCACTGCGAGGACGGGGTTCCTTCGGGTGGGAGTTGGAGGCCGGGCATCGTCAAGATGGTGAGGCGGATGTCGTTGTCGAAGGCGTCGGTGCCGCTGCCGACGGTTCCGGATTCGGGGAAGAGCACGCGGGCTTCGGTGAGTTTCGACATCAATTCGAGCTGCTGGTAGAGGCCGCGGGCGCAGGTTTTCACGGCTTGATCGGGGTCGGTGTTGCCGATGTCCCCGATTTTGTCGAGGACTTCGGTGAGGTTGTGGTTGCTGTCGCCGCCGACCATGTTCGCGGCCAGATGCAGGACCGGTTCGGTGTGCTCTTGGTGGAGGTGGCGTTCGGTGAGCATCATCTTGAGGACGGAGACGGCGACCTCGACGCGTTCGGCGGAGGCGGCGCGCAGGTCGGCGTCGAATTTCGACTGCGCCGCTGCGTGTGGATTGTGCTCGCGTGCGAACTCGATGTTGGCGGCGTCGTATTCGGGGTCCTCGCGCGCGGGGTCGGTGATCACCCGGTACGGGTTCAACGCTCCCGCACGTGAATCCCGGCCTGTGAGTGCGTAGACGCGGGCGATGTCACCGAACTCCGGCAGGGAAGCCAGTGCGGCAAGCGGTCCGGACGGGTCGAGAACGACACCGTAGGCGCCGGCGCGCACCGCTTGGTAGACGATCATGCCGGCGAGGAACGTCTTGCCCGATCCGGGGACCGCGACGATCGGCGTCAGACCGGATTTGTGCTTGATCTCGTGGGCTGCGAACAGATCCCAGATTACCGGTCGCGGAGAAATCGATGCGGTCTCGCCGAGGACGACACCGCGGCGGTCACCGATGCGGTCACTGACCGTGGCCATGCCGGCAGCAACTGCTTCGACGTCCATACGGCGGGCGTGGGCGATGTTCGCTTGCGGCTCGCCGGGGATGAACTCACGAAGGAGTTGGTATTGGCCGTGCTCGTGTTCGAGCGCGATGTGCGGGGAGTACATCTCGCGTAGGTCCGCGACCTTCTGCCGAGCATCATCGGGACTGGTTCCGACGACGGCGACGCGATACCAGCCGGTGGTGCGCGTGGAGAGTCCTGAATGGTCTTCCTCGACGTCGGAGATCACGTTCTGCGCGCGGGCATGCTGCTGCGCCAACTCTTTCGGCGGCACTTGATCGTGTTCGACGGTGTAGTGGTCGAATTGGCTCTCGATCTTTCCGGTCAGGGAGCGCATCTTGCGGATGGTCGAGGCCTTGTCGTGCAGTTCGATGCGATCCGACCATTCCAGCGGCTCACCAGACGGGTCGCCGATGATCTGCCAGGGGAGCATCCGTTCGGGGATCGGCAGGGGAGCCATGCGACCGACGGTCAGCACGATCACCACACCGAAATAGGTGCGACCGTCGACGACACCGGAGACGGTCGTGTAGCCGTCACCTGGAGTCAGGGACAGGTCGGTGAGGTCTTCGAGGGCCGCGACGTCGGTGTCCTCCCAGTCCCCGCCGCCGGCGATCGCCCCGCCGGCTTCGAGGGGCAGCCCGATCGTCGCGGATCGGCGCAGGAGGTAGTCGATCGCAGCCGGTGTCGCCGGGGTTGCTTTGACCCCGCGCCCGGAGAGGATCCGTTCCAATGCGGCGAGGTGCTCGGCGAGGGCTTTCTGCTCGCGATCGAATGCGTCGTCGGCCCAACGGTTTACCCAGCGGCAGACCCGGCCGAGGAGAGGCCAATCCGCGACATGCAGGAGGGAACGCGACACCCAATCCAAACATTGGCCGAGGCCGGAACGCGGCGGGAGTTCGATGCCCCAGTAGCGGCCCTTGATCGTCGCGTTCGACCACAGCATCGCGTGCTGCTGACCGCGCAGGTAATCCGCCCACGACAATGCACCAGGCACATCGGGGATCGGTGTGGCCCAGGTGTTGTGATCGATCGCCCACTGCGCCACCGGGAACGGGGTGCGCACGAGTCGGCGATGCAGGGTGCGCACACCAGCTTTCTGCAGGTTGGTCAAGATCATTGCTTCGTCTTGGATGAAGCGGCGTTGTTTGCCGGTGGTGCGGAAATTCCAGGGGCCTTGGCGTTGGACGAACCACGCTGTCGAGGTGGTCTGGGTGCGGGTGATGTTGGCGGAGGTGCCGGTCAGTTTCAGGCGGACGGCTTTGCGTTCGCGGTCTGCGCGTTTCTTCGCTGCAGCTTTGTCGCGATTGGTGGCAGGCTTACGTGATTTCTTCGCTGATCGGCCGCGGCGACCACCACCCCGGAGAGCATTCTCGGCGGCCTGATCGACATCGACAGGCTCTGCGGTGGTGTCGTTCTCTTGGTCTTCGTCGTCGTAGGTGTCGTAGTCCGGTACCGGGGTGGGTGCGGCTTCCGACCATGCCCGCGCAGTCCGCGGGGCGGAGAGTTGTCCCGCTGCCCACGATGGAGGAAGAGCACCAGGCGGAATGACCGGAACCGGATCCTCGACCTTCGGATCGAACAGAGCGGCAATATCGTTGTCGTGAAAGGTCATCGGGGATCCTCACCATCGAACGGGGCAGAAGCGTCGCGGGTTGTCGATGCTCCCGCGGTCAACCGGTCGGGCAGGGACACGAACACGGTTTTGCCGACCTTCGGTGGACGCGGAGCCACCAGATCGTTGAGAGCAGCTTTCACCACCGAGCGCAGCGGACGATCCGCAGTGACGTACTTCGCGATCCGCGTCGTCGCCCACACCGTCACCAAAGCCATCACCAACAGAGACTTGAATCCGAGCGGAACGTGCAAGATCCCGCGAGCGATCACGAACACCACGATGAACGCGGTCGCGCCGACGATGCCTGCGGTGTAGCGGATCCGGACCGGCAGGGGATAGCCGGTCGGACCGAGGTAGTGCCGGTCCACGCGGTACATCAGGTCGTCGTTGTCGATCACCGATTACTCCGTTCACGTGGTCTCAGGGTTCGCATCAACGGTCTAGGTGCTGATTCCGAAGAGACCGAGGAGCCAATTGCCGATCCCGGTCGCAGCAGATTCCGACGTCGCGATCCCGAGGTACGCGAGCCCGAACAGACCCAACCCGCCGACCGTGAAGACCCGCGAGAGATTGCCTTTGAGACCGCCGACCAGCACCACACACGCGAGTGCGATCAGGATCGTGAACACGACGTTGTCCTTGATCCACGCGCGCAGGCCACCGGTGTTGACGTCCGTCGACTGCGCGAGGGTGACGACATCGGTGGCAGCAGGTGGGTGCGTCGTCGCGATCGACACGTCGATCACGGTGGTGGCGATAGAAAACATGAGCACTCTCCAACAGGTTGAACAACCAGATCCCACGAATGTGGTTGTGCGGGAAAGTAGAAGAGTGGGGTCGCGGATTCAATCCGCCTGTGGATAACTGTCGTCAGTTCAGTGGACGGGTCGGCAGGTGGGTTCGGACATCTTCGTGATCATCGCTGGTACGAACATCTTTCGGCTCTCGTGTGACGGGTTCCGGGGGAGTGGACCATCGACGTTGTTCGTGCGCGGTGTCGAGGGTGTTTCGACGCAGGTCTGTGGGAGGTGATTCGAGTAGGTCGAACCGAGGGTCTCTGCGTTCGTGTCGATGGGTGCTCGGAGGCAGCCTCGGAACAGGTATCGATGGACACTGAAAACTCGTCTCGGGTGCCCTTGCCGGGGGATCGGGGAATGGGTTGAACTGGTACCTCTTTCGGACGGTCGCACCACCTGCCCGTATGGCTACCGGCAAAGCGGTTCCGGTGCACCAGTTTCCCGTCTCCCCGCACAGGGTGCAGGTACCGAATGCACGCCGCTGCACGATATGCACGCAATGCGAGCAGAGCATGCACCGCACGCGGTACGTGCACACGCTCTGCGGGGCGGGTGTGAATCGGGGTGAAGTTCACGGCTTCCGAAAGGGGTTTGAAAAAACGGGCGGATCCACCGTCCCCTCCGGGGTCACTCCCCCCGGCCCTTCGGGCCTAGGGGGGAGTGTATTCATGAAAATTGCTCCACGCCAACCTATTTCACGCAGTGCAGGTCAAAGCGTGTGCGGCGGTATGCGGCGCCCGTCATCTGACGTGCTGCCGGTGCGTCATCTCAGGGTTCTCGACATCGGCGGATGAAGGCTCCGCAGCGCGCATATCAAGTAGTCCGAGAGGGCTGACAAGGAGCTGGAATCGGCAGCCTGAAAACGCTTCGGCACGATCGAATCCAGTCGTCCACGAGGCAGTGAACCGAGGTGCTGTTCGGAGGTTGAACAAGGTGGTTCGCAGACCTTCTGCCAGGTGCCCCGCAGCCCTCCGGATTGCGCTTCCCGCGACGGGTCTTCCAGTGTTGCAATCGCTGTCGGCTCGAACGTCCACGGACACATGACTCGGCGGGCGTGAGAGCGCATGTACGAAGTGTTCGTGTGGGCAGCGCAGTAAGCAGCTATCAGAGTTATCCACAGGCGGATTGAGAATCTCTCCCCGTGCCTGCGAAAGTGCTCCCACAACGCACCCCGGCACAACCTGTCCCGGGACTTGATTCGAGCGAAAGGAGCAGTCGGTGGGCAGAAGTCAGCACGACCCACTCAAAGACTTCCTCGTCGACCTCTTCAGTTCGGATACGCCGAAAGGGCAGGCAGGCAAGGCGGAGGAGACTGCGGTCGGCAAGTACACCGCGTTCGCGCCGTTCGCTGTCATCGCAACAGCTTTCGCGTTCTACACCCCGCAGTTGGTCGAACTGACCGGACACGCATCCGAGAATCAGATCGCCTCCGTCGCAGCATCGATCCACCGATACCGCTGGCTGATCCTGATCATCACTCTCAGCCTGATCTCGCTCGACATCGTGCGGTTCCTCTCCCACCGCCGCCGCGTCCGACTCGATGCGCAGGTGCGCCAGGCCACCCGCCATCTCCCCGTCAAAGTCGCCGTGGGATTCCCGCCCGGCATCACCACGTTGCGCAGCGCCCGGATCACACTTGCCCGCGGTGCGATCATCCGTCCGAAAGAGATGGACGAATTGACCAGTGCAGTACGTGCTTCCGCGAGCCGACCCGGAGGGAAATGGACCTACACGCTCAGGCGCGAAGCGCATCGCGATCAGATCGTCATCACCCGCAAGGAAGTGGCACCCGACACCCGATCGGCTCGGCACAAGGCCCTCGACAAGGCCCTCAAAGACGGGCCGCTCAAAGACCCGGTCGTCACCGTCGATTCGCACGACGACAACGGCATCGAGACCGCATTCAAGATCACGTTCACCCCCTCGCTCAACAGCGGCGCACGAGCGTTCCAGAAGAAAGTCGACGAAGCACTCGCCGCCCTTGCCGGCGAGCACGAATCAGGGCGTACCTGGGCGACGGACTGGTCCCCGTCGCAGGGCTACCTCGTCATGAGCCTGCGCGCACCGCTACCCACCCGCGTCGATCATCCACTCGAACTCGTCGGCGAGAATCTACGCCACCTGCCGTATGCGACCGCGGCATCGGATCAGGTCATGTTCTGGGACATCTCCACGAAGTCGAACAAACCACATTCCTTGATCGTCGGCCCCACCGGCGGCGGAAAAACCTCGGTCATCCGCACCCTGCTCACCGAAGCCTCCCGGCGCGGAATCCCGTTCCTGGGCGTCGATCCGAAAATGATCGAACTCGACGGACTCGAGGGATACCCCGGCTGCGCCGCGATCGTCTACGACGCCGTCCGCTCGGCAATGCTCGTACGCGCCCTGCACAGCGAAATGATGGCCCGCAACCACTACGTCCACGTGAAGAAAATCGAGCCCTCACAGCTCCCACTCCTGATCACCGTGCTCGACGAATTCTTCATCCTCTCCGGCAAATGGCAACGCCTGGCGAAGACCGGCGACGACGAAACCCGCGAGCTGCTCAAGGAACTCGACCCGCTCGGCGCGTGGGCCGATCTCGCGGTGCTCGCACGCTCGGCCGGCATCCGCTTGCTGCTCGGTGTGCAGCGTCCCGACGCCTCCCTGTTCGGCGGCGCATCGGGCAACGCGCGCGACAACTTCGGCACCCGCATTTCGCTCGGCAACCTCTCGCAGGACGGCGCGATGATGATGTGGGGCGACTCCCAAGTCGGACGCGAAATCGACACCTCCGTTCCCGGTCGCGGCGTGGCATTGGGCAACGACGGCATACCGGTCGATGCGCAGATGTGGTGGACACCGAACGTCGACCCGCACCCGAACAAATGGAACCAGCTCTCGGACTCGGAGAAGAAGATCATCAACGGGCTCCGGCCACAGCAGGAACCGCAGATCGCGTTCTACTCGAAAGAACTGCGCCAGTTCATCGAATCCGAACGCTCCATGGCTACCGCTGCACGCGAGCGCGGCCACGCTCCGGAGCCGACCGTGCTCGATCAGTACATCGACACCCCCGCCAGCACCGCAGATGACGATATCGCCGATGCGATACCCGCCTCGGCGGTCACCGAAGGCATGACCGTACTGATCGACGACGGCCACGGCAACGAATACGCAGCAACCGTTTTCGCCGTCACCATCATCCGCGACAAAGACACCGGGAACGTCACCGAAACCACACTCACCTTCCACGGCACCGGACGGGTGAAGAACCACATCACCTACGGGCCGCACGAAGTGGTGATCCTCCCCGAACCCGACAAAATCCTCACACCGGTGTGACACACCCAGCGACGAGTACATCTGCACCCCTCATTCCCAGAACCCTCGAACCCTCGAACCCTCGAACCCTCGAACCCTCGAACCCCTGCATGAAAGGTCCACCCCCATGAGCCGACGTATCTCCCAGTCGATCACCCCCACCGCCGAAGACATCGCCCTCCTGCGCGGACCCTTCGCCGCACCCAAAGGCGGCGGCGATCCGCTCATCACCGAACTACGCAAAGTCCTCAAAGACGCCGTACCCCCATGGCTCGCCAAGCTCAGCGAAGACCAGGAACTCACCGGGCCGCGACTCGACGAAATCAACAACGCCGTCGCCACCCGCCGCCAGATCATCGAAGTCCTCCCCGACGGTAAAGCGCGCAACGACGCGCTCGCCGCACTCGAGAAGGCCGGCGACATCGTCGCGGAAATGAACACCGAACTGTCCGCCATCACAGCGTTCAGCCCGGCCAGCGCCTGATGTCCGCCCTTGCCATCGAGATCACCTCCGAGCGGACCGCACTCGTGAGCAGGGCAGGGGACGAGGCGGTAGAACTGTCCGCTACGGCCGGACAGTCGATTCACGCGGTGATCGCCCAGTACAGCCGCCAGCATTCCGCCGATGCGGGTGCACCTGTCGAGGTCGTTGTGCAGGAAGCGGGCCGCTCCCGCCAGCTCACCGTCGCACCGGACGGGAAGGTGTCGCAGTCACTGCCGACCGGGCCGATCTCGGCGGCGCCGAATGCGCCGGAACCGACAGCGGCGGAAGCCATATCGGTTGGCGATGTCGAGGAACCGGTAACGATGTCGGTAGCCCCGATCGGCGTCCTGCCGATCGACGACGAACAACCCGCGCGGGCTGACAACCACGCACACTCGGTGGCGAATTCTCGTCCCCGAAACGATCGCCCGGTCATACCCGGCGCACGACCACATCCCACCTCTTCGGGCTCCGCGGCGTCGGTGCTGGCGGCACCGGAAATCACACCCGGAACAGGCGAACCTGCACGAGCAGGCATACGGGGCCGACTCAACGGTGTCCTGAACCTGCGACTGGCACCGAAACCGGACTCCGTCGAAATGCGTCAACGCGCAGCCATCGCCGCGATCACCGGCCCCCTCCCAGGCTTCTCGATCGTGGCCGTGGCCAACCCCAAAGGCGGAGTAGGCAAAACCCCACTCGCAGTCGGACTGAACGCCGTCATCGCGCACCATCGCGGAGCCGGAAGTACGGTCTGCGCTGATGTCGCCGAAGTCGGAGGCAGCCTCGCCGACCGCGTCGCCGTCCCACCGCGCGCGGGGCAGAACGTACTCGAACTCGTTACCGCCGCCACGGCCGCAGAACAGGGAAATATCCGTCCCTCGGAGTTGTCGCGGTATCTGGCGCGGCAACCCGGCGGAGACGACATCGTGGCCGGCACCTTCGACGGGTCAGGCGAGGCCGGTCTGCGATACGACGACGCCGAATCATTGGCCACCATCCTCGCCCAGCACCGCGAGATCCTCATCGCAGACACCGGCAACAACCGGCTCGCCGGAAGCTGGCAGTGGGCAACCTCGAACGCACATGTCCTCGTCGTTCCGGTGCCACTACGCCGCGACGCCGCCGCTGCCGCACACCGCATGCTCCTCGACCTCGCCGCCACAACACGATCCGCTGTCCTGGCCCGCACGATCGTGGTCATCACCGACGGGCCGGGAGATGCGCCGATGGTCGAAACCGAAGCAGTCGAGGCATTCCTCGAACTCGGCGTGACTTCGGTCCTGCGGATGCCGTTCGAGCCACTGTTCGCCTCCGGCGAGCGCATCGCCGCGTCCCAACTCCGCGGCGCGACCACGCAATCTCTCACTGTCGTTGCCGCAGCAGTGATCTCCCTGATTGCAGGTACTTCCCGCTGATTCCCTTGTCGACCGGGCCGAATCGGTCGACCTCTCTATATGTGACTCCACTTCCAACGTCCTCATTGAAAGGCTCCACCACCATGGCCACACTCGACATCACCTCAGGGAACCGAGCCGCTCGCCGCGCACAGCACAGTGGTCAGCGCCGCCGCCGCAGCGCTGCACGTCAGGGCACTGTCGCCGTTGTCGCCTGCGCAGCGGTCGCGGCCGGGATCGCCCTCGCGCCGTCGGCGATGGCCGTACCAGGGCAGGCCGGGATCACCGACGGAGGCGGACAGGCAGGTATCGCACAGGGCGGCGGCCAGTCCGGTGTTACCACTGAAGCTCCCGCGCCGGCCCCTGTCGTCCCCGGGCAGCCCGAGCCGACCTACTGGGTCGAACCGCCCGTCGAGTACCAGAACATTGCGTACCAGCCGCTGGCGAACTTCGACTACAACACCAACACCTATACCCCGCCCACCAACTACGACGCGACATCGATCGACTACAGCCAGCTGCACCTCCCGGGCCCGGTCGAGATCATCGCGCCGATCATCGCCCCGCGCGACACGCTCCGCTTCGGCACTTTCCATATCGCGCAGCCGAATTGGGTCTCCGACGCCGACCTCGAGAGGACCAACAACACGACGTCGATTGTCGAGTCGATGGTCGCGACGTTCTGGCATTCGACCGGTGTTCCCCTCGGCAAGGCAAGCCGTGAATCCGCAGCTCAGATCGCCGGTACTGCCAGTGGAGCACTGGCGGGGGCAGTCACTGTCGCCGCGCCGTTCGCGGCGGGCGGCGCGCTGATCGGCGGCACCATCGGCGGAAACATCGGCATGGGCTTGGGCAACGTGCTGGTCCCCGGGGCCGGTTGGGTGCCCGGCGGCATCGCCGGCACCGCAGCCGGTGCGGGTATCGGTGCGGCAATGGCCGGTGCTCCAGCTGCCCTCTTCGGTGCAGTCGGCGGCGGTGCCGCAGGCTTCGTCGCGGCAACCGCGTACGGCGCAGGCGAACTCGGGGTGCCCGTCGACGTCGAGGTCCCAGACGTCGACCAGCCCGCAGTGACGACACAGGCGCAGAACGTCCTCACCGAGTGGGAGAACTCTGGCCCCATCGGGCAGGCCGCAGCCACCACCGTTCGCGACACTGTCGCCGCCGCACCCGCGATCGATGCGCAGGTCCGCGGTTTCGTTGCCGTACAGCCCGGTGGCGAGGCGGTCATCGAGCAGGTCGACGCCGCCCTCACGGACTCCCTGCTGAACGCTTCGCCGGGTCTGGCATCGACGCTGATCAGCCAAGCGGTCGGTGCGGGCGTACTGGCATAGGCACGTAGGGCATGTACAGCTCGATCGGGGCGGGCGGCACACTCGCTGCCCGCCCCGATTGGCGAATGGCAATGACACCGACGAAAGGTGGGTGCGCGCACATGAAGCCGATCCTGAACACCAAGACGACCCGACATCCGGCAGTGATCGACACGCTCGGCGGCGCACCGCTACCCACCCGTGTCGGCACGCCGAAAAACGTCAGCTCACCCAAGACCCCGAGGACACCGAAGTCGCCGCGCCGACCGAAGGACGAGCGAGACGGAATCTCCCACAGACTGCGATATGCAGCAGCATTACTGCTGGTCGTGGCACTACTCTGCGGGTTCCTGGTGCGCGTGTTCTCCGGATCTGACACCTTCGCACCGACGCTCGCCGTCGACGACGGGGCAGCGCCCACTTCGATGCCGGCCCTGGACATCACCCCGCCGGCTACCGCCGCCGCACCGGCCGCCGACCCCAGCGCATGCCGCACCGACCACGGCGATCAGAAGAGCGGAGCAGGCGTCATCGCTGCCTTCGAGTACGCCTACTACGTCACCCGCTCCGCAGACGCCGTCCGCGCACTGGCCACCCCCGATTCACCTCTGCCGCTCGCGGACAAGATCAAAGCCGGAATCGACTCCGTCCCCATCGGAACCACGCATTGCGTGCGCATCACGCCGATCACCGACCGCGTCTACTCCGTCGTGATCGCCGAAATGCGCCCCGGCCAAACGCCGGCGCAGTTCTCGCAGACGATCACCACCAAGGACATCGACGGCCGCTGGTTCGTCGACAGCATCAGCTGACTCACGACCGCAACCACATTCTTTCGAGAGAAACGAAGACACCCAATGAGTCACTCTGCCAAGCGAACCCGACGCACCACCACAGTTGCCATGGCCGTCGTCGCCGTCGGGGTCTTGGTCGCGTTGACCGCATGCGGGAGCGATGACAGTCGCGCGGCCGCCAGTGTGTCCGCGTCAACCAGCGGAACGGTCGTCACCGACTCGACCGACGATCTCGGCAGCATCATCATCGGCTGGGGCGAAAAGCACTCCGATACCGAGATCACGACCCCGAAACCCGAGGACGTCACCGCCCGCTGCACCGGCAACGGAGACAATCTTGCCGTGAACATCTCGGCGCCCCATGGCTGGAAGATCAAGGCATCCAACTCTTCTCAAGTCCTCACCGTCGAGAACGCCGAGCAGAAGATCGCAGGCGACATCGACACCAGTCATCGGTTCCTCGAAGCCTTGCACTCCGTCGACTGGTCGAGTCCCGATCAGGTCGACATCAACGTCGTTGCCGATGCGCCCGCCGAATGGAATCCGCCCCACGGAACCGGCCACATCTACCTGTCCTTGCACGTCGACTGCGCCTGACCAGAAAAGGAAACTACGGAATGTACTCCGCAGATACCGAACCACCTGCCCGCGTGGTCAATTCACGTCCCGGAAAACATGTCGGTGCCCGCTGGCAGGATGAGCGCTCCGAGAGCAACAGGGGGAATTCAGTGCCGGACGCCTTCACCGTGATACCGGGCGACGAGGGATCGCCGGTCATCATCCACGTCCCTCATTCCTCACGCCTGATCCCGCAGGGTATCCGCGCCGACCTGATGCTCACCGACGAGGAACTTGCCGCCGAGCTGGACGAGGCCACCGACACCGCCACCGACGAGATCGCCCTCGCCGCTCTCGCCCACGTGCGCCTGCGGCCCACGATCGTGATCAACAGTCTCTCCCGCCTGGTTGTCGACCCCGAACGGTTCCCCGACGGCGACCCGGCTGAGGTGTTCGGTCGCGGCGCGGTCTACACCCAGACCTGCTCCGGAGCGCCGCTGCGCGCACAACCGTACCCGTCTCGGGCGGAACTGATCGACGCCTATTTTCGTCCCTACGCCGATACGGTCACCGACGCTGTCGCCGACCGACTGAACGCTTGCGGGCGAGCGATCGTCATCGACCTGCACTCGTACCCGGAGAAGCCGTCCGCGTTCGAGGACTCAACAGCCTCGCGGCCGCCGCTGTGCATCGGCACCGACCCCCGGCACACACCGTCGTGGTTGATCGACGCCGCCCGTGGCGCTTTCACGTCCCTCGGTGAGATCTCCGAAAACGCGCCCTACGGTGGTACTTACGTGCCGATCCGGTATTACGGGACCGACGATCGTGTGTCGTCGGTGATGATCGAGCTACGCCGCGACATCTACCTGACCGATCCGTGCACACCGCACCCTGAACGCATCGCGCGGCTCGGCCGCAATCTCGCTGCCTTGATTGACGCGGTGGGCGATCGAGCCGCCGATGTGTAAACCCAAACCCGGCCCACGCTGCACCCCGCATATTCGCGCGCGCCTCGACAAGGCTGCCGCCCGCATCGACGTTGCCTGCGCAAAGCTCGACGAGCACCCCAGCCACACGCGCCTGCAACGACGTGTTGTCGCCGCCGAAGCTGCCTACGTCGACACCCTCGAGCTCTACGACTCCACACCCGGCGGACAAGACGACCTCCGCGCAGTGATGGACGCCGAACCCGAACACGACGGTCGCGCCGATCTGACCCGCAGACTGGCCGCCGGGCAGAAGCTGCGGGCCGAACAAGCCGCCGCCCTTCGCCGCACCCGAAGCGGCATGGACAATGATCGCACCCGAAGCGGCATGGACAATGATTACGAGAGAGGAATACGCGATGGAGGAGACACCGATGACGCAGGAACGCCGCGAGAGGTTCTGGAGGAAGTACGGCTGGAGTCCGGAACTGCCGGAGGACCAGCGCAAGGCGATCGAGGCGCGCTTTCCGGACTGGGGGATCGAGGAAGCCGAAGCCTTCGGCTTCTGATCAACGGCCAACAGATCCAACCGGTCACCGACCACACACTCGCTGCTGACGAACGTGCAGGCTTCACCGCGCGCGGTCTGTCTGCTCCCACGCTCTACGAGCTGGCGCCCGCCGACGCCGGCGTCTACCGCGAACAGATGCTCGAACTGACCCGCAAAAATCCCTATGCCGCTTCGGTTCACGTCTACGGCGAGGACGAATACCGGCAGATGAGGCTTCTGGTCACCGACGACGGCAAGGCCGGTGTCGCACTCAAAGACGACGAAATCGTTTCGGCATTCGCGCACAAGGACAGCGCACACTCGGATGTCGCGCAATCGATGCTCCGACAAAGCACGATGCTCGGAGGGCGTCGTCTGGACTGCTTCGACACGGTCCTGCCGACGCTGTACGCAGACGCTGGATTCGTTCCGGTTGCGCGGCTGGCCTGGAACGACGACTACGCACCTGACGGCTGGGACTACCAGCAGTTCGGCAAGTTCAACGGCGGTCGGCCCGACGTGGTGTTCATGGCTTACGACCCCGATCGTGTCGGCGGCATGTACACCCCAGGGGCGGGGGAGTACGTCGACGACTACGACGTGGGGATCGCTCGCGCTCAGGCGTACACATCCGACTGAGTGCCCCGGTTTAGGTGGCGTGTTTGCGTCCCTTCTGTGGCGGGTGGTGCTCCTGACCCGCCACCTGGCAATGCGACGGACGCGGTCAGGGCTGTCGTCGGAGGGTTGTTCCAGTATCGGCATTTCTGTACCTACCGGAAGGGAATCCGATTTCGGTTGGTGTGTGTTTTCGGAGCCGATTGGTGATGCCTATGTCGAGTTTCTGGAGCAGTTAGGGATCCGATCGGTCTGGCGTGTGCCAGGTAGATGGGATGGTTCGGGCGCCGCGAATCGAGGGGGAATCGTCCAGACAACAGAGTCGACCGAGTTGAAAGTGGACCGATCAATGTGGTCGAGTCTGGTGTGGCGTAGGTATTTGTCTTTCGTGCTGACTTGCACCAAAAATATTGCCGCCGTGAATTTTTGGGGGTACGCCGCGTTTACGGTATCGAGGGCGGTCCGGCGTTGGTATTCGGAATGGGAAGTGTGGCTTCGGTCCAACGCGTTCCGTCGAACCACCTCAGACGTGTGCGGTCGACCTGGTCCGGGTACCACCCTGCTGACGGCGCGCCCATTGCTCGCGTCGCGATGGTCTGTGGTGTTCCCTCGGAACGCTCGGCAACAAGAGTCGATGTGGGATGGTCGGTGTTGCTATGCGGGTCCTGCGACCGCGGTCCGGTTCCCGAGGCGGGTCTTCGTGTGAAAGCGAAGGTTGCTGCCGCGACACCACCGATGATCGGGACCCATGCGATCCAACGACGCAAGGTCAGTGCGTCGGTGCACGCGCTGGACGGATGCCAGGAATCCGATGACACAGAACGGGATTCGTAGCCGAGTATCTTCCCCCAACTGCTGGAACTGTGATTGATCAAGTAACTCTCAGTCGGTCCGCGGTCGCGGATCAGTGCATTCCCGCAGCCGACTTTGGACCCTGCGTGGGAGACGCTCACCGGGATAAGTAGTGCGAGCACGCCAAAGAGGATTGCGATTGCAGCAGCGACGGCAGCCACCTTGAACGCGGTCCAGGGCAGTGTCTTGTTCATGTGGTTCTTCCTTCGGCAGGTCGGTCTAGCGGATGTACTTGAACCACTGAGGGCAGCCGTATTGGGTCAGATAGGTGACCGCCAAACCGGATCGTTCGAAGTCGACCGGGCGAAAGTTCAACGACTGCCCGAGGACCGAATACTCGAATCCGCGTGCGCTGCCCATCTTTTCCCAGTCGGCACACACTTCGGTTGCGCGGTCTTGCAGCCACTGGGGACTTTCGTAGGGGAGTCCTTCCTGGTCGAACTGCTTGATCATCCGGTTCAGGGTGTCCTCGGGTGTCATGGTGGCGGTGGTGGCCCGGGGAGTTGGTACGGTCGACTGGACTTTGGTGGGGGCGTATTCCGGGCAGTACGAGTTCACAGCAGCGGTGATGATCGTCAGGTTGTGGGCGGCGCTGTACACGCCGGCACGGTCGGATTGTTGCTTCAAGATGGTCTTCGCATCGGCAATACTCTGGCCACTGGTGACTGCTCGTTCGATCAGTTCGCACATGCCTGTCCCCACTTTGACGGCCACTTCGTCGCTGTCGAAAGGAACTTCAGCGTTATTGACTTCGCGGAGATAACTCTGGTCTGGTGATTCGGGAATGGCGGTTGACGAAGAACTGCATCCTGCGATGAGTCCGATCCCGCAGAGTCCGGCGACCAGGATGGCAATGCGCTTATGGTCGGGTTTTCGAAGCAGTTGTCCCGGAACGGAATTGTTTGCGCACATGTTTGGAAGCATCGCTAACCGGTAACGGCTTGTTACCTCGCGTCCATCGATCAGATGACAGTGGCGTGCGCTGTCGTCGTGACCGGGTTACGGAGGATGTTTGTTAGTCCGGTGATGTAGTACCGGCCGAGACGCGGCCTGGCGGACAAGGAGTAGCAACTACCTCCATGCACGGTTCGGGCCAGTTTTCGGGAATCGCTGGTAGCGGAGCAGTTTTCTCGTATGTGGTGGCGCAGGGAGGGAGAGCGGTCGGGTATAGATAGCGGTCATGAGCGAGTACACGACCAAAGGTCGCGCGGGGCTGGATGAACTCGAAGCGGTGGGACGTCGACTGATCGTCGACGGATACCTGCGAGGTGATTCGGTTCTGACTCCCGGCCAGCCGGTGTGGTCGCTCGCGAACTTCGTCGAGCTGAAAGAAATCTACATCGACCGCCCGGATCCGAGGTCAGGTGAGAAGTTCTTCAAAAAATTGGTAATTCAGCTTGCGGATGCCAGTGACGGCGCGATCCAGCTGTTCGCCGAGTTGCTGCTCCTGAACATCTTGCCCTTGACCTATCGCAGTGCAACCAAGGTTGCGCATCTTCAGCAGGTTCTGGGCATGATGCAGGATCCGGTCTCCGTCCCCGACGATGTCGTACGAGCGACCTCGGTGGGCACCTTCGATGGTGGCCGAGCTTTCGGGTCCTATCGCTATTCACAATTGTGGTTGTTGATTTATTTCGGGCTGCATCTGCATTCGCTTGCACCTGAAGAGCGGAACGTTCTCGGAAGGGATCCTCTCGCTTTCCGGGCAGCGTTGGCGCACGTCAAGTCGCCGAACCAGCCTATGCAACGTGGTGCAGTGCTCTACCTGGCATTCCCGAAGTTCTTCCTGCCGATCGTAAGTCCGGTGCATCGCAGGTTGATCCGAGACACATTCGCCACCTACTTGCCGCGTCCGGTATCCGGTGACGTGGATGTTGATCTGGAGGAGATCAACAGAGCATTCGAGGCAGAGCAGCGTGGTCCGGTCGACTACTACAGCGAAACCTGGGAGTCGATGTGGAGACCAGCAACGCCTGTGAAGCTCAAACCGAAATCCATCATCTCAGACATCGACGACCCGACTGGTATTGACAGCGAGTTCGATGATGAGGACGAATTAGATTCTGTGGCAACGGAATTCTCGATCGCATATCCAGATCAGGAGTTGGCGGACGCCCTGCATGTGGATCTTGATTGGCTGGTTCATTGCACCGAGTTGTTGAGGATCCGGAAACAGTTGATCTTCTACGGTCCTCCCGGTACCGGGAAGACCTACATCGCCAAGAGACTCGCTCGCCATCTCGCCGGTGCAGACAATGTCACGATAGTGCAGTTCCACCCGGCCTACAGCTATGAGGATTTCTTCGAGGGATTCCGCCCCGTCGCGCAAGACGACGGTCAGGTCGGTTTCAAGCTCAAGCACGGCCCGTTCCGCCGCATCGCCGACAGTGCCCACAAACATCCGGACCAATTGTTCGTGCTGGTCATTGACGAAATCAACCGCGGCAACCTCGCCAAGATCTTCGGGGAGCTGTACTTCCTGCTCGAATACCGTGACGAGGCAATCGATCTGATGTATTCCTCGGACGACGCCGAACCGTTCACGATGCCGCGAAATATCTTGATCGTCGGCACGATGAACACCGCTGACCGCTCGATCGCGTTGGTGGATACCGCGATGCGCCGCAGGTTTGCGTTCGTCGCGCTCGACCCGGCGCAGGAACCGACGAAATCGGTACTGCGGCGCTGGCTCGCGGCACGAACCTACCCGGAGCGTGTCGCGAACCTGCACATCGCATTGAATGCGGCCATCGGAGATCCGGACTTCCAGATCGGCCCGTCCTACTTCATGAATGCGCGCGTACACAACGAGGGGGGACTGGCGCAGGTGTGGGACACCGAGATCGTCCCGTTGCTCGAGGAATTCCACTTCGGCGATCGCACCGTCGACATCAACGCCAGATACGGCCTCGCAGCCTTGGAGAAGACCCTGGCCGCCGGTGAATGATCCGACCACACTGACCCTCTTCGAGCGGTCACCGTGTGGGTACGGCTGCCCTGGATGCTCGTTGTGCCGACCGCAGGCGCGGTTGTCGCCGGAGACCGCTGCCGCGCTCGCGGCCACCGGACTCGTCACGGTCACACCTACGGCTGTGCCCGGTGTGTTCGCGCTGGCCACGACCCGGAAAATCGGTGCGGTCACCGTCGATGCGTTCACGGTGCGGGTGGAGCCGAAAACGCCGATCAGCCGCCTGATCTGGATGATGGGTTTCGTCCGCGACCCCGCCTGGTGGTCACAACACACAGCGCTCGCCGACGCTGACACCGACCTGGTGTCTGCGTTGGCGGAAGCGTTCGCCGTCGCCGCCGAGTACGCCACCGCCCGCGGACTGATCTCCGGATACCGGGAAGTCGAAGACTCCGGCCCGGTCCTACGCGGGCGACTCCGCGCGGGTGATCAGATCACCCGACGATTCGGACTCGCACTGCCCGTGGAGATCCGTTACGACGAATACGACGAGGACATCGGAGAGAACCAGCTTCTGCTCGCGGCCACCCTCACCTTGCTCAATTCCGCGGTGGTGCCGGCGCGACTGCAGGCGAGATTGGCCAGGCTTCGCCGGACCCTTGTCGACGTCACACCGCCGACTCCCGGCGCCGAACCGTCCCCGGGCCGAACCAGATTGAACGATCGCTACCACTGGGCGATGCAGCTGGCGGAGCTGATCACCTCGCACCGGTCCATCGAGCATCGCATCGGGAACGTCGTCGTGCGAGGTTTCGTCCTCGACATGTGGAAAGTGTTCGAGGACTTCCTGATGACCACGACAGCTGCCGCGATCGCCCGCCGCGGTGGCAGGGGAGTGCGCCCCGGATCCTGCCCGACGCGCTATCTCGACCACGGCGCCGTCGTCACGATCGAGCCGGACTTGACCTGGTACGACGCCGCCGACAAGCCGGTGTCGGTGATCGACGCGAAGTACAAGACGCTCTCCGCCGGCTGGCTCGGACCGAACGCCGACATGTACCAACTGACCGCGTACTGCACTGCCCTCGGCCTGCGGGAAGGGCATCTGATCTATGCGAAAGGTGATGTCGAGCCACGTGCCATCGGCATCATCGGGGCAGATGTCACCATCTACTGCCATGCTCTCGACCTGGCGTTGTCGCCAGCCGATTTACTGACCTCGATCGATGCGCTCATCGGAGGGATCGCCGGGCGGCTCGACATCGCCGCCAACTAATGAGTGCATCTGCACTTCGACTAGGCGACCGTTGAATCGTATCCCGCTGGTGTGCAACGTAAGTCGAGCGTTTCACCGAAGGTCCCGCCCGTGTCGGCGAATTTCGTACTCGCGTCTCGATAATGCGAAACCCCGCAGCCGACTACTTTTCGTTTCACTGATGAAGAGCGCTGACTTCGCCGTGTAAGTGATGACGGGTGATCGCCCGACATTCTCTGCCTCGTGCGGCAGAGGGCCCACCCCCCGGCGAGTGCACAGCCGGTGGGCGGGCCATGTGTGCGTCTCGGATTGAGCTAACCCCTTCGCGCTCACCGCTCCGCACTGCATACAACACGATCTCGTCGACACCGTTGAGGCGTCGTTGGCGTTTCCTCGATCTGCGGCTCGAACGTCCCTTCCCGATCGCGGGGACCTCGATCGGGACATGACCGGTCGCCTCGGTGAGCACCGTTTTCGATCGAGTTCCGTTGCGGATGTTCGTCGAGTCCCGGTCCGGCTGGGCTTGGTTCTTGTCGTGCCCGAGGTGCTCGGTCATCTCTTCGTTCAGTGCGGTTTCCAGGACGGTTTTGGTGAACTGTTTGAGCAGGCCGTCCGGCCCGGTCAGCGAATGGCCCTGCTCCTTCGCCAACCGGACCAACTCGGCCGCCGCGGCGGCTTCAGCGGACGGCGACTCGGTCTTCTTCTTCGTCACATCTTCCAGTGTCGTCATCTTGGCACCTCCCTCGCTGAGCATTCACTCAGTTTGTCGGGCCAAACACCGATTATCGGACAGTCCCTACTCGAAAGAACATCCATAACTTGATGTGATTGGTCATGTCAAATCTCACCAGGAGTTTTCGGAGACTTCGGCGGGATTCAAGAATCAGTTTTCAACCGTCGTTGATATCTGCCAGAATGTTTTTGACTCTATGGACCCATGGCAGGGAGATCGCAGCAATGCGCAGGCAAGATAGCTCGTTCTTGGATGGATTCGGAAGCACCTTCCCTCAGCATGACGTGCAGATCGTCCGCAATGGAGGGACGGCACAAGAGATCCGCACGCCCGCGCGGGGAATGATTCAGCCCAAATCGGGCTTCTTCAATCTCGACACACCTATTTACGAGGGCGACGTCGTAGAACTCGACGACCCACGGGGTGGGCGACGCCAACTATTGGTCCGGGAGGTCAATATCAACGACAACCGCAGCAACCCTTCATTCAGCGGAATGAGTCATACCGAAGCGGTGTGGGGGCGCGAGCGTCAGGTTCCACCAGTTCCAGCGTCGAACAATACGACCTACAACGGGCCGGTGATCCAGGTCAGTGGTGGGCATGCACAGCTGGCGTGGGACAACACGGGGCCGGTCAAGCAGACTCTGAGCTCCGGAACCGTTACCGAGGGCTACGAGGACCTTGCCCGAGCGGTCACCAAGGCGCTGGAAGTTGTGAACACGGCCGATGGCGTCAACGAGGATGACCGAGAGATCGCTGACGAGTCTGGCCGTGAGATCCTCGCTGAGGTAGTCAACGAGGAACCGGACCGGTCAAAGATCAAGAGGGCTCTCGCGGCGATCCGCGGTGTCCTTTCTCCTCTTGCAATGACGGCTGCGACCGCAGGTGTCGAGACGGGGGTGGGACAACTCGTCGAGCAGCTGGTTCTGGGCTGACGTCGAATGTCTACTCGGCTACAGGGTCCGCCATCCCGCACGTTCGGGCAACAGATTGCCGGCCCGTTGTGCCGGTTCTGGAAGGCAGGTGGAGGACCGCCGAAAGAAGCGGTCCTTACTGCCTTCCAAACCGTCGGCGTTGGATGGGAGGACGCCTCCAAGCAGACGATGGTGCGGCAGGTGATGAACTCGGCGACCGATACCCAGGCGGTCAAGTTGTTCGAGTTGTTGGTCGAGGAACTGCAAGCACAGCGGACCTTCGTATCAACTGACCAAGAGGTCGTACAGAACCTCGGCGTTCTGCGCGTCGTGCTCACCAAGTTCGGTGTGGAATTGGATACCGACGGCAACCTGCGTTGGCCATCATGGGCTGAATTGTCCACCGCATCGCCTCAGCCAGTTCGCGCGCCGGAACCGGTTACCACTCATATCCCCGCGCACCATGGCCCCGCAACGCAAGGCACCTACCCGATGACGATGTCCCAGACAACGAATTATCACGGCCCGGTAATCCACATCAGCGGTGGACATTCGCAGCTGGCCTGGGAGAACAACGGATCAGTCGACCAGATCGATACGCCTGCAACCGTCACGGACGGTTACGCGAATGTTGCCCGTGCTGTCACGGAAGCATTGGAGTTCCTGAATACGCGCGATATCGACACGGACGACCGCGAGATCGCCGACGAGTCGAGCAGGGTAATTCTCGCGGAAGTGGCTAATGATGAGCCGAACCGCTCGGTGATCAAGCGAGAACTTGCAAGTCTGCGAGGGGTCCTCACACCTATCAGAACGAAGGCAACGGTTTCTCGCATCGGACCCGGAGCGCAGCAACTAATCGAACAGTTGCGCCTCAGCTGAAAAGGATCGTGCCACTCGGCCGCAAGGCGTGCTCGCGCGTGCCAGTGCAGGACAGCCTGGGTATTCCCGCACACTAAACTCATCCATTGGTTCGAACAAGGTGGTCTTGGTCGACTTGCAGAATCGGACAGATAGGAACTTCGATCGAATGTCTACGCGCCTACCAGGTCCCAGCCCCCGAACCATCGGTCAACAGATTGCTGGCCCGCTATCGAGACTCTGGAAGAACGGCGGCGGCCCGACAAACGAAGCGATCAGCACCGCTTTCCAGACAGTCGGGGTGACACCGGAAGGAACCAATAAGCAGGCGCTAGTACGGAATGCGATGAGTAGCGCAACCGATGACGAGGCAGCTGATCTGCTCGACTTGTTGGTCGAAGAGTTGCGAGCCGATCGGACATTCGTGTCGACCGATGTTGAAGTCCAACAGAATCTGGCTGGGCTCCGTGCAGTACTCACCAAACTCGGCGCGGAATTGGATACAGATGGCTATCTGTCGTGGCAATCTCCGGGCGAACAGGAGCCAAACACGCCGGTGTCCCCCCCTGTATTCGCCAGACCGACCGTCACTCCTGAGGGGACAACAGTAATGGCCGCCCCCGCGACTCGTGATCCGCGCAAAGTTTTCCTTGTCCACGGTCGGAACTCGGCAGTGAGGAACGACTTCGTGGGGTTTCTCAAGGCTCTCGACTTGAAGGTAATCGAGTGGGAAGAGGCTGTCTCAGCCACCGGCCAAGGCGCGCCGTATATCGGGGAAGTCCTGAAGGCCGGAATGGACATGGCTGGGGCCGTAATCGTTCTATTCACCCCTGACGATGTCGGATGTGCGCAGCCGGAATTTCAGTATGCGCACGACGAAAAACACGAACTCGTACCAACTGGCCAGGCGCGCCTCAATGTCATTTTTGAGGCAGGAATGGCGATGGAGCGTGACCGTGACCGCGTCGTTCTCGTCGAGGTCGGACGAGTGCGCGCGATGTCGGACACAGCCGGGGTCCACGTAATCCGTCTTCGAGACCAGCTCGGGTCTCGGAAAGACTTGGTGTCTCGGCTCAAGACCGTGGGCCTTGAGGTGGACGATTCGGGTGAGGACTGGCGAGATACAGGGTCATTCGATCTCAAGGACGCCACTCAACCATCGGCTTTCGTTGACGCAATGTCTGGATTCGCGCCAACTCAGGTGTCCTTGAGCGATGAGAGTGTTTCGTCAGTTGCAGATCCGATCGCGATTCTGATTGCGTCCGTTGCGGATCCCGCGCGACGCCCAGAACTTGATGATCTTGTCTTAGGTGCGGCACGCTCGGCGGCCAAGCAGATTCGTGAATTCCCGCTGTACGTCGAGGGGCTTGACGCGACCAAACTTGAGACAACGTATGGCGAGCTGTGCGAGGTCGCCTCGCCTGTCCTGAAGCTTCTCATCGAGGGAGTTCGCCATGATCGCGATAACACGCACGCACAACTGTGGCGGTCGGTGATCGAGGAACTGATGAAGGGTCGCGCAGATCCTCTGAGGACGAACGAAATCGGAGGCACTCGATTCCAACAGGCCCTCGAGGAGGCAAGGCATCTGCCAGCCCTACTTGCACTCCGCGCTGTCGGAATAGCTGGCATCGCAACCGAAAATGATGGCACTTGGCTTCACATCGCGACGGCCGCGAAGTGGAAGAAATGGCGCGAGACGTCAAAAGCCCCAGCGGTGGAGGTCCTCGACCCTTATCGAGTCCTCGATGACAACCTCGTCAAGAAGTTCTCGGTATGGAAGGGTACGGGGTTTCTCTATCCGGTGAGTCGCTACGAGCGCCTGTTGCTTCGACCGTTCTTCGAGGTCACTCAGCCCGATGATTACGACTGGCGATGGATCAACGACCAGTACGAGTTCCGGCGCGCGCTTCTCGGATACATGATGCCCGCACCGGCTCGCGCAGTGGGCGGGGAATTCTTGGTCGAGGACCGCTGGAGCCGAGAGGGGCTGGAAACATTGGTGGATTTCGCCGAAACTGCCGAGGCGGCTCCCGAATCCTGGCCGTGGACGCCAAACGTCACGAAGTTGCAGTTGCCCGATGTCCTCGCTGCGTTGCAAACTGAACTGAACCAATGGCAAAAGTGGGGTTAGGTACGTCACAGATTGACGTATCTAACCGAAGGCAGTCGTGGTCCTGATTAGCCTGCACATCGCCGATTCAAGCCCACATCGTTAAAAGCGGCATCGAAGAACGTCACCAAACCTGACCGAAATCAGCCACCATGCTTCGCCGCCGTGATCTGTTGTGGCACCCTCATGTCGTGACTGACAAAAATCGCCAGATCCTATCCGTGCATTTAGCCGATTTTCCTGACGCTATGCGGGAAGACGACTGGGAATTTGGCTGGGTCGGCATCGAAAACGGCCGCGCAGTAGCCGTCCTGACTACCACCCACTCCAAAAATCATGGCGAAGGCAACCTAGATAAAGACGTGCCCGACGAATGGGCGACAGTTCAGATTGTCTACTCCAGAGGACACAAGTTTGCTCCAGACATCATCGCCTACGCGCAGAGGGAGTTGGCGGAGCTGCAACCTTCTGTCGTCCTTTGTCGAAGCGGCGTCGCAACCCCAGAGGGTGAGGCAGTATGCGCCAGCCTCCTCCTTGACCCGAGAGCAAACTACAAAAAGATACGGCATGAAAATAGTGCAGTGCCGAGGTACAGGTCTGATCTGGCATTGCACAAGAAACTGATTAAAAGGCTGGCGCCGGGGCAGGTAGCGCCCCCGGCGCCAAAGGAGCCCGAGCATCCCCTCCCGGCCTTGTCGCGGGCCAAGGCAACGGCGGACGGACACAAAATTCTGGTCAGGGCCTCAGTGCTACTAGGCATTGATGCCATCGAGCCGAAACCGGACACTCACGAGGATGAAGCCCAAGCGACGACCTAGATGTCTTGGATTAACCAAAAAGTGTGGCCCCCGCCGAGGTTGGGGGCCACATCTCTATGTAGAAGGAAGCTATCGAAGGTCGGTGAATTTCGATCTTGCGAGCGCCCAGAGCGCCATGCCGGATCCGAGCAGGAGCACGATGAACGCAACTATTGCACCTTGGGCGGGGGTCTCCCCGAAGGCTAGAGACGCGACAATGAACAGGGCAAGAACGATCAGGCCTGACCGCAGGAACATCCCACTCATGCGCGAGAGCGATCGAATCAAAGGGAAGTTCATCTGTCCGAGCGGGTCATGCTCTTGCATGGCAGTCCACCAATCCAATCGAGTTGTGTTGCAAAGTATCTTATGGAAATGGTGTGCCCGCCACAGCGCGACGCGCAGGCCCCAGGCGGGGACAACCTGCGAATCGCCGCGGCAGCGGCGGAGACGAGAAGCATCAATCACCCCGAACTCGCACTGTCGAAGGGTGTGCGAGACCGTCCGAAAAATTTGGGGCGGTTGATACTTCGGCTTTGACGGGGCTATTCGACGGGGAGGTAGATTTCGGTTTCACTCCACCGCATTCCGTCGCAGTCATTCGGCCGCGACCCGGAGTTCGTCTGGGAGACCACCGAGCATTTCGCGCTCTTGTGCGACAAGGCGTTGGAGCAGATGGGTATCGATGTCGACACCGAATCCGAGTCGACAAGTGGCGCAATGCCTGAGAGTGAGGAATCTGATGCTCCTATGGTGTCAAATCGGTGTTTCGGAGCCATGTTTCGTAGGTGGTGAGGAAGGTAGCGTCGTGGACTCGTCCGTTTTCCGCGAGTGAAATTTTGGCGATGCTGACGCCCAGGGCTGCGGCCGCCTGGACTTGGATGAGTCCGCGTTCTTGGCGGAGCGGTCGAAGCTTTCGGTGATCGACAACGGGGATGGGGTTGGTGATGAGTGCGAAGACTTCTCGAGCGATCGCGCGTTTGAGGCAGCGGAGGATTTCCTTGGTTCCCTTGCCTTCCTGCTGCTTACGTTGAATGTAGTCACGGGTTCGTTGGTCGTAGGTCATTCGAGTGAGGGCGATTTGATGGAGGGCGGAGTTTGCATGCCGGTCGCCGCCGCGACCCCGCCGGTGACGAGTGGTCTTGCCACTGGAAGCCGGAATAGGGCTTGTCCCGCAGAGTGCTGCGAACAACGCTTCCGACTTCAGTCGATCGGTATTTCCACCGGCGGTGATCAATAGTTGTGCGGCGGTGACGGTTCCAATGCCCTTCGTCTGCGCCAGCCCCGGGTTGATCTGAAACACCAGCTGCTCGAGATCGGCCTCCAGTACGTCGATTTCCGCGGTGAGGTGCTGGTACCGGCGCGCCAGAGATTTCAACGACGACATGATTGTGCGGGTGAGGATGTTCTCTTCCGATGCCGGCCTCGTGCGAGCCAAGGCGGGAAACAATGCCGTGTCGGCGGCACTCCGGTACCGGGCCCGAATCTGCTCGGGTGCAGTGACCAGCAGACTCTTGATCTGAACGCGAGTGGCAGTTCGTGCTTTGACCGCACTGCGACGCGCTGCGTGGATGTAGCGGGCGGCCTCGACGAGACCGTCGAGTTGTTTCGGTTCCGGATGATCGTCGCTGGCCAAAGCCGCTGATGCGGCTGCGTACGCGTCGACCTGATCTGTTTTTCCTTGCATACGCCGCACTTGCCGATTCGGACGGATCACCTCGACGACACGGACTCCGGAATCCTTCAGATGTTGGGTGATCCCAGCGCCGTACGAGTGGGTGCCTTCAACTCCGACCCGTCGGACAAGGCCGAACGCGGCGATGTACGCGGCGATCGCCTTGCAGCCTTTCAAGGTTGTCGGGAATCCCGCGTCGCCGAGCCTGCGACCGGTGGTATCGATCACGGCGACATGATGGGTGTCGGCGTGGGTGTCGATCCCGGCGATGACTTCCAACTCGATCGTTGTCATGATGGAAAGTGCCTTCCTGTTACCAAACGAGGGCTCGCCGGTCAGGAAGGGCAGACAAAACGTTGATGGGGCTTCTACCCAAGCTCCTGACTTGTTCAATGGAACCAGGACAACCGGGATCTGCAGTCTCGTAAAGTCCACGGTGTCGGTCGGCGCAGGCTCGCAAGCTCCTTGCCGCCACAATCAGATGGTTGGCTCACTCATAGCGTGCCCTGCCGACCGACACCGGCCTACGGTGTGGTTCGACAGAGGCGTGAAACGACCAACTTCAAGTCAGGATGCCCACCGCAGGTGCACACCGAAACCGCACCCGGACAACAGGAGCATCCGAATTGATCATCATCGGAATCGACCCACACAAAGCATCACTAACAGCCGTCGCCGTCGACAACAGCGGCGAGAGCGTGGCCCGCCGCAGGTTCGCCGTCAATTCCGGCACTGCCACGCAACTACGGAAATGGTCACACAGATGGGCCGAGCGGCGCTTCGCCGTCGAAGGCGCCAAAGGATTGGGGCGCGGTATCGCGCAAATACTGCTCGCCGACGCTGAACATGTCGTCGACGTACCGTCCACCCTCGCCATGCGCGTGCGCGTGCTCGATACCGGAGGAGGACGCAAGACAGATACGGACGATGCACGCACTGTCGCATTGACCGCATTGCGCCACAAGGGATTGCATGAAGTTCGGTACGAGGATCAGTCGACTATTCTACGGCTGCTCAGTGAACGCCGAGACGACCTTGTCCGGGAACGGACGCGTGTACTGAACCGTCTACACCAGCTCCTTCGGGAACTCATTGCCGGTGGTGTGCCGACCGGGCTGAACGCTGCACAAGCAGCTGCCGCTCTGCGACGAGTCAGACCGGTCACGGCAACCGATGCATGCCGGCGGGACCTGGCGAAGGAGCTTCTGGCCGATCTGCGCCGGATGGATTCCAACATCAAGGGCAACGAAGCGCAGATGCGTGATGCGGTCGCCGCGACCACTACCACTCTGCCGCAGGTACACGGGATCAGTACCGTTCTGACGGCGAAACTGCTCGGCCATGTCGGTGATATCAGTCGGTTTCCGTCAGCGGATCACTTCGCCAGTTACACAGGGACTTCGCCGTTGGCGGCGTCGAGCGGGGAGGCTGTTCGGCATCGACTCAACACCGGCGGGAATCGTCAACTGAACTCGGTACTGCACACCGTCGCCGTCTGTCAGAGCCGAGATCCTGGCCTCGGAAAAATTTACTACGAGAAGAAGATTGCGCAGGGAAAAACTCCTGCTGAGGCACGTCGAGCGCTCAAACGGCGGCTGGCGAACGTCATTTACCGCCACATCATCCGGGACAACCTACATGCACCGGTGACTGCTACTTGACACACAGAGGCGCTATACGGTCATGCCAGCCCTGGCCGGTTCGCGGAACCATGCCCGGGTGGACAGATCAGATCCAAGGCAACGAGGCCAGTTAACGACAGGGTCACACCCGGGAACAGGGTGACTTTATTCTTCAACGTGAACGACGGTCGAAACCTGGTTCTGGCCCACTTTCCGTGATCAATTCTGAATGCTTCAATCGCCGAGAAGTATTCGTTTCGGAGCAGGTCAAATCCAGCACGTCCGTACATCTGCCGTGTGAGCATCTCGATTCGGTTCACGTGTCCTTCCACGGCACCGGAACTGTAGGGCAGCGTCAGCCCGTTTCGGATGGCTGTGTGGTCGGTGTCGAGGCCTCGGACGAAGCGATGTACGTGCGGAAGGTCATCTGCTGCGACGGCTGACATCCACCAGTTTTATTGTGCACCAAGGCGTTCTGTGAGAATCTCCGCGAACGATGTGACATGTCCTGCAGTTGCCTCGAGATGTCGACAGCTGGCGAGGACCTGCTTGAGTCCGATCTGCTCGTCGTCGGTGAGGTTACCTTCGGTGACGCAACATCCACGAGGTGATTCGCCGGACCTTCGGAAACTGTCTCCTGGCCGGCGCGGCGCCGATGGTGCACAGAGGCCTCAAGTATTCGCGGACCGTTCCGTAGCTGCCTCGATATCCCCGTGTTCGAAGTTCTTCGTAAAGCGCAGCAGTGGAGGTGTGTCCGTTGTTGAACCGTTCTTGTAAGTACTCGGCGAACTCGTCCAATAAGGTGGGCCGGCCCGCTCGTGGTGCTCCCAGCAACTCGTCGACACTGCTTGCGCAGTAGAAACGGCGGACAGTCTCCCGTGCCAGCCCGAGCTGGCGGGCGATCGCATCGATTCCTATGCCTTCGTTCTTGAGATTTGTGACCGCCTCGAAGCGATTCTTCGTGCGAGCGGCGACTATCGAACTCTCCGGACGGGTGGCGTGTACCTGTTCGACGACCATCCTCAGTTGCTCCGACGCGGTGCGTTCGATCGAAGGTTCAGGCTCTGTATCAGGCTCCTTTTTCAGGCAATGGTGATGGGCTGCAACGGTTTTCTCCACTGCTTCGGCGAGGTTGTGTCATAGGTGCCAGCGGTCTGCGACTTCGATCGCTTCCGGTGCTCCGACACGGGCGGCTTCGGCATACGCGCCGGCGCGGTCGCGGCAGATTACCTGCGTCCCCGGATGTTCGGTGAGCCATTTGGTGACTGTTTCGGCTTTCCGGGTCGGCGAGAACATCGACATCGGCGAAGCGCAGGCCTCCGATCGAGTCCATCGGATCGGTCAAACTCGCACCGTGACCGTCACCACCTTGACCAGCAATACCACCGTTGAGGAGCACATCGCGGCCATGCATTCGCGCAAATCCGCGCTATCCGATATCGCTGATATGTCCGGTGTCGCCGAATTGGCCCGATTAGATGACGACAGCCTCATTGCGACCCTGCGCCGGAAGCGAGCCAGTTGATATGGCGGACGACGACTTTGGTTACACAGCGTGGGGGTGGGACTGGGTTCGGCTCGCCCAGCCGTTACGCCAGACCAGACCCGATCCGCGGTTGCCGCGCGCCCGCAAGCTGGCGCGCGTTGGAGGAGTGCAGGTGACGATCGATGGCCGTATCGTGCGCGGCGTTGTCCAGCGTGGCCGCAACACATCGGTGGCCTGCATCGAGGTGGCGCCGATGCCCCGGGAGACGATCGGGGGGATCACCGGCCAGTTGTACGGTGCTCAGACCATCCTCACCGATGAGGTGCACCGCGCCATCACCGAGGCGGGCCACCCGCCCGCACCGATACTCGCAGGCGTCGGCTGCTCCTGCTCGGATGGCACTGGGCGTTGTATCCACGTGCTGGCCGTCTATTACGAAATGGCACGACATGTCGATGACGATCCTCGAATTGCGCTCGATATCCAGGACTTCTTCCACGTCTCATCGGGTAGCAATCGCGTATCCACCGCGGCATTGCCGCAGCGGTGGATTGCGCTCAACGCCCTTGCTCCGGCCGACTACTTCACGGTATCGAAGTAGTCGTACCCACACGACATATATCGACGGGCTGTTGTTCGGCTCGGCTGCCAGTCGCGACTGAAGCGCCCGGAATGGCGCGAACCTCCAACATCGTCATCGACCGCCTGAAAGGTATAGCCCACCCGCGAATCCCGCACTTCATGTATCCAGTCGACTACGGATACCTAGCGGCCACCATCAGCGGCGACGGCGACGGCATCGACGTGTTCGTAGGCACCGCGCCGACGCGGGAGTTGTAGGCTACTGCTGACCGCAGGTACCGCAAGCATGACGCTGAAATCAAACTGCTGCTCGACTGCACCATTGACGAGATATCGCCGATCCGAACATCCCTGAACCGACGTATTTCACATCGTCGGGCACCTGGCGACGCGGCTCTGATGGCAGTTAGCGATGCCAATCTGATTTAGGGGCAATCGGATTCAGGACCACGTGACGGCTTCGTTCAGTGAACTAGAAGTCCGTCTTTTCTCTAGACCCAGTAGGGCACACGAGATCGGTACTTACGCAGCGCCAGGACCGCGACAGCCCAGCCGACGACGGTGATGGTGATGACGATGTACCAGTGATATGCCTGTTGGTCCGTTCCGAGAAGAGGTGCTCGGATGATCTCGAGGTAGTGGTAGAGCGGGTTGAGTTCGGCGAGCTTCACGCGCTCCGTAGATTGCCCGCTCTTGTCCGTGAGTGCCTCCATCGTCCATGTGATGGGTGTCAGTACGAACAGCAGCAGCGTCATGCTGCCGAGGATCGGGGCGATGTCGCGGTACCGGGTGGAGAAGATGCCGAACACGATCGACACCCACAAGGCGTTGAGAACGATCAGGACGAATGCTGGGATCGCAGCTACAGCGGTCCAGCTCAGGTTGTGCCAGATACCGAAGGCGAAGACCATGATCACGTAGATCACGAGGTTGTGCGCGAAGAACAGGATCTGCCGCCACACCATGCGATAGATATGCACGCTCAGAGCTGAGGGAAGCTGTTTGATTAGTCCTTCATTGGCGATGAAGACCTCTGAGCCTTCGAGAATGCTCGCGCTGATCAGGTGCCAGACGATCAGCCCGACTGTGACGTACGGCAGGAATTCATTGATGGGAATGTTCAGCAGCGCGGAGTACAGGAGTCCCATCGCGGAGGCTTGGACGCCTTGCCGTCGTTGCTGAATTACTTGTTGCTCAAGCCGGGGTCGAGCAGGCGAGGGACGCTGTCGCTGCTGCGCTTTCGCCCGAATAATGGACAGAATGAAGAGGTGAAGCCTGACAGTCTTTGCACTGCTTGACGAGTTGTCTGTGCTCCTTTATCGATAGTGGAGTGTTGGTGTGGACCGTTCCTCACCAACCGAAGGGATCACGATCCGACCCCGGAACCCAGATATTTTCGGGTTCAGTCCATTGACGCTGTTTGAGCATCTTGCGGGCCGCACGCCGATTACGCCCGATCAGCCGGTCGAGATAGAGATGACCTGCCAGGTGATCGGTTTCGTGTTGCAGACAGCGAGCCAGATAACCGGTCCCTTCGACCGAGATGGGGCGATTGTCGATATCCACACCCGTGACCCGCGCCCACTCAGCTCGCCCCGTCGGGTAATGCTCGCCGGGAACGGAAAGGCACCCTTCCAGATCGTCGAGATCGGGCATCGTCTCCGGTAGCTCTGATGTCTCCAGTATCGGATTGACGACGTGGCCCCGATGTTGTTGGCCGTCGTCGATCAGGTCGTAGACGAAAACCGATCGCGGGTCTCCGACTTGATTAGCCGCCAGTCCGGCCCCGTTAGCGGCAGTGTTCGTCTCGTACAGATCATCGACGAACGCCGCGAGTTCGCTGTCGAACACGGTGACCGTGACCGCTGGTGTGGTCAGTCGGGGGTCGCCGGCTATGAGTATCGGTCGAATAGACATACGAAAGAGAGTACTCAAATGCGAGTACTCGGGTAGAACTGTGGGTATGAATCCCACGCGGTTGTTCGTCCTCGGCGCCCTCTCGAAACGCGGACCCATGCACGGTCACCAGCTTCGCCGCGATGCCCGTGTGGATCGGGCGGAACTGTGGTCGCAGGTTAAACCCGGATCGCTCTACGGCGCTTTGCATCGACTCGAAGGCGAGGGGTTGATCAGACCGCTGCGGACCGAGCAGGACGGGGCGCTGCCTGCGAGAACTGTGTACGAGATCACGGAAGAAGGGGCGAGGGAACTTCGGGCGCTGCGCGATGAGGCATTCACCGAGTTCGAACTCAAACCGGACCCTGTCGACCTCGCTCTGGCAGTGAGTGCGGATCTCGATCGCGATGTGCTGCGCGGCTACATCGAGGACCGTATCGCGATCCTCGCTGCTCGCGAGCTGCAGTTCGATCATCAACTCGATCGCCGTTGGCCCGATCAGAGCGTCGCCGACGATCTCATCGTCTCTCACGCCAAGATGCGCATCCGAACCGAAATTGCCTGGCACAGAGACGTACTCGCCAATGTCGACAAGCTTGAAGTGCGTTAGCTCGGGATCGAGGTCAACACTCTCATGCCCGGTAGCAGCTATGGGGCTGCCAGTAGTGCGTCGAGTGAGTCGTAGGGTCGCTCGGGGTCGTGCCCACCGGCATCCAGAACGCGGCAGTGGGGTCGGGTCTGTAGGTATTCGGTGAGATGGTCGTGGATTCGTGCCACGAGAATCGGTCCGCCGTTTTGTGCGATCACCTGGTCGAGTTGGCGTTGGCGGGGCGAATTCGCGTGAGTGCTTCGTTCGGCGAATCGAGCAAGAGCCTGGTGTTTGCCGGCCGTCAACGCGAACTCCAGATAGTGGGAGTCGCTGTTGCTCGAAGCTGTTTCGAAGCCTTCGATTTCTTCGTACGAGGTCACCAATTGCGGCATGACGACGTCGTGACCGGTCTGGAGATGTGTTTGCGCCATGCTGATGGCGAGTTGTCGTGCAGCGACCAACGCGGTCCAGAAGTTTTCTTGCCAACCGCCGATGAGGCTGACGACATGGTCGGTGTCGAGGTTGAGTACTCCGGGATGGCGCTCGGCGTACATCTGGGCGATCGTCGATTTTCCGATGCCGGATGGTCCGTTGAGGTGAATCAGTCGTGGCATGGGGAAACCTTAGATGTCGCTGTCCTCGTTCGTGATCGTCATGGATCTGCGGTGCCGTGCGAATAGTTCGGTGGGAGTGTCCGTCCTCACACACCACGTCTTCGGACGTGATCGTCCTTCGTACCTGGCACACTCGCGGTAGAGGACCGGTTTCCTGGTTCCAACGGCGGGGGAGCGACGGTCGGATGATGGCACTGGGCGGGAAATGGCGTGCGGTTTCGAGTATCGAGATCGAAGATCCTCGCCGTCAGTTTTCTGGCCATGGTGGGGGTCGGCGCTTGCTCCAGTCCTGAACCGCGGCGACACGCGTGACTTACGTTTCTCCCTACACGTGAAACGACGAGCGCACCTGCAATCTGTTCGACAACACGCTCCGCCCGCACTTCGAGACCGGCGCTCCGATCGGCGCGCCGCCTGAGTAGAAGGATGACCCATGAGTGCCAGGCATCTTCTGGACACCCCCACCGAGAAGGTGACACCCCGCCGGTTGGGAATTTCACTCCTGCAGCGCATTCTGCTTCCCCGCGCCGGCGAGCCCCTCGACGTGCGGACGTTGTATCTCGAGGAATCGACGTCCAATACTCATCGGGCCCATCCGCTTTCCCGCACCTCACTCGCAATCGGCGCCGAGTCAGAAGTATCGTTCTGCTCGTACTTCAACGCGTTCCCGGCGAGTTACTGGCGCCGCTACAGCATCCTGACTGCGGTCGTTCTCCGTATTGCCGTCTCGGGTCACTGCCGTATCGACATCTACCGCTCCAAAGCCGACGGCTCACGCATCCACATCGAGGGACGCGAGATTCACGCCGCGACGGAGGAGTTCTCGATGGAACTCACCCCGTTCGAGGACGGCGGGTGGCTCTGGTTCGACGTCACCTCCGACACGGACGTCGTCATCGAGAACGCCGGTTGGTACGCGCCCGTCGAAGCGCCCGGCGAAGCGAGCGTGGCCGTAGGGATTCCGACGTTCAACCGCCCCACCGACTGCGTGAAAGCCCTTGTCGCGCTGAGCTCGGATCCGCTGGTCATGGATGTCGTCAAGAACGTCATCATTCCCGATCAAGGCACCCGCAAGGTCCGCGACGAACCGGGCTTCGATGAGGTGGCCGCGGCCATCGGTGACCGACTCGTCGTGCACGATCAGGCCAATCTCGGTGGCTCCGGCGGATACAGCCGCATCATGTACGAAGCGCTGACGAACACCGACTGCCAACAGATCCTGTTCATGGACGACGACATCGAGATCGAGCCCGACTCAATTCTGCGGGCATTGGCAATGTCCCGATTTGCGCGGGTACCCACGCTCGTCGGCGGTCAAATGCTCAATCTCCAGGAACGCAGCCATCTGCACGTGATGGGTGAGCGGGTCAACCGCGATGTCTTCATGTGGACCGCGGCGTCGCCGACCGTCGAGTACGACCACGACTTCTCCGTCAAACCGCTGCGCACGAGTAAGCACTTGCACCGCCGCGTCGACGTCGACTTCAACGGCTGGTGGATGTGCATGATCCCCCGGCAGGTCGCCGAGGAACTCGGGCAACCACTGCCGTTGTTCATCAAGTGGGACGACGTCGAATACGGACTGCGTGCGCGGCGGGCGGGATATCCCACCGTCACACTGCCCGGCGCCGCGATCTGGCACATGGCGTGGAGCGGCAAGGACGACGCTATCGACTGGCAGGCGTACTTCCATCTGCGCAACCGGTTGGTGGTCGCTGCGCTGTACATGCCTGGCAACGGCCGCAGCTTGGTGATCGATTCGATGAAGGCGACGATAAAGCACCTGCTGTGCCTCGAGTACTCGACAGTCGCGATTCAAAATCTGGCCATCCGCGACTTTCTGGCAGGTCCGGAACATGTCCTCGACATCCTGCCCACGGCGCTGCCGACCGTCAACGCATTGCGCAAGCAGTACCCCGACGCGGTTGTCGTGGGGTCGTCGACGGCGCTACCGGCACCTTCGTACGAGGACATTGGTGCCGTGACGATGCCCCTCGGCAAGATTGGCATCGCCACACGATTGGTGCGAGGCCTGGTCCACAACACACGGCCGGCCAATGCACGCCATCACCATCGCCCGCGGCTCAACGTCCCCACCGCCGACGCACGGTGGTTCCTGCTGTCTCAGGTCGACGGGGTCACCGTCACGACGGCCGATGGGGGTGGGGTGGTCTATCGCAAGCGCGACAACATCCAGGCCCGCGCGTTGCTCAAGGAATCCGTCGCTCTGCGCCGTGAGCTCACGGCTCGGTTCTCCGCGCTCAAGGACGAGTATCGCGCTGCGGTACCGCATCTCACCAGCAAGGAAACCTGGGAGCAGGTCTTCAGCTACAAGAGTTGAAGTGAGGTAGCAATTTCGACGGATCTCGGGCGTTGGTGGGGTGCCTTGTCGCCGTCAGCGAACGTCGTCCGGTCCCTGACCGGCGATACAGAAGCTCGGGCGCGTTCGGATTTGTGCCGAAACTGGTTACGGTAGAACAGGTATCGGACTCTGGCTCTGGGTAACCGCTGATTCAATCTTCGTCGACACTGCCTGATTGAGTTGTCTGTTTTGACTGTCCGAGAGGCGGATTCCGCGTTCAGCAAGCTGGTGGTCTCTACCGTCGCGCAAACGAGATCCGCTCCCTATCAACGTCAACAGCGAAATGGAGAAGTATGGGCAGGTAGGTCGCCATCAGCAATCTTTCGTTCCGGATGAGTGGTCAAGCCGCGATTCCTCTGGGAGTTCGCGCCGCAGAAACCATCGCACACCGCCTCGACAAAAGAGACCATATGGAACCTTTCTGCAGTCGGTTCGTCTAGCATCGAACGTCGTGACCGACAGCATCGTGGACGACCGAAAACAATCCGACCGACCGACCGTGACCCCGGTGTCCCGTCGGGACGTGACCAGAGTCCGGGTTGTTGCCGTCGTCGCATCGGTGCTCGCGATCCTGGCGGCGGTGTCGATCCCGTTCATGCCTGTGCAGCAGGAGACTGCGAGTTTGTCCTGGCCGCAGGCGGATTCGCTTACCAGTGTCGATGCGCCGCTGGTGTCGTACGCGCCGCTCGAACTCGACCTGTCGATCCCCGCTTCCGCGGTGCAGCAACTGTCGTCAGTTGGCGGTGTCGTGGTCTCGACCGCCCCGGTCGGTGCGGCGGACGCGGCACGCTACGGCCTCGTCGCCCGGGTCAACCCCGGCGCCGACGGAGGGCCCGCACAGTTCGAGATCGTTCAACGCGACCAACACCTCCTCTCGATCCCCGTCGACGACCTCGCCGGCTCGGTCACCGTGACGTCGACCGCAGAAAAAACCACCACGACAGTGGCCGGCAGCGACGGCTCCAATCTCACAGGGGACTTCCGTCCGCAGATGGTGGGAGTCTTCACCGATCTCCAGGGCACTGTTCCAGCTGGCCTGTCAGTGCACGCCGATCTCGACACCCGGTTCTCCTCGACACCCTCACTGCTGAAGACCGTCGCAATGATCGTCGCCGTCCTGGCGACCGCGATCGCACTCCTCGCATTGCACCGGATCGACGCGCTCGACGGCCGGCGAGCACGGCGGTTCCTACCGGCACGCTGGTGGAAGTTCACACCGATCGACACGGTAGTGATCGGGACGCTGGTGTTGTGGCACTTCATCGGCGCCACCACCTCCGACGACGGCTACCAATTCACGATGGCACGGTCATCGCTCGAGTCCGGCTACATGTCCAACTACTTCCGCTGGTTCGGCGTCCCGGAAGCGCCGTTCGGTACCCCGTACTACGACCTACTTGCACTGATGACGAAAATATCGACCGCCAGTCCGTGGATCCGGCTGCCAGCGCTGATCGCGGGCATCGTCTGCTGGCTGGTCATCAGCCGCGAGGTGGCCCCGCGCCTCGGCGTCGCGGTCCGCAAGAACCGCATTGCCCTGTGGACCGGCGGGCTGGTGTTCCTCGCTTTCTGGCTCCCGTACAACAACGGTCTGCGTCCGGAGCCGATGGTCGCTGCCGGTGTGCTGCTGACGTGGTGCTCGGTGGAACGCGCGATCGCGACTCGGCGCCTTCTTCCTGCTGCCGTGGCGGTGCTGGTCGCCGCGCTCACGGTGACGGTCGGGCCGTCGGGGATCATCTGCTTCGGTGCGCTCATCGCGGGCGCCCGCCCGGTGCTGCAGATTGTTTCGGCGCGCGCCAAGACTGTCGGCTATCTCGCGGTTCTCGGGCCGATCGTCGCCGCGGGTCTGGTTGTCCTGGTTGCGGCGTTCGCAGACCAGACCCTCACCGGGGTCCTCGAGATGCAACGCGTGCACGTGATCCCGCCGACGAACGCGTGGTTCGAGGAGTACAAGCGCTACGAGTGGCTGTTCGTCATCAACGCCGACGGATCCCTCGCCCGACGGTTCGGGGTGTTCGTGATGGTGCTCTCGATCGTCGCCAGCTTGCTGGTGATGCTGCGCCGCGGCGGGCGGATCCCCGGAACGGCGTCGGGTCCGTCCCGCCGGATCGTCGGTATCACCGTCGCCGCGATGGCGCTGATGATGTTCACGCCCACCAAGTGGACGCATCACTTCGGGGTGTTTGCCGGCCTGGCCGGTTCGCTCGCTGTCCTGACCGCGGTCGCGGTGGGTCCGCTGGTGTTGCGGTCGAGGCGCAATCGGGCATTCTTCGCTGCCGCCGTGCTTTTCGTCGTCGCTTTGGCGTTCACCAGCAGCAACAACTGGTGGTACGTGTCGAGCTGGGGTATTCCGTGGTGGGACAAGCCGGTGATGATCGCCGGGCGCGGTGCCGGCACGTTCCTGCTCGGCCTGACTGTGGTGATGCTGCTCGTGGCCGCGTGGTGCTTCTTCCGGGAACCGCACGAAGACAGATCTGCGCCTGCGGGCCGAGTGTGGTCTATTCCGCCGCTGACGGTCGCTGCCGCGCTCATGGTCCTATTTTTCGTGCTCTCGATGACCAAGGGCGCCATCGCGCAGTACCCGTCGTTCTCGCTCGCGAAATCCAACGTCGGCGCCCTCGCCGGGCACTCGTGCGGACTGGCTGAGGACGTACTGGTCGAGACCGACCCCAACGCCTCCATGCTGCAACCCTTCACCACCGGGCCGGCGGACGCGCTCGGCGCACAGAACGTCGGATTCACCCCGAACGGGGTGGCCGCCGATCTGACGTCCGACGAGGAGTCCGCGTCCGAGGGCATGGCGAACTCGATCGACAACGCGGACTCCAAGTCCAGCAACGCGGCCGGTACCGCCGGTGGGCAGGGCGCCTCCGGTATCAACGGCAGCTCCGTCGCCCTGCCTTTCGGGCTCAACCCGGCAACGACGCCGGTCCTCGGCACCTACGGAACGAGCGGGCCGGCGTCGCTGACCTCGGACTGGTACGCGCTGCCCACCAGTGGTGACCTTGTCGCGATGTCCGTCGCGGGTCAGGTGTATTCGGTGAATACCGACGGCATCGCTACCCCGGGTGCCCGCATCCAACTGGACTACGGTGTCCGTGGCAGTGATGGGACCGTCCACAACCTGGGCAATGCCCTGCCCATCGACATCGGCCCCGCCACCTCCTGGCGAAACCTCCGGGTGCCGCTCGACCAGCTTCCGGCGGAGGCGAACGCCGTCCGGATCGCGGTCGATGACAGCGACACCCAGGCTGATCAGTGGGTCGCCGTGACACCCCCGCGTGTTCCGCAGACCCGCACTCTCAACGACCTGCTCGGCTCGAGCACACCCACCATGATCGATTGGGAAGTGGCACTGCAGTTCCCGTGCCAGCAGCCGTTCAACCATCGCCTCGGTGTGGCGCAGATTCCGGGGTACCGCATTCTTCCGGACCGTCCCGGCGCGGTGATGACGAGTCTGTGGCAGGACCATTTTGGCGGCGGCCCTCTCGGGTGGATCGAATTGACGGTCACCGGGCGCACCCTCCCGACCTACCTCGATGGCGACTGGGACCGCGACTGGGGGAGCCTCGAGAAGTACTCGCGCATTGACCCGAACGCCGAGCCTGCACAGCTGCATACCGCGACGGTGCGGCGTTCGGGCATGTGGACCCCCGGACCGATCAACATCGCGTGGTGATCGGTCTGGTCGGATCACCGAACTCACTGCCGAGAACAGGCTGATAGGCCACGAACTCGCGCTCGCGTCCGCACAACTCGGCAGCGAACACATCAGCCCGTCGCCGACGCCGTCCACGACGCAAGCACCCAGTTCAGAACGCGAAGACGCGCAGCAATACTTAGCGAACACGCGTCAAACTGCGACGCAGGCATTCGGCATGTTCTGATATGTCGGCTTACCAGCATTCGGCGATTAGTACTTCCGCTCCATCGGCTCGTAGCGGGTCTGTACCACCGGCTTGTAGTCCAGACGGATGTCGGAGAGCAGGCCGTCGCCCTCCTTGTATGCCATCGTGTGCTTCATGTACTCGGCATCGTTGCGATCCGGGAAGTCCTCACGAGCGTGTCCGCCGCGTGATTCCTTACGGTTGAGCGCACCGACGACGGTGACCTCTGCCATTTCGAGCAGGAAGCCCAGTTCGATGGCCTCGAGCAGGTCGCTGTTGTAGCGCTTGCCCTTGTCCTGAACCGTGATGTGGTTGTAACGCTCCTTGAGAGCACGCACGTCCGCGAGGGCCTGGGTGAGGCGCTCTTCGGTACGGAACACGGATGCGTTGTTGTCCATCGACTGTTGGAGTTCGGTGCGGATGTCCGCAACGCGCTCGTGGCCGTGATCGGACAGGATGACGCCGACCCAGTCTTCGACCATGGTGGCCGGAGCTTCGGGCATGTCGACGAACTCGGTGGAGTTCGCGTACTCGGCGGCAGCGATGCCGGCGCGACGGCCGAACACGTTGATGTCGAGGAGCGAGTTGGTGCCGAGACGGTTTGCACCGTGGACGGAGACGCAGGCGCATTCGCCGGCGGCGTACAGGCCCTTGACGACCTCGGTGTTGTTGCGCAGAACCTCACCGTTGATCTTGGTGGGGATACCGCCCATGACGTAGTGGCACGTCGGGTAGACGGGCACCGGCTCCTTGACGGGGTCCACGCCGAGGTAGGTGCGCGAGAACTCCATGATGTCGGGGAGCTTCTCGTCGAGAACTTCCTCGGGGATGTGCGTCACGTCGATGTAGACGTAGTCCTTGTTGGGACCGGCGCCGCGGCCTTCGAGGACTTCGAGAACCATCGAACGCGCGACGATGTCACGCGGAGCGAGGTCCTTGATGGTGGGGGCGTAGCGCTCCATGAAGCGCTCACCGTCGGCATTACGGAGAATGCCGCCTTCACCACGAACGGCTTCCGAGATCAGGATGCCCAGACCAGCCAACCCTGTCGGGTGGAACTGGTGGAATTCCATGTCCTCGAGGGGGAGGCCCTTGCGGAATATGATGCCCATGCCGTCACCGGTGAGGGTGTGCGCGTTGGACGTCGTCTTGTACATGCGTCCCGAGCCGCCGGTTGCGAAGATGATCGACTTGGCGTGGAAGATGTGCAGCTCGCCGGTCGAGAGCTCGTAGGCGATGACGCCGGTAGCTACCGGGCCGTCCTCGGTCTCGGTGATGGCGATGTCGAGTGCATAGAACTCGTTGAAGAACTCGACGTCGTGCTTGACGCAGTTCTGGTAGAGAGTCTGCAGAATCATGTGGCCGGTGCGGTCGGCGGCGTAACACGCTCTCTTGACCAGCGCCTGGCCGTGATCGCGGGTGTGGCCACCGAATCGACGCTGGTCGATCTTGCCTTCGGGTGTGCGGTTGAACGGCAGACCCATCTTCTCGAGGTCGAGCACCGCGTCGATGGCTTCCTTGCACATGATCTCGACGGCGTCCTGGTCGGCGAGGTAGTCGCCGCCCTTGACGGTGTCGAAGGTGTGCCACTCCCAGTTGTCTTCCTCCACGTTCGCCAGTGCGGCGCACATGCCGCCCTGGGCCGCGCCGGTGTGGCTGCGGGTGGGGTAGAGCTTGGTCAGTACGGCCGTGCGGGCGCGGGGGCCTGCTTCGATGGCCGCACGCATGCCGGCGCCGCCGGCACCGACGATGACCACGTCATAACGATGTTCCTCCATGAAATCTCCACTCCCCGTTCGGCGATGTCCAACCCAACCGCAATAACTCTATAAACATAGAGGCAAGGATATGGTGGTCGAATACCGGCCTCGCGATTTACGTGCCGCCGCGGAAGGGGGCCGTCAACGATGAGACCGAGGCCCCAGCCTGGACACACAGAAACACCGCGAGAGGATGCAGGAATGAGTAAGACGACGAGCGACGGCGACAAGACCTCACGAACACGATCGCGCCCTTCGCGCCGGGGCGCGATCTGTGAGGCCGCACTCGACCTGGCCGCTGCCGGAGGTAACCACGCAGTCACCCATTACGGAATCGACGACCACCTGGGCATCGCCCGCGGCTCGACGTCGTACTACTACCGAACCAGGCAGGCGCTTCTCACGGCCGCCATTATCCACCTGACGAGCTTGTCCAGGCAGGCATTTCACGACGCATTCGACACGGGTGACACGGCGCCCGACATTGATTGGGCTACCGATCTGACCGCCACACAACTCGAATTGCTGCTCGGGCCACGTCGGCGTGACGCACTGGCCCGCTACGCACTCGCTACGGGCACAATTGATGACGATGAGCTACGCGAGGCGCTCGCGAGTTGCTTGTTCTCGGCACCCGGTGCGCAAGCGCTCATGACGGCTCTCGGCGCGCCCGACCCATCGTGTGCAGCTGGCAATTTCATCAGCCTGCTCGAAGGGTTGCTGTTCGATCGTCTCCACGGATCTCGCTCCATGTCGGGAATCGTCGCCGGGTCCGAAGCCAGTATCTCGGACCTCCGGCAGCCGATCCGGCTTTGGTTGACCGCGCTCCAACGGGGGATTTGATTGCCCGTCGAATGACTCTCTCACGCAAGGGTAATCGGTGTATCTCTCGACCGAATCGAAACGGGAAAAGGCGCTGCCGGGCAAATGGTGTAGAGAGGAGTCGAGCATTCAGGCGCCACCCGGATGTGCCATCACTCCAGATTCTGCTCCCCGCAACAGCATTCGACGCAGTCGCCCGTTCCACTCCTAGGTTATCCACACGTCTACTGACGAACCTCGAACCTCGAAGCATTGCTTGCGCAACAGGCTTGAGAAGGCCCCGCGAGTATTCAGATGCGTGCACACCGTCGACTTTCGGCTAAGGCCTTTCCGGGACGGGCACTGATCGCGTCGGCCGCGGGGGCGGCGCCATCGGTCACGATCAGGCTGTCGAGATCCTTTGCGGCACTTGCGTGATCAAGCGCTCGTGACTTGGAAGCTTATCGTCGATCCGATTCGTCGGACACCAAGCGATAGACGACGTACCCGCTGAACCAGGTGATCATGGCGATGCTGAGCGCGAATAGGGCGTCGAAGAAGATGACCATTGCTTTCCTCTCTCGGGATCAACGTGAATTGATCTGTTTCTCCGAACGGAGAATTTCTCCACTCGGAGAAGAAACTAGCACGGTACCTTCTCTGTGTGGAGAAATCGACGCGGGAAGCGCTTCTGGACGCCGGACTCGAACTGCTCGGGCGGGTGGGGTTCCGGGGCTGGTCGATGCGGGGTGTGGAGGACGAAGCCGGTGTGCCCCACGGCAGCGCACGGCACTATTTCGCGAACCAACAAGGACTGGTTCTGGAGATGGTGCGTCATTTGCTCGACGGCGACCTGCCTCGCCCAGGTGAAACGCCGCGTCAGCAGATCGCGAGATGGCTAGGTCCGGAATCGACACGAACCCAGGCCCGCTACGAACTGATCATCGCGTCCTTCCATGACGCCGCCCTCGCAGCGGAACTGGTGCTCGGCCGGGATCGATTCGTTGCCGTGCTAATCGAACTTGGCATGCCGTCCGTCGACGCCACCGAATTGGTTGCGGCGCTGGACGGACTCGCACTGGACGCTCTGCTGCGGCGCCGGGTGCCGGAGACGGTGGATCCAGAACGGATCATTGATCGGTTCCGGCCACCAATGCGCTGAGCGTCCGGCTCCAGTGGGGCCCGCATGGCGTGAGAACCGACTCGACGCGACTGTGTGGGAGGCCTTTCAGGCCGAACCCAGCGTCGAACTGTCGACGACAGGTGGCAACGTCCATACCCACAACACTTAGCGCCCCGGCGTCATCCTTCAGTGATTCCCGATCTGACGGCTGAACCAATCGAGTCCTGAGATTGATCGGATGTTCCCTAAGGTTGGTGGTGTCCAGAGTGGACGCTCTGGATGCCCAGCGCGGTGGGGTGTAGCTGATCGGGTTTTGTTGCTGTCGTAGCTCGATAGGACTGGCTGCCTCACCGTTCTGGACGCTCCGGTCGCTGATTGATCCTTCTATGGGCTGGTGTCAAGTCATGATGGCTCCGAGTTGACGGAAGAGTTGGCGGGCGATGTATCGCTTGAGGCTTCTGCGGATCTCGCGTGGAGTGCGGCCTTCCTTGGTTCTCCGTTCGATGTAGGCGCGGGTGGAGAGGTCGCAGGTCATACGGGTTCTGGCGATGACGTCGATGGCGCGGTTGAGTTGGCGGTCGCCGCGACGGCTGAGACGATGCCGGATCGTGTTGCCGCTGGAGGCTTCCAACGGTGCAACACCGGCCATGTTGGCGAAAGCTGCCTCGGAACGAATCCTGCCGGGGTGTGAGTACGCGGTCAGGATGATCGCCCCGGTGACGGGGCCGACGCCGAGAGTGTTCTGCAGCCCGGGCGCGAGCAGTTCAACGTGATGGGTGAGAGCTGCTTCGTTCGCTTTCAGCTGTTCCATGGCGGACAGGGCGCTGTCGGCGAGCCTTCGGGCCTCGCCACGAATTGTCGCGGTTGCGTCGTCATCTGTCGGTCGCGGGCGCCATTGGTTGATCTGGCGTGTCGTGGTGATCGTGAGCGCCTTGCGGCTATCGATGCCGAGGTCAAAGCTGCGCAGTAACGCCAACAGGGTGTTTTTGTCGGCGGTGCGCCGGCTATCGAGTGCTTGCCTGGCGACCAACAGGACACGCAGCGCGGACCGCGCACCATCAGCACGTGGCTGCGCCAGTTCCGTCAGTGGTGACGCGATCGCGGTTCGAGCGGCAGCGATGGCATCGAGTTCGTCGGATTTTCCTCGAGTGCGTCGTTCGTTTCGCCGGGGCGGTTTGACCTCACGGACGTCGATGCCCTCGTGGGCAAGGCGTCGTGTGAGCGTCGCCCCGTAGGAACCAGTGCCTTCGACGGCGGCCAAGACAGAGCCTCCCGCGTGGCACTGGACCCAGCTGATCGCCCGACTCATCCCACCTGGCGTGGTGGGGAAGGTTCCGCTCACCATGAGACGCCCGGTCGCGGCCTCCAAGATTGCGTAGGTGTGTGTTCTGGCGTGGGTATCCACGCCGATGACATGGTCGTATTCGTCTGCCACGATGCTCACCGTGACTTCTCCTTTCACCAGGGAATGCCGTGTCGGCATCGGCCTGGGAAGGAACGTTTCGAGGCAGCTCTCTAACGAGTCACGAGATCCACGATAGTGATGCTCGGACGACCTTCTATCAAACCATCGGAACGGGCAGGCCCGATGCCGCCCTGCCGAATGGACATATCAATCACAAGCCACCGTTATCGCGGGGCAGAGAGTTGCGGAGTCACACCCAGCAGGGCCGTCACCAGCCTGCCAGCCAATCACAGACCAGCCACAACCATTAGAGAGAGCTGATGCGAACGGTCGCTGTTTAGGGATCTGGTGACGGAGACGTCCACGGGCCCCACCTGCAACGACAGGAGTGAGTTGATGAATGATCACCTCACCGTGTGGATCGGGATCGATGTCGGGAAGGCCTCGCACCACGCATGCGCGATCGACGACACCGGAAAGGCCCTCTGGAGCCAGAAAGTGCGCAACGACCAACACACGATCGAAGCACTGATCGACCGAGCCGCCCACACCCGCGCGCCGATCCGGTGGGCGATCGATCTGACCAGCCCACTCGCCTCGCTGCTGATCACCCTGCTGCTCAGTACCGGACAACCGGTGACCTACGTACCCGGGCGCACCGTCAACACCATGACCCGCAGCTTCCGAGGGGAAGGAAAGACCGACGCCAAAGACGCCCGCGTGATCGCCGAAACCGCCCGGCTCAGACAAGACCTGAACCAGGTCACCATGCCGAACGAGCTGGTGGTCGGCCTCACGCAGCTGACCGCTTACCGCGCCGACCTGGGCCAAGAATGGGTCCGCGGTATCAATCGGCTTCGCGCTCTGCTGGGCTCGATCTTCCCCACCCTCGAAGCCGCGTTCGACTACACCAACCGGACCTCGCTGATCCTGCTGACCGGAATGTGCACCCCCCAGCGAGATCCGCGACGCCGGAATCAAGGGCATCACAGCACATCTGACCGCTCATCAAGCGTGGGCGGCGGGAATCGAGCGCACCGCACGCACCGCCCTCGCGGCCGCCGACCAACAACACATCGCCGTCCCCGGGGAAACCGACACCGCTGACCTGGTCAAACGGATCGCCCGCAAACTCCTCGTCCTCGACCGGGAGATCTCCTCGTCCTCGACCGGGAGATCAAGGACACCGACAAGGTCATCACCGCCCGGTTCCGGAACCACCCCTGGTCGAAGATCATCGAATCGCTGCCCGGCATGGGGCCATCGCTCGGCGCCGAATTCGTAGTCGCGACCGGCAGCGATCTGACATCCTTCGCTTCTGCCGGCCGATTGGCGTCCTACGCCGGTCTGGTGCCGGTACCTCACGATTCCGGAGAAATCAGCGGCAACCTGCACCGGCCCAAACGCTACAATCGCCGCCTGCGCAGAGTCTTCTTCATGAGCGCGATGTGCAGTCTGCGTGTCAAAGAAGGGCCCTCGCGAAGGTTCTACGACCGCAAACGCGGTGAACGGCTCGTTCACACCCAAGCTCTCCTCGCACTCGCCCGACGCCTCGTCGATGTCCTGTGGGCACTGCTGCGAGACGGCCGCGAATTCACCCTCCACGCACCCTCACCGCAGCTTGACACCATCATTGAGAGTCCTATCGAAACCACCGTGTCCATCAACCGATGGTTTGTCGACACGGTCGGCCGAGACCCGTTGCCTACAGGGCTGCGACTCAATAATTCGGCCGATCAGCGGAGAAGGAACTCGGATGCGATGCGCTCGAATGCCTCCTGGGCTTCGATCATCACCCAGTGTCCGCAGTTCGGGAATATGTGCAACTCGGCATTGGGGATGTATCTCATCGGGATCATCGCCATATCGGGTGGACATTGTCGGTCGTCCCGACCCCAGGTCAGCAGCGTCGGGCATTTCACCTTGTGCAGCATCGACCAGTGCGGTGGCAGATCTGAGTTTGTCATGGAATGTTGCCGCTCCTCGATGGCTTTGGAGCCGTACATCGCAGACAGTGATTCGTGTGATTCCGGATCGCTGGCGGATTCCCAGCGTTCGTGTATCCGCTCTTCAGTGATTTCTGCGGGATCGTAGACCATGCAGTTGAGCCAGCGAACCAGTTTTTCACGGCTAGGGCCGTCCGCAAACTCTTGCAACAGTCGAGTGCCCTCACTTGGGTTCTGGCTGAAGATGTTTGACCCGACCCCGCCGATGGTAACGAGCTTGGTAACAAGATGCGGATGCGTCATGGCCACATTTGCGCCGACGATGCCGCCCATGGAATTTCCGATAATTGCGGCCGATTCGATATTCAGGGCCTTCATGAAACGGACTACCGATGCGGCTGCTGTCATCATGGGCTGCCCGTCGACAGGGTCACTGATGCCGAATCCGGGGAACTCGAGGATGTAGCAGTGGAAGTGTTCCGCAAACGCTTCCAAGTTTCCTCGGTAGTTACGCCACCCGCTGACCCCGATGCCGGAGCCGTGCAGCAGGAGGAGGGGCGGTCCTTCGCCGGCCTCGTGGTAACGCAGCACACCCTTGTCCGTAATAACTTCTCTCTTGGTGCTCTCATACACCGTATTCACCGAGAGATCACCGGAAGTCGATTCACCCATCTCGAAACTCCTATCCCACAACAGTTTCAGATCATCGGATGCCGTATGCACCCGAGATTGCTCGATACCGCGGAACACTGATTCGTCACCGAGCGGCTCCGTCGAGCCTGCTTTCTCCATGCCTCAGCATCGTCAACGCCTGAAAGATAACAGTATTCTGTCATCTAGTCGATACCGTTGATATAGCAACAATAGATCTATTGGCAGGAGACACGCGTGATGCCGATCTGAGCTTCATCGAAAGGTTCGCGTCGGATTGTCCGAGGAAGTCACGCCGGAACTGGCCCCCGCGGCATAAGGGAGCCCTAAGGCAGTATGCTGCGAAGACAGAGAACCCATACAAGAAGGAGGGGCAGTGGCGGAGAACGACGGCATCAGTCACCTGTCCGAGGTCCTTGAGGACCGAATCGGCACACATGTAAGGCAAATAGCGCGGCTGCTCATTGACGCCAAGGCTGCGGCGCTCCAACCGCTCGGCATCACCGTGCCGCAGTACTCCACGCTCCTGTCGGTCAAACACCTCGAGCCAAGCTCGGCGGCGCAGCTTTCGCGAACCGGTTTGGGCACACCACAATCGATTGCGACCATGCTGTCCACCCTCGAGGGTAAAGGTCTCATCAATCGCCAAGCTTCTCCCATACACCAAAAACTCGTTGAGGTACGGCTGACTCTTCTTGGAGTCAGGACCGTCGACGAGGCGGACGAGTTGGCTGCGGGCATCGAGGACGATCTGCGAAAAGCTATCGGCGAGGAACTTTTCGGTAGCATCATCACGATCGAGCAGGTCGCCAAGGAGCTCTTCCAGAAGTAATGAGAAGCTAGCGGTCGAACCTCCTTTTTCGCACTCCGGCAGCGTCACGTTGCAGTGCGGGGGAGGGTGGACGTCGATGCCGCTTGGGTTACGGCCGACCCAGGGTTTCGAGTATCGAGCTCGCAGGCGGTCGTACACCTTTCGAAATGCCAGATCGGTCCCGCTGACGCAAATATTCCGGAAGTTGTTGGACACGAATGTGTTTAACACGTCCACGGAGGCGTTACGGTTCCGCCGTCGGCAGTGACTGCGGTCAAGCCCACCGATGTCGTCACCCACAGCGAGGCAGCGCTGTCACCCGGATTGTCGAGCTGGACCGTCGCCGACTCCGGAACCAACACAACATCTCCGACAGAGAGTTCGGTTCGCTGGCCATCCAAAGTGATCGCGGGCGAACCCTGGAGCACGAGAAAGACCTCCTCATGCGAGACCGTGTGCGGCGCTCCCTCAGTACCGGACTCCAGTTCCGTGCGCCAGGCGCACAGCTGTCGACTACCGCGAGAGGGCGCTACATAGGAGTGAAATTGTGCGCCGTGCATTTGGTGGGTGTAGTGGTCCCCGCTTTTTCGGATCGGCATGTCGACTTCCTTTCGTCAGTTTAACTGTCTTCATTGGACAGGTAGACTGACGACATGTCAAGGGACGAACCACGCGCCGATCTGCTGATGTTGCTGATGCGCAGCGCATCTGCTCTGGCCGAGCAGATCAACGCTGCCGTCGTCGCGAAGGGGCATCCGACGCTACGTCCGGCGCATGGTCTGGTCTTTCAGCGAGTCGCCGGTAATGGGGCCACGGTCAGCGAAATCGCCGCTTACCTGGGCATCACGAAACAATCCGCGGCGGTGATCGTCGACGAGTTGGTGACCTCCGGGTACGTGAACAAGGAGCCGCACCCGCACGACCGCCGTTCGCAGCTCGTACGACTTACCTCCGTGGGTGTCGACGTGACCGAAGCGGCTACCGATGCAGCCCTCTCCCGATGGAACGCAGCGAGCATGACACTGGGCGCGGATGCGATGGCATCGTTGGTACTCGCACTCCAGGAGATCGGGAGAGACGGCACACCACGCTCTGTCTGGTGACCTGAATAGGGTTTCCCAGGATGCCCTCGCGCCTTTACCGGAGGCGCGAGGGCGGCGCATCGATGCGTTAGTGATCGGAAGTGGTGTTGATCTCCGGCAGTGTTGTCGATTCCGACTATGCCTGGTGGTTTGAAGGCCATGGCCAGCGGCAGATGCTCTCTGCCTAGTGCATTTAGGGGCATTCGAGAGCAAATGGGGCGGGCAACGAGCGATCGCCACGACTGGCACCGAACCGCCGAAGTTGTGGTCCCGCAACGGAAATAACATCACCGAATCGTGAAGACGGCGCTCATGCCGAGCAGCTTCGACGCTGCCTCGCCGATGCCTCGCTGCCGCTCGAGGTTCGCATTGTCGGCGCGCTGATCAGGCTCTATGCACTACCCGTCGTTCGCATCGTCGAACTCACCACCGACCAATTTCACCGCGAGGATTCCGATGTCTATCTGACGATTGGTGAGAATGCTGTCATGGTCCCGCCGTCGCTGGCGGTACTCATCGACAAACTGCCCCGAAAATTAACCAGCAATGTTCGGAACAGCACCAGTCGACATCCTGCCTACCTGTTTCCGGGGAGGCCGTCGAGTCGACCTCGCAGTACCCAAGCCTTATGGCGTCAGTTGAAACAGCACGGGCTACCTACCCTCGCTGCCCGGAACACGGCGATGATCGCGAACGTCAACGATCTCGACGCTGTCGTGGTCAGCGATCTCTTCGGTGTCGCCGCTAAAACGGCGCATAAGTGGGCTCAGTTCGCGAGTACCAGTTGGGCCGCCTACCTCGCAGCGCAGGACAACATCAGGGGTCAAGTTCGGCGCGGAAGCGCCTTTGAGAAGATCTAGCCTGGGTATCCCGATTGGCTTGTGCTGGAACCGAATCATCGCGTCTGCATTTAATCTGGGTGTGCAGTCGTGCAGTTGAAGTGTCACTGAAAGCTTGTTCTCTGGCCGATGATTTTGCCGATTGAGGCGGAGCGAAAAAGGCGTAACACCGAATAGTTGAACGGCGCGGAGCAGTCGGAGAAGGGTGGTGGGACGGTCCTTGTCACTGACCCGCTTTCGTTCGGGGTGCGCGGCCTAGGAAGTCTCGGGGCCGAGTAGGCGGCTGATCGCGGTGTGGGCCCGTGTGCGTGTGTCGCCGCGCTGGAAGAGTTGGAGATCATGATTGGTCTGCATCACGATTGCGTGGAGTTCGAAGACGAGTTGGTCGACATCGGTCTCGGCCGGTAACTCGTGGAGCCGAACGGCTAGCCGCGCTTCGCGCCTCAGCCATTGCTCTCCACGTTCGACGGCCTCCGCGATTGAGTCCCGAACCGGACCGGGATGCCCGTCCTGTTCACTGGCAGCTGCCAGGAAGATGCATCCACCGTCGAAGTGCGGCAAGTAGTCATCAATCCACGCCCGCATCCCTGCGCGCAACCTGGGAAGCCCGTCGGGATGCTCCTGTGCAGCCGAGAAGACGCAGTCGGTATACACGGCACTGGCGGCGGTGATGATCAGCAATTGCAGGTCTTCTTTGTTGCCAACCATCGATTGAACGGCGCTTTTACTCAGGTGCGATGCCGCTGCCAAACGGCCGATCGTGACGCCATCGAGGCCATTGACTGATGCCAATTGCATGGCGGTGCGGATCAAGGTTTGACGTCGAACGTCTTTATCCCGCATCAGCATACGATCGACTCTATCATCCTATACGCTCGAACGTAGATTTACGTACGATCGTATGTGATACTTGCGGCGCGATGCCGCTACTTCCATCCGTCGAGCGAGGAGCTTCACATGACACAGAAACTGGAATGGACAGATCTCGCAGAACTTGCCGAGCGCTACAGCGCTGCATGGATTGCGCGGGACGTAGACGGGATCGTTGCCCTGCATACGCCGGAATCACTGTTCGTGTCCCACGGTCGAACGCAGACGGCTCGCGGACGCGAAGCGCTGCGCACTGCATTCTCCGACGTCTTCGAGATCTATCCGCAATTCGGCGTCGATACTCACCGATTACTCTTCGGTGACACTCACTGGGTCCTGGACTGGACACTGAGCTTTGAGCCACCCGGTCAGGCTCGTCGGGGATTCAGATGCGTTGACGTCGTGGAAGTATCCGATGGCCTCGTCGCCCGCAAAGACACCTACGTTGATACCGCTGAGGCGCGGGCGGCGATGTGGTCGGCACAATGAGCAATGGCAGCATCACCAACCCGCCGTCACTGTTGGAGTCTGCTGTGCTCGCCAGCTTGCCGGTAGAGCACGTCGTGGATATGTCGGTCGAACTCGAAGCGCCGCAGGTTTTTCGGACTGCTATTGGCACTCGGATGACATACGTGACGAAGGGCGGTCAGTTGCTCGGTCCCCGCTTGCGTGGCGAATTGCTGCCAGGCGGCGGCGATTGGGTATTCATCGACAGCAACGGCGTCAGTCACCTTGATGTTCGGGGCACGATCCGCACCGACGACGGCGTGCTCATCCACTACACGGCGGGCGGTGTCTCACGTCTTCCGCATGGCGGCCGGGCGACACTCGCCGACGGAGGGCGAATACCGTTTGGCGAGAGTTACATTCGCACCACCCCGCGATTCGAGACGTCCGATGATCGGTACTCGTGGCTCAGTGCCGGCGTCCACGTCGCAGTCAACGAGCTCTCTGCGGGCAACATCGTGTACCGCATATTCCGGCTTCTCTGATTGCTGTGTCGGGGTGCGCCGTTTTCCGCGATTCACAACAGTGTTATCGAGTTTCTGCCGATGGCAGCATCGAGTTCGGCGTGCTTGTTGCGCGGGATGATGTAACGACGATTATCGACGACTTCCCCGGTGACGACCGTGATAAGTGCCGTCGAGAGCGAAGTGCCACTCCGCCGTGAACTGCGCCTCAATCCGGTTCAACCACGAACTGTTCGTCAGGGTGTACCCGAACTCGAACTCGTTCGACTCCGCCCACCGAGCGACCCGTTGGCACTTCGTCGTGGTCAAATGCGGCGAGAAGTTGTCACACACGATCGCAACACGGACCTCGGCCGGATACCGGGTGCGCAGGTACCGGCAGAACTTGAGGAACTTCGTGGGATTCTTCGCGGTCTTGATGTGCCCGTACAGCTTGTCCTTGCCCAGGTCGTACGCGGCGGAGGTTCTGCGTGTACGCATTCGGGGATGCATGAACAAGCATCCGGATTGGCGGGAATAGTGCAAGGATCGAATACCTACCGTCCACCGGTTTATGTCGGGGGCGCTCTACGACATCCCGCGTACAAAGGGCTTCGTGCCGACAAGACGATCGACGAGGTCAACCTCCCCGGCCGGCACTGACCGACCCTTGCCGCGCAAGACGAAGCCGCCGGCACCGAAAAGGTTTCCAGCGGCTTCAAAAGGGTCGGTGCCCATCTTGCGCCTCTCGGCAAGTGGCCGCTCGAAGCGGCACCCACGCCGCACTAGCTAGTCGGGGTTGTGTCTGGTCCATTCCGGTGTATGCGATGTTGCCGTCACGGCGCCGTTCTCGGCGAGATCGACATCAACGCGGCAGTGTGCGCAGCGGGGCACGATGGTGACCTGATGGCCACAGGTATGGGCGAACGAGACCGGGGGCTCGTCCACCAGCCAGCGGTCGCCCCATTCCCGCATGGCCGCCAGAAATGGGTAGAGATCCTTGCCGGCGGCGGTGAGATGGTACTCGGAGCGGGGTGGATGGTCCTGGTAACGCTGACGATATACCAGCCCGCTTGATTCCATGGCGCGCAGCCTTGCAGTGAGGATGTCCTTGGGAGCTCCTGTGCCGGCAGCGATTTGACTGAATCGATGATTGCCGAGGCTGAGCTCGCGGACGACAAGCAGGGTCCAGCGCTCACCGACCATGGAGAGCGTGGTGGCAATCGAGCAGGGACGTCCGGGCACCTCGTTGGCAGGGCGGCGACGCGGCTGCAACGGAGGGGTCTCGTTATCTGCACTCATCCCAGTAGGTTGCCATATCCAACCGACTCTCGCTACAGTCCGACTAGTAAGTTGGAATTTCCAACTCACTAGTCTTTGCCGTTCCGGTTCATTCGTCTTCCGAGTCTCACATCCGAGGAGCACACCATGGGCACTCCTGTCATCGTCGAAGCCGTCCGCAGCCCCATCGGCAAGCGCGGCGGCTGGCTGTCCGGCCTGCACCCCGCCGAGATCCTGGGCAACACGATTTCCGCACTACTCGAGCGGTCGGCGCTCGACCCGAACCTCGTCGAACAGGTCATCGGCGGCAACGTCACTCAGGCCGGCGAGCAGGCCGGAAACATCACCCGGACCGCGTGGCTGCACGCCGGGCTCCCGCAGGGCACGGGCGCGACGACGATCGATTCACAGTGCGGATCCGCGCAGCAGGCAACAGGTCTCATCTCCGCACTGATCGAGACCGGAGTGATCTCGGCAGGTATTGCGTGCGGTGTCGAGTCGATGAGCCGAGTCCCACTCGGCGCAAATCGCGGCACCGGAGAGTTCGGCACCCCGCGTCCGACGTCGTGGACGATCGACATGCCGACCCAGTTCGAGGCAGCCGAACGCATCGCTCACCGCCGGGGGTTCACCCGCGCCGACACCGACGCCTTCGCTCTTCATTCTCAGGACAAAGCCGTGCGTGCCTGGTCGGAGGGCCGGTTCGATCGTGAAGTAGTTCCGCTCAAGGCGCCGGTGATGGCGAACGGTACACCGACGGGCGAAACCGACCTGGTGCACAGAGATCAGGGACCGCGTGAGAGCACGATCGAAGGCTTGGCGCGCCTGACGCCTGTGCTCGAGGGAGGGATGCATACCGCGGGTAGCTCGTCGCAGATCTCCGACGGAGCGTCCGCGATCCTCGTGATGGACTCCGATCGCGCGGTCGAGCTGGGGCTGCGGCCCCGCGCACGGATCGTCTCCCAGGCTTTGGTGGGGGCGGAACCGTACTACCACCTCGACGGGCCGAGCGCCGCCACCGAACGGGTGCTGCAGCGGGCATCGATGTCGATTGGCGACATCGACCTGTTCGAAGTGAACGAGGCTTTTGCGTCGGTGGTGATGTCATGGCAGAGCGTCGCTGGGGCGGACTGGGACAAGGTCAACGTGAACGGCGGCGCGATTGCTCTCGGGCATCCCGTCGGCAGTACAGGCGCGCGCCTGATCACCACGGCGCTGCACGAGCTCGAACGTCGCGACGCGACAACGGCTCTGATCGCGATGTGCTGCGGGGGCGCTTTGGCGACGGGGACGATCATCGAACGCCTCTAAGTCGTGTGGCAGTCCGTCCGGCCACTGTAACCGGGCACGTGTCGAAGCGTTTCTGACCCTTGAGGTTCCGACTTCTACGAATATCACCGGTGCGAGTCCGGAGAATCTCGTCGCGCCACCCAGCATGCCTGACCGATTCGAGATTTGGCCGCTTTTGAGCTCAATAACCGTCCCCGCAAGACGGTCGATTGGGACACTCCCACCGAGCGTCTGGGCGGATTGCGAGTCCCTCTGACCGATGTTGGCCTGCAAGGATGCAGAATTGGTCTAAGCGGCTTCTGTGAGTCCAGTGTTGCCGAGACGCGCGCGCACTAGAGTGGGTTTCCGTGAGCTTCTCGGGATATGACCTTGTCGTTGTCGGATCCGGCCTGTTCGGCCTCACCGTTGCCGAGCGCGTAGCCACCCAACTCGGCAAGCGTGTGCTTATCCTCGAGCGCCGAAATCATCTGGGCGGCAACGCCTACTCGGAAGATGACCCCGAGACTGGTATCGAAATCCACAGGTATGGCGCTCACCTGTTCCACACCTCGAATACGCGTGTGTGGGAGTACGTCAACCAGTTCACCGACTTCACCAACTATCAGCACCGCGTCTTCTCCATCCATCGAGGCCAGGCGTATTCGATGCCGGTCAATCTCGCCACTATCTGCGAGTACGTCGGCCGGTACCTGACTCCCGAACAAGCTCGGGCATGGGTGGCTGAGAACGCGTCCGAGATCGAATCGCAGGATGCGAAGAACTTCGAGGAAAAAGGCATTTCGCTGATCGGGCGTCCACTTTACGAGGCGTTCTTCAAGAACTACACAGCGAAGCAGTGGCAGACCGACCCGAAGGAACTCCCCAGCGCGAACCTGACCAGACTTCCGGTTCGCTACAACTTCGACAACCGCTACTTCAACGACACCTACGAAGGTCTACCCGTCGACGGGTATACAGCCTGGCTGACGAAGATGGCTGATCACCCGAATATCGACGTCCAGCTGAACACCGATTTTTTCGAAGTACGTGACGACATCGTCGCCGGCACCCCGGTGATGTACACCGGTCCACTGGACCGCTATTTCGACTATTCGGAGGGCTGGCTCGGTTGGCGCACCCTGGATTTCGAACGGGAAGTTTTGCCGGTGGGCGACTTTCAGGGCACGTCGGTGATGAACTACGCCGACGAAGACGTCGAATACACGCGCATCCACGAGTTCCGCCACTTTCATCCCGAGAGGAACTATCCCGCGGACAAGACAGTGATCGTGCGCGAATACTCCCGTTCCGCGGAGAAGGAGGACGAGCCGTACTACCCGATCAACACCCCGCAGGATCGGGAAAAGCTCGAACGCTACCGCGAACTGGCCAAGCGGGAAGCATCCGAGTCCAACGTGCTCTTCGGTGGCCGACTGGGCACCTACAAATATCTCGACATGCATATGGCCATCGGATCGGCACTGACTGTATTCGACAACAAGATCGCACCGTTCTTCACCGAAGGCCGTCCCCTCGACGGCGCACTGGACTGATCGGTTCCCCGGCGACGAACAGCCGCAACGACTCCGGGGCGTATGCCGTAAGTGATGTGCCGATGCCGCAGATCATCGCCACGCGCCGTGGGGTGTCGTCCGGCGCGGACTCTCCTTCGCTGCCACCTTGCGCCGCCTCAACGGCGAACTGTGCGGCGGTGCCCGCTACGTCGCCAGCCGAATGGCGAGAAATACCTCGAGTCGCACGTGAACAATCATCAAAGTTTGGTTCGCGTGAACGCGGATCGGTAGGTGAGCGGGGACTGGCCCGCACTGCCGCAGGCAGCAGCACGCGCCGCAGGGAAGGCTCGTGACATCGAGGACCTGTTCGTGCGCCGCGAGGGAAACCCGGAGCGGATCGCCGCGCTCAAGGACAAGTACCGTGCGAAGGTTCGCGGTGCCCGCCTGGCAGAAATCCGTAAAGCGTACGACCTGACTCAGGAACAGCTCGCCGAACAGCTCGATTTCTCGCAGAAGCGGGTCTCGCGTATCGAGCGCGGAGATATCGACCATACAGAGGTCGCGACCGTGCGCCGCTACATCGAGGCGCTCGGGGAGCGGTCGAATTGGTCGCTCGATTCGGGGACGATTCCTACACTGTCTCTTCCTGACAGCGATCTCGGCCCCTCCCCGGATTCGACTGAAGGCCTGCATTGCACATGGAGCGTCGGTATTGGTCCATGCGATCCGGACTTGCAATGTCGAAAGTATGCGGCTTCGTGAAATTCCTTGGGGGGTGTGTGGTTCGGTGAACCGCTGAGAGTTTACGTCATTTCGTGATGCGGGCCCGAGCCGTTTCGCTTCGCTTTCCTACCGCGACCGAACTTCCGGCAGCGGCGAGTCCCATGATGGGCATATTCGAGTAGATCGACTCGTATTGCCCGGCGTCGATACGGTAAGTTTCGTGGTAAACCCCCACGTCGCCGCTGCTTCCGACGTTTTTGTTGAATGCCTTCCACGCTGGCAGGTGTGGATCGTTCGGGTTCTTCGCGAAGGCTTCGAGTTGGTCGAAACTGCGCCAGTACTGGATCACTGTGATGGTGCGTCCACCCAGCGACATCCTCGCGCCCAGTAGTCCTTTGTCGGGGTGGCGTTGCAGTTGTCGCAGCATCCGTGGCATAGCGAGGAACGGGCCGATCCATCTATGGATCTTCCAGAGTTTGTTGACGCGCATGCCGATGAGAAAGACGACGAATTCATCGTCCATCTTCGCGGTGTAGCGGCCGGTCTGGACTCGATGACGGACCATGGGCTCGTCCCTTCGCTGACGGTTCCGCGATTGAGATCACGGTGCGGATAGTTATTCTATCCATAATGGATAGTGCTATTATCTACTTGTGAAGTCAAGGCCTACCCGGTGAGGGTCTCCGAACTCAGTCAGCGCAGTGGCGTGTCGGTCGCATCCATCAAGTACTACCTGCGCGAGGGACTGCTTGCCTCCGGCACTCAGACTGCCTCCAACCAGGCTATATACGGCGAACGACATGTCAGTCGACTGCGGCTTATTCGCTCGCTGATCGACATCGGCGGCCTGTCGATCTCGAAAGTGCGCGCCACATTGGCTGCGGTCGATGATGGATCGACCGCGTTGCACGACGCCTTCGGAGCAGTGATGCACGGACTTGACGATCTTCCTTCCGAGGCCGAATCTGCCGATGTCGCAACGGCATACGCGGAGGTTCAGAACTGGCTCTCGGCCAGGGGCTGGCATATCGAGCCGGATGCCCCGGCGCCACATCGATTGGCCGAACTTGTTGCAACGTTGCGGCGGTTCGACTTCCCGGTTTCGCTCACGGACTTCGATGGCACCGCAAACTTTGTGCAGCGCACGGTCGACGTGGAAGTGCAGTACGCCCGAGCCATGCCCGACCGCACTGCTGCCGTCGAGACGATGCTCATCGGGACAGTGGTCTACGAGAGGGCTTTCGTCGAGGTGCGCCGGCTCGCGCTCGAAGCTGCCAGTTTCCGGGCTGATCGGGCCCCGCGCTCGTCCGAACTTGATGTGCACGTGCCGCGACGGAATTGACCTCCGCGTCGAATCTAACTGGCGGGCTTTCTCCATCCGGGGCAACATTGGCGCCGCAATGCTGTAGGAGTATCGCTGTCAATGATGAAACAAACGAAGACCGGTATGGATCAGGTCGATACCCAGTTCTGAGCAGGCAGTGGCAACGTCGATGGTGCGGACAGACCCGCCGGGTTCGACGATGTGCCGTGTACCAACTCGACTGGCGTGATCGACATTGTCGCGGAAGGGTAAGAAACCGTCGGACACCATCGTGACATTGTCCAGTTCGCCTATCCAGTTCGCTCGTTCTTCGGTTGGCAGTGGGGTCGGCTCGAAGCCGAACCTGTGCATGAATGCAGAAACTTCCAGCGGGGTCGGGTCGCCTTCGATCAGACGCATCTGCCAGTTCACATGGTCCTGTCGTGTCATGCCGTCGGGCCTGGCGAGTGATCGCACGGAATCGGACCTGCGTGTCCACCATGTCGAGGTCTTTGCCGCTGCGAGGCGAGTGCAGTCGACACGGCTCTGCTGTCCTGCCCCGATGCCGACGGTAGCTCCGTCGTGAATGAACGCTACCGAGTTCGACTGCGTGTATCGCATCGTCACAAGGCCGAGTAGTGCATCTCGGATGGACTGTTCGGTCAGTGCCTTGCCTTCGACAACCGTCAGGAGCTCGGTTGTGATCGGCGTCTGGTCACGGTCTTGCTCGACTGTGAGTCCCAGAATGTCGCGACGCTCTCGCGCCGGTGGGTCGAACGTCGTGTCAGCTTCAAGAACAAGGAACGCTCCGCGTTTCTTGCGTGTGAGCGTGGCGACGGTGCCGGCTTCGAAGCCCGGTGCGATGATGCCGTCGGACACCACTCCGGTGAGGAAGTGGGCCAGGTCGGCATCGACAGGATCCGATACAGCGACCATGTCACCGAAGGATGATCTGGGGTCGCAGTCGCGGGCACGAACATACGCCGATGCGACGCCGGTGAATTCGGCGCAGTCGTGACCCCATGTGGCGACGGTGGTGGAGTCGAGGTCGCCTGCTATTGCGACACCTGCGGGTGAGACGTGTTTGAACGACGCGGCGGTTGGCCGGTCAATCGCAGAGCGGACCTCGCGAACCAACTGCCAACTATGTGCGGCGTCCAATATGTTGACATAGGACATGTTGCCGTTGATGATTCGAAATGGTTGCTGTTCAATAGAATTCAGAATGCGGCCACTTTGGTGGGGGTTGATTCCGTAACGAAGTTCCACGACGCTCCTCAGTTGTGTACTGAGGAGCACCCAGGCGGACGATGCTCCGACCGCACGCTTCCTGGTGGAGCTCCACCCGACGCCAGTCGCATATGCGCCGAGACTATCAAAATGAGGTACGTACTGGTGAGGATGTCGGCTTTACCTGTTGTGTAGAGCTTGGCGCCCTCGTTGGAAGTGAATTGTCGCCTGCATTGGGATTCGCTCTGTTGAGGCTCTCGGTCCCGCGTCCGTTCAGCTTGAGATGTTGCGGAGGGGGTTGAGCGTGTCGCAGCGGCGACGAAGACGATGAGGATCGTTCCGACGAACGCGTTGCTGCGGAACCATTCCTTCATGGCGAACTCAGTCGGGAAGTCTGATCGTCGGCCGCGTGGTCCTCGAGCTCGGTGAGGCACAGAAGCTGGTGTCGTGTGCCGGACAGCGCGATCAGCGTTGCAACGATGGTGGTGTGGTGGTCATGGGCTTCTCCCTGGCGTTGGCAGGAACGGTAGCGGCCGGGGTTCCGGTGGCTGCCGAAATAGAACGTCCCGGCTTCTCCACCTCCGGTGATGGTCGGGAATGGGATCGCTCTCGATGCCTGTTGCGCTGTTGCTCTCACGCGGGTGAAGTGCGCGGTCAGCAGATTTCCCTCAGTTAAGGCGGGTCGGAGACCGTCAGGTAGAACGGGTCAGAGTTCATGGCACCGTTGCGTGCCGTGACGTGAATTGTTTGATCGTCGGCAACGTGGAACTCGCGCGGGAGAAGGGCGAGAAGCCAGGGTGTGCCCCTGTAGCGGATTCCAGCGGCGAGGGTGTGCGTTCCTGCCGAGGCGGACAGAGTCGTCGCCTGTCCCCAGCGAGTCGGATGCTCGACCCCGTCGAAGACTAGGACAGGACGGGCCGCGACCCGCAGATAGCAGGCATTGACCCAGTGCCCGCGTACCGTAATCACGATCCGGCTGCTCATGTGGCAGCCACGTCGGTGATGCCTGCACTGAGACGGAGACGGCGTCGCCACCCCTTCGGCGTGCGCCACGGGACGCCCCACGCCGCCAGGGTCTCGCGGGTCCATCCGCCGGCGGAAATCCGGGCGGCATCGATCTCTACTTCGGTAGAGCGGCCCGTCATGAGTCGAGTGTGCCTCAGCCTCGTGCCGCACCCGGCGTGCGATACCCGGCGTGCGATTGCCCGGGAGGCTTTCCGGCATCTCAACCAGTCGCATGCCGTCGCCGGCATCGAGAACCCGCGACCCCTGGAGATCGAATTGCGGGCCCCGGACGCTCTGATCGTCCGGGGGATTCCGTCCGGCTGCGACTGGTGCTCGACAACGCGATCACCAACGCGCTCCGTCACGGGCACGCCGAGCTTGTACGGATCACCTTCGCCGAGAACGATGCTCACGGCATCGACTTCATGGTGAACGACGACGGTATCGGCATCCCCGAGCACGAACGGGCGTTGCTGTTCGTCAGGTTCGCCGAGGGTCGACCGCGCAGGTCGAGGGCTCCGGACTCGGCCAGGCGCTGATCGCTCAGCAGGCCGCGTTGCACGGCGGCACCGCCGACTTGTCCGAGAGTCCGCTCGGGGGGTACTCGACTGCGGCTTCGGCTTCCCACCAGTCGGTAACCCACGTTCACATGTGAGTGAGGCCCCAGCCAAGACCCATATATCAACTTGTTGGCGGCGCTTAGGAATGGAGAAAAATACAGCAACGACGCCAACCGTATGCCCCTCTCAATGGAACTTTCTGTGACTGCCGACGATATTTGGCCGGCTTCCAGCATCACTGTTGGGCATGGTGCCGGCGGCGTTAGGTGAGGCCGCCGTGAGAGTCCCGGCCATGTCAGGGACAGTCGCTGTGGGTTGTTGGTCGAAGTTTGAATGTTCTTCGTGGTTGGCGCTCGCGTTCATCGAAGTGGAAGTCCACGCCTTGTTCCCTACAGGTGGCGAAGGATGCTTCCAAAGCTTCCTCGGATTGCCACCTGCCGGTGGCAACTACTGCATCGTCGTCGGGGGTGACCCAGGAGTCGGCTGTTATGCATCCGCTGGTTGACCGGAGTGCTGCGACTGCGGTCTCAACGCGGTGGGTGAGGTCGCTGGTCCGTCCCTGCGTGGGGTAGTGGAACACGATGTAGCCGATGGTGGTATTTGTGGCAGTCATTGTTGGAGTGTGCGCGGCGATTGCCTTCGGGTTCAAGTGAGGTTTGTCGGCCCGACTGGTCGACGGCAGTCTTGGTGGTTGCGTGTTTTTTCTGCGTGCAGTGGTGAGTGCATGGTTGCTTGCATAGCTGTTTATGTGCGTTGAACTGCGGTGATGACACGTCCCCTTTTTTCTGTGGTGGATGGGTGCCGGCATCTTCGGGTGGGAAGGTTGCGGTGGGGGTGTGGGGGTGCTTCAGGTTCTGGCCTGGGGTGATGGCACGTCCCGGTGGTGGGTGATCGTCGAGTCGGCTGGGTGCCGGCTGGGTTCGGGTCGATCGCTCGGCTGGGTGCCGGCGGCGGGTGGGGAGCTGCTGCTGCTCGTCGATGTGGGCGTGCGGCGAGCTCGGGAAGCCGATTTTCTGGTGTTTTGAATATTGTTGCGTTTCAGTAACTTTGGGTGATTTGATTGGTGTGCACATATTTGTCGACGACACAGTATTTGCCGGCGGATGCCACGGACGTTCGTGTGCTTCGACGTGCCCGCTGCCCCACCCCGCGAATGTGCCGATCTGTCGTGCTTCGCGGGGTGGGTTTGACTATTTCTTGCGTGCGCCGGGAGCCTTTGCACCCGACTTGAATCCGAGACCGCCGGCCTTGGTAACCGGAGCTCCCTTGGGTGACTCGGCAGCGGGTGCTTCGACGACAGGTGCAGCGGCGGCCGGAGCAGCTTCTGCCGCCGGAGCGGCCTTTGCGTCCGGAGCCTTGGCAGCGCCCTTCATCTGCAGACCCTTACCGCCTGGAGCCTTTGCTCCGCCTGCGAGGCCGAGGTCCTTGGGCTTTGCGACGGGAGCGGCCGGTGCAGCTTCAGTGGCCGGAGCAGCTGCTTCGGCGGATGCAGCGGGAGCTGCAGCGTTCTTGGCACCCGGAGCCTTTGCTCCGCCGGCCATTCCGAGTCCCTTGCCGGCAGCCGGTGCAGCAACTGCAGCCGGAGCAGCGGTCTCTTCGACTACTGGTGAGGCTTCCTCCACGACAGGCGCCGGTGCAGCAGCGACCGGTGCCTTCTCCCGCGGAATCACCTTGATGTTCTCGGTGAGTTGTGCGGATTCGAGGCGGGTGACGGAATTGAGCATCAGCGCAGCGACGTCCACAACCTCGACGCCTTCACCCTTGCCCTCTTCCTGACGAGCGGTGACGCCGTCGGTAAGCATGACGCGGCAGAAGGGGCAACCCGTGGCGATCTTCTTGGGGTTGGTGGAGAGTGCCTCGTCGACGCGGTCGACGTTGATGCGCTTGCCGATGTTCTCTTCCATCCACATGCGGGCGCCACCGGCACCGCAGCACATGGAACGTTCGCCGTGACGCGGCATTTCGATCAGCTTGGCGCCGGATGCTTCCATGAGTTCACGGGGTGCGTCGTACACCTTGTTGTGGCGGCCGAGGAAGCACGGGTCGTGGTACGTGATGTCTTCGCTCACGGACGCGACGGGGATCAGCTTCTTCTGGCGAACCAGGCGGTTGAGCAGCTGGGTGTGGTGCACGACCTCGTAGTCGCCGCCCACCTCGGGGTACTCGTTGCCGAGGGCGTTGAAGCAGTGCGCACAGGTGACGACGATCTTGCGCTTCTTCTGCTCGACGCCTTCGAAGACCGAGTTCAGCATCTCGATGTTCTGCATCGCGAGCTGCTGGAACAGGAACTCGTTGCCGGCGCGGCGAGCGGAGTCACCGGTGCAGGTTTCGTCGGCACCGAGGACCATGAACTTGACGCCCGCGGTGGCGAGCAGTTCGGCGACGGCCTTCGTTGTCTTCTTGGCGCGGTCCTCGTAGGCGCCGGCGCAACCGACCCAGAAGAGGTACTCGTAGTCCTCGAAGGTGTCGGCGTCCTGGCCGTAGACCGGGATCTCGAAGTCCATCTCGTTGATCCAGTTGAGACGGTCCTTGGAGTTCTGGCCCCAGGGGTTGCCCTTGTTCTCGAGGTTCTTGAACAGGCCGGCGAGCTCGGAGGGGAACTCCGATTCGATCAGGACCTGGTAGCGGCGCATGTCGATGATGTGGTCGACGTGCTCGATGTCGACGGGGCACTGCTCGACACAGGCGCCACAGTTGGTGCAGCTCCACAGGGTCTCGGCGTCGATGACCGGGGCCATCTCGCCTGAGGTGGTTTCGCCGACGAGCTTGCGCTCGGCTTCGCGGCGGGCAGCTTCGGGAATTGCGGCGAGGGCAGCTTCGTTGACGTTGCCTTCGGCGTCGACCAGGCCTACCTCGTCGCCGCCCATGTCCTTGCGGCCACCGGCGAGCAGGTACGGAGCCTTGGCGTAACCGTGGTCGCGCAGCGACATGATGAGGAGCTTGGGGGAGAGCGGCTTTCCGGTGTTCCAGGCGGGGCACTGGGACTGGCAACGGCCGCACTCGGTGCAGGTCGTGAAGTCCAGCCAGCCCTTCCACGAGAAGTCCTCGATCTGACCCGTACCGAGGGTGTCGGTGTCGGGGTCGACGTTGTCCATGGTCAGGGCAACGCCCTTGCTCATCATCGGCTTTGCTGCGCCGAGTGCGACGGTTCCGTCGTCTTCACGCTTGAAGTAGATGTTGAAGAACGCGGAGAAGCGGTGCCACGCGACACCCCAGGTGATGTTGCGGCCGACCACCGCCAACCACACCATCGCTGACATCAGTTTCACGAAAGCAAACGCAGAGACCATGTTCGGACTCGCCGGCAACAGTTCGGCGACACGCATCGTGAAGAAGTCGGTCCACGGGTTCGCATGGCCGGTCATCGCGATGCGACCGGCTTTGACCAGGATCATGCCCAGGCCCTCGATAAGCACAACGGCCTCGACGAAATAGGCTGCACGGAAATTTGATCCGCTGAAACGGGACAGGCGCTCCGGGATGCGTGGATGGTTGAGCTGACGGATTGCGATCAAAGTCAGGACGCCGACAACTGTGACGATCCCGAGAAGCTCGTCGACGAAATGGTACATAGGCCACGTGCTGACGATCGGCCACCCGCTTGCCGGGTTGAACGTCTGGATGTAGGCCTCCATCGCGACGAACATTCCCAAGAGGAAGCCGATCATGACGAGCCAGTGTGCCCAGCCGACGGTGCGGAACTTCGCCATCCGTGTGTGGGCGATGAACTCGATGATCATCTGCTTGAAGCGCGGGATGAACGGGTGCCACCGATCGGGTGCCGGTTGGCCGAGACGGATCGTTCGGATCATTGTCGATACGCCGCCGAAGAACGATGCCCAACACGGCAGGCTCAACAGGACGCCGATCACCCCCAGGGTGACGGTCACAGTATTCATGTCGAGCCCCTCCATGTTCGGTGTCGAACTTCGCCACCGATCCCCATCCGCATAAGTTACCGATGGGTAACCTGTAAACAATACTTATCGGTTTCTACCACACGTCGTGAAGTGCACGCCGACGGTTGGCGTCGGCAAAGGCGCCGTCATGGCCTGCCGAAGACTTGACAGAGCAGGAATCGGCAAGGGCGTAGCGGATCGAACCTTGCTGGTCTTCTCCTGCCCTCGGCACGGTCTCCCTCCCCTGTTTTGTACGGTCCACAAGGTGAATGCGGGTCGGGTGGTTTCTACCGATCGTTGCAACAAGCTGATATCGAAACGACAGTGCAGGCGTGGCGGACTCGGTTCATCGACAGCACTATTCGTTTCGTTATCCGAACTCCTTGCACCGGGTAACCTCCCGTGGATGGCCGGCTACCAGCCGACCGATTTCCAGTCGATATGGATCGACAAGGTTTCGGTGTACCAATTCATAATTGGACTGATCGTTGGTGGCCCCCTTTTCGGGACCGCGATCGGGGGCGCTCGTTTCCATGACGGGTTGGAATCTCGTACGGCGAGAACGTGCGCTCGGATTCTGACTAAATGAGGCCTTGCGATTCGCGTCTTCTCAGCGCGGCTGCACAGTCTCTACGCGTTTGAACAAGAAAGGGATATCTATGATCGAGGCGGAACTTTATGCGATGCAGGGCGCTATGTTGCCGTTTCAGTGAGTCGGTGTCCCGTTTGAAGATTTTTATTCACACCCTGATCTGATCAATTGGTTCGAAGATCAACGATTGCTTGTGCTCAGCACAGCCACGGTGATGGGTGCGGTTCATTTCCGATCTGCAGAATACGACGGAGAACCTCCGCTTCTGGCCGAAGGTTGGAAACAAATGCAAGAAGTCTCTACAATATTCGACTCCGCAGATGTTCGACTTCTCGATCTGGAACAGACTGCAGATTTCCCGGACGTCAGTCTTATTTCCTCCCCGGGTCGTTACAGAGTTCGACTTTACGCAACCGGGCGGGAATTAGAGAACGATGATCAAGAACTCGGTGAGGACTTGACGGAGAGGTATTTCATGCAATTGTGGCCTGAATCCGAATCGCGACCGTCCACGCCCGTTATCGAAATTTAGAAAATAGAGAGGTGAGCACCACCCGAATGTTCGATGGTGCTCACCCAGGCCGTGCGCGATCAATCGGAATTGAACGTGAACGGAAACCGAACCAGCCAGACAAAAATGGTCCAGGCCGCTGGCCGCCGAGCAACAGTCCGGTATGTCGATGGTCAAAACGCACGCCCAAACCTGCAGGAATGATCTGAGGGCGTTTCGGTTGCTGGGGTCTCGCGTGGAATCAGGCCCAGGGTTCGTTGTATTGCAGGAGCCACCAGGATCACCAAATAGCTTCATACAATTTTCGGCAAGCAACCTCCGTAGTCCCCCAGATCCGTTGCCCGCCATCAGCGCGATACAAAACTCCGACCCCGTCCATGCCTGAGTTCACCATGATGAACCCGGCGGACCTGTCAGCATTCGCCCGCCCGAATACGATGTTTATCGGGCCAACTTCGAAGACACCCCAGTCGCCGGGCAAGCGAATCTTCACACCTTCGGCATTGCAGCCATGAAGCGCGGGCTGATCCAAACTCTCCACCGGAATCTCTACCTCTAGCTGCACAGGACACGTCGGGAAAAACTCAGTGATCAACTGGGAACTACTGCCGAACAACAAATACAACAACCCCGAACCCGCCAGCACCAACCCCACCTTGATGTAAGAGATCACCCTCGAAGCGCCGCCAACCCGAAACATCCACCAAACCTCCCACACCTGCACCCACCGCCGCCTCGTTCCGTTCCGGGTACTTCGGGGGGTCTATCTCGCTAACGGTGTTTCGGCCGGTTTTCATCAGTAAGTTTCCGATCCCGGCCAACGATCAGCGAACGTGATCGCAAACGCATTCAGAGCAGGCTTCCACCTCATTGTCCATCGTGCCTGGCCCTTGCCTGTCGGGTCGAGTGAACGCGTCACCAGGTAGAGGCATTTCAGCGCGGCAGCCTCAGTAGGGAAATGGCCACGAGCTTTCACCGCCCTCCGATAGCGGGCATTGAGGGATTCAATCGCGTTGGTAGAACACAGGACTCGGCGTATCTCGATGTCGTAGTCGAGGAACGGGATGAACTCCTGCCAGGCATTGGTCCACAGCCGGATGATCGCCGGATACGTCTTGCCCCAATGTTCGGCGAGATCGTCGAATGCGGCCCGCGCTGCCGGCTCGGACGGTGCCGTGTAGATCGGCTTGAGATCGTGTTTGAGCGCATCCCAGTCCTTGCGAGATGACAGCCGGAACGTGTTTCGGATCAAATGCACGATGCAGGTTTGGACCGTGGTGGCCGGCCATACGTGCTCGACCACTTCCGGTAGGCCTTTCAATCCGTCGCAGACCAGGAAGAACACGTCCCGGGTGCCCCGATTGCGGATATCGGTCAGCACGGACCTCCAGAATTTTGCGCCCTCACCGCCCGTTCCGGCCCACAATCCGAGCACGTCCCGGCTGCCGTCGAGACTGACACCGATCGCGGCATAAATCGGCCGGTTCGCGACCTGCCCGTCTCGAACTTTGACGACGATTGCGTCAATGAAAATCGCCGCGTACACCTCGTCGAGCGGACGGGCAGACCACTCCTGCATCTCCTCGAGTACCTTGTCGGTGATCCGCGAGATGGTTTCTTTCGAGACGGATGCGCCGTAGATTTCAGCGAAGTGAGCGGAGATCTCACCGGTCGTTAATCCTTTGGCGTACAACGACAACACAATCTCGTCGACCCCGTTGAGGCGTCGTTGACGTTTCTTGACGATCTGCGGCTCGAACGTCCCTTCCCGGTCTCTCGGGACTTCGATCGGGACGTGGCCGGCTGCCTCGGTCAACACCGTTTTCGGCCGGGTTCCGTTCCGGATGTTCGTCGATTCCCGATCCGGCGGGGCTTGGTTCTTGTCGTGGCCGAGGTGCTCGGTCATCTCTTCGTTCAGGGCGGTTTCGAGGACGGTTTTGGTGAACTGTTTGAGCAGCCCGTCCGGCCCGGTCAACGACAGGCCCTGTTCCTCGGCGAGTCGCACCAGTTCCGTGGCCGCCGCAGCTTCCGCGGAGGGCTCGGCCCTCTTCTTCGTCACATCTTCCAGTGTCGTCATCTTGGCACCTCCTCGCTGAGCATTCACTCAGCTTGTCGGGCCGAAACACCCATTACTGGACAGTCCCACTTCGGGTGTCCGTTGGCGGTAGATCTGACGTCAGTGGCGTCGAGGTGTTCGATGACGGTGGCCATCATTTCCATCACGGCTTTAGCCGGTTTTCCGGATCCGGAAGAGTGGGATTCGTTGCATGGTTGCAGGCGATATGTCAGTGCCCCTCCGCACGAACGTACAAATGTGTGTCGCTGTCATCGCCCGTCAGAATCAACGTAATTGTGTCGAAATTTCCTGCAGTTCCCGGGTAACTGGTCATTGACATCTGCTCAGCGCATGCAAATCCAGCGAGCTTCCATGAGGGTGAAGTCAGCGTGGGGTCGGAACACAGAATCGGCTGCGTGGCGGGAAACTTAGGGTTCGCTTCCGAGATTTCGTTGATAGCACGATCTACGGGTAGAGGTGCGTCGTATTGCGCACTGTACGAGCTCGAGCCGACAAATCCTTTGCTTTCATAGCCATTGTTGAACGTAAATGAGGGTGGGATCGTGAGTCCACGGCTCGCCATGGCTTCGTTCATTTCTGTGCTCTCGACAGGCGTCAACTTCCCTTCATCACTGCTACACGCTGTCGTAACGATCAGAGTTGCTGCGGCAAGAGAACCTATGCAGACACGCTTCGCGAGCTGATGTGGCCGCAACTAGTACTCCTCGTCGACGATGGGTTCCGGTTTTCCTGTCAAGGTCAACTTGTGCGGTCAGTTGGTGTCGCGGACGAACGAACCCTCGCATGAATGAACCACATAACTCCGCTAACTACAGGAATGACCCATACCGCAACCAACCACAACATTTGTTCACGAACTGGGAGTTTCGAGGAAAGGATCGCGACAGTAGCGGATGCTGCCACCATCAGCCAAGCGATGGCGAGAATACCGAAGATCGTGATTTCGAGCAGGCCTGTGCCAAACCCCGGGCAGTCCATGCCAGCCCGCGAGCACTCGCTCAGTCCGGCCTCGGCTAACAGGTTCTCGATCATAATTATTGAGCGTACTGGGAAGGCAGTTGACTGGCTGCACGAGTTTTCAGCGCAGGTTTTTGTGGGTTACCGTCCGTTTTGTCGATGATCAAAACGCACACTGAAACCCGCAGGATGGCGCTGAGCACGTTGGTTCCGGATCGGCAATCCTCCGCGATTGCAGGCGCTGTCGGCCATTCTTGCCAGTTCGTCTCGATGATCCTGCGGAGAGTGTCGCTATCGGGCTGCGGGTTGTCATTGCGGAAAGATCACCCCGATGAGCAACCACTCCCACAACAATGCAGATGTGAACTGGACGCAACGGATCACCCACCTCGAACGCAGTGCGCAAGTTCGGTCCGGGTTCTTCGCGTCAGCCATGAGCTGGCTGCGCGACCGCTGCGGCGAATCAGGAACGCATTCGACTCCGGTGCAGCGGATTCTCGACATCGGCAGCGGCCCCGGAGTGGGAACCGAGCTACTCGCGAATGCTTTTCCCGGTGCGGTGGTTGTCGCTGTCGATGCCACGCCTGCCATGCTCGACCAGGTGCGGCTGCGTGCCGACCGGCTCGGACTCGGTGATCGTGTCGAGGTTCGGCACGCCGAACTTCCGGCTGGCTACGACGGCTTGGGCACTGCCGATCTCGTCTGGGCCAGCGACGCGCTGCATCACGTCGGCGATCAGCAGCAAGTCGTCACCCGACTCGGCCAACTGCTCAATCCTGGTGGATTGCTAGCCATTTCCGAAGGCGGTCTACCGTTCCGGTTCCTGCCACGCGATATCGGTATCGGTCGACCGGGCTTACAAGCTCGTCTCGATGCCGCTGGCGAAGACTGGTTCACCGCGATGCGGGCAGGTCTGCCCGGAGCGACCGAACGAGTGGAGAGCTGGCCGGAAATGCTCGCCGCGGCCGGACTCACCTCGATGGGTAGTCGATCGTTTCTGGTGGATCGGCCGGCGCCGGTCGACGATGACACACGCCAGATGCTGCATACGACCTTGACCCGACTCCGAAAAACGGGACAAGGTCGGCTCGACGAGACCGATCTCGCCACGGTTGATCGGCTACTCGATCCTCATGACGATGCTGGCGTGTTCAAGCGTGCGGACGTGTTCTACCTGGCTGCAACCAGCGTGCACGTTGCGCGAGCCACCTGATTGCACGCCTTGCACTGAACCTGCAACGACTAGTTCGGAATGAACAGTTTTTGTTGATGGTCAAAACGCACACCGGAACCCGCAGGAGGGCGCTGAGCGCGTTTGGGCGTGATGATTCGATCCAACGATGCAGGGACCTTCTGAAACTGACAATCAGGCAAGCGACAGGTCGCCGCGCGTACGCGTTGCTTGCTCACCTCTGACCCATGACCTCGGCCTCGACGGCTCCGTGGTCAGCCTACGAGATCAAAGATCCCGCGCCAACCCCCTGACATCAAGGAGTGCCCCGTGCCACCTTCACAGTACGATTCGACCATGCGTACCGACTTTGACCGTGCTGCCGAAATTGTATGCCTGGCAGCAGAATTCGACTGGACCTGGTCAAGAGATGACCTCGACCGATTCTGTGCCGCCGCAGGCTGGACCGTCACCGAACACCGGGAACGAGGTGCGTCGATAACAACAGACCTCAACATTGCACGTCCTGGAGGGTCCGCGGATCTAGACACGAATAGCGTCCAGGCGATCGACTTCGACGTCACGGATCGCTTGGGTACACAGGAAGCTGAATCCAGCGGGCTGCCAGAGGTGTGGTTCAACGGACTGTCTCATCGATTGTCGACTGAGCTTGGGCTTCCTACTCGTCGTGGGGAGGACAGGATGCGGTGGGACCTCTCTACCGTGGTGGTCACTGCCTATCGGGGAAAGCGGGACTGCTTCGTGAACATTGCAAGCCCTCAATACCGAGCAGAAGAAGACCAAATCGACGAGTACCAAATCGACGAGTACATCGTCAATTGGCCCGACGAGGAGGTGTAGCACGCAGATATCGCTACAGCCACCCTATCCGCGCATACGTGTGCACCGCCCACCTCGCCGGTCTTCAGGAAGAATTCGACTGCTCGGAGGCCGTCGACGGCATGGATCCATTCCAGCCACAGTGCGATGCGACCAGGCGAACCGACTTTGACTGTTCTGCAGAAATCTTTTGCCTGGCAACAGAATTCGACTGGACCTGGTCAAGATGACCTCGACCGATTCTGTGCCGCCGCAGGCTGGACCGTCACCGAACACCGGGAACTAGCCTCAAAATTTCGTCGCACCTCGTTGGCCTGCGGATAGGCGCGCAAACCTGTTTCCGCACCGGATGCGATCTCGCCGACCTCGATCGCTAGTCCTCGTCCTCGTCCTCGTACTCCGGTTCGGGCTCATCCGCCCATGCCTGATATCCCGGACTCGTCAAATCGAGGTAGATCGCACTGACACTCAGGTGCAGTGAAATGACCGCTTTCGGCAGATCCCACCGGATAGTTGCCTCAGGTTTGGGTTCGGCGCTCGTGGCTGTCCCCAGGAGTGCAGTAAGTGCCGCAGTGAGGTTCGTGAACCCTTCGCCCAGCAGCGGACGCACCACTGTCATGGGCGTAGCGTCATCTGCCAGATCCGTGACTAAGATCGAGATCCAATCCATTCTGTGTTGCCGCCCGAACATGTGCGCCGTCGGCCGGCTGACATGAAGGTTCGTCCGTATCGAGCCGCCACCTTGCCTGAGTTCGACGAGCTCCCATCCAGCTTGTGCGCAGAAGGGTTCGAGGTCGTCGACGGCCCAGGTCCAGTCGAATTCTGCGGCGAGGCGGGCGATCCGGGTGGCGCCTTCGATGTCGACGTGCATGTGTGGATGCTACGTCCTTCTTGATCGTTGTTGACGAAGGCCCAATCGGGGGCTGTGGAGGTGAGGGCTGGCGGGCAACGCCAGCGCGGTCCACATGTTCAGGTTGTTCAGGCCTGACGACATCACGTCGGTGATCCATTGAGGCCCTGGGATCGGCGTCGCGCCCACACCTGCTGCTGGTGCCTGCATGAGGGCGGACCTGGGGCTGTTTGAGGTTGAACAAGTGCAAGAGAACGTTTATGTGTGTTGACCTGGGGTGATGACACGTCCCCCTTTCCTGTGGTGGTTGGGTGCCGGCGCCTGCCGGGCGGGGTTGTGGTGCTGGGTTGTGGGGGAGGTGTTTTAGGTTCTGACCTGCGGTGACGACATGTCCCGGTGGTGGGTGATCGTCGAGTTGGTTGGGTGCCGGCGGTGGGGTGCCGGCTGGGTTCGGGTCGATCGTTCGGCGGTGCCG
>NZ_JASHKR010000091.1 GCF_030056815.1 Rhodococcus sp. IEGM 1379
CCTCGACCTGCTCCTTGAGGAACCACTGCATGAACTGCTCGCCCAGGTAGTCGCCCTCTTCACGGGCGGTGCTGGCAAGCTGAACGATCTGCTCGGTGACCGTCTTCTCTTGGACGACAGCGAGCGCAATCGGCTCGCGCACATCCTTGAAGTCGGACTTGGCTGCGTCGACGCCCGTGAGTTCGACATTGATATCGCGATCGAGGAAATACTGCACGATCATCATTGCGTGATTGCGCTCTTCCACAGCTTGCTTGTAGAAGTGCTTGGCAAGCTGTGGAAGGTCGGCATTGTCGAAATAAACAGCCGTCGCGATGTACTGATGCGAGGCATTGAACTCGTTACGAATCTGGTCTCGCAGCAAGGCATGGAATTTGGTCGTGTGAGAATCACCAGAAGTCATGAATACCAAAATAGTGCAGGTCAAAGGCTATGTCATCCTAGCCCAGCCTTATTGTGGTAAGCGTTCCCAAACTAATGCACGCCTAATTGATCAGGCTCCGGAGCCCGCAATTTTCGGGGATGTAGCGTCCGCGACAGTCGGATTGTTCATCTCTCGCGCAACGAAATTCTCGAGATGGAACAGATTGCCGCCGGCCCGATCCACGATGGACAACAGAGTTGTCATGCTGGCAACTTCCTCGACCTGTTCCTTGAGGAACCACTGCATGAACTGCTCGCCCAAGTAATCGCCGGTATCGCGGGCAGTGCGAGCCAGACGAGTCACCTGCTCGGTGACCGTCTTCTCCTGCTTCAGAGCCAATTCGACGGGCTCGCGGACGTTTTCGAACTTGGTGACAACCCCGTCGATGCCGGGGACATCGACGTCGAGGTCATTGTCGAGCAGGTACTGGATCATCATCATTGCGTGGCCGCGTTCTTCGTCGGCCTGACTGTAGAAACGCGTCGCCATCTGCGGAAGATCATGCGAGTCGAAGTACACCGCAACCGCGATGTACTGCTGAGACGCAGTGAACTCATTGCGGATCTGCTCACGCAGAAGGATGGTGAATTCGCTCGAGTTCTTCGCCTGTGTCATCCGTTCAGGTTACTGGTTGGATGCTCGATCGAGGAAGCTACGTGGTTCACCCGACCGTGATCAGATCTGCCGGGATCTGTTGATCGTTGGCGAGGGCATCGAAGAACGAGGACGCACGAGCCTTGTCCCACAACAGAACATCGCCCGCACCGTCGACGTAATCGAAGCCGCCGACGGGAACCGTCGTTGTTGTCATTCCGCCGCGCAATGCCCACGCCAGTGATGCCAGATTCCAGATGTGATCGCTCTTGTCGACCTGCAACGATTTTGCCGCGTCAGTGACGAGGGACCAAAGCCGGAACGGATTGAGGAAGGTCGTCGGACTGGTGGCCTTCGACAACAACGCCGACATGAACTGGCGCTGATTGTTCATCCGGTCCAGATCGGCCATCGCAGTTGCACGGGTACGCACGAATCCGAGCGCATCCTTGCCCGCCAGGTCCTGACAGCCGGCCGGCAGATTGATGCCGGCCAACGGATCGTCGATCGGAGATTGCAGACAGACGTTGACCCCACCGACGGCGTCGACGATGCCCGCGAAACCGCTGAATCCGATCTCGGCGTAATGGTCGATCCGCACACCCGTCGCCTGCTCGACGGTTTGCACCAGCAAAGGCGCACCGCCCCAGGCAAATGCAGCATTGATCTTGTTGGAACCCTCACCCGGAATCGGCACGTACGAATCGCGCGGGATGCTGACCATCGTGGTCTTCCCACTCTTGGGGACGTGAACCAGCATGATCGTGTCCGTGCGCTTGGGCCCGGTATCGCCGCCGGTCGCGAGCTCTTGCTCCTGCTCCGGAGTGAGGCCGTCGCGACTGTCGGAACCGACGATCAACCAGTTGGTGCCCGGAGTATCCGCCACTCGGCCCGGATAGTCGGGCAGGGCGTCGATCCGATTCAGGGAATTGTCGACGTAGAAGATCGCTCCGACAAACGCGAGCAGCAACACCAACGCGGTGATGCCGATGCGTCGGCCCCAATGGCGTCGTCGACGCGGTTTGGGTGGCTGCGGACGGGCTTGTTGAGGACGAGGCGGGGGCTGGTTGGGTGGCGTTCTCCGCGGCGGCGGGGGCGCCTGCCGACGTTGTTGCGGGGGAGGTGTCCCTCGATACTGCTGTGGCTGCTGCGTGGGAGCCCACTCGTTGCGGTTCGGCTGCGCCTGAGCTTGTGACCACGCTTGGTTCTGGGGTGGTGTGTTCTGGGGTGGTGTGTTGTGAGGTGGACGGTTTTGCTGCGGGCGGCCGTCACGCCTGATGACCTGCGTTGGTTCAGGCCGACGCGGCGGCACCTGACCACGCGGCGGCACCTGACCACGGGGCGGCACTTGCCCACGCGGAGGCGGGCCCTGACGCGGCCTGCCCGGGTTCGGTGGGACGGGCCGCGGCGGGCGCTGAGGATTTTCGGAGTCGCCGGTCACCTGTTCACGGTACCGGTCACGGCAGCCAGCCCACGTGATCGCGCAGTAGGGCGTAACCGATGAACGCGACCATGTCGATGAGAGCGTGCGCGATGACCAACGGCCACAACCGACCAGTTCGCTGCCAGTATCGGCCGAAAACGAGGCCCATGATCACGTTGCCGACGCCCCCGCCGAAACCTTGGTACAGGTGATAGCTGCCACGCAGAAGTGACGACGCGAGGAGTGAGGAATTCTCGCTCCAGCCGAGGGCGCGCAACCTGCTGATCAGATACGCGACTACTAGAACTTCCTCGGCGCTAGAGTTCGCGATCGCCGACAGAATCAGAATCGGGACGCGCCACCAGTGGTCGTCGAGTGCACTCGCTTGGACAGTGAGATTGATGTTCAGTGCTTGTGCGACGAGGTAGAAGAGGAGGCCGGGAAGCCCGATCAGCGCGGCCAGTCCGAAGCCGGGAGCGATGTCGCGTCGTAGTTTCGGTTTGGGCGTGAGGCCCGCTGCGGTGGGACCGATTCCCGCTCGCCACAGCAAGTAGAGGCCAAGGGCTGCCCAGGCGAAAAGTCTTGCAACGCTCAGTAATTGGCGTGCCAGGTCAATCCAGTCGATGGTTGCCCGCGACGGATTGAGAGCCACCGTCTGATCGGACAGGGCTACCGGCGTCGCCAAGGATTCGAGAAGCGACAAGATGCCGGACAAGCCGCTGAGACCGAACGTGACCAGCAGGACGATCGTGATCTCGATCCAGACACCTCGGCGCGCCGACGCATCGAGCGTCGGCCCGGCGGGAGCGGGCGGAGCCAACCACGAGCGGACAGTTTCGCGGGCATTCACCCGCGCAACGCTAGCCGCTGCGCAAACCGTTCAGAAACGGGCAGCCGACGAGGATGCGGATTGCTCGACTCAGTGAGATGGCGTCGTCGACGGGTTGGGCGAACGGCATCGCGAAATCACGATCGCCGGCGTTGTCTTCGACGCGCAACCGCAGTCCGTAGCGATCGACGCTCAGCGGACGCACCCGTCCGGTGCGCAGGTACGCGGGCAGTTTTCGTGTGAGCAGGTCCACAAGGTCACTGTGATCGTCGTCAAGGTGCTGCAGCCAGGCTGTTTCCATCTCGCAGAACGGATCCGGCTGGGCGCCGAGAAGTTCGTCTACGGCGACGGGTTCGGCGCCCGAGGAATCTGCGACGACCGCCGACGTGAGGGTCAGGCGAAGGAGAACCGACGTGTGACCGAGGTCGAGGAGCGCGGGGTGCGGATGTTCGGAGGCGACGTCGTCGGCGAGAACTCGCGATTCGTAGTCGGGCACGGCGTGCAGCGTGCCGCGCAACCAGACGAGTGAGCGGACGGGTTCCCGCAGAGCCAATGGTGCGTGGTCGGTGAGTTCGATTACTGCGGGCAGGCCGCCGTTGCCGGCGCTCCACGCCAGAGCCGTGGCGGTGGACGTCGCGGGCACTGCAACGACGATGTCGCCATTGGACCGGAGGTGGTGCAGCGACGTGACTGTCGGCTCGCTGCCTTCGATCGCAAGAACCGCGTCTTGTGCTCGTACGCAGGCGCTACGCACACGCTCGGCGGTGGACGGACCGGTTTTGGTTCGTGTATCCATGCTTGCCTCCTCGTCGGTGAATCTCCGGAACCCATCATGCAATGAGGTAAACCTAACCTAATCTCTGGTGAGGTGAATCGCAAGACTTCGGCAAAAACCACCTGAACTACGGTTGAGGGGTGGCCATACCTCTCACACTCGGGTTGCCCCCGAAACAATCCCGCGGACTCCTCGACGGACTCCTGCTCGGCGCGTCACGCGTCGTACCGGCGTCGACGCTGCTCGAGGCTGAATCCGCGGGACGCGTCGTAGTGCTTCTCGACATCGATCCCGCGGAACTGCCGGCCGAGCCTGAAGCTGTTCGGTTCGATCTGGAATGCACCGCCGAGCAGATCGACGACGCCATCGCCCTGAACTTGTCCGCGCCGCTCGCGGTGTATGTCGACGGAGGCGACGAGATTTTGTCTCCAGCCGAATCGGCAGCGCTCCTGTGCGCCGGCGGACGGATTCCGGGTCTCGCGTCGGGGCGCGCGCCGGCCGAGATCGCCGATTTTCTTGCGGTGGTGGCACACGAATCGGTGGGATTTGTAGCCCAAGCAGCGGATACGGCCGAGGTCATCGCTCTGCTGTGCGGAACCATGGCAGCTCTGCGCGGCGACGACGCCCGCGCGGCGATCCTCGATCCGAAGCCGGAAAAATTGGCCGGCTTGATCCCCGAAGCGGCGACGGCATTGCGCGAAGTTCTGCTCACGATCGAGGTTGCCGATCCGGAGTCCGTCGAAAATGAACTTCGGGCGGCGGGTTTGAGCTGAGACGTGGCACCGGGATGCGTAATCTTTGAGACGTGCCAAAAATCGCGTATTTCGGTCCGTCGGGAACCTTCACGGAGATAGCGCTCGCCCAGTTCGAGGCCGAGGGCACGTTCGACGAACCCGTCGAACGCGTGCCCGCCGGCAGTCCACCGGCGACGCTTGATCTGGTTCGCGACGGTGTTGTCGACGGTGCCGTCGTACCGTTCGAGAATTCGGTGGAAGGCGGAGTCGCGCCGACGCTCGATTCCCTCGCGCTGGGTTCGCCCCTGCAGATTGTCGCGGAGACCGAGATCGAGGTGAGCTTCTCGATCCTGACTCGGCCTGGTATCACCGCAGATCAGGTGCGCACCATTGGCGCCTACCCTCATGCGAGCGCCCAGGTCCGTGGTTGGATCGCAGCTAATCTCCCGAGCGCGGAGGTAGTGCTTGCATCTTCCAATGCCGGTGCCGCTCTAGACGTCCAGGCGGGAACCGTCGACGCCGGGGTATCCACTGCGCTGGCCGGCCGGATGCTCGATCTGGCAAGTCTGGCCGACAACGTCGCCGACGTGGGCGGCGCCGTGACGCGCTTCGTCCTGGTCACCAAGGCTGCCCCCGTGCCGGCCCGGACAGGGGCCGACCGCACAGCGCTGGTCTTGCATCTCGACAACGCCCCCGGATCGTTGGTTACGGCACTTTCTGAATTTGCCGCTCGCGGAATCGATCTGACACGAATCGAATCCCGGCCGATGCGTACGGAGCTGGGAACTTACCGATTCTTCGTCGACTGTGTCGGGCACGTCGAGGACTCGCTGGTCGCAGAGGCGATGCGCGCATTGCATCGAAAGTCCGGCGTCCGGTTCCTGGGATCCTGGGCAACTGCGAATTCAACAGGTCCGCAACCTCCCTCGGACGAAGAAGCTATTTCATGGATCGAAGATCTCAAGCGCGGAGAGGGGGAGCGATGACCGGCAGGCTCATCCTCGTTCGGCACGGCCAGACGGAAGCCAACGTCGCCAAGCGTCTCGATACTGCACTGCCCGGTGCCAAACTGACCCCGCAGGGGTTGGCTCAGGCCGAGGCCCTGGGCGTCGGCCTGGCTGCTACGCCGCCGCTGGCTTTGGTGTCGTCGTTGGCGTTGAGGGCAAGGCAGACAGCGGGATTCGTGGAACAAGCGGCCGGCGTTTCGCTGGACGTGCGTGACGGTCTGCATGAAGTGCAAGCCGGCGACCTCGAAGATCGCACCGACGAAGAGGCGCACCGTCTGTTTGTCGAGACCTTTCATCATTGGCATACCGGCAACCTCGGGGAGCGTATCCCCGGCGGTGAGACCGCCTACGACGTCCTGGAACGGTATGTCCCCGTGATCAACTCGCTGCGCGAGGAGTTCCTCGGCGATCCGTCCGGCAACGGCGACATCGTCGTAGTCAGTCATGGCGCCGCCATCCGACTGGTTGCCGCGCAACTTTCGGGCATTCCCGGACTGTTTGCGGCTAACAATCACCTGGCGAACACCGAAAGCGTCGAGCTGATTCCGCGCGTAGACGGCGGCTGGGATTGCTTGCGGTGGGGAACGGTGAACCCGCCGTTCGAGCACAGGCTGATACCGGGCGCCGACGACGTGATGGGCTGAACCGGTTCACCACCAGTCGGTAGCCGAGCCCAACTGCCGTTCCAGTTCCGGCACCAAGGTTCGGACGTAACTCGCCGTGAGGTGATGGGAATCGTGGTACACCAACACATTTCCCTCGACCACGCGGCACAGTTCCGGACCGCAGACGCCATCGCTCACGTCCAGTAGGCGCACGTTGGAGAGGTCTGCGATTGCCGCCGACGCGGGATTGACATCGCTGAGCATGTCCGGCCGCGGAAGCGCGCAATGATCCGGCGACGTAGCCGTGGCCAGGCAGTCCACCGCCCGGTACGGCACGCCGTCATAGTGCAGCCAGGGCGTGTCACGAATCGCAAGAACCTGGGTTCCGTGCTGCCCCAGTTCCCGCCACACGTTGACGTAGTCTTCGGGCGTCACATCGCCAGGGCCGTCCGGACTGGGCCTGGTGGCTGTGGTGAATACGAAGTCCGTTGCCGTTGTTGCCAGTTCGTCGATGACGCTGTTCGACCAGTCGACACAATCCGGGTAGTCGCTCGGTCCATCTCCGGCAGTCAAGGGACACCCCATCTTCAAGTAGGTGTCGACACGAAATCCGTGACTCTGTCCGAGTTCGTCGAGTGCGGTAATCCAATGCTCGGAATGGGATCCGCCCGCCAAGGCGATAGTGCGGTTTGCATTCTCGTCGCCGTACGTGCAATGAACGATGTTGTTCTGCTGAAAATCTGCGATGCATCCGTCGAGCGTGGTGGCCGGAAGATCCAGGGACGCATCAAAAATGGACGGAACCATCGATGCACGCGGGGTTTTGGCGCCGTTGGTCAGAGCGAGGGCGCCAGGGTGGGTGTGGATGTCGAGGGTATCGGCCGCTCGTTGTCCGGTGCTGTGACTTCCCACGTACCCCTGCCAGGCGAACATTGAGGCGACGATGACGAGTCCGCTGATCACCGAAGTGAGAAGGATCGGTCGACGTGCCCGATTGCCGCGTTCGATGGGCGCCTCGACTGCCTGGCGCAGTGCATGAGCTGCAGCAATCGATGCAGTGATGATCAATGCCCCGCTGAAGAAGTCGGCCTCGGGGCGCCCGGTAACGACCAGGGTAAAGATCAGGATCGGCCAATGGACCAGATACAGCGCAAAGGCGAAGGAACCCAGCCAGGCCAAGGCGGGGTGCGCGAGAACCGCTGCGGTCCAGGGCTTGTCACCCCCGCCAGTCCCGCTGACGATCAGTGCGATGGTCGCAAGTGTGGGAACCAGCGCCCACGGGCCGGGGAATTGTTGTGAGCCATCGAGGAAGAATCCGCACAGAAGGATGGAGAAGAGGCCGGCACTGCCGAGAATTGTTCGCAGAGCCGGAGGCCACGCCCCGACCCTTGTGATGTTCCAGCGTGTCAGCATCAAGGCGGCGAGAGCGCCCACCGATGGTTCCCACAGGCGGGCGGCGGAATCGTAGTAGTTCCAGGCTTGATCGTGTGACGACATCACCGTGGCGTAGACAAATGAACCGGCCGCCAGAACGATGAAAACCGCAGCGAGAGTGGCACGCAGAAGTTCCGGCCTGGTGCGCGAAACAACTGACGCGGTAGTGAGAACTACGACGATGGCAAGCAGATAGAACTGACCTTGAACGGCCATCGACCACAAATGCTGGAGAGGCGATACCGAACCGTCGGCGGCAAGATAGTCGTTCGCGGTGAGAGCCAGCTGCCAGTTTTGGAAGAAGCCCAGAACCGCTGTCAGCTGGTCGGCGAGATCTGCCCATCGAGTGCGCGGCAAAAGCAGCAGACTGGCAATTGCCGTGAGAAAGGCTACGGCAGCGATCGGCGGGAAGAGCCTCACGAAGACTCGGCGCAGTGCTGGCAGGGGATTGGGCGACGGAGAACTATGCTCTGCCCGGCGCACCAGTGAGCCGACAAAGAAGTAGCCGGACAGCACCAAGAAGACGTCGACTCCGCCGGACACCTTGCCGAACCACACGTGGAAGACGACCACCAAAGCGATGGCGAGGCCCCTCAGGCCGTTCAGGTCCTGACGGTATTGGGTTGTTCGTTTGTTCTGTGGGGGCTCGACGGTACTGCTGGTGAGGTTGGATGAAAGCATGCTGCGGTAGAACTCCGGGCGTTGAGGGGACTGCTCGAGGTTACCTGGAGGGCGTTGCTGACGAGCTCTCCAGATTCTCTACCAGCCTGTTTACTGCTTGGGTCAGTCGAGTTGATGTTCCGGCACTGATCGAGGTCCAGGGTGTGCCGTCGGCCGACAAACTTGACGACGCCACCAAACGACCGAGCGCAGTGTCGTAGACCGTCACAGTTCCTGCCGGTAGGTGCGCGGAACCGAGAGCATGCGTAATGCCCACAATTTCGGTGAACGCAGTGCAGTCGACGAGGGCATTTCCGAGCTGACCGGCTTCAATCGGCGGCACCCCGGCATTGGTCAGCGCAGAAACCAATGTGTCGATGTCGGGCCCGGCATTGAATGCGATGCTCAATTCATCAGTCGGTGCGTTGACAACGGCGATCTGCATGGCGGTGCACGGACCCAGCGCGCGCAGGATGGAATCGGCGGGGTCGGACTCAACACCACGCAGTGTGTAGGTAGCCGTTTCTGCGTTGAATGTTGCTTCTATGCAGGCAGATTCACTCTGAGTGACGCACACTCGGGTGATGGTGCCGCCGCAGTGGCGGCGCAATGCCAGCTCCTGCACTGGATGCGTCAACGCCACCAGTGCGGTGTTGAGCTCAGGATGTATCTCCCCGCCGGGGAGCAGGCCCTGCTGGGCCAATGTGACGGCAGCTCCGTCCATTGATTCCTTGCGTTCAGCGGTGGATCCCGAAAAAGCGGTCCCGCCGAGCACGACCGGAAGCACATCGAGACCGAGGCAATCGCGGGCGTACTCGATCTCGGCGGATGTCACGGTGATAGTGGGTAAAGTGCCGGTCAGGGGTGATATCCCGAGGTCGATCATGGCTGAACGTCTTCATCGGCAACGCCGATCACCGATGGAATGACCGTCCGGCCGTCGGCGAAATGCTCGAAGTGTTTGAGGTAGTCAGGGGTGTCGTGATCTTCGGAATCGTCGTCCGTTTTTGCAGCATGACGGCCGCCGCCCATCGGGGCGGACCCGGATCCCGACTGGGAACGTGCGGGATCAGTGCGGACGGTATCGGTGCGGAGAGCGTCGGCAGAGCCCGCGTTCATGACTGCGCCTGAAGGAGCTGCTGACGCAGCACGCGGCGTGATCTGGCTCGCGCTGCTTTCGACTCGTAGGGAGCTGCCAGCGCCCACTCCGCCGTTGGCGGAAGAGCCTGTACCGAAGGGGCTGGTCGCAGCAGCAGCGGTAGTAGCCGCTGCATGCCTGCCGGTAGTACCGCCGGCCAGTCCGGTGAGGGCAGTCAGTGGTGAGCTCAGTGGTGAGGCTGCGCCGGCGCCCAGCCCGGTTCCGAGTCCCGCGCCGGCTGATACGGCGCCGGCGGCGGTAATGGCGGTAGCCCCAGCGGCTGCGGCAGCGTTGGTGGCAGCTGCTGCACCACCGAGAACAGTGCCTCCGAGAGCCGTACCGACCTGAGAAACGGCAGCGCCGAATACCGGATTGGACACAACTGATGCGATTGCCGCCGCGGCCGTGCGAACCGGCTCGATGAAGGCACTGACCGGCGGCGGGCCCACCACGGCAACCTGCCGGGTGTCGTGCGCGGCGATATCGGAGGTGGCGATGGACGGCGGAGGGTTGAATTCTTGCCGAACCGCAAGATGCGCTGAAGCGGAATCGTAGGTTTCCATAGCCGTCGCAGCTTGTATCTTGAGTAGTTCCGCGGCAGTCTCGGCAGCCGCAGCTGCACCGGTCAACGCGCCGCCCAGGGAATATGCGGCTATTTTGGCCGTGTCTACTGCCATGATTTCCGGCAATGGCGGCATCATGACGGCCGCCACGGTGTATGCCGTTGCCTGAACCTGCGCTTTACCGCCGGTTGTCAGGGCGAGCGCTGCGGATTGTGCGGCCCACTCCTGGAAAGGGCCGAACTTGGTCAACGCGGCGTCAGCAGCATCACCTGACCAGCCGGTTCGTAGATTCGCCATTACCCGCGTGACCGTCGACGCGGTGTCTCCGAGTCCAGCTGCCACCGCAGACCAGGCGTCGCCGGCAATTGTCAGTGGTACCGGACCAGCACCGGCGATCAGAGCAGCTGAATTGGGCGCTGCGCCGCGTGGATACCAGATGACACCGGTGATGCCGACCATTTTTTCTTCCCCCCAGGAAGTTGACTGCAAATGCGAAATTGTTGCCGAAGTGCTGTGCGCTCAGACTGGTGCCGACGCCAGATCCGCTTGTATCCGCTGGTCCTCCAGCTGGTAGGCGGCAGCATGTCTACGAAGAGTTGCGGCCGCATTCTCGAGTTCGATGACAGCACGATTCGCTGACAACGCGAGGCTGTCGGACGTCGAATTGAAGTAGTTGGCGGCGTTGGTCGACACCTCTTCAGCGCCGGCAGGCAGAACATGACGGGCGGGACGCGTCGAAGAAACGACTCCGCGCAAGCGTTCCGACGCCGCTTCGAGTTCTGCGGCAGCTGCCAAGAGGGCGTGAGGATCGACGTGCATAGTGCCGAACTCCTAGTTGACGGGTCCAATAATGTGCGAGATGAGGGCCCCGCATCAGATTAGATGCGTCCGGGCACGCATTGGTTCCCCTGAAAACGGACGAGTTTTTAACCCCAGCCTTTTAACCCCAGCCGAGTTCGTGCAGACGATCCTCTTCGATTCCGAAATAATGGGCGATCTCGTGAATGACCGTCACCGCCACCTCGTGCACCACTTCTTCTTCGGACTCGCACATGTCGAGAATCGCGTCGCGATAGATGGTGACCGTGTCGGGCAGGTAGCCGCCGTACTGAGAATCGCGCTCGGTGAGAGCAATGCCCTGGTACAGCCCGAGGAGTCCCGGTTCCTCTTCGTCACGCGGTTCGACCAGCACAACGACGTTGTCGATGGCCTTCGCCAATTCCGGCGGAATGAGATCGAGAGCTTCGCCGACCAAGTCCTCGAACCGGTCGGCTGTCATGGTTACCGTCATCCGATACCGCCCGAGAAACCCTCTGCTTTAGCTGTGGGGAGGTAAGGGCGGCTATACATTTCGTTGATTCTCCACATATTCTTTGATGACCTCCAAGGTCGCTCCGCCGACTGTTGCAACGAAGTACGAGTTAGTCCAGAGCGTAGGCATCCTGGACTTGAGAGACGGAAACTCCTGTCGCAGCAGCCGTGACGAGCGGCCTTTGATCCCTTTGACAAGACGATGAATGCCGTACTGAGGGTCGCAGGTGACCAGCAGGTGAACCTGGTCGGGCATGGTTTCCAGTTCGACGATCGGTGCGTCTCGCTCGGCGCAGACTTCCCGGATGATCTGCTTGAGGCGGGTGTCGATGTCCCCGTCGATGACGTTGCGTCGGTACTTGGGGCACCAGACAACATGGTAGGTGCATCGGTAGACCACGTTGTTGTTCGATCTGATCTCGTCCACACCGACAATATACAGCTACAGGCTGTATAGTTCGTTTGATGGAAGAGGTTGTGCGGTACAACTTCCGGCTCAGGCCCGGGGCGATCGCCGAGCGGGCGCTGACCGCCGAATGGCATCGCTGCCGCTTCCTGTGGAATGAAGCTGTCCATCAGCAGAAGTCTGGTCGCAAGCCGACTTTCGGCAAACTCTCGAAACTTCTCACCGACGCTCGCAGTCGCAGACTGTGGCTGCGAGACGGGTCCCAGGTCGCTCAACAGCAGACGTTGCGGACCTACGGGCAGGCGCTCGATCACTCGTTCAAGGTGAAAGGGCGCGGCCGACCGACCGTCAAGACACGGAAGAATTCGCGGCCTTCGCTCGAATACACGGTACGAGGCTTTGCGATCAAGGCCGGGAAACTGGCCCTCCCGAAAGGCGTGAACATCCCGGTGGTGTGGTCGCGGGATCTTCCCAGTGAGCCGACATCTGTTCGGGTGACCCAGGATTCGTTGGGGCACTGGTATGCGTCCTTCGTTGTTCGTCGTGCCGTAGAGGCGACTCCGCTGGTGGAAGGTTCCATCGGCATCGACTGGGGCGTGTCCACGACGGCAACGACCACTGATCCGCTTTACGATCTGCCGTATCTGGGGCACCGGAAGCGGTGCGCCGCCGAACTCGCGAAAGCACAACGGAAGATGTCGCGTCGCCGTAGCGGGAAACGTGGCCCGCAGTCTGCGGGGTATGCCCGCGCTGTTCGTGATGCGGCGAAGCTGCACAAGAAAGCGGTCCGCCAGAATTCGCATGACGCCCGTCTCTGGGCGAAAGGGCTGGTCGAGCATCATGCGCTGATCGCGGTGGAGGATTTCAAGCCGAAGTTCCTGGCCAAGTCGAAGATGGCGAGGAAAGCGGCGGATGCGGCGATCGGTGCTGCGAAACGGGAATTGATCTTCCGTGGCGAGCGGGCTGGCCGAACGGTGGTGATGGTGCGACCCGCGTACACGACGATGACGTGTTCGAGTTGCTTCGCGAGAGCCAAGCAGCGACTCGAACTCGATGAACGAACTTTCCTGTGCGATGACTGCGGGCATACCGACGGTCGGGACAGGAACGCTGCCAGAGTGATTCTGGTTGTGGCAGAGCGGGGTCACACTTGCGTTGACGATGTAAGACGTTCGCAGCCTTCCTTCGGGTTGGTTGCGGGTGCGCTCTGAGCTTGAAATCCCCCGGCTTTAGCTGTGGGGAACCGTTAAGATTTACGACGGAGGAGCTGCGCCGGGCAACGGCGTCGGCAAGGACCGACCTTCCGGTGCTGCGGGAGGCGGGACCGGAGCCACGCCGTTGATGAGAATCTCACCCTTGGCGCTGCCGGTGATGGCAGCGAACCCGCCGGTTTCGACTTCCTTGCCGATGGAGCAGTTGACGCGTCGGCTGCCGGCAAGCCAGCTTTCCAGCGCGATGTTGTCCCAGAACAAGGTCAGTGTCTTGTTGCGCAACGCTTCGGCAGAACCCAAGTACTCGTTGGCGGCCTGAGTGCAGACACCTTCGAGGTACCGGTCTTGATCCTCGACGGACGGCATGGTGCCGGGAAACTGCGTGCCGAGGTCGATGACCGAGATGACCTCGTAGGCGTGTGGGCTCGCGCAGTCGACGGGATCGGTCGGCAGATTCTGATTGATTCCGATGCAGGTGCCGGCGTCCCAGACATTCGACTGGTCCTGGTCGGCGACACGTCCCGCGAACGGCAGCAGCTCACCCGTCGTCGTCGAGAATTGCAGACCGCAACGTAGCGAACGGTCACCGGACGACCACGCAGATTCACTCGGGAACATCAGGCCGACGCTGAACTTGCCCTTCGGGTCGAAGCGAGAGCCGAGGTAGGAGTTGACGATCGGTGAGCAGTGTTCGTCGCGCAACTCCGCGAACCGCAGTGCTCCGGGGTAACGCGATCCGGGACCGAATTCGGCACCCGGGAAGACAGACAGATCGAGTGGGCCCGCAACTTCGAAACGGTGCACACTGTCGCACGCGACCTTCGCCATGTCGGTGCGGTCTCCGCCGGACTCCGTCGCGGGAGTCCAGTTCAGGCAATCGCCTGCCCCTGCCGCGGTGAAGGCGTTTTCGGTGGCTGAACCCGTGGCCGGAGCGCCGCCCCCGCCGATGGTTACCGCGGGCTTGTCGTTCTGGCTCATCCCGCCGGAAATGGCGATTGTCGCAATGGCAGCAACAACCGCACCCACGGCGACCGCAGCCAGAACGCGCCTGGTTCGGTTGGCGGAGACAGTTTTCTTCTCCGGCAAGCCCGAAGGGCCTGCGGGATCGGACGGCATCTCGATCTTGTCTTCAGACATCGATTCCATCATGCCTGCTTCTGCGGCGATTCCGAACCTTCATCGCAAAACGCTCGTGTCGGTGATCTGTACTTTCGTAGTCATGGACGACAACACTCCGCTGGATCCTGACGCAATCGAACTCGCCGGACGAGTTTTCGACATGGCCCGTACCGGCGACGCAGCCACCTTGGCGTCGTACGTCGATGCGGGAATTCCGGTCGATCTGACCAACGAGAGTGGCGACACGCTGGTGATGTTGGCCGCATATCACGGACACGCCGACGCCGTCGTCGCTCTCATCGAGCGCGGTGCCGACGTGAATCGCGCCAACGACAAGAACCAGACACCACTCGCCGGTGCCGTCTTCAAAGGTGAGGACGCGGTGGTGAAAGCGCTGGTGAGCGGGGGGGCGGACCCACGCGGTGGACATCCGACGGCGATCGACGCAGCGCGCATGTTCGGCCGTGAGGACTATCTGAGCCTGCTGGAATCCTGACTCTCCCGGGCGCCGGCGTGGACGTGACCGTCGGCGACCTGGGGAGAGTGGGTAAAGTTCCTAGTCGTGATTGACCTCAAGTTCCTCCGCGAGAATCCCGAAATTATCCGCGAGTCGCAGCGCACCCGTGGAGAAGATCCCGGACTGGTCGATGCCCTCCTGGAAGCCGACGCGTCCCGACGCGCTGCTGTGTTGACCGGAGACAATCTCCGCGCCGAGCAGAAGGCCTTCGGCAAGAAGGTCGGGCAGGCAACTCCGGAGGAGCGTCCGGCGCTGCTCGAAGGTTCCAAAGAGCTCGCCGCCAAGGTGAAGGAAGCAGAAACCTCGCAGCATGCCGCGCAGGCTGCACTCGACGCCGCGCATCGCGCGATCTCGAACGTCGTCCAGGACGGTGCCCCGGCCGGTGGCGAAGACGATTACATAGTTCTCGAACATGTCGGTGAGATCCCGACGTTCGACTTCGAGCCCAAGGATCACCTCGAACTCGGTGAATCGCTGAACCTCATCGACATGGAGCGTGGCGCGAAGGTTTCCGGTTCGCGTTTCTACTTCATGACCGGCTACGGAGCGATGCTTCAGCTCGGTCTGCTGCAACTCGCGGCACAGAAGGCCGTCGCCAACGGTTTCACGATGATGATTCCGCCAGTGCTCGTGCGCCCCGAGATCATGGCCGGTACCGGCTTCCTCGGCGCTCACGCAGACGAGATCTACCACCTCGAGGAAGACGACCTCTACCTCGTCGGCACCTCCGAGGTTCCGATGGCCGGCTACCACTCGGGTGAGATTCTCGAACTGAACGAAGGCCCGAAGCGTTACGCCGGTTGGTCCTCGTGCTTCCGCCGTGAAGCCGGCAGTTACGGCAAGGACACGCGTGGCATCATTCGCGTCCACCAGTTCGACAAGGTCGAAATGTTCACCTACTGCCGGCCTGAGGACGCCGACGCCGAGCATCAGCGTCTACTCCGTTGGGAGCGGGACATGTTGGACGCCATGGAAATTCCGTACCGCGTCATCGACGTCGCCGGCGGAGATCTCGGTTCCTCGGCTGCCCGCAAGTTCGACTGCGAAGCGTGGGTTCCGACACAGCAGGCCTACCGCGAGCTGACTTCGACGTCCAACTGCACCACCTTCCAGGCCCGGCGGCTCGGCGTTCGGTACCGCGACGAGAACGGCAAGCCTCAGACGGCTGCAACTCTCAACGGCACCCTGGCGACGACGCGCTGGATTGTGTCGATCCTCGAAAACCACCAGCAGGCTGACGGCACCGTTCGCGTCCCGGCCGCGCTGGTGCCCTTCGTGGGCACGGACGTTCTTCGCTGACACATACTCGACTCTAATTACAGCGACATACGGCCGGGGCCGTGGCAGGAATTTCTGTCACGGCCCCGGCCTCTTTGTCACGGCCCCGGCCTCTTTGTCACGGCCCCGGCCAGGTGCGAATTTCTGGGTCGATCCTGAAGAAGTCTCAAAGTTTGTTTCGAACCAAAGTGAATCCGGTTACCGATGTCCTGGCTGCGCCTCAACGTTTGTGAGGATTGCCCTCACCAGTCCGAGTACCGGTGTTCTTCTTGTGTAAGGCGTCTTTTGGTGGTGAACATCCGGTTCAACTTAACTTTTCCCGAAGTTGTCGGTGCGACAAGCAGTTACAGGCAACAGGTGAGTTGCACACGATTTGCGGG
>NZ_JASHKR010000221.1 GCF_030056815.1 Rhodococcus sp. IEGM 1379
TCTGCTGCGGGCACGGTCTCGTTCAAGGTTGCCGGTTCTGAAATCGGTACTGCTGTTGTGTCGAATGGTGTTGCGACTCTGTCGCATGTGTTTGCTGCTGCGGGTGCGCAGTCTGTGACGGCGGCCTTCTCGGGTACGGGTTTTGTTGCTTCGTCGGCTGGTCCGTCGACGGTGACGGTGTCTAATCCGCCTCCGACTATGGTGAACCAGTCGACGACCTCCGGCCAGTGGACGTTCAACCGAACGATCAGCAACG
>NZ_JASHKR010000092.1:0-6819 GCF_030056815.1 Rhodococcus sp. IEGM 1379
GGGTCACGCCCAGCCCACCCGGCGCTCTCCCGATGCTCCGCATCGGGAACGGAAGCGGCTCGCTTCGCTCCCCGCCAGGGAGCCGCTGCGCGGCTCGCAGTGGGTCCAGTCAGGCTGCCGTCGATCGAGTCGCTGCGCGCCTCTAAATTCCTGAATTGCATTTGTCACCAAAGGATTTGATCGGAACTGTGAAGTCGGTACCCAAGTACCAAACGAGGCTGGGGAGGAGCAGGGGTCGCTCGAAGCTACCCCTGCTCGCGTCTGCCAACTCATCGTCATCATGCTTCCCATCCTACAGGACCCCACCCAAAACCGCAAAACAACACAGAACCGTGAAACACCGAAATCCTAACCGCCACAACATAATTCGAGACTCACCAAAACACCTCCATGCGTAACCACCGAAACCGATTCCCCACCAACTGATCACCCAAAGTTCCTGAAACACAACAACATTCAAAAACAGCCGAAAATCGGCCCACACACGCCCCGCCGAGCACCCCCGACACTCCCCCACCACCGAACCCGAACACACCCCGCCGGCCCCACATTCGCCGGCGCCCCACACACCCCACACAACACCCCAGGGACGTGTCATCACCGCAGGTCAAACCCTAAAACCACACACCACACCCACCCACACCACCCGAACACCCCACTCGACGACACCCACTACCCAACGCGAACCGGGGACATGTCATCACCCCAGGTCACAAGCCTGAAACAACGCAACACCCCTACACAAACCTGTGATCTCACCCAGCACCCAACAGAAACAAATGAGCACCGTAAACCCCCGAACTCGACACCACCCACAGAGAGCAGCTCCGGGACATCACAGCATCAACCCGAACCGCGTTCACCAACCTCCTCACCGCCCTCGCCAACACCACCACCGAACAGCTCTCACAGCCCCTCCACACCCCCACAAACCACGCCAAGCCACACCCACACCCCCAACACACGAAAAAGCCCCCCACCACACGGTGAGAGGCCCAAACGCAACACTCAACAGCAAGAACCGGCCCGGTTGCTGCGGGCCGGTCCACTACCAACTACCGATCTACGCCCAAACGAACCACAACAACGCGATACGCGTCCGCGAACGACTCCCGCGCGAGTCAGATCATTTTGGCGCGGGCGCGGAGGGTGGACATGACCGGTTCGGCGGGGTGGTGTTCGACGCGGTAGCGGGTGGGGTAGAGCCCTTCGACCGGGTGGAGGTCTACGGCGGCGGCGAGGGTTTCCCATGGGACGCCGAAGGTTGCGCCGGTGGTGGGGTTGGTCAGAGTGACGTTGTGGGCTCGGGGTAGGAGGGTGGGGACGGTGTCGGTCCAGGGGGTGATAGTGGTTTCGATGCCGTCGGGTTTGCGGGCGTGCAGGAGTTTGGCGGCGTAGTCGTCGAGGGTGCCTTCGTCGAGTTCGGCGCGGAGGGTTTCGTATTGCTGGCCGTAGACGTTGGCGGCGAGGGTGGCTTCGGCGGAGCGGATTTCCTGCCAGGCCAGGTGGTTCCGGGGGACCTGGTAGGGGGTCAGGCGGCCGGTGGCGTCGAGGGTGTACGGGACCGGGGAGACCTGGCGGACCGCGTTGTCGAAGAGTTCTCGGGCGGCGTTCACGAGGTATTGGACATGGCGTTCGGAGTATTCGGCGCCGACGAGGACGCCGACGTTCTCGGCTACGAAGACGATGGGGCGGGCGCCGGCTTTGGCGCCGATGCCGGCCAGCCAGCCGTCCACCAGTGGGAGGGAACCCGAGTAGCGGTCGCCGCTGGTGTCGGGGATGTGGAGGATGCCGTCCTTGGCATTCGGGTCGTAGCGGGCGACGGTGTCGTGGGCGTAAGTGAGCATGTTCGCGCGGGCGGCGGCGAAGACGGTGGCGGCGTCGACACCCCAATCGGCGAGCATGGTCGGATGGACCTTCTGCATGGAGGTCGGCAGGTCGAGGACGATGCTTTCCATCAGGCAGGGCAGGATCGGCCGCCACAGCATGTGGTCGCCGGTGCGCATGCCCTCGACGCGCACGGCGAGTTCGCCCGCCGGACGGATGAGCGGGCGCAGGTTCGGGGCAACAGCGTCCCAGCCGGTGGCGGGCTCCTCGGTCCCGCCCAATTCTGGACCGAGGGTGACGAATTCGAAGAGTACGTGCGCGGCTTCGCGCGGGGACACCTTGCTGCACCGCCGGAACACGGTGGTCAGGTCGATCCGGCCGCGAATCCCGCTGTGTGTCGCGTAGTGGATCTCGAACTGTTCGGCGTCGAAGTCCGCCGCGGCGACCGCCGATTGCGCGCGCACCATCGCCAGCGCCTGTGCTCCGAATTGTTCACGTTCACCTTGTTCGCGCTTCGCAGAGCCGAACATCCCGCCCCAAAAACTCATGCACCAGAATCTACTCGACGGACCAAGCGGCTGCTCGATACGCGCCGAGCTGCGTCGTTCCCCGGCCGGAACCGCCCATTTCCCCTCCCAGGCCCTTAACTGCACTATCGGATTGGTTTACCTACCGAGCGCTGCGGATCCTACTCAAACCAGGGGACACCAGCATGCGTCACCGTATCGTCAGCGCTGGTTGGAGTGACGACGAGCTCGAAGACCGCGTCGTCGTCGAATGCGAACTCCCGGAGCAAGAGCCGATAACGTCCTGCAGTCTCCGTAGAGCCACCTGACCAGCCGAAATGACACGTCCCCGAACGGGGTTGGGTCACTCCGCCGAACTGCATCGAGCAAGGACATCCGCGCACGCAACCAAGTCGCCGAACGAACGACCGCGGAAGGTCTCGGTCTCTCCGATTCCGCACACTCCGCGACCACGGCCCGGCAGCTCGTCGCTGAACACCTGCACTCCCGGGATACGCCGAATGAAGTCGAGGACCTGTATCTCCAGCTCCTTCAACGCCGGCCGCGCCCCGTGGGCGCTCGGGATCGCCGAGAACGAGTCGGACTGCCAGTCGCGCTCGATGGCCCAGCCGTACCGACTTCCGAACTCGGAGTCGAGCTTGCTGCGACGGTTCTCCCAGATCGTCGTTTGCCCGACCTTGACCCACCCCGAATCGAATTCGACGACGTAGATCTGTCCGCGGTCACCGCCGCGGCGCCACGGCTCATCGCGGAGTGTGATGTCGCCGAACGCGACTCCCCACCTTTCCTTCGTCTTGGCGTACTTCTCCTGCGCGGTATCGCCTTCGACTGCGACGACGATCTCTGGATCGTGCACGCTGCTCACCCCTCTTTGAATGACGTTCGGGCCTTAATCCTGACTTAGCCCTCCGACATATCTGGGGATCGCAGGGGCGCTCAGCGATCCCGCTAAAGGCCACGAGTCCCACCTCGCGGCCAGTCGAATCAAGAGCAGTTTCGAGGATGCAGGAAAAGCACGTGAGCTTGGGAAATCTGGTTTCTCAGTGGGTGTTTTCCGATGGTCGGTGTCTGTGAGCCTTCGCGAATGCCAGGCATATTCGAGTGTGTTGGCAATGTCGGAGGCGAGATTCGGTTTGAGCGGGATCACCAGCAGAGGAAGCATGACCAGAGCGATGGCCACGCCTGACCAGTCGTTCATGGCACCGATAGTCATTGACGCGCCGACTACCCCGAGTATCCCGAGGTGAAAGGCTGTGTCCAATCCGGATACGGAACTCATCGTGATCGCAGGGTCATCGGGGTGATGTGAGAATCTTTCACACCGTTGATCGTTCGTGTGGGCGAGCCCGCCCCGACCGGAACATTGCACTGAACCTTTCTTCCTTCTCGCGCAATGTAATTGAGAATTTCTCTGCTGCTTGCTGATATCGGTTCGGCCGAGAGGGTGATCTGAATTTCGTCGAGTGGCAGATTCTTCATGGTTCTTCTCCGTTTCATGTGTGTGGTTCAGAAGAGGTGGGTGTCGCGGCAGTCGTTGGTACCGGGACATTCTTCGATAGCAGCGGTGGTGAATTCGGTGATCGGGGGTCGCCACCGTGTGCGCTCGGCTTTGCTGATGTGGCACCACATCGTGGTGTCCCGGATATCGAAGTCCTCGTCGCCTTCGCGTGCGACGAACGAGTCCGGGGATTGGTGAGTCAACGCGGCCAGGGCGAGGAGCTGCTCGAACAAGGGGTAGCGGGTGCCGGCCTCCCATTCGTCGACCGCCGGTTCCTGCGCCGCGCCCCACATGCAATGTCGACGCCCGCGTCCGTACAGATCCGCGGCGTCGAGGGCTCGGGTGATCCGATACGGGGCCAACACGCCCGTGATCCACTGTTCGTGGGCCAGGTCGTGGGCTGCTCGGCGCTGCGCCGCGGCGGCAGCCCACTCGGCCCGTTTCCGCAGGCGCGCTGCTGCTCGGTCTCCGGCTGCCCGGAACGTAGCGGGTGCCGGCATGGTGCGCTCTCCTGTCACGTGTCTGCGGATTCCATGTTCCGCGGGGCTATGTTGTCGTCGAACTCATTCTCGAAACCAGCGTTGATCAGGTGCGATAACACGTCCCCTCATCTCTCGCAGGTCTGTTTCCGTCGCCGCTCTTCGGTCCTCTCGCCTTCCGGCGAGGTGCATGTTTCAGCGCTAGGGAACCACACGGGCTCAGAATCGACCTACGGGGTCAACGATCGAAGCACAAGAATCAAACGAAAAACTTCGTTCTCACTATCGCGACGTGAGGTTAGACAGGATTCCTGAAAACCACCGAGTACCGCCAGAACAGTCGACGCCGGACACGGCAACCGGGAAGCTGCGCCTGCGCCGCACGCTTGATCTGTTCCAACGTCTCCGTCGGCGCAGCGGTGGGAGCTGTCATCCCGGCGGGGAGCTGCCCGGCGACCTTGCGGTGTTTGACGAAACCGACAACCGGATTGAAGACGAGAGCACAAAGCGAGAACACGCGGTCCACGATTGTTTCTTCGCGGTAGCACCCCACGATGACCAAACACCCACCAGGACTGAGCATCCCCCGCAACCGACCCAACGTCTCCTCCAGCGGCAGATGATGAAGGACCGCGACGAGGGTGATCGCATCGAAACGCTCACCGAGACCAACATCTGCCAGGGTCGAGCACCGAATCTTCACTGCGTCATGTGAAGAGAACCGAGCGGCGGCAATCTGCTCCGTAGCAGGGTCCGGTTCCACACCGGTGACAGAATCGAATCGTTGCGCCAAACGGTCGAGCAGGTTGCCTGTTCCGCACCCGACATCGAGAGCACTCGAATGCGGCGCTCCGGCCAGCTGCCGCATGATCCACGGAATGTAGAAATCGTTGTGACTCCACGGATGCGCCTCGTTGAACCTGTTCAACCTGTCGACCACACCCATCGCCCGAGCCTACTGAGACCAGAAACGTGGCGTTCAACAGCCGCGGGTTCGGCTCAGTGCAGAGAGCCGATCCAGTAGTGGGGCGTATCGACCAACTGTGGGGGCACACGGATCGGCGTCGCGTCCTGATCGAGGTAGAGGCGGTAGACGACGAGACCGCGCTCGGGGCGTCGGGTGTCCGGATTAGTGCCGCCGAGAAGGTAGATCCGCTGCCGGTCGCCCTCATCGAACTCGGCGAACACAGCCCGAGCCCATGCTTCCGGCTCCGACAGGCCCACGTGCCGGCGAGCGCCTGACTTGCTGTCACTGCTCGTCACGGTCACCGTGGCGACGGTCCCGGACGCGGCTGGGTCCCAGCGCCGCGGCGGGGCGTCGAATCGCCTGGAGGTGATCGTGGCGGTGAGGGTGACGTTTTCGGTCGCGAGCGCTTCGGCCACGACGGTGCTCGAGGTCTCGTCGCCGGCGCCAGTGGCAAACGAGAAGACATCGACACCGAATTCGCCCGCATCGCCGCAGTCGGCGCTACCGTCGTCACCGAGCCGGAGACCGAGCCGTGGGGTGAGCGCTACTGCCAGTTCGCCGACCCCAACGGCCTCGTATGGCAACTCGTGCAGTGGATCTGAGCAACACGACCTCCGCCGTTCCGATGCTCTTGCATTCCTGACCGGTGACAACGAAACGGGCTGGGGCTGACGATTGAATTCTCAGCCCCAGCCCGATCTGTCTGGCTCAACGTCTCATCCCCTCCGCCCGAGCAGGGGCATTCCCGTCTACTCCATTAAGTGAACGGGAAGGACACACCAAAAGTGCTTTTCCTACCGAATGTCCGCTATCTTTCCCCCAGTGGTTGCTCTCTTGTGGCCGCGCCGCCCCCGTCGGGCGGACTACCGCCAGGAAGGCGCACCCCCTGATGACCACCCTCGATCACCGACCACACCGCCCCAGGCGCCTGCGGCTCCTCGCCGCCACCGCCGCGGTCACCGCCGGCGCGCTCGCCCTGACCCTCGGCACCGCAGTGGGTCCCGCCGCCGCCGCCGTCGTCGGCAACCCCATCACAGTCGGCACGCAACCGTGGGGAGTGGCGATCAGCGGCACCCACGCCTACGTCACCAACACCCTCTACGGCACGGTGTCAGTCATCGACACCACCACCGACACTGTCGTCGGCACCCCCATCAAGGTCGGCACGAGGCCGTACGGGGTGGCAGCCAGCGGCACCCACGCCTACGTCACCAACCGGGACGACAACACGGTGTCAGTCATCGACACCACCACCGACACCGTCGTCGGCAACCCCATCAAGGTCGGCACACAGCCGGTCGGCATAGCGGTCAGCGGCACCCACGCCTACGTCACCAACCAGATCGACAACACGGTGTCAGTCATCGACACCACCACCGACACCGTCGTCGGCACCCCCATCCCCGTCGGCGCGTATCCGTACGGGGTGGCGATCAGCGGCACCCACGCCTACGTCACCAACCGGCACGACAACACGGTGTCAGTCATCGACACCACCACCGACACCGTCGTCGGCAACCC
>NZ_JASHKR010000092.1:6919-7263 GCF_030056815.1 Rhodococcus sp. IEGM 1379
CATCCCCGTCGGCGCGTATCCGTACGGGGTGGCAGCCAGTGGCACCCACGCCTACGTCACCAACTACAGCAGCGACACAGTGTCGGTGATCGACACCGCCACCTCCGCCGTCGTCGGCAACCCCATCACGGTCGGCACGCGGCCGTCCGGGGTGGCGATCAGCGGCACCCACGCCTACGTCACCAACCAGATCAGCGGCACAGTGTCAGTCATCGACACCACCGCCACCCCACCCGCCGTCACCGCCACCATCACGGTCGGCGAGAATCCGTCCGGGGTGGCAGCCAGTGGCACCCACGCCTACGTCACCAACCAGATCAGCGGCACAGTGTCAGTCATCGACA
>NZ_JASHKR010000092.1:7363-15766 GCF_030056815.1 Rhodococcus sp. IEGM 1379
CCACCGCCACCCCACCCGCCGTTACCGGGACACCCACCGCCGCCGTGGTCGGTACGCCCTACAGTTATGCCTTCGCCGTCACCGGAACCCCGACCCCCGTTGTTGCGGTCACCACCGGCACCCTGCCCGCGGGGTTGAGCCTCGACCCTGACACCGGTGTCCTGTCCGGAACCCCCACCACCGCAGGATCGTTCCCGTTGACGATCACCGCAACCAATGGTGTCGGAAACCCGGCCACCCTCGATGTCACCGTCACCGTCACCGCTGTACCGGTGGTGGACCCGCCCGCGACGGGATCTCTCGGATCGTCGGGCTCGATCTTCGGGAGCTGACCTCCCGCCCGACCTGTCCCGCTCTGTTCGTGGCGTATGCCGGCGCAGTCCCTCGTGAAGGGGGATTGCGCCGGCATGTCTCGTTCGAATGTCCCGCCCTGCTGGCCGGCACTACCAGGACAGATTGCCGGGACGTGTCATCACCGCAGATCAGACCCGCTAAATGACACACCGGCACCAACCACCACACCACCCCGCGGGAACACCCACCCAACACCGCGCCAGATGTGAACGACGGTCGAAACCTGGTTCTGGCCCACTTTCCGTGACCGCTCCACCTTCGCGCCGCGTGTCGTTCCGGCAGGAGTGAAAATCGGCGGGAGATGATCGTTCTGGTGTTCTGAGAACTGTTGTGACCTGCGTGTACTTCTTCCGCATCTGGCGGGTGTCGACATCGATTCGGTCGATGCGACCGCAGGCGGAGTCCGTATTCGTGCGTCGCCGTTGTCGACTTCGGCGAGCTGTCCGACGTGTGGTGTTTCGTCGAAACGAGTGCATAGTCGGTACGAACGCATGCTCGCCGATACGGCTGTAGCTGGCCGATCGAGTTACGTTGTCTTGCAGGTGCGTCGATTTCTGTGCTCGAACACCGGCTGCGACCGACGCACATTTGTCGAGCAGATCGACGGACTGACCAAGGCTTACGCACGAACCACTCCGCTGCTACGCGAAATCCTGGAGAAGATCGCGCTGGCGCTGGCCGGACGAGCCGGATCGAGGTTGGCATCTACGCTGGGAGTCTCCGTCGGACGCTCCACCTTGTTGAGGCTGGTCCGAGCACTACCGGATCCACCCACGACTACTGTCGAGGTGCTCGGCATCGACGACTTCGCCCTCCGTCGCAGACATCGGTACGGCACGATTCTGATCGACATGAGCACTCACCGTCCGGTCGATGTTCTCGCCGACCGCAAAGCCGACACCGTCGCCGAATGGCTGCGAGCACATCCCGGTACCGAGGTGATCTGCCGCGACCGTGCCGGCGCGTATGCCGAAGCAGCCCGTGCCGGAGCACCGGATGCGATCGAGGTCGCCGACCGCTGGCATCTGTGGCACAACCTCGCCGAAGCTGTGGAGAAAACCGTTGCAGCCCATCATCATTGTCTGAAGAAGGAGCCCGAGTTGGAGCCTGAACCTTCGATCGAACGCACCGTGTCGGAGCAATTGAGGATGGTCGCCGAGCAGGTACACGCCACCCGCCAGGAGAGTTCGATACTCGCTGTCCGGACGAAACGGCGATTCGAGAATGTCACGGCCCTCAAGAACGAAGGCATGGGAATCAGAACGATCGCACGGCAACTCGGACTGGCACGGGAGACCGTTCGTCGTTTCTACTACGCGAACAGTGTCGAGGAGCTGTTGGGAGCCCCGCGAGCCGGCCGGCCAACTATGTTGGACGAGTTCGCCGAATACCTTCACGAGCGTTTCAACGACGGCCATGCCTCCGCTGCTGTACTTTACGAAGAACTTCGAGCATTGGGATATCGCGGCAGCTACAGCTCCGTCCGGGACTACCTTCGCCCGTTTCGCGGGATAGGGGCAGCGCCACCGTCCACACCGAAGGTGCCGAAAGTGCGGCGGATCACCTCGTGGATGCTGCGGCATCCCGACAACCTCACCGACGATGAGCAGATCAGACTCAAGCAGGTTCTCGCCAGCTGCCGGCACCTCGAAGCAGCTGCAGGACATGTCAACTCGTTCGCGGAGATGCTCACCGAACGCCTTGGGAAACAATTGAACGCGTGGATGTCTGCCGTCTCGGCTGATGATCTGCCGCAGCTGCATCGTTTCGTCCGAGGGCTCGAAACCGACCACGCTGCGGTCCTGAACGGACTGACTCTGCCGTATAGTTCCGGCGCGGTCGAAGGGCACGTGAACCGGATCAAGATGCTCAAACGGCAGATGTACGGCCGCGCTGGGTTCGACCTCCTCCGCAAACGAATACTCCTCAGCGGCTGACGTATTCAAAATTGATCACGGAAAGTGGGCCAGAACCACTTTTCAACCGTCGTTAACACGGGACTCTTGGTGATGCCGGAGAGCTTGCCCAGCTTGGCCATGACCCGAAGGAAGGCGGCGCCGGCGAAGTGTCACCGGCACCGGTCATGAAGGCGCGCAACGCATCCACGCAACGTGTCACCGGTGTGCACGTGCGGCAAATCGCCACCCGGAACACTGGGCCGATCACGAACTGCGCCGGTCGCCACCACAACCACGACGGCATCCAGGGCCTGATAGCTGCGGAGATCAGTCAGTGGCAGCTACGTCGCCGACGCTGGGCCCGAATTTCCAGTGAGCCTCCAACGCCTCGACGAGTTCACCCGCCCGCTCGTCCGGAAAGAACAACCGAGCACCTGGGACCTCGACGACACCGGTCGCGCCGGGAATGAGTTCGACGAGCCAATCCGCCCAGGAGCGGCGGAAGAAGATGTCGCCAGTGCCCCACACAATGGCGGTGGGCACCTCACACGCGCCGAGAAGTGGACGGATCGGCGCGAGCTCTTCGGGTTTCATCGACGACAGCAGGGCCGTCATGAAGCGCGCGCCCTCGCGGATACCCAAGGTCGGTGCCAGGTAGTCGATGATGACGTCGTCGGGGACGGCCGACACGTCCTGATAGCCGGTGCGGTAGATCTGCTTGGCGAGCTTGGGCATCCTGGCCAGCGGGGCGCCCGCGCGCAACAGTCGGGCCTTGGCCGCCCAGACGACAGGCCGTAGTGCGAGGGGCGGGAAGTTGCCTTCGGTGTCGCAGTTGGTGAGAGCGAACGACGCGAACCGCCCCGGTTTGCGGGTCAGCACGACCTGGGCGACAGCACCGCCGGTGTCGTTGCCCACCAGGTGGACCTCGCGCAAGTCCAGCTCGCGGATGACTGTATCGACCGCGTCGGCGAGCCCCCACACCGACGGCTCCCCCACCGGGGGCGTGTGCCCGTGGCCGGGGAGGTCGATGCTGATGCAGCGGCGGTGCTCGGACAGCAATTGCACGCAGTTGCGCCACAGCCTGCCGTTGGTGAAGACCCCATGCACGAACAGCGTGACCGGGCCCTTCCCTACGTCGGTGAAGCTGATGCCCCCGACTATGCGGCGATGGGCGGCGAACTCTTCAGTCACGTACTTCTCCTGGTCTGTCGGTTGATCGGGTGAGGACGCCTGTCTGTGAGGCGGCGGCGGGAGTGCCCGCGATGCCTGGTCACACATCCACCCACACCAACTACCGAGCTAATAGTGCAGCACCGGATTTCGAAGTCTCACGTGCCGCCGCGAAATCAATTGCATTGAAGCTGAAGGATATTCACGTCCAACTGTAGAAGATCGGACGGCGCGACGTGATGCCCCAGTCCGTGGTCGACGCGCAGATTCGCTCCTTGACAAACGCACCTACCCGGCCGCCGACGACCAACCTCGTCGCCACGTCGGCGCTGGTCGTGCGTTGAAACACCCCCGCTTGTCGTCCCAGGCTGACGCACTGCCCGACAAACTTCGGCGTAACCGGTTTCGGAGCGGAGCCATCTAGTCTGCGCTTGATGGTTTCTGCGGCGTGAACTCCCGTAGGACGTGCAGCCTGGCAGCTCATCCGGAACGAGAGATCGCTGATCGCGACGGCATCGCCGGCACCCACGATGTTGGGGTGGGTGATGCACTCCAATTGGCGGTCGACCTTCAGCCGGCCGATGCCGTCGACAGGAAGACCACTCCGTCGCGCAAGGTCGGGGACGCCGAATTCCGTGGTGAGCACTGCGCAGTCAGTTGGGATGGAACGGCCGTCGGAAAGCTCACACGACCGCTTCCCGATCCGAGTGACCCTCGATCCGGTGATGATCTCGACACCAAGAGTCGTCAATGTGCGAACGATCATCGATCTCGCCTTCTCCGAAATCTCCGGAGCAAGAACACCTCCGGTGAGCAACGTGATTCGACCACCTCGCTTCTCGGCAAGTTCGGCGGCGGTCTCGATGCCTGTGAGCCCTCCACCGACGACGCTGATCGAGGCGCTCGTCGGCAGTGCCGCGAGCTTCGATTTGAGACGTACCGCGTCCTCGAATTCGGAGATCGAGAACCCGTACTCAGCAGCGCCCGCGATCGCGCTGCCTCTGTGTCGACTTCCCACCGCGTAGACCAGATAGTCGTAGTGCAGTGTCCTGCCGTCGTCGAGAACGAGACGATTTGCAGCAGCGTCGATCGTAGTCACAGTCGCGACGACGAGGGTTGCCCGCGGTGGCAGCGCCTCAACGAGGGAGACCGTTGCGTCGTAGTCCCCCGCGACCATCTGATGCAGCCGTATCCGCTGCACGAAGTGATTCCGTGGATTCACGATGGTCACCGCGATTCCCGACGATCCGCGCAGCAGGCGCTTCGCCGCCATCACTCCTGCGTAGCCTGCACCGATGATGACAACATGCGTGCCCATACTTCCCCATTTCACCGTTGACGCGGATAGAGGCAAGATCTTGTTTCCGACGGTATAGAGCACACACGCCAGAACGCTATGGCGACAGCCACATTCCGTCGCCCATGTGCTGCGCATCTCGTTAGGTGGACTCAGGCGTCGACCCGGCAGGCTACGGCTGGTCCGATTTCGCCAGACATCACACTCACTGACCTACCCGCCCCAACGTCATTGGCTGTGCAGCGAAAGTCGATCACACGGCAGGAGCACACAGATACAATCCGGCGATGCCGAGATGGTTCGAGATGCAGCCCTGCGACGACACCTTCCTCACCACCGCACCCCTGCTCAACCAATTCTCGATCGACCTACCCGTCACCACCGCCACCGCCTGGTCCGAATGCACCCGCCCCGGAACACTGTCGTGGTGCACACTCATCACCGGATCGCGCTACCTCACACCACCACAGGGCATCGATACCGTGAGGGAATTGTCGATGCGACCCTCCGCGATCAAAGCGAGCGAGCACTACTTCCGGTGGGAAGAAGAACCAAACAACCGATACCGCAACACTTTCTACGCCTCCGCGTTCACCGTGCCAGGACTACAGCGGTTCGCCGAGGACATGCTCGTCGAGGAACTCGCCACAGGATGCAGACTCACCTGGACATTCGCCATCGAACCGAAACCCCCGCTCCGCACGCCGCTCACGCTTGGCTCCCCCATCATCACGAGCGCCTTGCGCCGGACCGTGAACGATACAAAGATCTACTTCGACCAGCTGTCGGCGAACTCCCACCACTGAGGTACTGCGTTCGCGCACTTCCTCGCGAACGCCCGGAAGGGAACGATCCCGTCGGCGAATCGACCGATTTCACGATTATATGGTTTTCAGCGATATATGGCACCGCGCTGAGGGCCGGAAGTGCCAGTTCCCGTTGTGCGCAGCGGCTTCAGGTAATCGCCATTGGAAACCGTTGTGGGGTCAGTGTTTCGGGAACCACACCCGCCAGCGAATCAGAACAATCACGAGCACGATCGCTCCGCCTATACCGGCGATCACCCACCACAGCGACCTGCCGCCGTCGTCGATACCGACGCTCACCTGCGGGTCGGATGTTCGTGGCATTCCCTCGACTGCAATGGCCGCATCGGGTGTTCGTGGCATCCCGTAGACAGCAATGGCTGCATCGCGGGTTCGCTCGTTGGTCGACTGGGTTGTTGCCGAGCAACCGTTCACCGACCACGATGCTCCGTTGTTTTCGCCCGTGGAGGTGAAGACGATGTATTCGGTGCCGATCTCGAAGCTGCGCCCGCAGAAATCGCTCAGCGTGTACGCCGATACGACCGTCTTCGCACCGACATCGCCCTCGAACACCTCACGGACATCGAACTCGTAGAACCCGGTCGGGCCGTCAATGCGTTTCGTCGTCACGGTTCCGGCGAAGACTGAAGCTGCATGCGAAACCTGCTCGAGGATCTGGGGTCCGTCAGCTTCGTAGGCGCATGTGCATGCGTGGGCCGGGACGGAAGTAGACAGCGGTAGCGCTCCCGCGAGCCCCACAACCACGAGTATCGATAGCAGCCACCGCATAACGCCCCCTGTTTTTCCTCGGCACGATTACCGATTCGGACCGCAATCGCCAATGATTGATCCGGCCGACCACCTCATACTCGGGTCGAAGCCAAAACCATTTCGGGTCACCCCACGCCGAATGCAGTCAGATCGGTTCGCCGTTGATGCGGGCTTCCATCTTCGATGACACCGGGATGCGGTGGACGATCCGTTCGGTCAACGGTAGCGCCCGGATCGCGGTGATCGCGTCCCACTTGAACGCCCCGCACTCGCCCGTCGGCAGGCCGGGACCGAGCAGTCCGAGGCCTTGGTCGTCGACAAGCCAGACGATCGGCGGAGTCGGCTGATCCGCGTAACAGGTTCGGTTCTCAAGTGACTCGGACGGCAATCGGTATCCCGCGAGGACAGCGTCCATGTTGCCTTCGCGTCGTTCCTCGACCCATGACACCGTGTGGTCGGTGACCCCTCCAGGCGAATCCCCCTCGCATATGACCGCGCGGACGGGCACGAACTCGGCAGGGATGGGCATAGGGTCGGGAACCGGCGCCGCAGACTGCGGCAGATCGGAGAAATTCAGAAGATTGCCGGCCAGGCACGTCGGCTCCACCAAACCCGGCACACTCGCCCGGGATGTCGGCGCCGCTGCGGCTTCCTCGGTGTTGTTGCTTACCGTTCCACAGCCCGCCACCAATGCGGCGGCCGCCAATCCCACCAGTATTCGTGAAGTCCCCATGCGGGCACAGTACGGGTCGATCGGTGGGACCGTCGGCGAATCGAATTCGGTTTCCGATCGACGATCGATCGAGGTCGGATGTAATTCGGCGTCGGCGGCGATGGCTGCGACCGTGACCGACTCAGGTCCGAGTGCCACCCCCTGACGGACCGCGGCGTTAATAACGACCACCCTTACGAAGACACCTCATTGCTTGACTGCACGAACTGATGTAGATGGGGGCGGAAGGACTCTCAGCAAATTTCCGGCCGGCATCCCACGAGGTCGTAGGTGGCGAGATCTGTCGTAGGTGGAGAGATCTGCAGCATCGACTTGCTCGGGTCGACAACACGGGTGCCGACGACATGCCCCGCGACGTCGGCGACACTCGTCGGATCGCCGTGAAAGATCGAGATAACAGACAATATCGGCTCACACCGACCACAAACGTGGAAACAAATTCTCCGAAGACGGCATCCGCGAAGACCCGTGACCAGAGGTAAGCCACATCGCCGAAACCGATCCTTGCAACGAGCCACGCCGCATCACAAGAACCAACATCGGATCTCGCTCACCCGTCGTGCCTACCCCTGCGGCACCGCACACGGTACAACTGGCCAATGAGAACCTTCGCCACCCAGCACCAACGGCTGATACTGCCGATCCTCCTCGCCGCCGTACTCGTGGTCGCCGGGGCCCTGTGGTGGACCAAGACAATCGCCTTCACCAGGACCGCACTGGTCGCGTTCAGCGTGACATCATCTCAGCCGTCGGACGGGGCCTATCACGCAGAGCAGATCAGCATCAGCGTCTCCCCTACCGATCTGTCCGAGACCGCTGAACGACTCGCGCAGACCCGCGGCGGTACCGCAGCCGACTACCAGCCCGACCTGACGATCTCCCCGGCAACGGAGGTCGCCGGAATGTCGGTTACAGCGCGCGGCCGAACACCAAGCGCCGCACAGTCATTGGCCAACAACGGCGCCGAAGCACTCCGCTCGCATCTCGTTCAGACCCGCACCGACACCTCGACATCCACCATCGCGTTCACTGTCATCACTCCCGGCACCTGATCCCACACCCCACTGGAATTCAGCATCGGAGGCGTTTCCGGGGCAGGTCAGATCATCGAGCGGTGGATGCCCTGCGGCTCGCCACCGAGCTGCGAGAGCGTCGACGAGTGGAAGATCGATCCGGGCACGTGGATTGCGTGCGACAGACCTGCGTGAGCGTCACGCCAGAAACGCTGCATCGGGGTCTTCAGCTGGAGAGCGCCGCCGCCGGAGCGAGCGAAGATCTCATCCACGGCGCGCACTGCACGCCAAGCAGCAGCCGTCTGAGTGCGTCGACCGATGGCGCGGAGCTCGAAGGAAACTTCCTGACCCTTCTCGGTCA
>NZ_JASHKR010000167.1 GCF_030056815.1 Rhodococcus sp. IEGM 1379
CGTTTCCCGCAGGCGCAGTGGGCCATCACTCCGGGAAACTCGTCGCCCCTCACCGATGGCGCGTCGGCCGCTCTGATCATGAGTGAAGAGATGGCGTCGAAGCTGGGTCTGACACCCCGTGCCCGCTTCCATTCCTTCTCGGTTGTCGGTGACGACCCGTTGCTCATGCTCACCGCGCCCATCCCGGCGACGCATAAGGTGTTGGCTCGCGCCGGCCTGAGCATCGACGACATGGACACCTACGAGGTCAACGAAGCATTTGCTCCCGTCCCGCTGGCCTGGGCGCATGAGTTCGGGGCCGACCCGGCAAAGCTCAACCCGTGGGGCGGTGCCATCTCGCTTGGTCACGCCCTCGGATCGTCGGGAACGCGTCTGCTCGCCACGATGGTCAATCACCTCGAAGCGACCGGCGGACGCTACGGATTGCAGACCATGTGTGAAGGCGCTGGCATGGCTAATGCCACAATCATCGAACGTATCTGAATCTCACTGTTCCCGAAAGGAATTCACATGATCATCAACGACAGCGTCGCCGTCGTCACTGGTGGTGCCTCCGGCCTGGGCCTGGCAACCGTCAAAGCGCTTCTCGCAGACGGGGCCAGCGTCGTCATCATCGACCTGCCCTCGTCCAACGGTGAGGTCATTGCCAAGGAACTCGGCGACCGCGTCCGCTTCGCGGCAGCAGATGTCACCGACGAAGCTGCCGTCACGGCTGCGCTCGACCTAGCCGAGACCCTCGGGCCCATCCGTGTTGCAGTCAACTGCGCCGGAATCGGCAACGCCATCAAGACCGTCAGCAAGAAGGGTGCCTTCCCTCTCGATGCGTTCAAGAAGGTTATCGACGTCAACCTGATCGGTACCTTCAACGTGCTTCGCCTTGCAGCGGAGCGTATTTCGACAACCGAGCCCATCGACGGTGAGCGCGGCGTCATCATCAACACGGCTTCCGTCGCAGCGTACGACGGTCAGATTGGCCAGGCTGCATACTCCGCATCCAAGGGCGGCGTCGTCGGTATGACCCTGCCGATCGCCCGCGATCTGGCATCGCTGCTGATCCGCGTCAACACCATCGCGCCCGGTCTGTTCAAGACCCCACTGTTGGCCGGACTGCCCGAGGCTGCTCAGGAGTCGCTGGGCCAGCAGGTGCCGCACCCCTCACGTTTGGGTGATCCCAGCGAGTACGGATCATTGGCTGCGCACATCGTCTCCAACCCCATGCTCAACGGTGAGACCATCCGTCTCGATGGCGCAATCCGCATGGCACCGCGCTAATTTCAACCAAAACATGACTAGCGAAGCGGAAAATGCGAACTCGGTAGCGGTGGGGTGGCGATCCTTCCCGCCGCTGCCGATGAGCGACATCCTGCGTCATTCGCTGGAGTTGTTCGACGAGAACGGTTACCACGGCACGACGGTGCGGCAGATCGCCAACCGTGTCGGGGTAACCGTTCCTGCGTTGTACTACCACCACGCCAGCAAAGAAGCAGTGCTTGTCGCGTTGTTCGAGGTGTCGATGGAAGAGTTGAACACCAGAACCGAAGCGGCAGAAAAAGAAGCGGGTGAGAATCCGGTTGCACGCTTCTCGTTGGTAGTCGAGGCAATCGTTCTGTACATGACCCATCGGGCCCATCACGCGGCACTCGATACAGAGATTCGGCACGTCTCTCCGGAAAATCGAAGTCGCTACGCGGCCAGTCGGAAACGACTCGAGTTGTTGATGCGCAAGATCGTCAATGACGGTGTGGCGTCAGGAGATTTCTCGGTCACTGACACCGACGAAACTGTCCGAGCCATCCTCGGGATGTGCCAGTCACTGCCGCGGTGGTTCCAAACTGGTGGACCGATGACGCCGTCGCAGTTGGCGGAGAAGTACGTTGACATTGCGCTGCATACGGTCGGTTATTGCGCATGACTAAAGGCGGGCAACAAGTTTCCTCCTGTTGCCCGCCTTCAATGCCTACCGTATGTCAGAGGCGCGTGACTGTGAGTCCGCCCTCGTGGTAGTCGGACCGCAGACGCTTCTTGTCGAACTTGCCGACGCTCGTCTTCGGAACTTCCTGCACCACAGTCCAGTTCTCGGGCAGCTGCCACTTGGCAACCTTGTCCGAAAGGTACTGCTGCAGTTCCGACATCGTTGCTGTCGACCCCGCGCGCAAGACGACAGCCACCAGTGGGCGCTCGTCCCACTTCTCGTCCGGCACACCGATTACAGCGGCTTCGGTGACATCCGGATGACCCATCACCGCGTTCTCGAGGTCGACGGACGAAATCCATTCGCCACCGGACTTGATGATGTCCTTGGAACGGTCCGAGAGGCTGAGGAAGCCGTCGGCGGTAATGGTTCCGACGTCGCCGGTCTTGAGCCAGCCTTCATTGAACTTGTCGGCTGCGTCGACGCCGTAGTAAGCGCCGGTGATCCACGGTCCGCGAACTTCGAGCTCGCCGACGGAAACGCCGTCGTGTGCAACAGTTTTGCCGTCATCGTCGATCAGGCGCGCTTCAACGGATGCGGGGAAGCGACCCTGCGAGTAGCGGTACTTCCACATTGCATCGCCGGTGACGCCGACCGGGGGACGTGCAACCGATCCCAGCGGGGAGGTTTCCGTCATGCCCCAGGCGTGCAGGACGCTGACGTTGTGCTGCTCTTCGAACGCGTGCATCAGTGACGGAGGAACGGCGGAGCCACCGATCAGAACCTCGCGGATGAACGAGATGTCCTGGGGATTCTGCTCGAGGTAAAGGTGCAGTCCTTGCCAGATGGTGGGCACTGCGGCCGCGAACGTCGGCTTCTCGCTGGCGATGATCGCAGCCATCGGAGCGGGCTGCAGGAAGCGGTCAGGCATGATCAGAGACGCGCCAATCATGAACGCGGCGTAGGGAAGTCCCCACGACATTGCGTGGAACTGCGGAACAACTGCGAGTGCGCGGTCGCCCTGCCTGAGGTTGGGGCCATCGCTCATGCAGACCTGCATGGAATGCAAGTAGATCGAACGATGTGAGTACACAACA
>NZ_JASHKR010000222.1 GCF_030056815.1 Rhodococcus sp. IEGM 1379
TGGACAGTGGACCCGATGGTTCGGGTTCCTTGGGTAACATCTTCGGTTCGCTGGGGAACATCTTCGGTTCGTAACAGGTAACTCGTAGAACAAAGCGGGGCTGGAAGGTCTGATGACCTTTCAGTCCCGCAGTATCTAACGGGGGCACCGTGCAGTTCATGGACGGCGACACCGGGTGGGGTTCCCTTCGTGTCCTGATCAATATCTGCTGTGCGCCTTCACTACTGGTTGTCGGTCGATGAAGGC
>NZ_JASHKR010000093.1 GCF_030056815.1 Rhodococcus sp. IEGM 1379
CCGTTCGCTACACCGGCTTGGCCATCGGGTACACCCTCGGCACGCTCGCCACCTCTACTGTTCCGATCATCGCCACCTACCTCATGGACAAGACTGGCGCATGGCAGTCGATCGCCATCTACATGAGCATCACTGGCGTCATCTCGCTCGTCGCAGCGGCATTGATGAAGGAGTACTCGGATCCGGCGGCGCAGGAGATAGCCGAAACATCGTCCGTGCACTGACGCCGCGCTTCAGGAAACACAGTATCGACCTTGTATACTGTTAACAATCAGGTTGTTAACTCATTTGAATTGCAAGGGCGATATCGTGGAGCTCGAACCAGAACGAAAAGCATTGGGAATTCGGATCAGACAGTTTCGCAAGGCGCGAAAACTGTCGATCCGAAAGTTGAGTGAGCTCGCCGGAATCAGTCCGGCATTCATCAGCCAGATCGAAAACGGCCGAGCTAATGCCAGCATCCCGGTACTTCGACAGGTGGCCAGCGCGCTCGGCATCGCCTTCGTCGACCTCTTCGAACAGACCTCGATCGCGGGCAAAGTCCTACGAAAGAAGGACCGTCCTCAGGTGCCGTCGGATTCAGGGATACGAAGCTTCAGCCTCACCCGCCCTCCGCTACGCGAAGTAGAAGTCACAGTCTCCGAATACGAACCAGGCGAATCGTCAGGAGGAGACGACTACACCCACGGGGATTCACACGAAGTGCTCGTCATCCTGCGAGGAACCTTCCAGTTCAGGCTCGACGGAGTAGAACACACGATGCACCCGGGTGACAGCATCGAATACCGCACCACCGCCGCACACGAAATTCGGAACATCGGACCCTCCACGGGCGAAGCGCTCTGGGTCGTCAGCCCGCCCTCGGTCCCGTAACTGGACCTCACACCCTGGCGGTCCTCTCGTGGAGGCATCGGAACTGATTAGCCGTCAGTCGAACGGCCCACTTCGCTGCACATGACATGAAAGGTTTTGCAGCTATGCCCAATTCACGAGCTACTGGCCTGAAAATCTCCAACGTGGACGTCTATTCACCAAGCCCTTTGGGACGATGTGACGTCTACGTCTTCGACAAGAAAATTCTATCAATCGGCAATGAAACTCCTGATATTCCAGGTGTCGAATTCAGGACTCTCGACGGAACCGGCCTCGTTATGGTTCCCGGCTTCATCGACTCACACCTCCACTTCACGGGGGCCGGGAGCATCGGCGCAGGACCAGTCTCCCGCGAGCCTGATTTCTCTTTCTCGGAGATCGTCTCGTACGGCATCACCACTGCTGTCGGATGCCCGGGCGCGGACTACCTCTCGCGCTCGATGATCAATCTCTTCCAGAAGGCTCGCAGTCTAGAATCCGAGGGGCTGTCGACCTACTTCTGGTCCAGTGGATACAGCAACCCGTCGATCACACTGACACAGTCGTTGTCCACCGACATGCTGATCTGCGAGAAGGCCCTCGGCGCTAAGATCGCTATATCGGACTACATGGCACCGCCGTGGACCGCCGACGAACTCCACAGGCTGCTCTGGCAGGTCATCAGCGGATCACAGATGGCGGCCAAAAAAGGCGTCGTCCACGTCCACGCCGGTGTCCTGCCCGCTGCGATCGATGTCGTCAAGGAAGTTGTCTCTCGATACTCGTTCCAGGAAGGGGCGCACTGGTCCTCGATGCACGGCGGAGGTGGCAGTGTTGCCTCACACTTCCAGATCACCCATGTCAACTGGACGGACCGACTCCTCAAGGAAGCCACCGACTTCGCCATCGCGGGCGGTACTGCCGACGTGACTGCGGGCCTCTCACCGAACCACGGCAGCGAAGGCTCAGTGATTCCTTCAGAGGCCGTGATCCGCATGCTCGAAGCCGGCGTCCCCGACACCCAAATCACCGTCAGCTCCGACTCGGGCGGCAACATCTCACACTGCCACGGGCATGGCGAGGTCGACCTGATCCGGCTCCGACCTCCCCTGATCCTCGAGGTATTCCAGGAACTCGCTCGCACGGACTCCGTAAGTCTGGAAACCGCAGCCAAGGTCACTTCGACGAACGTGGCCGATCTCCACGGATGGACAGACAAGGGACATCTCGTTGCTGGTCAACGTGCTGATCTGTTGCTGTTCGGTGCAGATGACTTCGATCTGCGGCACGTCGTTCTCGGCGGTGACATCGTCTTCGAAGACAGCCAACCAGTCCGCCTCGGCCTGATGGAATCCGGCCGAGGCCTCATGGGTCCCGTGCACGCATAAGGCTCCACCCAAACGATCTGTGCACCGTCAGGGTCCGTCAATGCCACCGAACCCTGGCGGTACACAACACCGGAATCCCGAACCTCACCTATGACCGCGAACACAACTTCTCGCCTACGGCGCCGACTGCTCAAACCTGGACGATATCCAAACGCTGAGATGTCGATCTCGGCTCGGCGTTACGCGTCTTGAGCTGTGCAGGTATCTGTCCGCACTGGTCGGGCGATTTCCACCTAAGGCGCACCAGAGCGCTTCTGCGGGTTTGGGTGTGCGTTTTGACCATCCTTGGGTTCATGCGGTGATCGCAACACCACTGATCAGAGATGTTGCGATCACCGCATGAACCCAAGCATCGGCATACCGGACGATCGCAAACGGGCTTCTGTGTGAAATTGACGTGGACAAATTCTCGCACTTTCGTCCATTTTAGATGTCCTTTGAATTCGTCCGGTATGGCATAGTTTCCAGCGGACAGTTTGTGTGCAGGACGTCGTGAACAGCGAAAATCGGGAGTGCAATGAAGATCGGCTACGCGCGCGTGAGTACGGCGGCTCAGGATTCGTCGATTCAGGTCGGACTACTCGCCAAGGAAGGTGTCGACCGCGACCGGGTCTACGTCGATCACGGAATCAGTGGCCGGCAGACCCGGCGACCCGGACTCGACAATGCGATCAACGCTGCCCGCGAAGGCGACGTCTTCTGCGTGACCAAACTCGATCGACTCTCCCGATCGGCGAAGGACCTTCACGAGACGGTGGGACGACTCGCTGACAAGGGTGTGGCGTTGTCTATCGACGGGAAGATTTACGACCCCACCGACCCGATGGGCAAGATGTTCATCGGCGTCCTCGGGCTGATGGCCGAATTCGAGTCAGACCTGATCCGGAGTCGAACCAGGGACGCCGTGGCCGCGGCTGCCGCGGCCGGCAAGATGAAAGGCCGTCAGCACAAGCTCACGCCGGACGAGCGTGCGTACCTGTTGCAAACGTACGAGACCGGGCAGTTCAAGATCGAAACACTGTGCCGAAATACAGGTTTGAAGCGATCGGCGTTGTACGCGAACATCGAGTTGGCGCGCACCGAACGGGAAGCCGGAATGCTCCCGGCACTCTGAAACTAGCCGGAAGTCAGTCCGTCACGTCAACGCTCGACAGATCTCGTCGCGTTCTCCGTGCCAAATAATTCGGGGAAAAACGTGCCAAATAATTCCGAGAGTCACAGGGCTACGCGAGGGTCTCGACTACCGATCAGACTGTCGATCCGCAGAGCGACGCTCTCAGCGCTGCCGGCTGTTTCAAGGTCTGGACCGAAACCGCATCGGGTGCAACCACCACTCGCCCGCAACTGAGCGACCTGCTGTCGCATCTTCGCGACGGGGACACGTTGGTCGTCTGGCGCCTGGACCGGTTGGGTCGCTCACTCCCCCACCTGCTGCAGACGGTGGAGGATCTCGCCGCTCGCGGTGTCGGCTTCAAGTCGTTGACCGAAGCGATCGACACCACAACCTCCGGCGGAAAACTGATCTTTTCCATCTTTGGTGCTCTCGCTGAATTCGAACGCAATCTGATCCGGGAAAGGACTCAGGTCGGTCTCGCCGCGGCGCGGGCGCGTGGCCGCACCGGCGGCCGGCCTCCGAAGATGACGTCGACGAAACTCGCACAGGCGCAACGGATGCGGGAGAACGGAATGCATCTGACCGACATCGCCGAAATCATCGGCGTCGGGCGCACGACGCTGTACCGGCACCTGAAGTAAGTCACTACCACGGCTATTTCCCGAGCTCGGTGAGGACGACATTCAAGCACAGCGCACAAGTGGGAAGACTGTCTCAGAAACGTCAGACACACTCAAGTCGGCGTTGGAGAAGGTGAGACGGGTTTCTGAGACACATTACGATTCGACAACTGTTGCAGTCGATTTCGCTCCGGAACCATTTTCTACGGGCTGATGAACTGAACTCGCTTCTCCGGTCAAATGGTGGTGTCTCAGCTTTCGGTGTCTCGGCAACGGCCGAATGAGAGACGACCTGAAGTAGCGCATAACTATGCAAAAGAGGGCCGGGAGGCGGTCGCGTTCAGGATTCTGCTCTATGACTACGATCGAGTCGTCGGAGGAGATCCCGTCTTTGTTTGCGGAACACCAAGCCGCCTCAATAATTGGAGGTTGAGATTGTGAATCGTCAAAAGGGTGTCGCTGTAGCAGCTGCCGCAGTTGCGGTCGTCCTCGCCGGTTCGTACTTGGCGCTCACCAATCGAGGCCAGGACCAAACACCTCGAACAACGAACCCTACGACGGTTCAGCAGTACGACGATGGCGCGCCCCAAACCACGGAAGACTTCGAGAGAGATTCGAAAATGGGACGCAGCTCGAGGGACACCCCCGTGCCGGGGTCGAATACCAACGAGGATCAGCCAGGCGATTACACAGCAGGGTCGTAGCGGCACACTAGGGTTGCTACCTATCTGCAGGTGAGCGCCCCTCCGGGCCTTGTCGCTCGCAAACCTTTAAAAAAACTGTGGGAGGACTCGTGTCTCACCGATCGATGCCTCAGAATCGGCCGATTCAGAGACATGGAAGAAGCGGTTTCCCTCCGTGCAGATCTGCACTTCTTGACCTTGACGTTAGGTCATAGTTGACACTGGGAGCATGCAAATAGGTCAGCTCGCCGCCGCTGCCGACACCACACCGAGAACGGTCCGCCACTACCACCGCCTCGGACTACTGGACGAGCCACATCGCCGCTCGAACGGCTATCGCGAATACACGATGAGCGACGTCGTCCGTCTGATGCGCATTCGCTGGCTCGCGGACAGTGGAGTCCCCCTCGGATCGGTTGCCGCGATACTTTCCCAAGATGCGTCCGACGAGGACACCGACGATACGATCACCGATCTCCACGCACTGATCGATGTAGTGCATGCCGAGCACGCGAAGTTGGCGCGGCGGCTCGTCAAACTCACGTCGATGCTCGCTGATGTCGAAAACGGCCGTCCGATCTCCGCGCTGCCCTCAGATCTCGAAGGTGTGTTGGCTACCGCCATCGCTACTGCTCCAACGCCTGCGGTGCGTGCGGCACTCGAGCGTGAACGTGATCTGCTCGAAGTGCTCGCCATCTCCGGCAATGTGCCCGATGAGTTTCTGTCGTCGTATGCGGCGTCGATAGCCGACGATAAGCAGCGTTCCCGCTATTTTGCGTTTCTCGCCGAGTGGTCGAATTTGGCTGGGCGGACACCGGATTCGGCAGACACGGAGATCGAACTACTGTCCCGGAAGTTGATCGCGCAGTTCGAAGATGCAGGCACATTCACCGATATGGAGTCCGATTCCGCGCAATGGGGAGACGCCGGCATGCCGGTCTCACTCGACGATGTCATTCCCGATCCGGCTCAACGAGAGGTGGTCCTACGCGTGCAACGCGAGCTCCTGACCTTGACGGGATCGACAGAGGTCGCGGAATGAACATTCTCAGCGCCAAGGCTTTTCACCGGGTAACGCAACTGGTGACAGTGACTGTCCTCGCCGTCAATGCCGTCCTGCTCGCGATAGGCGTTCTCGCTCCCAGACAAGCGCTTTACTTGTTCGTCGCCGTCGAACTTCCCTTGGCCCTGCTTGTGATGCTCGGGTTCGCGGCAACTTTCAGAGTCCATCGACGCAGCGGAATCGGAAGATCAGAGGCAGTGTCTGCGACGTTCGGTGATTCACCATTCTGGCCGATGATTCGAGCGGAGATCCGTGCGTACACCTCGCTGTGGTTCTGGGCACGGGGCCGCGACACCGGCATCGAACCCGGCGGGCTCGCGTTCCGGTCGAGCCGCGGATCATTGGTCCTGCCCGCGGCGTTCGGTGTCGCAACCCTCATGGAGATCGGTGTGCTGCACTTCGTCCTCCCGTGGATGTGGCTTCGTGTCGTACTTGCGGTGCTGTCGGTGTGGTCGTTGCTGGCGCTGCTCGGATATCTGGCCGTTCACCGTGTGCATCCGCACTACCTGACCGATTCTCATTTCGTGGTGCGGCAGTCCGGCACGATCGTCGCGTCAATCCATCGTTCGGACATCACATCGGCAGCGCTCTCTCGCCGGCTTGCCGAGACCAATCCGATCATCGTCGAGGATCGGCTATACCTTCCCAATATGGACGGAACGAACGTCGATATCGTTCTCACTCAACCGATCTCGATTCAACTGCCCGCGATGCTGCCACGGCACCGTAAGACCTCATCTGTCGACTACGTGAGTGTGTACGTCGACGATCCTGCTGCGTTGGTGACCGAACTGCGGAAAAACGTGCTTCCTGCGTTGCCGTGATCGGTTCTGATTCAGGAGCTCCGATCACCGTGCCAACTGGTGCCAACTGGTGCCAAGCAAACCATGCAATGTCTCACGAATCACTGTCTCGGCAACGGTCGATTCCGAGACCGGCTGTACGGCGAGCACTCTCCACCGGGTCGCCCGTAACAATATGCATGTCCGGTACTTTTGCGAGTAGTTGCTTCGTGCTCTGCACTTCGTTCTCCCCTGGCTGAAACTCCGCGGCGCTCTCACCTCAGTCGCGTGAGTGAATCCCCCGAGGCTCGCGACGATCGATCCCCGTTCCATAACCGGCCGCCACGCACTGTTCGCGGACACGACCCTGCCATCTACGGGTGTCGTATAGGTGCATACTCCAGCCATGGATGTTGATTTCGACTTTTCCTGGTCACAGTTCCTCTGGAGCGTATTCACCTTCGTGGGCGTACCCACCATGATCGGCGCCGGCATCATCCGGTCGGCCTTGCTGTCAGAGCAGGCCGGACTGCAACACACCCCGGGCCGTGAGAGTTCGGCCGAGACATATACGGGCAGTGGCAGGTTGGGGCTGTGGGCAACCGGTCTGATCGCGTTTCCCCTGGGATTCCTGTCCTGTGTGGGTTGGCTGAGTTGGTCCGCCGACTACAAAGGAGAGTTCCGCGGCCCCGCACTACCGGCATCGAACCAGTTCCCCACCTGGCAAGTGATCGCCTGTGGAATAACGACGGTGCTGGTGTGTCTCGCCGCGGCTCACCTCTCTCGCTGGGCGATGGCCGGCGGGCTCGCCGCCGCCGCGGGCACGGCGGCAGGGTTCACAACCGCGTTCAGCGTGGACGCCAGCACCGATGTCACCGGCCAGGCAGGAGTGGCCGTGGTGCTCTCGGAGATCGGGTGGGGTCTCGCGCTGGGAGTGCTGATGCACGCTCGAGGTGCTCGTCTAGTTCACCGTCGCGGAGCGGTTGCCAGGGGTAGTGATGGTCGCAATAGAGGGTTCTCGCACAGGATCTGGCGTGGGATATCTGTTGTGCCGTGAAGATAATCCTGTAATCGGGGAATGCCGCGGTGACGGTGTTGGCCACCGCGAAACCGCCGATGGCTAGCAGGAGAAGGGCGCCTCCGCTGCCAGCCGGTGGCCAATCTGGTCAAGGCACCGCAGCGAGCACCGACCCCACGGCAAAGACCGTCACCGATTGCCCCGCAACTGATTCCGAGATCCTGGCTCATCGACAGCAGAACCCCCCACGGGAATGGTCTCGGTGAGCAGAGTGGCGAAGCCTGCTGTTCCCGGAGCCAATAGCCCGGCAAGGGGCAAACGAGGCACCGACCCGACAAACGTCAGGCTTCGGTTGTGGGCGATACCCCGCTCGATGCAGTTGCCCTTCTCGCAGCAACGGCCACAACACCGTCAACCGTCGAATCGCCAGTCCTAAAGGAGCTCAAAGCGTTACGGGCTGGAATCCATCGGTGCCCGCGCGGAGGCCGGTGCTGGAATGACCTCACCCGACGCACTCACTGTCTCGACCAGTGAGGTGTAGGCCACGACGTTGGATTCGTAGCTTCGGGTGACGGGATCGAACTCACCTCCGCATGTCACCAACTGCAGGGCACTGTATCCGTGTTCGCCGTAGACCTCTTCAGCGGGAAATTGTTCCTTCGGGTACGTGGCGAGGCGGGTGACCTCGAAGTGAGCGGTTGCACCGTCCGCCAACGTGACCTCCACCCGATCTCCGGCAGCGAGGGAATCCAATTGATAGAACACTGCCGGCCCGTCGAACGAGTCGACATGGCCCAGGATGACGGACGAGCCGGTGGTCCCCGGCGTAGGTCCGTATTTGAACCATCCAGGCTTTTGGTAGTCGAGCGGCACTTCCACGGTCTCGTCGGCGTTGAGCCCGAGTTCGATCAGCGTCTCGTCGACTCCGATCTGCGGGATTCGCAGCGAGATCGGTGCTGCGAGAGCCGATTCGGGCTCCACCACATCCGGCGAAATCGATGTGGTGGGCCCGAGCGACAACGGGGGTGCCAGTTGTGGCGAGCCGCCGCTGCCTCGAAGCCCAACTGCCAGCAGCAACGCTGCGGCGATGACCAGTAGAGCCAGAGCCAGTCCCCACTGCCTGGCTTTTCCACCACCTGATTCCGGTTCCGGATGCGGTTCGGGGTGTGGTTCTGGTTCGAGGCCCCTCATGAGCGGCTATTGCCCGTCGACAAGGTCGATGTGGTGGGCTGCGCCGCCCGCACCTGTTTCCGGATGGCCCTTCGGGATCACCGGCCCGCGTTTCTGGCCGGGTCCGCCCTGCTGACCGGGTCCGCCAGGTCCTTCGGGTCCGGGACTGCCGGGTCCTCCAGGGCCAGGTCCCTGAGGCCCGGGGCTACCGGGTCCGCCAGGTCCTTCGGGTCCGGGACTACCGGGCCCACCAGGTCCACCGGGTCCGCCAGGTCCTTCGGGTCCGGGACTACCAGGCCCACCGGGGAATCCTCCGGATCCTGAGCTACCGGGAAAGGGGATGGGAATCGGAATAGGGATCGGAATGGGAATCGGAATAATGGGACCGATGCTCGTGACGGGTGTCGTCGTAGTACTGACCGGCGTCGTCGTGGTGGTGACCGGCGTCGTCGTCGTAGTGACCGGCGTCGTCGTGGTGGTCGTGACATCCGTCGTTGTCGTCGTGGTCGTTGTCGTCGTGGTTGTGGTGGTCGTTGTCGGCGGCGGCCCACACTCCGGGCGGGTAATAGTGTTGGTATCCAAGCTCACCTGGCCGTTACGAGCCAACGCACGGCCGGAGATGGTCGAGCCTGTCTGCACCGAAATCGACGTCAACGCCATGATCGTTCCGACGAAGGTGGTGTTGGTACCGAGTGTGGCCGAGCTACCGACCTGCCAGAACACATTGCACGGTGAGGCGCCGTTGATGAGGGCGACAGTGCTGTTCGATGCGGTGATCAACGTCGATCCCGCCTGGAAAATGAACACGGCATTCGGGTCACCCTGCGCATCGAGGGTGACCGTGCCGGTCAACGCCATCGCAGCAGCTGTCTGATAGACGCCCGCAACCAGGGTTTGACCACCGAGATCGCTCGCCACCGTCGTCGCCGGCGTTCTGCCGGCGGCATCGTTGTAGGCAGTGGTCAGGTCCGATTGCGCCTGCAACGCCACCGCGTCGGCGACGTGTTGGGACCCGCTGATCACGGTACCCGGAGGAAATCCGGTCACAGCGCTGCCCGGACTGACCCCGAGGTCGCCGGAGATCACCGAGGGACCGGTGTTGGTGACCGTGGTCCCCGCCAACACCGCGAATGTTTCCGCAGTTCCCAGACCCACCGGTGGCTGCGCCGCCGACGCCTCCCTCGACGTCGCGAAGATGAGCATCACCGCTGCCAGGATGACGGCAACTGCCATCGTGAATCGACTGCCCTGCGACGGTATCCGGACGAATCGAGATGCTGCCATATACGTGCCCCTGCCCCTGGACTGGTCTAATCCGACGCCTGACCGTGACAAACCATTCGGTCGGAGTCAATAGACCGAAATAACCAGAGCGCAGATTTTCTCGCCCGCCTGCTTGTTCGGCCACCGTCGGCAAACGAAGGGCGTGCATTCCTTCACATTGTCGATTCTCACCCATCACCGTAGGTGAAACACCATTTCGGTGACAGGTTTACCGAGCGGGAAAAATGGGAAGAACGTCACGATGCCCGAGGCTGAATTTCACAACGAACAGCTCGCCGGTAATCGATCAGCAATCACCGCTGCTCACAAAATCTATACAAAGTGATTTTCGTCACAGTTGATCTCGGTGACGGCATCTCCCCCGATACGGCAGACGGCCGGGCCGGAACCGTTGCGTTCCAACCCGGCCGAATTTTCTAGCGTGCTAGGTCAGCTGCCCATCGACCCGGAGTTGCACATGTTGTGCGAACCACTCGATCCGAGTGATCCGAGTGATCCGAGTGATCCGAGCGATCCGAGCGAACCGAACGAGCCGCCTCCGCCGCCGTGAACGTCCACGACCACCGGTGCCGAGGTCGAACCAGCGAACGCGGGGGTTCCGGAGTAGATCGCGGTGATCGACTGATTACCGTTGGTTGTGAACGTGTACGACAACGTCGCAGTGCCGGTAGCGGAGACCGCGACCGGAGAACCGATGTTGACGCCGTTCTCCTGGAACTGCACCGTGCCACCATCGGGAATCGGGGCGACCGTCGCAGTGGCGCCCGCGAATTCCGCAAGTTCGGCGTCGATCAACACCTGCACGACCGGCTCGTCGCCGCACACCGCGCATGCGACATCAAAACCCGGCGTCGCGGGTTCACAATGGCTGCAATCTGATCGGGCGACGCCCGAACCTGGATCACCCTGATTCGGGCGAAGCCAGATGACGGCCATCCCTCACGTTGACGGACGCTTCCGCTGGTGTTCGGTTCGCATCCGCAACTCGAGCAGATCCGCGACGTTCGCACCGCCGCAACAGAATTCACGACCGAGGCCGACCGGTGAACACGACCGCGATCAGGACGTCTGCATTGTCGGAACCTGACCGGGGCTATTCGGGCGCGGCGCCGGCCCCGTTCTCCTGCTGCCGGTCGTGTTGGAGTTCGGCATTGATACGGAGAGCTTCGGCGAGTTGATCTTCGAGGATGATGATCCGGCACGCCGACTCCAGAGCCGTACCGTCCGCGACGAGCTCGTGGGCGCGGGCAGCGAGACGGAGTTGATAGCGGGAGTAGCGGCGATGCCCGCCGCCGGAGCGTTGCGGGGTGAGAAGTTTCGCGGCGTCGAGACTGCGCAGGAACGCTTGCCGGACACCGAGAAGCTCAGCGGCCTGGCCCATGCTGTATGCCGGGTAGTCTTCGTCGTCGAATTTTCCGGACAGTGCACTGCCGGGTACTTCTGCCTGAATGGGATGTCTTCTTTCGGTCAACGGACGGGACCCCCGGCGCCGTGAAGGCCGCCGGGGGTCTGGGTTGAACTTCCTTACACAACTGCACTCTTTCGAGCTGCCGGACTCAATTGCGCTGTCCGGTAGCCGCTCTCAAGGGGCTGCCGAGGCCACACACTCGAACACAACTTTTCGGCCTCGACGCTGCCCTGCCCTGCGGTACTGCTTGCGGGTAGTTCATTTCTCCCGCACCTCTTGATTTGTTCTTTTCGGTACGAGAGAAAACATACAACAGGTAAATGCGAATGTCTACCCCGGTCGCTACAGAAATTTTCCAGTGGTCTCAAGAGCTAGGCTGGTAGGCAGATACCGCGAGGTAGGTGCCGGAAACCGGCCGTTTTCGTCGCTATCGTGCGGGTTGTCCATGGCCGATCCCCCGATCGTGGTGGCGTATGGGATGTCAGTGTCTCAGAGGCATGGGTCGCCTGCGGTGATGATCAGTTCCGTCGCGAGTTTTGTGTTTCGGATGGCATCTCCGAGATCACGTATCCGGTGATGATTGCGCGCTGGCGCCGCGATTGCGGAGATGTGCGCGTCGAGGACGTCTTCGACGCGGGTCGAGAGGTTGACGTCTTCACGAAGAACCGCGGAGGCTTGGACGGCGCCGGTGAATCCTGCGCAGAGGTTCCAAGCGAGTCGGTGTGCGGCATCGGTGTCACTGATGTCGCCGGCCTCGTTAGCGCGGTCGACGAGCTCGCTGGTCTCATCTACCCACTGCATGTAGCTCTGATGGGCGCCGTCGATGGACGGTTCGAGAGTCAGTTTCAGCCCGGCTCGCAGGTTTGTATCCGATTCGAGTTGGCGTGCAAGGCTGCGGAATACCGTTGTCATTTGTTGGATGAGAGGTTCGCCGGCGGCGGCGGAGAATGCCTTGTGCACTGCGGTCGACCAGTCGCTGGCGAGCTGCTGCGCCATCGCTTCTTTGGATGCGAAGTGGAAGTACATTGCACCTTTGGTTGTTTCGGCGCCGGCGAGGATGTCGTTGATGCTGGCCAATGAATAACCTTCGGTGTCGAATCGGGTGGCTGCGGCTGCGAGGATCTTCGCTCGGGTTCGCAGTCCTCGAGGTTGCGGCCGGCGCGTAGTCGAGTGCGTGCGTCTGTCGAGATGCTCCGTCATGGCTGCAGATCCTTCACATCGTTGTTGCCCTGGTGATGTTGCTGCACTGCCGAGACCTCTGCCGTCCCCGTTGGTGATGACATCGGGCGCGGAGCCTGGCGTGATCAGTTCGCGGCGGCGAGTTGGTCGGTGTCACTGTGTTCGGATGCCCGCATGTCGAAGAGGGGTGGGTTATCGAATCCTGCTGCGCGGGCGGCGGTGTCGAATCTTTCGTAGCGCCGCCACGCGGTCGAGGTGACGACGGGAGGCGTCGAGTTCTGGGCGATTGCTTCCCAGGTGAGGGTGGGGTCGGCGAGTTTGCGTCGGGCGGTGTCTTTGACGTTGTCGGGAAGATCGGAGGTTGCAATGAACACTTCGAGTTCGGCAAAGAGATCCGGCTCGAGTGCAATGGCGGGCAAAGTGTTCGCCTGAATGTCAGTGTCGGCAACATCGAGGTCGGTGATTCGGTTGTCGGGTTGCATTTCATGTGTAGAGCTGTCGGCCGCATTGTCGGTGTTCGTCGGGCTTTGCGCGGTATCCATTACGGCGGCAAAGCCTGCTGCGGGTGCGTGGCTTCCCGGGGTTTGCGTGGCGTCCTCGCCGGCGGCGATGGTGGGGATGGCGTTGTGGTTGTCGATCTGCGTTCGGTAGTCGCCGTACGCGATGCCCGTGGCTTTGATCAAAATCCCGATGCCGTGCGTGAATGCCAGGACAAGCGCGGGCGGGATGACGGCGATGAGGGCCGCGATCGCGGGTTCGAGGGGTACGTATCCGACCTCTCCCCCGGTTGCGATCTGTGTGTGTGCGGCGGCTGCGGCATGGAATGCGTGGTAGGCGTTGCCGAGGATGCTGATCGCGACGACGCTGCCGGCGAGGGCGATGTAGAAGTCTTTGTCCCAGATACTGGTTTCGAGCTTGCTGAGGAAAACGATCGCGATGGTAGAGCCGAGGATTGCACTGTCGACGATGCCGGGAAAGATCCATGCAAGGTGTTTCGCGGACCTTTGCTTGTCGTACAAGGCGCGCCAGCACCGGACTACTACGCGCCGCCCAAACCAAAACGGACTGTTCGTATTACTATTCAGGCATGCACAAACGGATTGCAGGACTGATGGCGAGTGTCGGTGTTGTCATGGCTGTGACCGTCCCGGCTCAGGCCAACGCCCAACCGCTGGGCGACGTGGCGGCAGTATCGGCCGCGTTGCAGTCCGCAGCGATGCCGATCAGTACCCGAACTGCAGCGTCAGTCGCGACGACGCTCTCGCGGATCGCCGGCGGGGCTCCTCGATACAACTATTTTCCGAGGTCCGTGCACCTGGTAGAAGGACAGGCCCAGCCTTTCCTGTACGACACGGCAGCGGCCGATTGCCTGCCGAGCGGATTTGGCAGCGACAACTACTCGGTCGGCATTGCCCAAGCGATTGCGGGTCCCGCGGTCGACGAGAGTCTGCCGGTGCCGATCATCGCTCCGGGCCAGGTGAATGTGTTTTTCAGCGCCATGAACACGGCGATGTCCTCGCCCCGCCAAGCTGACCTGCTCGAGGTTGCGTGGGTGAATCTGAGCACCATGGCATCCGGACGGGCGCCGCTCCATCAGCAGCGCCCGGCTGACTACATCGTGACTCTGTCCAACACGCTCGACACGGGCCGAGGCACCGTCGTGTTCGTGGTTTTCGGTAGCGTGCTCGACAATACGAGCAATGGATTGCCGCCGTGCGACTTTGCGCCGGTGGTCGGCGTCGTCCAGACGTGACTGCGTCCAGGTTTCTGTGGAGCGCAGCGATTTTCAGTCTCGATTGAGTCGGGAACGTACGTCCGACATCTTGGCGTGTAGTTCGTCCTCACTAAGGGCACTGTCACGTTAGCCGAAAAGCGTTGCACTGAAACCTGTTTTGGACATGCTGTTCCGGCATACCGCCGGTCCGTTCACTTTCAGGCAGCGACGTTGGTCGCCGTGACGTCCTGCCAGACCGCGAACCGGCGGCCATCTCGGTACGCCATTTGAGTGCAGTGAGCCGGTGCCGGCCGGGCCGAAAATGCGGTGAGATCGAACTAAACACAGACAAGAACCGTTGCGCGTGTCCGACCGAGGTGAACCGTTTCATCGCCCGCTCCCGCTGCCGGGTCGGCTGATGGGAATTCTCGGCCCGGTTGTTCAAATACCTGGACCGGCGATGCTCGACAGAGGCCCGCAACTCGCGATGGGCGATGCCATAGCTGGTCAAATTGTCAGTGGCAATCACCCGCGGCACATACTCGGCACCTTTGAGCAGCCGGCGGAAGAATCGCTTGGCGGCGTTACCGTTTCAGCGCGACTGAACCAGCACATCAAGCACAGTGCCTTCCTGGTCGGCCGCACGCCACAGGTAATGCAGAGTGCCGTTGATCTTCGATGAAGACCTCGTCGAGATGCCATTTGTCACAGGGCCGAGACTGCCGCCCGCGCAGCCCGTTGCCGTAGGCCTGCCCGACTTTGGCGCACCACCGCCGGATCGTCTCGTAACTCACCACGACACCGCGTTCAAGCATCATCTCCTCGACTTCACGGCGGGTCGCGATGTTGCGCCCGCTGCGTGGGGTGGGCTGGCAGAGACTTTGACGACGTCGGTATAGATTTCACCGTTCCAATTGAATTTCCATCCGCAATAGCGCGAGTGGCACGCTACTCAGCTCCGATTTATGTCTGTGACGTCGAGTACCGCGAGTACGTCGGTGGCGGACTCAGACACCCGAGCTACAAAGGGCTGCGCAACGACAAATCGCCCGACGAGGTCGATCTCCCCGGTCGGCAATCCTTCATATCGGGATCTTGTTGAGAGCCTCGATTCAAAAGATCGGGAACACGAGCTGCTTGCCCGTCACGTGAAAAGCAACGTCGAGAACCACGGGCTGCTGTACACCCCGCTCGCCGACGTCGAGGATCTCGGTGACATCGACCGTCTTGTGCGAAACCTACAACAACGCCATGTATTACAAGCGGGGCTGCCCCCACATCGGTTGACTCCTGAACTGTGAGGATCCCTCGCAGTGAAA
>NZ_JASHKR010000094.1 GCF_030056815.1 Rhodococcus sp. IEGM 1379
TCTGGAATTAGTCAAGAAAAGGATTACCTAAGTTGAAGGGAGACCGGCGTCACACTGTCGGATGGGGAACAAATCAGCCAGGCCCACCGTTGAACCCCTCGTCGGCGTCCGAAACAAGCCCCGGGCCCCACCCCATTTGTCGCTACGAGCGACCATCCGCCGAGAGGCGCCTGTGGGGCGTCGACACCGAAGGCCGCCCAGCGATTGCGCTGAGCGGCCTTCACCTTTTTCGAGCTAAACGCGCTTGGCCGGGCCGGTCCTCATCTTTCCGTCTGTGATGACGATCCCCCGATGCGAGCCTGCCACCAGCCAATTCGGCAAAGTCGGACCTTCGGATTCCACGTCGACGCGGGCGTACCGGAACCTGCCGGCGAGCCTCGCCGACGCGATCGCCAACCGACCGGTGGGCTCGGGCTGCGCAAAACCCAACGCACCGGCGATGGGTAACCGCGGGCCCTTCGCCATCACGGTAGAACTCACTTTCCATCCGGCGCCCTGCGCACTCATACGTCCGAGGACCGTCCCGTCGAAACCGGCGAGAACTTTCGGGAGTTGCCAATGGGTACGGCCGCCGTGAACGGAAGCTTCCGAATCCACCGCGATGAAGGGCACCGACATCCGTGGCATCGGCCCGATCCGCCTGCTCGGAATCCGCAGCACCGGACTGGCCAATATCTCTCGGTACGGACCGACTGGCGAATCGAGATAATCGACCATCATCGCCACCGTGACGGGAATGATCTGGCTTCCCTTCCCGAATTCACGACCCGCTGCCGTGCTTCGATGCCACCAGAGCGTGGCCTGTACCCGCGCCGGCCACGGCGGCGGACTACTGACGGGCCATTCTGTTCGGTCTGTCTCGGATTCAGGAACACTCCACATCGGGGACCTTCTCAGCTCGGACGATCAAGGGCAGGCGAAGCGCACCTGGCGCATGCGCGGGCACTACAGGGCTCGACGGTAACGTCGGATCGATACGTACATAAGACTTTCCGGCTTCAGGGCGCGCGTCGACGGCACCCTTGTTCGGCCACAAGGCACAAGCACGCTCAGCCTGCGCGGTAATGGTCAACGAAGGATTGACACCGAGGTTGGCGCTCACAACAGATCCGTCCATCACGTGCAACCCTTCATGTCCGTACACGCGCAGATACGGATCCACGACGCCCGTCGACGCCGAATCGCCGATCGCACAACCTCCGAGGAAATGTGCAGTCATAGGAATGTTGACCACGTCGGCGATGGAACCACCGGGGTCGCCGTCAATCTTCTGCGCGATCTTTCGAATAGCAGTGTGGCCTTGCGGAATCCACTGAGGCGGAGGTGCCCCCGGGCCGGGATGACTGGTGAGCGCACGGCCGAATCTTCTGGGGTTCTTGGACAGCTCGAGAGAGTTGTCGTCGGTTTGCATGACCAGCGCGATAACGGTCCGTTCCGACCAGTTCCGCACGGACAGTGAACGAATGAAAGCCCCGGGGTGACGCGCCGCGACTGCGAGTGTCTTCAGCGCCCGCGGAGCCTTCCCGCCGCCGTCGCTGAGAACGGTCTGTAACAGCCCGATTGCGTTGCTTCCTTTGCCGTACCGAACCGGTTCGATGTGGGTGTGATTATCCGGATGGAACGATGATGTGATCGCGACACCCTGCGTGAAGTTGCGGCGACGCGACTTCGCTGTGGCAGCCAACACTGCTTCCGAGTTGGTACGTACAACGGTGCCCAACATATCCGACAGATTGGGCAGTGCACCAGAATCTTTCATTCCGAGCAACAGTCGCGCTGTTCCGTAGGTACCCGCTGCCACCACCACCTGGTCGGCGGTGAATATCCGCTCCCGCTTGACCACACCATCCGTACGCCGCGACCGCAGGCGGTATCCGCCGCCTGCGATCGGCCGGAGATCCGTCACGGTGGTGAGCGGGTGAATTACGGCACCGGCACGCTCCGCAAGATGGAGATAGTTCTTGACCAGGGTGTTCTTTGCCCCGACACGACAGCCCGTCATGCAGGCACCGCATTCGGTGCACCCTGTTCGGTCCGGACCCACTCCTCCGAAGAAGGGATCGGGCACAGAAACTCCGGGGTCCCCGAAGAAGACTCCGACCGGAGTGGAGGTGAATGTCTCCCCCACCCCCATCTCTTCGGCAACTTCCTTCATCACCGCATCTGCGGGGGTGAACGACGGGTTGGTCCGCACACCCAACATTCGCTTAGCCTGGTCGTAGTACGGTGCCAATTCCTCGTGCCAGTCAGTGATGTGAGCCCACTGCTTGTCCTCGAAGAACCGTCTCGGCGGCTGGTACAGAGTATTGGCGTAGTTGAGTGATCCACCGCCCACACCGGAACCTGCCATCACCAGAACATCCGGGAGCAAGTGAATGCGTTGCACGCCGTAACACCCGATCCACGGCGCCCACAGGTACTTCCGCAATCGCCAACTGGTTTCTGGAAGCTCGTCGTCGGCGAATCGCCGTCCGGCCTCGAGAACCCCGACGCGATATCCCTTCTCCGTCAGCCGAAGTGCCGCCACGCTGCCGCCGAAACCTGAGCCGATGACTATGACGTCATAGTGGGTCGTAGTTATACGTGAATTCCCCGTCATGCGTGAACACCCGTAGCGGCGCGGGTCTTGTAGTTCTCACGGTCGAAGCGATTAAGCAGTGAACGGTACTTCCACGTGAACGTGGGCCATTGCACCGAATTGCGCCCCTGCGAATCGATATACCAACTCGAGCATCCGCCCTTGCTCCACACCGTGTGCAGCATTTCGTGCTGCACATATCGGTTGTATTGCGTCTGCACCGAATCTTCGACCTCCAGTACGTCTATCCCCTCTCTCCGCATGGTGTGCAGCGCCGCATTGACGTACTCGGCCTGCGATTCCAGCATGTAAACGATGGAACTGTGCCCCAGGTTGGTGTTAGGTCCGTACATCAGGAAGAGATTCGGGAATCCGCTAACGCTCGTACCTTTGTACGCGCTGGGGCTTCCGTTCCAGTGCGTCGCCAAGGTCTCCCCACGCGCACCGGTAATCAGATGCGCCACGGGGGGTTCCGCCGGAGTGAATCCCGTTGCAAAGATGATCGTGTCTACTGCGTGTTCATTGCCGGCCGCGTCTACGACGCCGTCCTCGGTCACCGACACCACACCCTGATCGACCAGACTGACATCGGCACGGTCCAGGGTCCGCAGCCAGTCGTTCGAGAGGAGCATACGTTTGCACCCAATGGTGAAGTCCGGGGTCAGTTTCCGGCGCAATTCCGGGTCTCGCACCTGCCGATAGAGGTGCAGGCGCGCCACCTTCTCAAAAGCTGGCAGCGCCCAGGTTCCATGTGACATCGCCGCACCGAGCGCCTCTCGGAAGCCGTAAACAACGCCGCGGACGGCTTTTTGCGTAGCGGGAATCTTTGCATACAGCGCCTTCTGAACCGAAGGGACAGCTCGATCCGCGCGCGGAATCACCCAGGCTGGTGTTCTCTGAAACACCGTGACGTGCGCTGCCGGATCAGCAATCTCCGGAACGAATTGCACTGCGGAAGCGCCTGTTCCGATCACCGCCACGCGCTCGCCGCGCAGCTCGTGTTCGTGGTTCCACGTCGCAGAATGGAAAGTGGTACCGGAGAATTTCTCGAGGCCGGGAAAGTTAGGAATGTTCGGCGTTGACAACGCTCCGGTGGCGGCGACCAGCACCTTCGCCGTCAACGCTCCGCCTGAGGTCTGGATGTGCCACAACGACAAATCCACGTCCCAAATCGCCTCTTCGAGTTCACAGTTCAGAACCACTCGGTGATCAATGCCGGTGTCCGCTGCCACGTTCTCGAGGTACGCATAGATTTCGGATTGGCGGGCAAAGGTGTGACTCCAATCCGGACTGGGCGCAAAAGAATACGAGTACAGCGCCGTCGGAACGTCGCACGCACACCCCGGGTACGTATTGTCCCGCCACGTGCCGCCGACGCTCGCACCTCGCTCGATCAAGACGACATCGGTCGTCGGGTCGTCGCGGAGCATTCGCGCGGCCAGTCCCATCCCGGCGAATCCTGCACCGACGATGAGCGTTTCGACATGTTCGGGAAGTTTCACTTCTTCTCCACTCTGGATTGCCAGGCCGGCAGCAGTCGCGCACGCAGCGCCTGGTCGGCTTCAGGGGTACGAAACAGGGCTGACACCGCAAGCCCGCGGACAAGTTCAACGGTTAATTCGACTGTCTCGGAATCGAAGCGGTCACCGAATATCTGGGCACTGCCGAACGCGAGCGCCTCGCCCACCTTGCGTTCGAGGGGCACACTCGCCGCATGGAGGGCCGGATCGGTGCGCGCGGCCACCCACAATTCCAACGCGGCATAGAACAGCGGACCGGAAAATGCGCCCGCGAGTATCTCCAGCCCTCGACCGCCGTCTACCTCGGCCGTGAGAATTTCCGCCAAACGCTTGTCCACCAGATATTCGACAGCCGCAACCACAAGCGATTCCTTCGTCGGAAAGTGATGCAGCTGGGTCCCCCTCGAGACCCCGGCCCGGCGAGCGATCCCCTGGGTACTCGTTCGCGCATAACCCAACTCGACCAGCGATTCGACTGCTGCGTCGAGCAGGCGCCCTCGCATCGCAGCGGTGCGTTCCACCTGCGTGCGGGTCACTTTTACATCGGACGTGGGCTCAGTCACAACACGACTGTAGAGGGAAAACAGAAAACAGTCCAGACTGACTCCAAAACTTAGCCAGCGGATAGCGCAACCCATACCAACCGAGCCGATTTGCCTGATAACGTCGTCGAAACGCCAGAAGGGGATTAGTCCATTATGCCGGTACAGTCTGTATTTCCGAATCGTCGTGTGGGGTTAGTGGAGGACCACGAATCGGTCGCGATCGGCCTTTCCGTGATGTTGCGGGACGAGTCCGACTTGGATCTGGCGTGCATCGCAACCACGGTGACGGAACTCCTCGCCCAGAACATCAACCTCGACCTGGCCATTCTCGATCTCAGACTGGCAGACGGATCTTCGCCGAAGAGCAATGTCGAGCAACTGCGCGCGTCCGGACTGGAGACCCTGGTGTTCACCGGAGCCGAGAACCCGTACCTGGTGCGATCGGCAGCGCGGGCGGGTGTACTCGGCGTGGTTCGCAAATCCGAACCCGCTGCCGTCGTCATCGACGCCATTCGAACTGCTGCCTCCGGCATCCAGGTGGTGACCACCGAGTGGGCTGCCGCTATCGACGGCGACCCGGGACTGGACGAGGTCGGCCTGAGTCCCCGCCAACTCGACGTCCTCGAACTGTATGCCTCCGGAGAAAAGGCCGATCGCGTCGCGCGACTCACGGGACTGGCGCCACAGACAGTCAACGACTACCTCCAGCGCATCCGGATGAAGTATGCGGCGGTCGGGCGTCCCGCACCGACAAAAACCGATTTGTACAAGCGCGCGGTCGAGGATGGCGTCCTACCGATTCCGGAAAGATCAGCGCCCCCGGAGCGAGTTGATGAACTCCGCTAACGATGCCCCGGACTTTATGGGCAGTGGAAGTATTGTCTGTCTTGCACCATTGTCCCGAATTACATTCGCTATAGATAAGTGGGTAGTGCGGCCGCCTGGCACAACTCTTCTGCTCCGCGAACGAAGGACAAATCCATGACTGCCGCGATCGTTAATCACCCCGCCCGCACACTCGTCAGACCGAACCTGTCTGATCGAGAAATCGAAGTCCTCCGCGCATGGCTGCTGAGTGACTCCAAATCATCTGTAGCGCAACGACTCTTCATCAGCACCGGCACCGTCAACACCCATCTTTCACGTATCCGAGACAAGTACGTACTCGCAGAAAGGCCCGCGTCTACCAAATGCGAACTTCTCGTACGCGCAATCCAAGATCGGATCATCGCTATCGAAGACCTCTGACAGTTCAGCGGCGAGCATGGTGATGCCTGACCTCAACAGTGGAGTCGCTAAAGACGACACAGCCATGACAACGGCCGGGGACAACATCCGTCGACTCTTCGGCAGGTTCATCTGCGTCGGATACTTTCTTTATCTGATATTGCTCATCCCGGATATTCACGAGGCATCGGCGCTGTCCGATTGGTGGTGGAATCCCCTCGCGGTTGTCACCATTTTCGGTGCCGCACTCGCGCTGGGACTTTCGACGTTCCATCGAGACGTTATCTGGGTCAGCCGCATGGCCGCGGTCAATGCAATCGTATTCATCGTCGTCGAACTACTGTGGTGGCCTGCATGGAACGGCGGGCACCTCTCCGACTACGGTCTGTGGACCACCAACTTCCCCGGAGTCGCCAGCCTCGCCGCAGCAGCCGCCTGGCGACCGACGGCAGCTTTCGCCCACCTCCTCATCGCGGTTGTCATCTCGCAGTTGACCAATCACATCATCCGGGTCAGTCCGACGACGCACCTTCTGGTGCCCGACCTGCTCTTTGCGTTCACCTTCTGCGCAGTATTCGTGGCAGCCGCAGTCATGGCATTGCGGACGGGACGCGTACTCGATGCCACCATCGCCAGTACCCATGCTGCTGCCGCGAGCGCTGCAGCGGCCGAGGCGACATCCGTCGAACGCGAACGGTTCGACGCGCTCATTCACGACACCGTGATGTCCACCCTCCTCGCAGCGTCACGAAATGACAGCGATCCGACAGTGATCGAGCAAGCTCGCCGGACCGTCGCAAGACTCGACGATCTGCGCTCCGGCACCGATCACGAAACCAATTTCGACATCGATGGAGTTCTCGCTCAATTTCGTTCGGCAGCTTCGGAAGTGGACGAGAATATTACTTTCGACGTCGACAACACCGGCACCTCCGCCGTGGCTGTGTATCCGACCGACTCGATTCGAGCGATGTCCGCAGCCCTCGCGGAAGCTTTGCGCAACAGCATCAAACATGCCGGCCCGACTGCTCACCGCCGAGTCTCCGTCACGGTAGCGGGCACCCAGCTCGAGGTGCTCGTCGCGGATAACGGCGTTGGATTCGACCCTACGACGGTCAGCACACATCGACTCGGAATCGCAGTCAGCATTCGCGGGAGAATGCGTCAGCTCGAGGGTGGATCTGCACGTGTGCAGTCAGCGCCGGGACGAGGAACCACCGTCGTACTGGATCTGAAATCCACTGCTGAGTCGCACTCATGATCCGCCCGGACGGACGAGATGTCCGTGATCTCCTCGGAATGCACAGTGCAGCTGCACGCGCCATGGCCGCACTCTTTGCCCTCACCTGTGCAATCTCGTTGCTATACACCAGTTCCGACGTCAGCGCGGTCTGGCCGCTGTGGTTGGCTGCCCTGGTCTGTTCCGCATCGGCTTTCACTCTTGTCCTCAGCGACGGCGATCCCCTGCCGCTCGTGCAGAGCATCGCCCTTTCACTGACCGGCGCGGTGTCGAGCGCTGCGGTGCTGTCGGTGGTTCCGGTACCGGTCAATGATCAAGCTCAGCTGTGGCAATTCGGTATGTCGACGGCAGTCTTCACATTCATGTGTGTCCGGGGCAGGACCGGGCTGGCGTGGTTCGGTCTTGTTCTGATGATCGCCACCGCCATGATCTGGTCCACCGTCACCGAACAGGGCAGCCTGCTCGGGTTGTCCATGACAGCCATCAATGCGGGTCCGGTCCTCATGTCCACGTTCTTCGCGTACACGATTCGACCACAGGCGAAGGTCATTTATCAGCTTCGCGAACAGTCCACTGCGCGCATTGCCGCTGAATCCGCAGCATCGGCAGCTTTGGCGGAACGGGACGAACAGCTGAATCGACTGGATCGCCTTGCTCGTCCACTCCTCGAACGGGTGGCGTCCGGCATTCCACTGAGTCCCGCAGAACGTCAGGACTGCGAATTGCTCGAAGCGAAGTTGCGAGACTCCTTGCGCGCCCCTGGTTTACAGAAGACAAGCGTTGTCGACGCCGTACATGCCGCCCGAAGCCGAGGTGTCGAGGTAGTGATGCTCGACGATCACGGGATGGACGATGCGGATCCCGAGGTACGTGAATGTCTGCACCGAGCTGTGGTGGACGAACTCGCCACAATCACTTCCGGAACGGTGACCATTCGCATTCTTCCCCCGAGAAGGACAGCGATGGCCACGATGCTGATCGACGCCGAAGATGTACGACGCCTCGAGTTCGATCACAGCGGAGAGCGGATCGTGCGTGCTGCTGCTATCTGATTCGATCGCCCGCGCGCAGCAAGTTACTGGGAACAACATGTCCCACAACTGATTCCGCCACGGACGCAGCGCGAATGGATGCGTCCAGATCGATCCCCGTCGCGATGCCCATATCTGCGAGCATGTAGACCAATTCTTCGGTGGCGATGTTGCCGCTGGCGCCGGGCGCAAACGGACACCCGCCGAGTCCACCTGTCGACGCGTCGAGATTCCGAACTCCGTGTTGCACGGCCGCCAACGCACAGGCCAGACCCGTGCCGCGAGTGTTGTGGAAATGAACGCCCAAATCGAAGTCACCGACACGCCGATTGACCGCTTCGATCAGACGCCCGACGCGTCCCGGCGTCGCGGTTCCGATGGTGTCGGCGATCGAGAACTGATCGGCGCCAAAATCTTTGGCCTGCTCCGCAATACGCAGCACACGATCCGGATCAGTGGGGCCGTCGAAGGGGCAGTCCCACGCTGTCGCAACGATAACCTCGAGGCGACCACCGGCGTCGTGAACAATCCGGCTGACCTCGTCGATCCGCTCACTCGCCTGCTGCGTAGTCGAGCGAGTATTAGCCTGGCTGTGGCCATCCGATGCTGATACAACGTATTCGACGGTCTTGATTCCGGCCGCGACTGCACGCTTCGCTCCGCCGATCCCGGCAACCAGAGCCGAGAACTCGATACCCGGCCAGCGATGTAGTTCTGCTGCCAACTGTTCGGCGTCAGCCAGTGCGGGCACTGCGCGCGGCGAGACAAACGATGTGGCCTCGATACGCGAAACACCGCTTGCAGCAAGGGCTTCGATAAGTCGCAGTTTCTCTGACAGTGGCACCGGATCTTCGATCTGCAAGCCGTCACGCGGCCCTACTTCGCGGATGCTCACGCTGGTCACGGTCATGTCAGATCACGCCCCTCTTGTGCAATGCGGCCTGGTCTTCGAGAGAGATTCCGAGAAGTCCGCCCCAAATTGCATCGTTGTCAGCACCGGGTACAGCTGCTCCCGCATTACGAACCGACCCCGGCGTATCACTGAAAGTAGGCACGATACCGAGACCCAGGACGTTCTCACCAATCCGCTCGTCGAAGTGATCGACGAGCATTCCACGCTCGATCAACTGCGGATCCTTGACGACGTCTTCTACCGTATTGATCGGTCCGGCAACAACTCCCACATCAGTGAGCCGATCCACCAGTGTGGCCGAATCCTGCTCGACAACCCAGCATCCGATCAACTCGTCGAGTTCGTCCTGATGTTTTCCCCGGGCAACATGATTCGAGAATCGCTCGTCCTGCGCAAGTTCCGGTCGTCCCATGATGGCGCACAGGCGCACGAAGAGTGTGTCCTGATTTGCCGCGATGACAACCCAGTTTCCCTCGGAGGTCTGATAGATGTTGGACGGCGCAATCCCTTCCAACCGGGTTCCCGAGGGTTGCCGGATGATGCCACCGCGGTCGTAGTCCGGAATTGTCGATTCCTGCACTGCGAGACACGATTCCGTGAGCGCCACATCGACTACCTGACCCCGTCCGGTTCGTTCACGGGACAGCAGGGCCGCCAATACTCCTTGCACGGCGAACATTCCACCGAGGGAATCGCCGAGCGACAGCGCGATACGTGGCGGCGCCTGCCCCGGATAGCCGTTCAAATGCCGAAAGCCGCTGACCGCCTCGGCAACCGAAGCGTAGCCCGCACTCTTCGCTTTCGGACCCGTCTGCCCGTACCCGGACACTCTGGCCAGCACCAACTTCGGATTTCGCTCACTCAGTACATCGAAGCCCAAACCCCATTTTTCGAGGGTTCCCGGCCGAAAGTTCTCCACGACAACATCTGCGTGCTCCACCAAGTCGAGGAACAGATCACGGCCGGCCTCCACTCTCAGATCGAGCGTGACACACCGCTTGTTCCGAGCATGCACCGTCCAGAAGAATCGGTGACCGTCCTGCTCGGCCTGCCCCCAGGTGCGGAGCGGGTCGGGACGATCCGGGGATTCGATCTTGATGACATCGGCGCCCATGTCGCCGAGCAGTTTCCCGGCGAATGGTCCCGCAATCAAGGTTCCGAGTTCGATCACCCGATATCCGTCCAGGGGCCCGGTGGGCGCACCTTCCGACACAGCAGCCTCCTCAGGAGAACGTCTCTCCCTATGCGAGGTTACGTCACCAATCGATACCGCAACATCATGTCGTGATCTTCGTGATCAAGCATGTGGCAATGCCAGACGTACCCTTGCAGGTCGCCCATGCCGCTGCCGCCGTGCCCGCTGTGATCTACCATCGCGCTCCGAGGGAACGTCGCATCGGGATCGAAGCCCAATTCGTCGGCCGTCGGAAAGCGCATCATTACACGAGTTATCGAGTTGGCGTCCACGATCACGGTGTCCTTCGCCCCAGTTTCCCAGACTTCGGGCGGTCGCATCGGCGAGGTCACGAAGTCATCGGCCGACGGCGTCCACCGCGAACCGACGTCGGCCACCGGATACTTCGCGGTCAGCGCCGAAGTGTCGATATTCTGCCTACCCAATACTCGAAAAGTCACCAGGTGCAGATGAATCGGATGCGGTTCTGTGGTGACGTTGATCAGGTTCCACTGCTCGGTTGTCCCCTGCCGTGGCATTTCCAAATCATCGGAGGTATACCGCAAGTTGTTGAGCGACATGATCATCGACGGATAGTCGGACGGGCGTGAAATCTGCATGATCGTGAGATCACGAACCACATCCGGCTTCCCTAGAGGAGCCTCGACCGGCCCCATCTGCTGGGGAACCGATCCGTTGAATCCCACGGTGTTGCCCACCACAAACCTGCAGAACACCGGCATAAGCACCGTACCGCGTTGTGCCACAGCAAGAGGCACCGGTTCGTCGTTGCGCAACTCTATCGCCGTACCAGCCTCGAGCACACTGAAATCGACCAGGATATCTGCCCTCTCCCCCGGACTCAGCCGAATACGATCAGTAGGCGCCGGCGAGGCAAGAAGCCCACCTTCGGTACCAATCACCCAGAACCGCATACGATTTTCGAAATACAGACTGAAGGTCGAGTACGACGCCGCATTGAGCAGTCGCAGGCGATACATGCCCCGCGCCACCTCGATCTTCGGCCACGCGACGCCATTGACCACCCCCACATCGCCGGGCGTCGCCGGATCCCATTGCCCCTGCGGTGTCGTCCAGATCGAACGAACGCTCTGGCGGCCGTCGGAGGTGAAGATTTTGTCCTGCAAGATCATCGGGATCTCGAACTCGCCAGACGGCAGACCGAGCGAATTGGACGACGTCCCGCTATCCGCATCGTCACGCAACAAGTACATGCCTGCGAGCCCCGCGGACACATTGAGCCGCGTCATTCCCATCGCATGATCGTGGTACCAGTGGTTTCCGGCTACTCGACCCGGCGCGTACTCGTGTGTCAGTCCTTCACCCGGCCGCTGAATCAGCTCGGGGTGGCCGTCGTACTGAGGCGCAGTCACTCCGCCGTGCAGGTGCAGCGACGTGGGAACCTGAGTGCGATCGAGGTCGCTGACGCCATGCAGACCCGGGTCGACATCAGCTGCAAATGGATGTGCACCAATGTTATTGGTGTATCGCACCTGCACGGCTTGGTCGACGTGAGCCTCGATCGTCGGCCCCAGATAGTCCATTCCCCCGTACCCAAGCGACGGCGAGTAGGGGAGGTCGGGATGAAAACGATGCATCGACGACGCCGCTCCGAGGTCGATCCCGCTGCCCGTCACGATCGGTGGAACAGCCAAAGTCTGACGGAAAGGTTCCAGCCTCGGCGACGGCAACTGAAGCGGCCGCAACGGATCGACGTTCGGCAACGTGGGCAGGCCTGCAGAGGCCGATCCCACCGACAATGCGCCGAGTCCTGCCATCAACCCCAAACCCTGAACAAACGATCGTCGACGGATCTTGTGCGGCTTGTCCACGACAGACTCATCCACTGCAGGCCCCTTATCGCTGATGGCATCCGCACCGGGTTACCCAGGCACGCGCTGCATCAAACAGCAGGCGGCTCAGATCGCTTGCTGCAACCAGCGTTTCAATATCGGCAAAACATGCTCGGGTTGCATTGCCTGGGTGTGATCGAGACCTTCCAGAATTTCGACACTCCATCCCCACGAACGCACCTCGTCGACCGGCAGTTCCGCCGGCGCAACTCGAACACCACCCCACCTTTCCCCGTATTCGATGACATCTGCCGAACCTGCGAAACACAGGTATCGACGGAATCGAATCCAGGCTTCTACGTCAAGCACTCTGATGCGCCTTGATGTTTTGCGGGTAGCGTGCCCGAATCTCCACTGGTGCCACAACCCTCGGATCGAGGGGCTGATACATCGCGCAAGTGGCCCGAACCGCCGCAGCATGCGCCGCAGCCGCCTAGCACTTGCGATGACCCTCGACAGCGCAGTCGGTGTCGCGGACCCTTTCGACCCTGACTGCCCCTTTCAAAATCGAGCCACCACCGCTGATTGCCCTGGTGGTGGTGCTGTCGACCCCCCGTTATTCTCCGACAACTTACCCCTCGTTCTGACCGGCGTTGTCGGCACCGCCATCAGCGACCACCTTTTCACCGTCCGCGGCAACCCGACACCCACCCTCACCGCAACCGGCCTCCCCACTGGAATCACCTTCACCAACAGCACCCTGGCCGGAACACCCACTGAAGCAATCACATCCACCATCACCATCACCATCAGCGCAACCAACACCTCCGGCACCACAACCAAAACCGTCACACTCACGGTCACCCCGACATCGGTCACATCCGAGCATCCGGCGACCAATCCCTTCGGATCACTCGAGCATATCTTTTTCGGAAGCTGGCAGAAGCTGGCACCCTTTTCCTCTAGTGAGCACCCACTACAGCGTGCTGGAAACGGTGCTCACTATGCACAAACGGTGCTCACTTCGGGCACAAACGGAAGTGACCCCGCACCAGAAGGTACGGGGTCACCTACAGATGACGCTCAGCCGACCAGCAGTTCGGCAATCTGAATGGTGTTGAGCGCAGCACCCTTACGCAGGTTGTCACCCGAAACGAAGAGAGCGAGTCCGCGACCCTCGGGAACACCCTCGTCCTGACGGATACGGCCGACCAGCGAGACATCGCTGCCCGCAGCAGCCAACGGCGTCGGAACCTCGACGAGTTCGACACCGGGAGCGTCGGCAAGGATTTCCTTCGCGCGAGCGACCGAGATCGGGTTGGCGAACTCGGCGTTGATCGCGAGCGAGTGGCCCGTGATCACCGGAACGCGCACGCAGGTACCGGAAACCAGGAGACCTGGAAGACCCAGGATCTTGCGGCTCTCGTTGCGGAGCTTCTGATCCTCGTCGGTCTCGCCGCTGCCGTCGTCGACCAGCGAACCTGCGAGGGGAAGGACGTTGAACGCGATGGGAGCAACGTAGTTGTTCGGGGCCGGGAAATCGACAGCGCTGCCGCTGTGGACCAGCTTCTCGGCGTCACCGACAACTGCGCGCACCTGGCCGAGGAGTTCCTCGACGCCGGCGATGCCGCTACCGGAAACAGCCTGGTAGCTCGAGACGATGAGACGCTGCAGACCGGCTTCGTCGTGCAGTACCTTCAGCACTGGCATTGCTGCCATGGTGGTGCAGTTGGGGTTTGCGATGATGCCCTTGACCAGGTTCTTCGCGTCCTGCGGGTTGACTTCGCTGACCACGAGCGGAACGTCGGGATCCTTGCGCCAAGCGGAGGAGTTGTCGACAACCGTCGCACCGGCAGCGGCGAACCGCGGAGCCTGCACGCGCGAAAGCGTCGCACCCGCGGAGAAGAGGGCGATGTCGATGCCCTTGAGGTCCTCGTCGGAGGTTGCAGCAGCATCCTCGACGACGATCTCTTCGCCGCGGAACGTCAGCTTCTTACCGGCAGAACGTGCCGATGCGAAGAACCGCACCTTGTCTGCGGGGAAGTTTCGCTCTTCGAGCAGTGTGCGCATAACGATGCCGACCTGACCGGTCGCGCCGACTACAGCAATGGTTGTCATCTGAAAACTACCGTCCTGTTCCTGCGTGTACTACCGCTACTTCGTCTCCACCAAGTCCGAACGCGGCGTGGATAACCCGCACGGCGTCGTCCAATTCGGTGTCCTTGACCAGCACGGAAATGCGGATCTCGGAGGTGGATATGAGGTCGATATTGATGTTCGCTTCGGCAAGCGCCTCGCAGAACGTTGCCGTGACGCCCGGGTGGCTGCGCATGCCGGCTCCGACGAGGGAGAGCTTTCCGATGTGGTCGTCGAACAAGATCTGTGTGAAGCCGATCTCGTCCTGACGCTTGGTCAGCATCTCCACTGCCTTGGGGCCGTCGGCCGTCGGGAGTGTGAAGGTGATGTCCGTCTTGTTGGTCTCCACCTTGGAGATGTTCTGCAGCACCATGTCGATGTTGATCTCGGCATCGGAAACTGCGCGGAACACCTTTGCGGCATGTCCCGGTGTGTCCGGCAATCCGACAACGGTGACCTTGGCTTCGCCGCGATCGTGCGCGACTCCGGTGAGCAGGGCCTCTTCCACAGGAATGTCCTCCATCGATCCGGACACGATTGTTCCGGGCTTGGTGGTGTATGACGAACGGACGTGCACAGGCACGTTGTAACGACGGGCGTATTCGACGCAGCGGAGCATGAGCACCTTGGCACCACTCGCTGCGAGTTCGAGCATTTCCTCGAATGAAACGGTCTCGAGGCGATGAGCGTCGGGGACGATGCGCGGATCAGCGGAGAAGACGCCGTCGACGTCGGTGTAGATCTCGCAGACGTCAGCGTTCAGTGCAGCCGCCAAGGCAACAGCAGTGGTGTCCGAGCCACCACGTCCGAGCGTCGTGATGTCCTTGCTGTCCTGGCTGACGCCCTGGAACCCCGCGACCAGAACGATCGACCCCTCGTCCAGCGCAGCGCGCACGCGGCCGGGTGTGACGTCGATGATCTTGGCGTTGCCGTGGCTGCCGGTGGTGATGACTCCGGCTTGCGAGCCCGAGAACGAGCGGGCTTCGGCACCGAGTGAATGAATTGCCATCGCGACCAAGGAGTTGGAGATGCGCTCACCAGCAGTCAGCAGCATGTCCATTTCACGGGCCGGCGGTGAAGGGCACACCTGCTGAGCAAGGTCGAGCAGCTCATCGGTGGTATCGCCCATCGCTGACACCACGACGACGACATCATTGCCGGCCCTCTTGGTCTCGACGATCCGTTCAGCGACTCGTCGGATGCGCTCGGCGGATGACACCGAGGATCCGCCGTACTTCTGGACGACGAGAGCCACGCGTTTCTACCTCCAGGTCGAAATTG
>NZ_JASHKR010000012.1 GCF_030056815.1 Rhodococcus sp. IEGM 1379
CTCCTAGGTTGAACGGTGCGGTCTTCATGACCGCACGCAGCCCGTACCGCCCGCATCCCAACAAAAAACCCCGCTAGGATGATTTCTCACCTGCGGGGTCCGATGTCGACCGATCAAATAAACTCCAGCTCACGCCAAAACCTATCTCCTCGACTGAACGAGGAACCTGACGAAGAATGAATCCTTCAATATCAGGTGACCGGGACCACTGAACTGCAGTTTTACCTGCCGCGCAGAGGTGGGAGTCGGACTCCACTTGCTGCCCCCGAACAATTCGGAGGCGGTCGTTGCAACAAGAGTAGCAGGCCATCGGCGATCAAACTAATCGCCTCTGAGCAAGAGCAGGCCCGATTGAAGTACTCGCCGCGATGATGGAATCCTTGCAGACATGAGTGAGAACTTCGATGTAGATCAGAACACCGACGCGAACCCTGACGTCCGCGAACTCTCCGAGGTTCCCGCAGTCGAGGTCATCAGCCGCGCCGCAGTGATGTTGATGAGCTCCGCAGCAGAAAAGCTCGGACTTTCCGACGCAGATCCGTCATCCAGCCCGTACCTGGACTTGGACGAGGCACGACGCGTCATCACTGCACTGGCAGGCTTGGTCACAGCTTCTGTCGAGTACCTGGGCCCCCACGCCGGCCCTATCCGCGAAGGCCTGCAGGCACTGCAGCGCGCCTTCCGTGAAGCGTCGTTGCACCCGGACGAGCCGGGCAAGGGCCCCGGCGAGAAGTTCACCGGACCGGTGTACTGAGCCGGAAACGAGATAACACATGGCAACCGCAAACAAGACTCAGCCGTCGAACGACGACGTCGCTGCCTTCGTCGAGCGTGTTGCCGATCCGGTCAAACGCGCCGACAGCGTGGAGTTGATCTCCATGCTGTCGGCAGCGACCGGCGAACCTGCCGTTCTCTGGGGCACCAGCATCATCGGATTCGGCGCTCGCCACTACAAATATGCAAGTGGCCACGAAGGCGACACCGCGCTGATCGGATTCTCCCCCAGATCCACCGCCCTGACGCTGTATCTGTCCTTGAACTTCGACGATTACACCGACACCCTCGAACGTCTGGGCAAACACAAAGTAGGCAAAGGATGCCTCTACATCAAGCGGCTCAGCGATGTAGACCGCGCGGTATTGACCGAGCTCATCACGGCATCCGTTTCAGCAGCGCAGAGCATGAGCACCTGAATCACCTACGTCTGCGACAGGCTCACTGTTTCAAAGCTGCGGCGATCCGGCGCCACTGCTCACGGGGATATGTCTGCGGGTCGGAATCGAGCACTTGTAAGCACACGTGGTCTGCGCCGGCATCCAAATGCTCATGCACCCTGCGAAGAATTGTCTCCTCGTCGCCCCAGACAATGATCGCGTCGAAGAGTCGATCGCTGACCGAGTCCAGGTCTTCTCGAGCGAATCCCGACCGCAACAGGTTGTTGGCGTAGTTGGGCAGCAACAGGTAGTTGCGTAGCCATTCTGTTCCGATGGCGCGTGCCTGGTCGGCGTCGGTAGTCAGGATCGCAGTCTGCTCCGGAAGCAACAACGGACCGTCACCGAGCGCGGCTCTGGCCTGGGCGGTAAAGGCTGGCGTGACCAGGTACGGATGCGACCCGTTGGCGCGGGTTGCGGATAGGTGCAGCATCTTCGGACCCAATGCAGCGAGCACTCGGGCCTGTACCGGAACCGGCTGCTCGGTAGCATCGAGCGCATCGAGGTACGCCTGTGTCGCAGCGAGTGGCTTCTTGTAACGGCCTGGTTCGCCAGCGTCGACGAGAGGTGCGTGACTCACGCCGATGCCGAGGATGAGGCGATCACCGTACTCGGCGACACATTCGTGGTAACTCCGGGCTACATCCGCCGGCTCGTGCATCCAGAGGTTGAGAATGCCGGTTGCCACCACTACACGTTCGGTCACGTGCAAGAGGTTTTCGACGGCATCAAAAACCTTCCCTCCGACATCGGGTATCCACAGCGCCGAGTATCCCAACTCCTCGAGTTCGGCAGCCGCCTCGGCGGACTCGACAAAATCGCCGTAGCGCAGTTGCGAACTCCAAATACCTACACCTGCGAGTTTCATCACTCACTCCCCGTTCCGACGCCCCGCGGCGTCGTCAGTGTGACCGTTCCTTGGTGTGCACGCTAACTGATTCAGGCCGGGAAAATGTCCATCCGACGTACCGAGTTCACCACGAGCCTGCCCAGCCGACCGCCCCCAACAATGACCAGACATGTCTCCCCACGTGCGCCAAAAGTACCGGTGCGCGCATGCAATTGCCCGACTCGCTGATTCGTCGGTCCAATCCGAACCTCAACCGAGTTCAGCGGCAGATCTTGCGGCATCCGGAGGCTGCCCGAAAGCTGATGACTCCCGAGCCACGAACTTCTGGCTGGTCAGAGTCGCCGTCCGGATCCGATCAAGCCGGAACCACCGCACCGCATCCCTAGCGCGGCACCAACCGATGAGAAACCACCGACCATGGGTCTGGGCAAGCAGATGCGGTTCGACCGCGCGCCTCGACTCGGCACCGTCACCGTCGACGTACTGCAGCGACACCACGAACTTATGTTCCAACGCCTGCTCGACGACCCGTCGATTCGAGCCGGAATCGGCCGAAACACTCTCGTCATTTCGGATCCAAACTCTGCCGCTGAGCTCCTCGACGCGTGCCCGACTGTCTGGATCCATGACGTCCAACAACTTGGCCAGCGCCGCACGTCCGTCATTGGCGAACGGCGCATCGCCAACTGCAGTCAGAGCCAGCGCGATTGAAACTGCTTGCGGAACAGTGAAATTCACCGGAGGCAGAGTCACGCGGCCGATCAGTCGATATCCACCGCCAGGTCCCGATCGACCCTCGATAGCCGCGCCCGACTGCATCAGAATCTCGACATCGCGCTTGACGGTGCGGGAGGTGACACCGAACTGCTCCGCTAATCGCGACGCACTGCTTCCCCTGTCGCCACGACGACGTAACTCCTCGAGAAGTGCATGCAATCTGGCCGCCCGATTCACGTTGTCGATTGTCTCAAACTTCTTTATCAAAGGGTGACAAAATCAGTGACACGCAGTTGTCACCGATCTCGTTGCAGAGTGAGTTCATGAAAACTCACATCGTTCTCGTTCCCGGATTCTGGCTCGGCAGTTGGGCCTGGGATGCAGTCCTCCCCCACCTCGAGCGCACCGACATCCGAGTAACGGCACTGACACTGCCCGGCCTCGAAGCTGTGCATTCTCCGCGCACATCGGTGACCCTCGACAGCCACGTGCAGACGGTTGTCGACGCCGTCTCGGAGTCCGACGAGCGAACTATGCTCGTCGTGCATAGTGGCACGGGTCCGGTTGGCTACGCCGCTACCGACCGTCTGCCTGATCGCATCGCCCGCATCGTCTACGTCGACAGCGGCCCCATCCCTGACGGCACAGCATTACGACCCGACCTCACCGACGATATTGTCGAACTTCCTCTTCCGTCGTGGGCAGAATTGGAAGCCGACGGGAGCAGCCTCGAAGGACTGAACGAGCCTGCATTAGCTGCGTTTCGCAGTAGAGCCGTTCCTGAACCTGCGGGCCCCGCCCGTGACCAGATCACGCTGACCGATCCTCGACGCTACGACGTCCCTACGACAGTGATCTGCAGCAGCTTTCCCTCCGACGTCATTGCCCAGATGGCGGATGGCGGATTTCCACTCGCCGTCGAATTGACGAAGCTCCCGGTGACGTATGTCGATCTTCCGACCGGTCACTGGCCGATGTGGTCACGTCCGAAAGAATTGGCTGAAGCAATTCTCGATGCCGTGGATGTGTAGAACCTCGAGAAAGCAGTGATGCCGGGTCGGAAAATTCCGACCCGGCATCACTGATTACCAACTACCTATCCCACCGAAGCTGCCTTCTTACGTGGTGCAGCTTTCTTGGGTGCAACAGCCTTGACCGCGCGCTTCTTCGCAACAGCTTTAGCCTTGACCGGAGTGTGCTGGGCCGACAGGACTTCACTGAGGAACTTGCCGGTGTAGCTTTCAGGAACGGCGGCAATCTCTTCCGGAGTTCCTTCTGCCACAACGGTTCCGCCACCCGATCCGCCTTCCGGACCCATGTCGACAACCCAGTCCGATGTCTTGATCACGTCGAGATTGTGCTCGATCACGATGACGCTGTTGCCCTTGTCGACCAAGCCGTTGATGACGATCAGCAGCTTGCGGATGTCCTCGAAATGCAGGCCCGTCGTCGGCTCGTCGAGGATGTACACGGTGCGTCCGGTGGAGCGTTTCTGAAGCTCGGCCGCCAGCTTGACGCGCTGAGCTTCGCCACCGGACAGCGTCGGCGCCGGCTGACCCAAACGGACGTAACCGAGGCCGACGTCCACGAGAGTCTTGAGGTAGCGGTGGATCGAGGTGACCGGCTGGAAGAACTCTGCGGCCTCTTCGATGGGCATATCCAGAACCTCGGCGATGGACTTGCCCTTGTAGTGAACCTCGAGGGTCTCGCGGTTGTAGCGAGCCCCGTGGCAGACCTCGCACGGCACGTACACGTCGGGCAGGAAGTTCATCTCGATCTTGAGCGTTCCGTCGCCGGAACATGCCTCGCAGCGACCGCCCTTGACGTTGAACGAGAAGCGCCCTGGCTGATACCCGCGCACCTTCGCTTCGGTGGTGGCCGCGAACAGAGTGCGAATCTTGTCGAAAACACCCGTGTATGTAGCCGCGTTGGACCGCGGAGTGCGACCGATCGGCGACTGATCGACCTGGACCAACTTGTCCAGCTGATCAAGACCGTTGATGCGGGTGTGACGGCCCGGCACCTGGCGAGCACCGTTGAGCTTGTTCGCCATAACCGTGGCCAGGATGTCGTTGACCAGTGTGGATTTACCCGAGCCGGAAACACCCGTGACCGCAGTGAGAACGCCCAAGGGGAAACTCACGTCGATGCCGTCGAGGTTGTGCTCGCGGGCGCCGACAACCGTGACCTGACGCTTGCGGTCGACCGGACGGCGAACCTCGGGCACCTCGATGAACTTTCGTCCGGAGAGGTACGCGCCGGTGATGGACTCCTCGCACGTGAGCAGTTCTTTGTAGGGTCCACTGTGGACGACCTTGCCACCGTGCTCGCCGGCGTACGGTCCGATGTCGACAACCCAGTCGGAAGTACGGATGGTGTCTTCGTCGTGCTCGACGACGATCAGTGTATTGCCGAGGTCTCGGAGCCTGGTCAGTGTTTCGATCAGTCGACGGTTGTCGCGCTGATGCAAACCGATGGACGGCTCGTCGAGCACGTAGAGAACCCCGACGAGACCGGACCCGATCTGCGTTGCGAGACGGATTCGCTGGGCCTCACCGCCGGACAAGGTGCCGGCAGCACGCGAGAGCGAGAGGTATTCGAGGCCGACATCGAGGAGGAATCCGAGGCGAGCCTGAACTTCCTTGAGCACCTGACCTGCGATTGCCTCTTCACGAGACCCGAGCGTGAGGCTGTTCAAGAAATCTGCGCAATCGGAGATCGAGAGTTCACAAACCTCCGCGATGGACTTGCTGCCGAATGCGCCGGCAGCGATGGTCACCGACAGGATCTCGGGGCGTAGACGCGCACCACCACAGGCGGGACACGGAGTGTCTCGCATGTAGCCGTCGTAGCGTTCCTTCATCTGGTCGGATTCGGTCTGCTCGAGCCTGCGATGCAGGAATGGCATGACGCCTTCGAACTCCGCGTAGTAAGAACGTGTACGGCCGTACCGGTTTTTGTACTTGACGTGAACCTGTTCTTCACTGCCTTCGAGAATTGCCTTGCGCGCCTTGGCCGGAAGCTTGTTCCACGGCGTCTTCATGTCGAAGCCGAGGATGTCGCCCAAGCCGGACAGCAAGCGTCCGAAGTACTCGGAACTCTGACCCATCGACCACGGCGCGATAGCCCCGTCCTGGAGGCTCAGTTCCGCATCGGGCACAACCAGTTCGGGATCAACTTCCTTGCGGATACCGAGACCGGTGCACTCGGGGCAGGCGCCGTACGGCGAGTTGAACGAGAACGAACGCGGTTCCAGATCGTCGATAGCCAATGCGTGACCGTTGGGGCACGCCAACTTCTCGGAGAACCGTCGTTCCCGATCGGGAGCATTTTCTTCGCGGTCGACAAAATCGAGAACAACGATGCCCTCGGCAAGACGAAGCGCAGTTTCGACCGAGTCGGTAAGGCGCTGCTTGGAACTCGCCTTGACCTGCAGGCGGTCGACAACGACCTCGATGTCGTGCTTTTCCTGCTTCTTCAGCTTGGGCGGATCAGCCAGAGAATGTACGACGCCATCAACACGAATACGCGAGTAACCCTGCGCGTTCAGCTGATCGAAGAGGTCGACGAACTCACCCTTGCGAGTACGCACAACCGGAGCGAGAACCTGGAACTTGATGCCCTCTTCCATCTCGAGGACCTGGTCGACGATCTGCTGAGGCGTCTGACGCGCGATCTTCTCGCCACAGGCGGGGCAATGCGCAGAACCTGCCCGTGCATAGAGAAGTCGGAGGTAGTCGTAGACCTCGGTGATGGTGCCCACGGTTGATCGTGGGTTTCGGTTGGTCGACTTCTGATCGATCGACACAGCCGGCGACAAACCCTCGATGAAATCGACATCAGGTTTATCCATCTGCCCCAAGAACTGACGCGCATACGCCGAGAGCGACTCGACGTAGCGTCGCTGTCCTTCGGCGAAGATCGTGTCGAACGCGAGGCTGGACTTACCGGAACCCGACAGCCCAGTGAAGACGATCAAGCTGTCTCGCGGGAGATCGAGATCGACTCCCCTCAGATTGTGCTCACGCGCACCCCGCACGATCAGGCGATCCGCCACACCAATTCCCTTCATCGTCATTCATCTGGGGATGTCCCACCAGTGAAGTCCCGAGCAACCAACCGAAGCGAGTCCTCGAACCAGGCCATGTTAAGCCGAGCCACCGACACGTTTCCGTCTCCAGTGTGAACCCAGCGTTCTACCTGCTCCTATTCGAAGGTAGCGTGCCTTTCATGACGAATCTGCCCATCGTGATCGACAACTCCTACACCGGTCAGCTCTCCCCCGATTCTGCGCCTCAACGCCGCACTCTCGACGGCGCAACCATCACAAAGATGTCTGTCGGCCCCATGGACAACAACACCTACCTCGTGGTCTGTTCCGCTACCGGGAAGTCAGTGCTGATCGACGCGGCCAACGAAGCCGAGAAGATCGTTGCGTTGATCGAGCAGGAGGCACCAGTCTTCGATTCCATCGTCACCACCCATCAGCACGGCGATCACTGGTTGGCTCTGAAGGACGTCCACGCCGCAACCCAGGTTCCGACGGCGGCGCATCCCCTCGACGCCGGAGTACTCCCAGTTACACCGGATGTACTCCTCGGGGACGGTGACACGGTGACCGTCGGCAATCTGGCTCTCGACGTCATCCATCTGTCCGGCCACACCCCCGGATCGATCGCGCTCGCGCTGACCGAACCTTCCGGCCAGGTTCACATCTTCACCGGAGACTCACTCTTCCCCGGAGGAGTTGGGAAGACACCCGACCCCGAGAAATTCACCTCACTGCTCGACGACGTCGAAACAAAGCTCTTCGGGCGCTACGACGACACCGCTATCGTCTACCCCGGCCACGGCAAAGACACGACTCTCGGCGTCGAGCGTCCGCACCTACCGGAGTGGCGCGCACGCGGTTGGTGACGATCTACTTCAGTTTGAGAGTGAGCACGTTCTCGGAACTACCCATGAACGTGTCGAACTCCGCCAGCGTAGTGACGAGCGGAGTTCCCGCATAAGTGACTGTCAGTGCGGCGAGGTCCCCGAGCACCTGTTCGGGGACCTCGGTCCAGAAACCGCACTGCAATCGTTCCAATGCCGGCAGAACGTTGGTCGTGAAGTCGGTCCGATACTCGGCAGAGATCGTTTCGAGCTGTTTCAACTCCTCGAAGGTCTGATTCTTGATCACCTCGGTTTGGTCCAGCAACAGACCGTAGGCCAAATCCCATTTCTCTTGGTCATCCCGTGCTGTGACTGCGAGACGCACTCCTTGAACCATCATCGTGGCCCCGAACTGACCGACAAGCCCGCCGATCATCGCACCGGCAGCGGGGACGGGAATTACGGTCAGACCAACCATGCTGCAAGCCCACAAAGCTGTTGTCCGCGCAACTGATTCAGTGGCTACCAATGCCGCTTCTCCCGGATCCAATTTTGCGGTCGCCCACCCGTGCCCGGCACCCGCGACCGACCAGGCTCCGCGCATGAGTGCAAATGGAAGCGAACTGTGCGCCAACGCGCCGCTGACACCACTGCCACCGTCGACCAAGGCCTGCTTGCTGCATACCGAGCGAAATAGACTGCGCTCCAATGGCTATCACTGCAGCGGATACTCCAGCCTTCGTGGCGTGAGCGGCTACCTCGGCCCCGGGCACGCCGGCGAAAGATCCACTGCGCACACGTGCCAACGCAATCTCGACTACCGCAGAGACCACCGCCGCGGTGACGGCGGCACCAGCCACGTGGTCACTCGAAGACATGACATTGCTGCTGCGGAAGCTCGAGGTTTCCGAGCCGGTGGGAAATTTCCTCCACAATGTCTCTCTGCCCCAAAGGATTAGGCCAACTGCTCCCTGCCGGTTTTGATCACCTCGGTTGCCACCGCCCACGATGCAACCTCTGCAATCGACGGCGTCGAAGAGCGCTTGGATTTCGTCGTAGGTCAACGGTCCCCGGTGCGGGTCGCCTTCGTAGTCGGTGACGTGAACGATGGTGTTCCATTCGTGCAATACCTGCGAGGGTGCGACGCCGAATCGTTCGAGGCATTCCGTGGTCCAGCCGTAGCCGGTGCACCTCCAGCCAGTCGAGCAGTCGGCCGAGGTCGAGCACCTCGTCGGAGTCCTTGACCCGAGACGGTATCGATCGCAGGACTTTGCCCTTGTTCCGGACAGCGATCCGGCCGTCGATCACCGTGCATTCGTAGCCGTCGTGCCCGACGATCGGTGTCCATGTCGAAGTCCCGTCGTCTGCCGAGCCTCTCTCGACCAACGCATGCTCTGCCAACTCGCTGTTCCTACCCGTAAACGGCTGCGACCATCGAAATTTACCAGCCTGCAACTCATCAGCTAATTCTCGGAAGGATTATTGCAGAGGCCTACGACGCACACGAGGAGAAATCGATCGAGACGGAACCGAATGCGATCCGCCGTACACCCGAAACGGCACTGTCAGGTTATTTGAAACATGTAGCAGCGCAGTTGGTTCCGGACAGGCTGCCATGGGACACCGCTGGAATAGTCACCTTTCAGGCCAGGACTGTCGTCGTTGCCGTGATCTCGATCTAAATTATGAAGCGGTCGCTCATATCGTGGCGCCATTCGGCGGCGGTCAACGGGTATCGGCGCGTGCATGACGAAAGCGCCTCCCGTAGTGGAAGAATCGAGATTCTGACGTCATCACATACGGAAAGACACTTTCAGTGTAATCAACTCACACGTTCGCAGCCGGATCTGCGGCGTTCGACGAACGCAATCTCGTCACGGAAACTGCCGGCGAAGTTTCCGCCGGTCGGGACGGCGGGAAGCGAACGACCGGCGTGAAACGCCACATCGCAATGAACGTGACCGCTCTGTCAATGACAGTCGTGGTGACCGCGGCCTCGATTCAGGATCGTGACGCCGGGCACCGACTGCTCGCCGAACTGCGCAGGAATGTTCTCCACGATCCAACTGGTGTTGGCGGATAGCGGCTACTCGGGACGCCTTCTCGACGGGGCAAAAAGTGTTCTGGCCCTGCAGATCGACATCATCAAACGCACACCCGGTAGTACCGGATTCCCCGTCAAGCCCGAGTTTGGGCGGTAGAACAGACCTTCACTTGGCTCAACAAATATCGCCGCGGCGTCTACGACTACGAGGCCAAGCCCGAATACCACGAAGCGATGGTTCTCATCGCCACCATGACCAGTCGACTCGCCCGAACCTGACCGTTCTCAATCACACTCTCAGACCTTCAACCGCTTTGACCCCGACCTTGCGAAGCTCGACATCAACACCCGTCAACTCGCGCACAGCATCGACCGTGGGCAAGTCGTCCATCTCGACGTTCTGAAGTCGGGAGAAAACTTCCGCAAAGGGATCCAGAAAGCCGCTGAAGGCACGGGCATAGCCGCATCCCAAGCAGTCTGCGCATTCGTAGAGCGGGCCTCCGCATCTTCGCGCTGACCCTCCAGTCGCACGAAAGTCTCTTTGTTTCGGTCTGCCACTTTCTTGGCACCCCAGAGCGGCACAATCCGCGCCGTCGACGACCCCCATTCACCTGGCCTGCATCGTAACCGTTGCTGGCAACCAAGAATGGGAACCGAGCAATGCCGCGATAGATTATCGACCACTGCTCGGTTCCGAGTGTTCGAACGCTAACTGCGACTCCGGCCGACTATGCCGTTGGTCAGGCGCACGCGTCGGCCGCTTTTTTCACCACAGCCAGAGCAGGTTTCGGGCGGTAATTAATCGTCATCAAACCAAAATTCTGTTCCTTGTCGGAAGTATTGATTCCGCGGTCGCGCATGCTGTAAACAAATAGGCGCTCAATATACCCGAGCGCTTTCGCCTGGGAGAACCCGTCGGCGATGATTGTCGCTTGCAACTGATCACTGACAGCGGTGTGACTCGATCCGGTAGGTGCACCGAATTCTGTCGCCCAGATCTTCTTTCCACCGTCACCGTTACGCACCATGGTGTCCCGCATCAGGCGCACGCGATAGAAAGTGTTCCAATTCGCAGTAGACGCATCCGAAGGCAGATCCGGCCAGCTGTACGGATGTATTCCGAACACATCGAACGACGATTTGGCGCCGGCAGCATACAGACTGTTCAAGTACGTCACCGGAGATATATCGGATCCGTTGTCCAGCGCCGGCGACAACCCTCCACTGATGATCTTCGCGCCCGGTTGGACTGCCCGGATGCTCGCGGACACTGCTTTCAGCATCGACGCGTAGATATTCGCGTTCGGCTTGGGCAAGAAGAACTGCGTCAGGTTCGGCTCGTTCCAAATCTCCCACGAGCCTATGCTCGTCGAATAGCGTTGCGCGGCTTGCTGTGCGAACAGTGCAAACACATTGATGTCGGCCGGATAGCCGTGAGTATTTGCCGCACCGGCGACACGCGCCCATTGCGGCGTGTAGGCAACGACGCCCAGAATGTTCAAGCCGTGAGCGCGAGCACGTTCCACGACCTGATCAGTAACGTCCCAGTGCTGCTGCCCCTTGATGTTCTCGATTGCGGACCAGTCGATATCGAAACGCACCCAGGATGTGCCGGCATCTTTCATTGCAGCCAATTCTGTATCGAGCTCTGCGCGCGGAAGCGTATTGAGAGGTCCTCCGGCGGCAATACCGACGCCGCTGGAGATACAGGTAGGTGGCGTGGGAGGGGACTCACCTGGTGGCGCGGATGGCGGCGCAACTGGCGGAAAAATGGGCAATTCGGAATCAAGTGAACCACCGGCCGTAAGTGACGTAACAGCCGATACGAGGGCGATCGCAAGAGTTGATTTAATGAGACTCACACCAATCACCATAGTCACAGTTCGATAACGAGGCACGCGATGGGGCATTATTCGGTGCGTCAACCGAAGTCATTTACGTCGTTTATGGGACGTATATCTGTTCAGTCATTTATTGTTATTATGTCCATAAAATCTCATTAATTGGCCATTTACGCAGTTGCCTGCTTCATCAATAAACGCCATTGCGCACAATTCGAACAACCATTCACCGAACGGTTGTCGACACAAATCAACGGTGAACATCCGCGCATTTTGCCCCAAAACTGCCGTCCGCCGAAAATCCTCCACCAGCGGCGTTCCCGCTTGCACAACGCCGGCACGAAGTCAGAGACGACCACGGTGCACACCGGGTCGGAACCACCCCGAACTTTGTCCGAATCGCTAGGGTGGAAAAGACCTACGTCGGAAGGCTTGAACATGCTGGTACGCCGAATTGCTCGTCCGCTGCTCTCCACCATCTTCATCGTCGGTGGAATCGACGCGCTCCGAAATCCCGCTCAACGAGCGGTGAAGGCGACTCCGTTGATCGACAAATCCGTCGAAACTCTGCCCGGCGCAGTGACACAGAAACTGCCCGCCGACCCCGAGACCTTGGTCAAGCTCAACGCCGTCGTACAGATTGGCGGCGGAGTGTTGCTGGCAAGCGGGAAGGCGCCTCGTGTCGCGTCGTTGGCACTGGCCGGAAGCCTGATTCCGACGACTCTCGCCGGCCATGATTTCTGGAATGAGTCCGACCCGTCGATCCGCGCAATGCAACGCACCAACTTCGTCAAGAACCTCAGTCTGCTCGGCGGATTGATGATCGCGTCCGTAGACACCGAAGGCAAGCCGTCGCTCGGTTGGCGCGGTCGACGCGCGGCGAAGAAGGCGCAAGCGACAATTTCAGCTGCTTTGCCCGTGATTGCAGCGCAGAGCGATCACACCGGCGACCGCCTCGAACATGCCCTGGCACTCGCGTCGGAACGCGGCTCCGAACTGGCCGAATCTGCGAAAGTACATGGCGGCGACTGGCTCGACGCGGCAAAAGAGCGAGGACCCGAGCTTCTCGAGATCGCACAGAAGCGAGGACCCGAGCTTCTCGAGATCGCACAGAAGCGAGGATCCGAATTGGCGGAAACAGCGAAGGAACGGAGCTCCGTCATCGCTGAGCTGGCAAGCAAGCGAAGTGCTGAGTTCGCCGAACTCGCGCTCGAGAAGAGCAACGAGTGGGCGGAGTCGGCCTCCGAGCAGTCCGAGGTTCTCGGTAGGCGTGCCCGCAAGCGTGCTGAAATTGCTCTTGCGAAGGCCCGCGAGAAGCGCGATGAATTGACGCACTGACACCGCTGCGCATGTGGTCAGGCCACCTTCGGGTGGCCTGACCTGCTTGTATACGGCAATTCATCTGAGCGAACTAGACTGTCTTGGCACTTTTGCGGTGCGTGAAGTTCTATTCACCAAGCCTAGGAGATCCCTTGCCCGACGCGGACCCGTCACCGACCGAGCAACAGCTCGAGCAGCACTACGTGACGATGCTGTACTCCCGTCTCGACGATCTTCGGAAGCATGCCAAATCGCGCTTGAGCACCGTCTTGCTCGAGACCGGTGGAACACCCCAGGCTCGCAGTGAACGCGAATCTTTCAACGCGATGTATACCGAGGATCTGGCCAAGTACGACGCTGCCGAGAACGGACTGTGTTTCGGCAGAATCGATTTCGACGACGAACTCCGCTATGTCGGACGCCTGGGAATCCTGGACACCGATAACGATTACGAAACCCTCCTTCTCGACTGGCGTGCACCGATGGCGCGCCCGTTCTACCTGGCGACTCCGGCAGCACCGGAGGGCGTGAAGCGGCGACGCCATATCCGGAGCCGGAGCCGCAAGGTCACCGGAGTCAACGACGAGTACCTGGACCTCGATGCAGCGCGAGCTGCCGGAGTGGTGAGTGAATCCGACGGTGTTGCCGGCGAGAGTGCACTCCTCGACGCGCTGAATGCAGCCCGCACCGGCCAGATGAACGACATCGTCGAGACGATCCAGACCGAGCAGGACACGATCATCCGCTCGGAGCACAAAAGTGTGCTGGTTGTTCAGGGCGGCCCCGGAACGGGCAAGACTGCTGTCGCACTCCATCGCGCCGCATTCCTGCTCTACACCTACCGCAAACAGTTGGCGAAGGCCGGCGTTCTCATCATCGGCCCCAACGCAACGTTCCTCGACTACATCAGCCAGGTGCTCCCCTCCCTCGGCGAGACTGGCGTCCTCCTCTCCACCATCGGCGATCTGTATCCGGGAGTTCGTGCAACCCGGGTCGATTCGCTGAAGGCCGGCGAGATCAAGGGGTCTCTCGACATCCTCGAAGTCCTCAAGAACGCCGTCCGTGATCGCCAGGAAGTACCGTCGAAGCCGATCATCCTTCGATTCGACACCTACGATCTGAAATTGGATCGACAGGTTGTCACCAAGGCTCGGGGACGAGCACGCTCGTCCCGGCGCCCGCACAACTTGGCGAGACCAATCTTTGTGTCTGCAGTCATCGAGGCTCTGGCCCTCCAGATGGCAGCGATTATCGGCGGCAACCTTGTCGATGGCGGCTCGCTTCTGAGCCGAGACGACATCGCCGACATCCGCGACGAAATGCGCGAAGACCCCGACATCATGGCCGCAATCAGCAAACTGTGGCCCGAGCTTTCACCGCAGCAGATTCTGGCCGAACTCTGGACGTCACCGACACGGTTGGCAAAAGCTGCACCCCACCTTGACGACGACCAGCGCGCCGAACTGTTGCAGAGCGTCGGCCCCGGATTCAGTGCTGCCGATGCACCACTTCTTGATGAACTGGCTGAAATTCTCGGCGTCGACGACGCAGCGGAACGTGAACGTGCTGGGCGACAATGGCGTGCGCAGATCGCGGATGCACAGGGCGCACTCGATATTCTGACAGGTTCGGCCCCGCAGGATCTCGAAGACGAACTGGACCCCGAGATCCTGATGGCCTATGACCTGATCGATGCCAGCCAGCTCGCACAGCGCCACGATCTCGGACAACACCAGACCACCGCGGAACGTGCTGCGGGAGATCGCACCTGGACGTACGGTCACGTCATCGTCGACGAGGCACAAGAATTGTCCGCGATGGCGTGGCGAATGTTGATGCGCCGCATACCGAACCGGTGGATGACGCTGGTCGGCGATACAGCTCAGACCGGTGATCCCGCCGGCACTTCGTCCTGGCAGACGATTCTCGAGCCGTACGTCGCGAAGCGCTGGAAGCTCACCCAGTTGACGGTGAACTACCGAACCCCGTCGGAAATCATGGATGTCGCGCACCGGGTTCTCGAGGAAATCGACCCGTCGCAAGCAGTACCGCGCTCGGTCAGAGACAGCGGTTTTGCACCCTGGGCACTGAAGACAACGGCTGAGAATCTCGAAGCGACGGTGCGCCACTGCATCGAGCACGAGTCACACGCCGGTCTCACTGCCGTGATCGCCGGCCACGACATGGTGAAAACCCTAGCCGGCCTGGCCAGCGACTCGGTCAGTGTCTTGTCCGTCAAGGACGTCAAGGGTCTCGAATTCGACACCGTGTTCATCGTCGAACCGGCGAATATTCTCGATGAATCCCCACGCGGCATGAACGACCTGTACGTCGCGTTGACTCGCGCAACCCAGCGACTGGGCATCATCCATGTCGAATCGCTTCCGGCGGTGCTCGACGACGTCTCCGAGGCAGCGTTCGTGCCCGTAGCCTGACGGCGGGGGAGTACGTTCGCTCATGTCGCTTCTACTGAAGGAAATCCCACTCGTGGCAGCTCCGGTCTCGACCCGCACCCGTCAAGTGCTCGCACGGCCTCGCACACGCGCCCTCGGCGGCGCCGTACTGATCGGCCTCTGCGGATCGATACTGGTCGGCTGTAGCGAAGCTCAGTCCTCGGTCACCGCGGCACCCGGCGACGGTGCGGTAGCCACCACTACACCAGCCACATCACCTCAAGCCGCCAGCATCCACCGACTCCGGGACGCCATACTCGCCGGTGGCGGCGAGTCACAGCTTCCCAACGACACTCTTCAGGCACTCGGCGACGGAATCTGTCGACAGCTGCGTGCCGGTACCGACCGGGCGACGATCATTGCGAACGTGAGGCCCATGGCCCACAACGGAGCGACGGGCAATCCGTCACAACTTCAGGACACGGCCATCCCCACCGACAACTCAGCCGCACCCACAATCCCGCCTGACGCCGATCGACTGGCTGCGGTGATTGTTGATGCGGCTGAGGCCGACTACTGCTGAAGCCGACTACTCCTGAGCGATCAGCGAACGGTGTGAACGATCAGAACGTCTGACGTTGCCTTGCGAGCAGCGTCAGACGGGACCGACCCGAGAAGACGACCGGTCAAAGTGTTCAGTCCGCGGTTTCCGATGACCAGAAGGTCACCCTCGACCTCGTCGAGCAGCGCCAGCAGCGATTCGACCGGGGCGCCGACCACTGCGCGTTCGACGATGTTCTGCGCTCCGGCGGCATGCGCGCGCTCGCGTGCGGTTCGAAGAATTTCGTATGTAGGCGCCGATCCGGTGACCTGGTATGCCTCGTTGCCGAGTACGTCTGCTGCGGCACTGACGTCCTTCGGGTCGGACGGGTAGTACGCACACGCGATCACGAGCTGTGCACCGGCGTCGCCTGCGATGCTCGCAGCTCGGTCCACCGCTTTCAGTGACGACTCGGAGCCATCGGTTCCTACGACAACGGTCCGGTAGGCACTCATTCATTCCTCCATGTTTAAGGGATGGTCAGAACAGCTGATACCGGCTGACGCAGAATCTGCACCAACTCGACAACCGCTGCGCTGACATTAGCGGGGTTGTGGCGACGATTGTGTCAATTGCCGTACACACCACAAATCAACAGTGAATGTGATGTGAAGTAACATCAAGAATCTTTCAAAGATAGCAGGTCAGCGCATTTCTCCGAACCGCGGGCCGAACAAGGCCGTAGGAAATACTTCTTGTTCAACCAACGCAGCGCGCCACGGCGCAGCGATTTCGAGTAGCCGCTTCGCCCCCGACTCCCCCAAGGCATCCCACGGTGCATACGCCAGATCGTCTGTCAGATCCTCCACGATGTCACGCAGATCCTGACCGTCCTCGGTCAACTCGCCAGTCGCGCGGTCCAATAGTTCACGATCTTTCAAGCTTTCGACGGCCTCGTTCCATTGTTCCTGCGACCAACCCCGGCGCGTCTGCGCAAACTTCTTCTGGAAACCGATTCCGGTTGCAGTGTGCGTGATCAGAGCGTCCAAACCGTCCAGACCGGCAGTCTGCAGGGCCGCGATATGACCATCTCCGCGGTACTCACGCAGCAAGGTCAACGCATGCCAGAAAGCGACATGTGGGGCCGTGGGCCACTCGACCGATGCCCACCCGGCGTACAGCGGACGACCCTCGACGCCAGGGATGTTGTGTGCTGCGATCGACACCAACTCAGCGGCCTCCGCCATGTCGGATGACCCGGTCACGTCAGCACCCAACAGTCGCACGTACGCGGCATCGATCGCGCGGTAGCGCGCTGCAACGATGTCCGACGGCTTCGCCAGTTCCCACGCCCTCGGAATGACGCTGCCGATCAGTTCCGGATTGAAGTTGTAGAACGTCGACGTCACAACGGTGGCGGGTGGAGTTCCCATGGGCGCCGAACGGCCGGCGAAGTAGATCATCCGGCCAGGCTCGAGACCGGCAGCAACCAATTCCTGCTCCGTCTCGGGAACGAAGTAGGCCAACGAATGAAGAAGCTCGAGAGTACGGCCGGTCTTACCTGCAGTCTGTGCGTCCATACGTAAACCGTAGCGGGAAGCTACGGTTCACCTCGTCAGGCGGTCTACTTCAATCCGGCTGCGTCCATGCCTCGGAGTTCCTTCTTCAAATCCGAGATCTCGTCACGCAAACGGCCGGCCAACTCAAACTGCAAATCGCGGGCAGCGTTCATCATCTGATCGGTGAGTTCCTTGACCAGATCTGCCAATTCGGCTCGCGGCATCGACTTGGTATCGCGACCTTCGTACACACCCGCACTGACAGCACGACCTGCCTCGCCCTGCGCTCTCCGTCCGCGGGTCGCGTTGCGACCGGAACCGCCGATATCGATCGAAGCTGCAGTGTCTTCAGCTTCCTCGTAAACCTGATCGAGGATGTCCGCGATCTTCTTCCTCAATGGCTGCGGATCCACACCCATCTTCTTGTTGTATGCGACCTGCTTTTCCCGGCGGCGTTCGGTCTCTTCGATTGCCTGAGCCATGGACGCGGTGATCTTGTCGGCATACATGTGGACTTGACCGGACACGTTACGAGCCGCGCGGCCGATGGTCTGGATAAGGCTGGTGGAGCTACGGAGGAACCCTTCCTTGTCTGCGTCCAAGATTGCGACCAGGGACACCTCGGGCAGGTCCAGGCCTTCTCGGAGCAGGTTGATGCCGATCAGGACGTCGTACTCCCCCAGCCGCAACTGCCGCAGAAGTTCGACGCGGCGCAACGTGTCGATATCGGAGTGCAGGTACCGAACACGGATGCCGAGTTCGAGCAGGTAGTCGGTGAGGTCTTCCGACATCTTCTTGGTCAGTGTCGTGACGAGGACGCGTTCGTTCTTGGCCGCCCGCTCACGAATCTCGTGCACCAGGTCGTCGATCTGGCCTTTGGTCGGCTTGACGATGACCTCCGGGTCCACCAGACCCGTAGGCCGAATGACCTGCTCGACAAACTCGCCGCCCGTCTGACCGAGCTCGTACTTTCCGGGAGTTGCCGACAGATAGACCGTCTGACCGATCCGTTGGCTGAACTCCTCCCAGGTAAGCGGCCGGTTGTCGGTTGCCGACGGCAGGCGGAAGCCGAACTCCACCAAGTTCCGCTTACGCGACATGTCGCCCTCGTACATGGCCCCGATCTGCGGAACCGTCACGTGCGACTCGTCGATGACCAAGAGGAAGTCCTCCGGGAAGTAATCGATGAGTGTCGCCGGCGCGGTGCCCGGTCCACGGCCATCGATGTGCCGCGAGTAGTTCTCGATGCCAGAGCAGAATCCGACCTGCTTGATCATTTCGAGGTCGTATTGCGTACGCATCCGGAGACGCTGGGCCTCGAGCAGTTTGCCCTTGCCTTCCAACTCTGCGAGACGTTCTTCGAGTTCCGCCTCAATGTCCTTGGTCGCACGCTCTAACCGCTCCGGACCAGCTACGTAGTGGGTGGCCGGGAAGATCCGAACAGTATCGACCTTGCGGACGATGTCCCCGGTCAGCGGATGGAGATAGTACAAAGCCTCGATCTCGTCGCCGAAGAACTCGATACGAACAGCCAGTTCTTCGTAGGACGGAATGATCTCGACGGTGTCACCGCGAACCCGGAACGATCCGCGGGTGAATGCGACGTCATTGCGGTTGTACTGAACGTCGACGAGTAGGCGCAGGAAAGCATCACGCGGAACCTCGACACCGACATCGAGCTGGATCGAGCGATCCAAGTAGGACTGCGGTGTACCGAGACCGTAGATACAGGACACGGACGCCACCACGACGACGTCACGCCGCGACAACAGGCTCGACGTCGCCGAATGCCGCAGACGCTCGACGTCGTCGTTGACCGAGGAATCCTTCTCGATATACGTATCGGTTTGAGCGATGTACGCCTCAGGTTGGTAGTAGTCGTAGTACGAGACGAAATACTCGACAGCATTGTTGGGCAGCATCTCTCGAAGCTCGTTGGCCAACTGAGCGGCCAGCGTCTTGTTGGGTGCCATCACCAAAGCCGGACGCTGCAGCTTCTCGATCAGCCAGGCCGTCGTCGCAGACTTACCGGTACCCGTCGCACCGAGCAGGACAACATCTTTCTCGCCGGCCTTGATCCGTTTCTCGAGTTCGGCGATAGCGGCCGGCTGATCGCCGGCCGGCTCGTATTCACTGACAACCTCGAAACGCGCATCGGAACGCTCGATGTCGCCGATCGGGCGGAACTCGGAATGCGCGAGGACGGGATGTTCGGAAGCAAACGCCATGAAACCAGGGTAAACGCACCCACCGACAGCATGTGTAGTTGCAGGCGAGCAGTTCGACGGTAGGTTCTTGCGATATGAGCGAAGAGCGCCCCCACATCCACCCGCCGAAGGTCGAAACATTCGATCTGGTGGCGCGAACCAACATCGACCCCAAGGGCTTCGTTCGCCAGGTCGAGCAGTATCGCGAAGAACCGTGGGGCCTCTATATGGCTAGGCACGCGGACCACCCACAGTTCCACTATCTGGAGTCCTGGCTACTCCCCGACCTCGGGATCCGCGCGTCGATCTTCCATTTCAACCCCGGCCACAAACGCGACCAGGATCACTACATCGACATCGGTGACTTCACCCGCGGCGAGCGGGCCTGGACATCCGAAGACCACTACCTCGATCTGATCGTGCAGACCGGGCGCAGTACGGAACTACTCGACGTCGACGAACTCCTCGAAGCCCATGCCGCTGGAATCCTCGACCCCAAGACCTCCGAACGCGCCATGCTGACAGCGGCCAGCACCATCGACGGAATCGCCGCGCACGATCACGATCTCGGCGCGTGGCTCACGTCGGTGGGCATGCCCATCACCTGGCGGTGAGCCTTACGCTTTCCAACCCGACTTCCCAGCCCAGTCCCAGGCCCGATGAAACGCCGTGTCGAACCACGGTGTCTTGACCGCGAGATAGGCGTCCATCGCCTTGTCGTAATCGTCGATTCCGGCTGCCTGTGAGGCTGCGAGGACCTTCAACGACGAGTACTCGTCGCGAGCTGCACTGTCTGCCCGCAGCCAGTCCCGGAACAGGATGGCGAACTGTTGACCCGGCCAACCCTCGACTCGAAGATGGATGTTCACCCGCCGACCCGGATCTGCGCCGCCGTGAATCCGCTTGGCCCACACAGCAGGATCCGTTTCGCCGCCGAGGTAAGCGGGCTTCGGGTCATCAGCGACGATGTGCTCGATGCGCGGGAATCCCCCGGCCGCAAGGTCCTCGGCAAGTTGGTCGGCAATTCCCAGGTGTTCGACCGTGATCTGGATGTCGATCACATCCTTGGCATCAAGTTTCGGAACGGCCGTGGAACCGATGTGATCGATACGCAGCGCGCGGTCTCCGCAGAGGAGCGCCAACCGGTTGATCAGCCGACCGGCCTGAGCGGGCCACGACGGATCCGCCGGGCTCAATTCGGGGAGAGCTCGAACCACCGAGCCAGTGCGCAGGTTTTCCTCGAAGGGCGCGATTCGCGTTGCCCACAACTCACGGACAACGGCGTCGAGTGCCCCCGGATCCCCGCTGTTGTCGAGCCACACGTCCGCAACGATGCGACGCTGATCGTCGTTCGCCTGCGCCGCGATGCGAGCGCGGGCATCCGCCTCAGGCATCCCCCGTGAGCCGACCAACCGTCGCACCCGCTCTTCGGCATCGACGTACACGATGATGACGAGATTGAATGCCGGGGCCATGCCCGCTTCAACCAACAGCGGAATATCTTGCACCAGTACGGAATCCGAAGGCGCGGCAGAAATCTGCTCGGCTGTCCGGTTTCCGATCAGCGGATGAAGGATGGAGTTGAGCGTGCCACGGGAAGTGTCGTCGGCAAACGCCAACGCCGCCAACGCCGGCCGATCGAGACTGCCGTCGTCGGCCAGGATTCCGTCACCGAATGCCTGCGCCAACGCTGCCAACCCCGGACTGCCGGGTTCTACGACTTCCCGGGCGATCAGGTCGGCATCAACGATCACTGCTCCCAGTTCGGTGAGAATTTTCGACACAGTCGACTTGCCGGCTCCGATGCCTCCAGTGAGGCCAAGTCTCAACACAACCGACAGTCTCTCACCCGCAGTGACCATGTGCGAGAAGGAGTCCTGATATTGAACACGCCACACCCTCGAGACCCAAATACCACAATTATCGCAATCCGTGTGGTTAAGTTCTAGCGAACGCCCTGTACCTTCTCGAGAAAGTGGACGCCATGCGAGCAGATCGCGACCATCTCGGTCAGCACCGCCTCGGAATGCCGAACGGCGTGCACTGCATCGAATACCCCGAGGTCGCCTTCGCATTGGCGGAACATCGCCGGACGTGGTTCACCGTCCTCGTGAGCCAGGGTCGTCACAGCTTCGCGTCGATGCGCAAGCGCACTGCAGAAGCTACTGCGACGTACTGGGTACCGGCTCCGGCAACTATCTCCTGACCCCCAAAATCTCACAGCTCCACCCAGCTCCACCGGTAGGCCACCAGCCTGAACAGACTGGTAGCCTATTTTTTTCTTGTCTTCACGTCGAGATCGAACTGGTTGATTTCACTTGCCTCCGCATACTGGCACCCATGCGGTACGCACAGCATCCGGCGACGATCACCGATGCTGCGGCCAACTGAGCCATTCACACCGCCGACGAGTCACCATCCGAAAAGAACAGCAACAGACCGCTACTGACAAACCAGTGGGCCATCGTGGCGGCGACCGCTCGACCGAAGATAGTTCTACCGGCACTCAACGTCCCGAAGATGACCGACATCGCTGTGGCTCCGACGCCGAACAAGAAACCAGTTCCGATCATCGCTCGGATCGCACCGGTCCGGGTTTCGATTAGCGGCTGGACAATACCCCGCCAACCGATTTCCTCCGCGGCCGCGCCGAGCGACGACGCAACCAAGACCACTGCGATCGAGTTCGGAAGTGTAGCCACGTCGAGTACAACCCAATGCTGCGACGTCAATCGGTCTACTGCCCAGATACCGACGAGCACGCCGACCGCCGCGCCGGCACCACTGACGATCGGCACCAAGAAGCCGCTGCGTGCCACTGGGAGCAGAACCAATCGACCCCTCCAAGAGGCCATTACGACCACTGCTCCGACCAGCGTCGAGAACTGGGTCAGCCGCAGAGTCTCCGGACCTAGACCGCAACGATCCTGCACCAGTGCGAGAAGCGGCGACATTGCCGCTGACACCACGAGGAATGTCGCGATCGGTCGCCAGATCGGCGGTCGTGAGTTCGCATGAACGGGGAATGGATCAACTTGCAGAACGATGTGCCCAGAGCACTGGAGTATTGGCTATGGCAACAAAAAAGAACCCCGCTCCTGCAAATGCAGGAGCGGGGTTCTCTCAAGATCTCGCTTGATCAGATCAAGCGGTAATCCTTATGCGTTGCCCGACAGCTTCTCACGAAGTGCGGCGAGCTGTGCATCGCTTGCAAGCGATCCGCCAGCGGACTCAGCCGGAGCGGAGCCTTCAGCGGCCGGAGCCTCTTCGTCGTCAGCAGATGCTGTCTCCGAGGAGTAGCCTGCGGCAGCGGTGGCAGCTTCAGCGGCCTCGTCTGCAGCGGTCTTCTCCATCTGAGTGGTGTGCATCTTGTGGCGACGCTCAGCCTCGGCGTAGCGGTTTTCCCACTCTTCGCGCTGCTTGTCGAAGCCCTCGAGCCATTCGTTGGTCTCGGGATCGAAGCCCTCAGGGAAGATGTAGTTGCCCTGCTCGTCGTACGAGTCGGCCATGCCGTACTTGGACGGATCGAACTCGGCGTTGTAATCCTCGTTGGCCTGCTTCAGCGACAGCGAGATACGACGACGTTCGAGGTCGATGTCGATGACCTTGACGAGTGCGTCGTCGCCGACACCAACAACCTGGTCCGGAACCTCGACGTGGCGTTCTGCCAGCTCCGAGATGTGAACGAGGCCTTCGATTCCCTCTTCGACGCGCACGAATGCACCGAACGGAACGAGCTTCGTGACCTTGCCGGGCACAATCTGGCCGATCGCGTGGGTGCGAGCGAACTGGCGCCACGGATCTTCCTGCGTTGCCTTGAGCGACAGGGAAACGCGCTCGCGGTCCAGATCGACGTCGAGAACCTCGACGGTGACCTCGGTGCCGACCTCGACAACCTCGGACGGGTGATCGATGTGCTTCCAAGACAGCTCGGAAACGTGAACCAGGCCGTCTACGCCGCCCAGGTCCACGAATGCACCGAAGTTGACGATGGAGGACACGACGCCCTTGCGGACCTGGCCCTTCTGGAGCTGGTGCAGGAATTCGCTGCGGACCTCAGACTGTGTCTGCTCGAGCCATGCGCGACGCGACAGAACCACGTTGTTGCGGTTCTTGTCGAGCTCGATGATCTTGGCCTCGATCTCCTTGCCGACGTACGGCTGGAGATCGCGGACGCGACGCATCTCGACGAGCGAAGCGGGGAGGAAGCCACGAAGACCGATGTCAAGGATGAGGCCGCCCTTGACGACCTCGATGACGGTGCCCTTAACGGCCTCGTCCTTCTCCTTGAGCTCCTCGATGGTGCCCCAGGCACGCTCGTACTGAGCGCGCTTCTTCGACAGGATCAGTCGACCTTCTTTGTCCTCCTTGGTGAGGACGAGAGCCTCAACCGCATCTCCCACGGAGACGACCTCGTTGGGGTCGACGTCGTGCTTGATGGAGAGCTCACGAGAAGGGATGACGCCTTCGGTCTTGTAACCGATGTCGAGCAGAACCTCGTCGCGGTCGACCTTGACGATGGTTCCCTCGACGATGTCACCATCGTTGAAGTACTTGATCGTGGCGTCAATGGCGGCGAGGAAGTCCTCGGCAGAGCCAATATCGTTAATGGCTACCTGCGGCGAGGTATTGGTTGTGGAGGGCATATGTTGAATTGCTCCGGACGAGTTGTGGTCGGTTGATGGATTTTGTCGGACGAGATGCAACATTTAGGCGCGAAAACGCAGTACCCAGTTGCACCCAAAAGGTAACAACCGGAAACCGAAACACATTCCGCGCCCGAACGGCGCACCACGAGACCTCTCGTTCATACCAATCCGCAACCTTGTGAAAGGCCCCGTACAGACAATCGGCAGAATGACAGACACTCGCGTGGGTAAGACTACGCGTCGGCTGTGTGACCAGGCAAACCCGGGTACTCTGTCGCCGCCGTACGCGCTCTAGTCTGTTCGATATGTCTGACGATCGCCACGCCGCTGCCAATTCCATCCTCGGTACCAGTGGTGTCGGGCGGGTTCGGGTCGACTCCGATACGAGCGACCGTGCGAGCCGCGCATGGTGGGACGCCGACGCCGAGGATTACCACCGGACACACGGCGAGTTTCTGGGCGTGAACAGCGCCGAAGGCGAATTCGTCTGGTGCCCGGAGGGACTGCACGAGGGCGACCATCACCTTCTGGGCGACATCGTCGACAAGGACATTCTCGAAGTGGGCTGCGGATCTGCCCCCTGTGCACGATGGCTGGCCGGCCACGGCGCCCGTGCGGTCGGACTCGATATCTCGATGGGGATGCTCGCACGCGGAATCGATGCGATGAACACCGGCGGCCCACGCGTCCCTCTGATCCAGGCGAGCGCGGAACTGCTGCCGTTTGCCGACGAGAGTTTCGACATCGTCTGCTCGGCGTTCGGCGCAGTCCCCTTCGTGGCCGATTCCCAGCAGGTAATGAATGAGGTCGCACGTGTCCTGCGGCCGGGAGGAAAGTGGGTCTTCGCGGTCAACCACCCGATCCGCTGGATCTTCCCCGACGATCCCGGCCCCAAAGGCTTGACCGCAACACTCCCCTACTTCGATCGCACGCCCTACGTCGAGGTCGACGACAACGGCGTCCCAACGTACGTCGAGCACCACCGCACAATCGGCGACCGCGTACGCGAATTGGTAGCCGCCGGACTGCAGGTTCAGGACATCATCGAACCGGAGTGGCCGGAATGGTTGGACCGCGAATGGGGACAGTGGAGTCCCCTTCGCGGCCAACTCTTTCCGGGTACTGCAATTTTCAGCGCCGTCAAACCCTGACGGTTACAGCAGATTCGACAGGAACGCCTTGGTGCGATCTTGCTTCGGATTGGCAAGTAGCTCGCGTGGTTCTCCCGATTCGACGACGACGCCGCCGTCCATGAACACCAGTTGATCGGCAACCTCGCGCGCAAAACCCATCTCGTGGGTGACGACGACCATCGTCATGCCATCCTTGGCGAGTTGCTTCATTACCGCGAGTACCTCACCGACCAGTTCCGGGTCGAGCGCTGACGTCGGCTCGTCGAACAACATCAGCTTCGGGTCCATCGCCAGAGCGCGTGCGATAGCGACTCGCTGTTGCTGCCCACCGGACAACTGCGCCGGGTACGCATTGGCCTTGGCACTCAAGCCCACCTGATCGAGCAGATCCTTGGCGCGCTCGACGGCCTTCTTTTTGCTGATCCTCTTCACCTGAGTGGGCGCTTCGATGATGTTCTCGAGAGCCGTCCGATGCGGGAACAAGTTGAAATGCTGGAACACCATGCCGATATCGCGGCGCTGTTTGGCCGCCGCCCGCGGGTGCAGTTCGTAGAGCTTGCCATTCTTCTCGGAGTAACCGACCAGATCACCGTCGACATAAAGACGGCCGGCGTTGACCTCCTCGAGGTGATTGATGCATCGAAGGAACGTCGACTTACCCGAGCCGGAGGGACCGACGAGACAGAGAACCTGTCCGCGATCAATTTCGAGTGAAATGCCTTTGAGGACCTCGAGCGCGCCGAAGTTCTTGCAGACCTGCTCTGCTTTCACCATCGGTGTCATTTGCGCTCTCCTCCGGGAACATCCGGAAGTGTCTCCACAACCGTCTCTTTACCTTGTGCGTCGGCAAGTGCCTGAAGCTGGCGAGTGGTAAGCGCCCGTGTAGCGCCCTTCGAGTAATGACGCTCGACGTAGTACTGACCGATCATCAACACACTCGTGATTGCGAGATACCAGGTCGACGCGACCATCAGCAACGGAATCGGCTCGAAATTGGCACCCGAAATATCTCGGGAACGCCCGTAGATCTCCCCCGTGAAAGTCACCGCCGACACGAGCGACGTCGTCTTGAGCATGCTGATCAACTCGTTGCCCGTGGGCGGGATGATGACACGCATCGCCTGCGGCAGAATCGTGCGACGCATGGTCTGGCCCCACGTCATACCCAGCGCGACCGACGCCTCCGTCTGGCCTTCGTTGACCGAACTGACTCCGGCGCGGACAATTTCGGACATGTAGGCGGCTTCGTTCAAACCTAGACCGATGACTGCGAAGAGAAAAGCAGCTTGGAAACCTTGCAGTTCGATGTGCACGAACTGATGCACAAACGGAATTCCGAGATCGAGGCTCTTGTAGATCGAAGGGAAAAGTCCCCAGAACACCAACTGAACGTAGACCGGCGTGCCACGGAAAACCCACAGGTACGCCCAGGCTGCGGATCTGAGAACAGGGTTGGGCGACAACCGCATCACTGCTAGAACTACGCCGAGAACGATGGCCAAGACCATCGCCAGAACCGTCAATTTGATGGTGTTCCATGCGCCCTCGGTAATGCGCGCGTCGAACAGGTACTGACGATAGGTGCCCCACGCAAACGCTTCGTTGGTCGCTGCGCCATAGAGAAAAAGTCCAAAAAGGACCAGTACAACGATTGCCGCTATCCATCGCCCTGGCCGGCGGAGCGGGATCGCCTTGATGGGTGCGGGTTGCCGACTTTCGGGGTCCGCACTGCCCGTTGTTGTCATCGTTGACGCCTCTCCCCGTTTGATACTGGGCTTGTCCATAGTCGTTGTGGCTGCTGATTGTTCATCAGCTCTCCGCACCGTTGATCTTCGAAACCTCGATCACGCCTGCCTCGACGCTCCACTTCTGGGCGATTTGCAGATAGACCCCGGTGTCGATCAGATACTGCATGGCCTGCTGCAGAGCAGGGCCCAAACCTGATCCCTTGACGATCGGCCAGCCGTACGGCGCAGATTCGAACGGAGCACCTGCCGCTTCCATCCGGCCCTTGCTGCGCTTGATTGCGTATCCGGTGACCGGTGAGTCGGCGGACAGCGCGTCGACACGTCCAAGGATGAGGGCGTTGGCCGCGTCGTCCTGACTGTCGTATTTGACCTTGTCGATCGGTGGCTTGCCGGCGGCAACACACGCTGCGCTCTTGGCCGGAACCTCGTCGATGTCTTCCGTCGTGGTGGTTTGCACCGCAACTCGCAACCCGCAGGCGTTGTTCGGGTCAACCGGGTTGTCCGGCCTCTGTGCCCATTGAATTCCGGCACTGTAGTAGGTAACGAAATCGACGGTCTTCTCCCGCTCCTTGGAGTCGGTGAACGAGGACATCCCAGCGTCGTAGGTACCGGCCTGAATTGCAGGAATGATCTTGTCGAAATCTGCCTGATTGAAGACGGCCTCGACACCGAGTACGGCAGCGACTGCATCCATCACGTCGACGTCGAATCCGACGATGTTTCCGGACGCATCCTTGAATTCGTTGGGTGCGTACGGGATGTTGACGCCGATCTGAAGCTTCCCGGATTCTGCGACCTTGGGTGGCAGGAGCGCCGCGATCTCGGGGACTTTCTGCACACTGATCGCCGGCCCCTCCGGCACCAACCCTTCGTCGTTGACGACGCATCCACCGCAGAGAGCGACAATCACCCCGACCAAGAGGAGTCGCACTATGTCTGCGCGCACTCCCCGGCGACGAACCTTGTGAACCACTTGCACCTGCGCGTTTTCACCGACCACGACTCTGCTCTCCACTCGTCGATCGCCGCACCGAGCAACGTTCATTCGAAATTCGATAGAACGGTAGGTTACGGCAGGAGTTACTCCAGCACCGATTCGGCGAAATCTCCGGCAAGGCGATCACAGAATCAGCGACGAACTGTGCGTGCGTACACCGCTTCGGCGAATTGACTGGTCGAGGCCAATCCGCCTAGATCAGCTGTCGCCGTTCCCGCGGCGATGGTGCCTCGAACGGCGTTCGTGATGCGGCTCGCCGCAAGTGTGAGCGCACTGTCTCCGTGTGTTTCGCCGAGCCAGTCGAGCATCATCGCGCTCGACAGCAACAACGCGGTGGGGTTGGCCCGGTTCTTTCCCGCGATATCCGGCGCGGCACCGTGTGCGGCTTGAGCCATAACCTTGGTTTCCGAGGCATTGATCGACGGCGCGCTGCCGAGTGAGCCGGACAGTTCTCCGGTCAGGTCGGACAGTATGTCTCCGAACATGTTCTCCGTGACGACGACGTCGAAGTCTCGGCCGCGGCGGACGAGCAGTGCGGCCATGGCGTCGACGTGCTGGTCGTCGACCACGACGTGTGGAAATTCGGTAGCGACGCTCATACAGGCGTCCCGGAAAAGTCCGGTGGTAAGCGTCAGGACATTCGCCTTGTGCACGATGGTGACGTGATTGCGTCGACGCGTCGCCAGCGTGAATGCGGTCCGAGCAATTCGCTCGCATGCCGCTCGTGTGAAGACGCCGACGGCCAGAGCGAGATCCGGCGTCGGCATGAACTCTCCGCTGCCCACCGCCATGTTGCGGTCGGCATACAGCCCTTCGGTGTTCTCGCGGACGATGACCAGATCCATCTTCGGGACGACAGCCTTCACTCCCTCGAATGCGAACGCGGGTCGGATATTCGCGAAGAGCTCGAATTTCTTGCGAATCACACCGCCTGGCGTGAGCTGTCCACGAAACTCGCTCGGGTACGACGCACTGTCGTGGGGTCCGAGAATCCATCCGGGTAGCTGTTCGAGAGCTACGACAGTCTTGTCGGGAATCGGCGTCCCGTGTGTCTCGATCGCTTCCCGTCCGAGCGGAAGTTCCACCCAGTCCACGGGTGGCGCGTGAACCGCGGACATTGCCGCGTCGACGATCTGCCGCGCCACGGGGACAATCTCGTGGCCTATTCCGTCGCCGTGCATGAGTCCCAGTCGCAGTGTCGGAGAAGTGATTGCGCTCGCACCTGTCATCGGGTAATCATTGCTCACGATGGTCCAGTCGGTGGAGTTGTTGCTCGACGCGTCGAGCGAATCTGCGATTCGCTCGCTGTGGACTGCGCTCGCAGATGCCGAACTACCCAATCAAGCCAGTCGTCACAGCGCATCCAATCGTCCACACATCACACTGTTCGCTGCCCACAGCATTCCAGCGGACGTCGATGAAATCCTGGTCAGACGGTTCACGGCGCCGTCCTTCGAGGTTCGACTGGGCGGTTACATCGTTTTCGGTGGCAAGCAGTTTGTGTTGGCTCGTTCGGTTATTCCGTCGCGAGCACTTCTGCGACTTCAACGCGATGTCTTCGAAGCCACTACAGGATCGAGCGGCATTTCTGCGCACATCAAACCCGGTTCATGGACGCCACATGTGACTGTGGCGCGGCGAATTACCCCTGAACAATTGGGCTATGCGGTATCGCTACTCGGGAGCGCGGTGATAGCCGGCGAGTGCGGTCCGATCAGGCGTTGGGACGGTGATCAGAAGGAGGAATGGCTATTGACGCCGCCGTCGTGACGAGCCACTACAACTGATCAACCCTGATCGACCATTTTCCCCCTGACTGATATCCACTGGGCATGGCCGTCTCGCGAGGACTTTCAACACAATCGACAGGCCGCGTTATCCTTGGAACAAACGCCGAGAAGAGACGTGCATCGCTGGTTGTCACTTGGTGCTGCACAGGATCGAAGCAGCTGATGGTCGATACTGATCTACCTCCCACACAGCGCGACGCTGTCCCCACCATCAGCGCAGAACTGGCGGCCGCCGGGTTCGAGGACGCCCAGGAGATTGGTCGGGGCGGGTTCGGTGTCGTCTACCGTTGCCTACAGAGCTCCCTTGACCGAATTGTGGCCGTCAAAGTACTGACCGGCGACTTCGACAGCGAGAACCTCGCTCGATTCCTCCGTGAGCAGCGGGCTATGGGCCGGCTGACAGGGCACCCGAACATTGTCCATGTCCTCTCTGTCGGCGCGATTAGCAGTGGTCGGCCGTACATCGTGATGCCCTACCACCCGCAGGGTTCACTGGCAGCCCGGACCCTCAGCGGTAATCCGCTCGATTGCGGCGCGGTACTTCGACTCGGTGTCAAGGTGGCGGGCGCTCTGGAGACTGCACACCGCCTGGGCATCATCCATCGGGACGTGAAACCTGCAAACATTCTGCTGACCGACTACGGCGAACCAGAACTAGCCGATTTCGGAATCGCCCATCTGACAACGGGATTCGCCGCCAGCAAAATCTCCGACAGCGGAAATGCCTTCGAAACTGCCAGGGGCATCATTACCGCTTCCCCAGCCTTCACAGCACCTGAAGTTCTGCACGGTGAAACATCGGAGGTCTCCGCAGACATCTACAGTCTCGGTGCCACGCTCCTTTCCTCCGTCATCGGTCGACGGGTCCCGGACTTGAACGTGCCAGGTGTCCCCGACGACGTGCGGATGATTCTCGAAAGGGCAATGTCCGAACGTCCCAGTGATCGTCCCGCCAGCGCTGCAGAATTCGGTGAGCAACTTCGAGAAGCCCAGCGCAATCGCGGATGGCTGGTAGACAAGATGGCCTTGAACGCCGAAGTCAACGCCCCGGATTCGATCGGATCCAGTAACAGGTCGGGACGCAAACAAGGTCAGACTGGGCAAATACCTCTGGATCTGACCAGTTTCGTCGGACGGCGCCGAGAGCTGGCGGATACGAAGAAAGTACTGTCCACGTCCAGGTTGGTGACACTCGCCGGGGTCGGTGGCGTCGGCAAAACAAGACTCGCATTGCAGGTTGCCAGGAATTCCGGGCGGGCATTTCCCGACGGTATCTGGTTGGTTGAACTCAGCGAATTCCGAGACGATTCTCTTGTGGCCGAAGAAGTGGCTATCACGCTCGGACTGCGGCACTTGTCTGTGCGTCCAATATTGGAAATGTTGATCGAGCACCTCAGCTCTCGTCGAATCCTGCTGGTACTGGACAACTGTGAGCAGATGCTGGATGCCATCGCAGCGGTCACCGAGTCGCTGCTGCGGGCCTGCCCCGAGCTGCGAATTCTGGCGACAAGCCGGGAGCCGCTGGGTGTCGGAGGAGAAACGGTCCTGCGACTCGCTCCCTTGGCCGTGCCCGATCCGGAGAAGCCTCCGTCACTACTGAGTCTGTCGGGCTACGACGCCGTGACGTTGTTCAGCGAACGCGCCTGCGCAGCAGTGCCGAACTTCAAGGTCACCGAGGACAACCGGATCTCGGTGACCCGAATCTGCCATCGCCTCGACGGTCTGCCACTTCCCATCGAGTTGGCGGCGGCGCGGTTGCGTTCGATGTCCACCACGCAGATCCTCGAACATCTCACCGATCGGTATCAACTTCTGACCGGTGGCAACCGCACTGCACCGTCACGTCAGCAGACGCTGCGGTTGTGCGTGGACTGGAGTTACGAACTGTGCACACCTCTCGAACAGAAGTTGTGGGCGCGGTTGTCGGTATTCGCGGGTGGCTTCGAGTTGGACTCTTTGGAGGGAATCTGCGCCACGGACCTGACGTCGGCGGACGTATTGGATGCGCTGGCGTCGCTGATCGACAAGTCGATCCTCATCCGCGAAGAGCCGACATCCGTGGTGCGATACCGATTCCTCGAGACTCTGCGGGAATACGGTGGAGAGAAGCTGACCGACTCCGGTGAAGCCACGCAGTTGCGGCGTCGGCATCGAGAATGGTTCGAAGGACTGGCGTCGCAGGCAGCGAACGAGTGGATCGGTCCTCGGCAGCTGGAATGGATCGCTCGGATCGGGCGCGAGCAGCTGAATCTGCACGAAGCCATGGAGTTTTGCATCACTGAACCTGGTTCGGACGAAACGGAAGCTGGACTTCGGATAGCGGGCGCAGTGTTTCCGTTCTGGTTCTCCCGCGGGTTGTTCAGCGAAGCGCGGCACTGGTTCGACCGCATCCTGGGATGCGAGTACGAACGCCCAACGACAATTAGGTTGGAGGTGCTCTATGCCGCTAGTCGGATTGCTGCGATGCAGGGCGACATTTCGGCGGGTACCGCCCTCCTCGAGGACGTGCGCACGACTGCCGACGCTCTGGGAAGTTCGGATGCCGATGCCCTCGCTTCATACGCTGACGGAGTGCTCGCCCTGACCAGTGGCCATCCGGATCGTGCAGTCACCAACATGGAAAGCGCATCCGATGTCATCCAGCGGGAGAATAACCCACTCCGTCGGGTCTGGGCGTTGAACCACCTCGGAATGGCCTACCACTTGACCGGTGATTTCACCCGCGCCATCGAGAGCTACGAGAAGGCCCTCGCGATAACCGAACCGCTCGGCGAGTACGTCTACCGGGGACGGTCTTGCTGGAACTTGGGGCTGACACTGTGGAAGGTGGGCGATCCCACTCGGGCAGAATCCATTCTGAAGAAGGGCCTACAACTTGCCCGACACGTGGATGATCCGTTCGGCTCGGCTTGGTGCCTCGAAGTTCTGGCGTGGATCGCGGCCGATGCTAATCGCTACCGGCACGCCGCAGCTTTGATGGGCGCAGCGGAGACCCTGTTGCACGAAATCGACAGTCCGGCGATCAGCGTTCTCGGTATGACTGTCAACCATGAAGAATGTGTGCGACAGACCCGTCTCGGGCTCGGTCATCGAGTATTCGAGACGGAGTTCAAGAAAGGCGCGAAGCTGAAAACCGCGGACGCGACGGCATTGGCGTTGGATGAAGATCAATTCGTCGCAAGTCCACCGCCCCATAACGCTGCGAGCTTGACTAAACGTGAGAGTGAGGTCGCGGACCTGGTCGCCACCGGACTGACGAACAAAGCGATCGCTACCAAATTGGTGATTTCTCAGCGCACCGCACAAGGACACGTCGAACATATCCTGACCAAACTCGGGTTCACGTCGCGTGCTCAAATAGCCGGCTGGGTCGTCGAGCAAGCACAAAACTCGCAGTCAAGATAATGATCACGCGAGAGAGAAGTGCGGAAGCCTGTCCCCTGGCACCTTGAACCCGAACATCACTCGTGAGCAAATGACCGGGATCGAATGCAGCGCACAATCGATCAGTGTGTACAACCACGGGCCCTCGTCCAGTTCTACGATAGCGATGTACTGGATCTTCGAATCACCTTGTGCACTAACACCTTCAACAGACATACGGCAGGAAACAATGGTGCCCTTCCCACAGCAGGGCACCACCTCGAATCGCACGCCTCCACATTCAGGGCAGGATCCTGTCATCGGAGCCAGGAGCCTGCCACACCCGGCACAGTGCAGAATTGTGAGACGTCGACTTTCTATCATTGACTGCGCCTTAGTTCAATCCCTGTCCGTCAGTACCGGACGGCAGCGTGGAATGGCATCGAGTCGAGCGACGTACGCGTGACGGACTGACCGCTCGTGGGCGCGTGGACTACCTGGCCGTTGCCGGCGTAGATGCCGATATGGTCAGCACCGTAGAAGAGCACCAGGTCGCCCGGTCGCAGATCTGCTCGCGATACCGGGACGCCACCGGACTCCTGGGCGTACGTCGTACGCGGGATCGAAACTCCGGCCTGCCCATAGGCCCACTGGGTCAGACCCGAGCAATCGAAGGAGCTCGGTCCAGTTGCTCCCCACACGTAGGGCGACCCGATCTTGGACTCGGCAGCGGCCAGCGCACGATTTCCGGCTGTGGAAGTGGAGAATGCGACGTTCTGAGTCTGAATCGGATTCGACTGACCGGGGATCGTGAAGTCGATCCCCGGGACCGAAAGCGGTTGGGCGCTCGCACCGGCGGTGGCCGAGACAAAGGCCCCGGCAGTCAGTGCCGCAACAACAACGGCGCCTCGGACGGTGCGGGTCAGCGTGGTGGTTCGTGTGGACTTGCGGTTCGACATGGTGCTGTGGATTTCCTTTCGGGGTGTTCCGGCTCGGATCGAGTCGGTGATGTCCACAACTCTTTCGTCCGATTGCTCTCGTGGCTTCGGCCGAATGACCCGGGACATACCTATTTCTTGTTGCGCTTTCGAAACTGGAATCCGACATGCGATGTACGTCTCCGAGGCCTACGAGGAGGCATGAACTGGCGCAGTCAAGCGCTTTTGATCAGCCTTCTGCAGGTAAAAGCGCCGCAACATGGCGTCGGACGGGTACACGTAGGTACCTATCCGGGTAATTCGGCCGTTGCCGGGATTGCGCTCTGCGCCTGTCTGAGAGCAAGCACTGCAATGGCCCGCGACGGGGCAGGGAAGAATGACGGGTCCCGGGGCGTTGCACACTCCAACAGCCCGAACTATGGAAAGGACCCCTGTGGCCACCCAGACACTCACCCAGCAGAACTTCGACGAAACGATCAACGGCAGCGATGTCGTACTCGTGGACTTCTGGGCTTCTTGGTGCGGCCCGTGCCGCCAGTTCGCCCCCACCTTCGAAGCCTCGGCCGAGAAGCATGCCGACGTCGTTCACGGAAAGGTGGACACCGAAGCCGAGCAGGGTATTGCGGCAGCAGCCAACATCCGCTCGATCCCGACCATCATGGCGTTCCGCGAAGGCATCTTGGTGTTCAACCAGGCGGGCGCACTGCCTGCTCCCGCACTCGAGGATCTGATCACTCAGATCAAGGCACTCGACATGGATGAGGTCCGCAAGGAAATCGCCGCCCAGAACGCTCCTGCCGTGTAGTCCACCCCACGAACTAAGGCGCGGCGGAAATCGAATTCGATTTCCGCCGCGCCTTGTTTTGTTTGCAGCTCAGTGAGCTGCGCTGTCCCAGCTGCGTCCCGCTCCCACCGACACGTCGAGTGGGACCGACAACTCGATTGCGGTGGACATCTTGTCCTTGACCAGAGCCGTGACCTGCTCGAGTTCCGACTCCACCACTTCGAGCACCAATTCGTCGTGAACCTGCAGCAGCATCCGCGACTTCAGCCCTGCCTCCTCGAGAGCCTTCTGCACGTTGATCATCGCAACCTTGATGATGTCCGCGGCAGTGCCTTGGATTGGCGCATTGAGTGCCGCACGTTCAGCGACTTCCCGACGCTGACGGTTGTCACTGTTGAGGTCCGGCAAGTAGCGACGGCGGCCGTACAGCGTCGACGTGTAACCGTCCTTGCGAGCCTGCTCGACCACGGCATGGAGGTAGTCACGGACTCCGCCGAATCGCGCAAAGTACGCATCCATCTGCTGTTTCGCTTCTTCGGTGGAGATCTTGAGCTGCGACGCCAAGCCGTAGGCGCTCAGCCCGTAGGCGAGCCCGTACGACATCGCCTTGACCCGACGACGCAGTTCCGGCGTGACCTCTTCGATGGGAACACCGAACGCGCGTGAACCGACAAAACTGTGAAGATCCTCGCCGGTGTTGAAGGCCTCGATCAGCCCTTCGTCACCGGACACGTGCGCCATGATGCGCATTTCGATCTGGCTGTAATCGGCGGTCAGTAGGACATCGAATCCCTGGCCAACTACGAAACCGTCGCGAATTTCCCGGCCGGCGTCATTGCGGACGGGGATGTTCTGCAGGTTCGGATCGGTGGACGACAGGCGCCCCGTTGCGGCAACAGTCTGATTGAACGTGGTGTGGATGCGACCGTCGTCGGCGACAGCCTTGAGCAGACCATCCACTGTCACCTTCATCCGCGTCGCGTCGCGGTGTGCAAGCAAATGCTCGAGGAACGGGTGTCCGGTCTTGTCGAACAGGCCCTGCAACGCCTCGGCGTCGGTGGTGTATCCGGTCTTGGTCTTCTTGGTCTTGGGCATGTCGAGTTCCTCGAACAACACGACCTGCAACTGCTTCGGCGAACCGAGGTTGATCTGCTTGTCGATCACCGCGTACGCGGAGTCGGCAGCGGCTGCGACCAGCGAAGCGAACCGGCTCTGCAGATCATGCAAGTGCGCACTGTCGACGGCGATTCCGGTGGCCTCGATCTTGGCGAGTTCCACCGTCAACGGCAACTCCATGTCGGAGAGAAGCGACTTCGATTCGATCGATTCGAGTTCGGTGTCGAGGGCGCGCGCCAGATCAAGAACGGCCTGAGCGCTGAGCATCGCCGTCTCAGCGGCTTCCGCATCCAACTGATCGGTGTCGTCGAGCAGCGAAAGCTGTTCCTGCCCCGACGTTTCTGCCCGCAGTTCACGCTTGAGGTATCGGAGCGAGAGGTCATCGAGGTTGAAGCTGCGCTGCCCCGGGCGTACAAGGTACGCGGCAAGAGCGGTGTCGCTGGTGAGTCCACCGAGTGTCCATCCACGGCCACGGAGGGCATGGATGGCCCACTTGGCTTCGTGAATCGCCTTGGGCTGACCTGCATCCGCAAGCCAATCACCCAGAGCTGCTTCGTCTTCCGGAGTGGCAGACGTTGTCGAGATATATGCGCACTCCCCGTCCGATGCCGCAATCGCAAGAGCAGTGGTGTCACCGGCATACGGCGTCCGAGTGCCGATAACTGTTACGCCGTGGCGTTCCCCGGTGCGGGCGTGCGCGTCGAGCCACGCCTCAACCGAGCCTGGCTCGAGAGCGTCACCGCTGACCTCGAAGCCCTCTTCGGCTTCGGGTTCGGACGACGACAGCGTCGCAAAGAGTCTGTCACGGAGAACCTTGAACTCGAGGTCGTCGAAGAGTGCATGAATCTTCTCGCGGTCCCACGGCGACAGAATCAACTGCTCTGGCGTGTACGGCAGCGGAACGTCGCGAACCATCTCGGTGAGCTGACGGTTGAGCAACACGTTTGCGATGTTCTCGCGCAACGAATCGCCGACCTTGCCACGAACCTTGTCGACGTTGTCGACCAATCCCTGGAGATCGCCGTATTCACGGATCCACTTGGTGGCCGTCTTTTCGCCGACGCCGGGGATGCCGGGGAGGTTGTCACTCGGGTCTCCGCGCAGCGCCGCAAAATCCGGGTACTGCGCCGGCGTGAGGTTGTACTTTTCTTCGACGGCCTCCGGGGTGAAGCGGGTGAGCTCCGAGACACCCTTCTTGGGGTAGAGAACCGTGACATTCTCGGTGACCAACTGCAGTGCGTCCCGGTCTCCGGTGACTACCAGTACGCGATACCCGAGGGCCTCGGCTTGAGTGGTCAGCGTGGCGATGACGTCATCGGCCTCGAAACCTTCTTCCGCCATGACGGGGATACCCAGAGCGCCCAGGACGTCCTTGGTGATGTCGATCTGGCCCTTGAACTCGTCCGGAGCCTTGGCACGCTGAGCCTTGTACTCAGGGAACAGCTCCGCGCGGAACGTCTGACGGGAAACGTCGAAGGCAGCCGCGAGATGCGTCGGCTTCTCGTCGCGAAGAAGGTTGATGAGCATCGACGTGAAGCCGTACACCGCATTGGTTGCCTGGCCGCTATGCGTCTTGAAGTTGTCCGCCGGCAATGCGTAAAACGCACGGAAAGCCAGGGAATGCCCGTCGAGAAGCATCAGGAGCGGACGTTCTTCCCCCGATCCGATTGCGACGGCGGAGGTACTGGACGGAGTTGCGGTTGCGGGGCTCACGGTTGATCAGTCTAGGGATCCCTACTGACATCGATACCCCCGACCAGGTTTACCCAGCTCAGGCGTTCGGCTCGCCGCTGAGCGTCTCGAGAACCACCTCGGCGACGGCCTTCATCGTGGACCGCCTGTCCATCGCAGCACGCTGAATCCACTTGAACGCCTCCGGTTCGGTGAGCGCCTGACGAACCATCAACACACTCTTGGCCCGTTCGATGATTTTACGAGCCTCCAAACGATCCGACAGGTCGACGATTTCACGCTCGAGCGCCGTCACCTCACGGAACCTGCTGACCGCCAGTTCGACTGCCGGCATCAGATCGGTGATGGAGAAAGGCTTGACCAGATACGCCATCGCGCCGGCGTCGCGAGCCCGCTCCACCAATTCACGCTGACTGAACGCTGTGAGAATGACAACAGGAGCAATTCGTTTGGCCGCGATCTCCGAAGCGGCGTCGATCCCGTCCCGCCTGGGCATCTTCACGTCCATGATCACCAAGTCCGGCCGGAGTGCTTCCGCCAACTCCACCGCAACCTGACCGTCACCGGCTTCGCCGACAACGTCGTAACCCTCTTCGCGGAGCATCTCGACCAGGTCCATGCGGATCAACGCTTCGTCCTCGGCAACAACAACACGACGCGGCGCGCTCTGATTACCTTGCGGCTGTGGCGAATTCATGGCCACCATCCTCCTCTGTCGAACCGCCCCGACACGAGACGCGAACATAAAGAGGGTACCGGTGTTTGACTTTGAAATCGCATCTTCTAATGTAGTCATCGCAACAAGCCCTCGTATCCCAATTGGCAGAGGAAACGGATTCAAAACCCGTCCAGTGTGAGTTCGAGTCTCACCGAGGGCACCGAAAGGTGCAGGCTAGAGCAAGTTTTTAGGCTTATACCCCAATGGGGTACTAGGAACTCAGTCCGCAGTAGTCCGCAGTTCATCTGAAAACTCGGACTAGTCCGCTAGCGCTTTGATCCGATCTTGATCAAGCCGAGTAGCCAAAGCATCAAGCTCATCAGGGAACAGATGTCCGTATCGATCCAATGTCAGCGTTGCACTCTTGTGCCCCAGCATCCGTTGAACGACTTTGACATTCGCACCTGACTTGATTGCCAACGATGCAGCAGTGTGACGTAGCTCATGTGGAACCAGTCCGTGCAAGTCTGCCGCTGTCGCTGCGGGATCGAACTTCCATCGGAACTCACCCGGTGTCAGCCAACCCTCTTTGCCACCGAACACCAGTGCATCTGAACTCATCCCCTTGGTGTGCGTCTTGAGGACTTCTGAGAGGAACTGAGGCACCGGGACGCTACGAGACTCACCGCCCTTCGTAGTGCCTTCCACGAAGCCGGTGCCGGATACGAACGTCACCGATGACAGCACGTTCAGACGGTTGTTCTTGACATCAACCTGCTTGACCTTCAATGCTGCTGCTTCACCGAACCTCAGACCGCAGTAGGCAAGCACCAGAACCATCGGCTTGAGACCTGCTGATTGAGCTGCCAGAGCTTCAACCTGTTGATGTGTGAGATACCGACGTTCGGACTCTTGCTTGCGTGGCAATTGAACCCCTGAACAGGGATTTGATGGAATCAGCCGTAGCTTCACCGCGTCATCGAGTACGCCTTTGAGTACCTGATATGCCTGGATCACGCGGGAAGCTGACAGCGCTTTGTGGTCGTCGGTTGCAGTTTGCAGCTCCAACACCCAGTTGCGGACAACGCTGAACGTCATATCTCCAACTGCTCGATCTTTGAACTTCGTCAGCACCTGCGTATCGAGCAAACTTCTATATCCTGCAACGGTTTTCGGCTTCAAATGTTGCTTGTGAGCTATCCACTCCTCAGCCAACGAACCGACAGTTCGACTAGCACGACGCTTGTTGACATACCTACCTGTCACAAGGTCTGACACCTGCTCATCGAGAAACGCCTGAGCGTCATCCTTCAAGTCGAAGCTTGCAGTGACCTCCTCCCCTTCATCGTTGACGTAACGAGCCAACCAACGTTTGCCCTGACCGTGACGAACAGACTTCGATCCGTCTCGGTTCTTCCAACGATCTGCAACACCTGAACGACGATTGCGCTTCACAGCAGTCATCGGGCGAACATACTCGAGAATCTGATTTGGTCAAACCTGCTGTGACACAGCAACTACGAACAACCAACAGGCCGATCACGATCAACTGTGTACAGTCCATCTATGTCTGCGAATGATCCTGAGCCGTACCGTCCGATCATGCCACTAGCTGAGTGGGCAGAGATTCAAGTCGATTCGTCCCAACTTGACATCGATTACGCGTATTTCAACTATCATTTCGACCAACTCAATTCCGACCAGCAGGTATCAATCATAAGACGCGTCCTCAGAGAATCAGCCGCAGAATCAGGCGCTCTTGAGGATCTATACAAACTCAAAACCGGAGAAAGTCGAACTATTGCGACCGAAGCCGAGGGTTGGGAGTCAATTCTGGGCGAGGACGAAAACACAGCGGAACGCCGCTCATTCGAAGACCTCGTGAAGGCCCTTAACTATGCAACAGACTGGGTTGATTCTAATCGTCCAATCACTTTGAATTTTATTCGAGATTTACATGCAATCGCGTGTGATTCTCAGAAAACTTTTGAGGTCACAAGGAGCGTTGGTGGAAAGAACCAGAGGGGAACAAAGGCACTACGCCACGGGGAATTCAAGACAGATACCAATTTTGTTCAGACAAGATCAGGAAGAATTCACCCCTATTGCCCCCCTGATAGCGTACAAGCAGAAATGGATAAATTCTGCGAACAACTTCGGTCCCCGATATACGAACATATTCCGCCAATTACTAGATCGGCATACGTTCACTACTGTATTTCACAAATTCATCCTTTTGAGGACGGAAACGGCCGAGTCTCCCGAATAGTTGCCTCGATGATACTAATGCAGACCTACCGCGTTCCGCTTGTTGTCTATTCTGATCGTAAGCAAACTTACCTTCAGGCACTTGAAGCAGTAGAAAACAAGGACTACGGACAACTGATCCAAAATATCACCGACCGAATTGCTGCAACACTTGCAGAACTTGCTCAGAGCATCGAGTCCAACCGAGGACCCACTAGCGAAAATCACCTTTCCAAACTAATGCAGCTGGTTGATGACCACGCAGGAGTTGAGTTTGCAAATGTCAAGGAGATTATTGGCAGAGTTATGAGCGAGTTCGTATCGGAGGTAGATCAAAAAATTCAGTCACTGACAGACAATAGCAACGGTGCACTAATCTTTGACAAAACAGAATATACCTCTTACCATCTCAACGAAACATACGATATGAGTAGCGCGACAAATGGTGAGTACGTCACAGAAGATGGCACAAAACTGCCGTACGACAGACTCCCATATAGCTTTTCGCAGCCAGTAGCAAGGGGTATATATATAAGAAAAGACGAAAAACAGACCGATATATCAGCCTCAGTCAATCTGGCAATCGGAACAGCAAGAAATGGCGCAGACAGATTTCCGTTTGCCCTCATAGCAACGCCCACAACGCACACCGATCAGCGCAGCAGGATCGGATACATTCGACTCCGCATGGAAGATTGCTTCCCGAACACAGGAACCAACACTACAACAAGAATGCAGACTCTGGCTGATAATATCTGTAAGAGCCTGTTACGGAAAATCGAATCTAGTGCGGAAAAAAGGCTACACCAATCAGGATCATTACTTGGAAGTCCCGATGAAGGCTAGCCAGATATCGAGTTTACCGAGCAATTTCAGACATCGTACGAAAGTACTCCAAGTACAGCTCGAAGCAGACGATGTTGCCTAGCTGATCTATCTGCGTGTTCACGTTGCTGATGTTGAACACGTAGGGATCGTCGTAAGGCTGAAAGTATGGTGCGCTGCGTCGCGATCTGATGTTACCGGCCTGCTGTGACAGATCGAACTTCGTTGCAGTCTCGATCTTGATAAACTTCTTGTTCTCGTACAGCTTGCCGAATATTTCCAACGTTTCTTTCGGCTTGAGTGCGACGACATTGCATCGCACTGTTTCAGGATCCAGGTAGTTCCACTCACGTATCGTCTCGTTCGTCCTGGGATCGATACGTACAGACTGCGTGTAGACATCAATCAGACTTGGATATGTCTTTGGCATCAGTTGCATTACCACAGCCACCATTCAGGCATCTTCGAAGCCTCGAAGTTGAACCCTTTCAGATTGATTTTTCTACTGTTGTACCAACTGAGTCGTTTCACAGCCTCAACAACTAATGGAGAGACTGCAAAAACTCTGTCTCCGAACGTCACAGTCGAGTTGTCCTGTTTTACCTGCTGCACGTTCGCTTGCTGAAATACCTCAGTGTTGTCGATATATGCAGACTGCCAGCAAACGGCATACTTCATCCACTGCTTATCTATATCTTTTGTAACTAACGATTCAGGTCTACCGGCGCATAGTTCGACTATCGCCTGAGCCTGTCTGATCTGACTGGAATTAACTGTTATTCCTGTCAGATCGAATACGTCACTTGTTGTAGCTAAAATTGTTCATCATTCCTTTCATCCGTACGCCTCGAACACATCGAGAAATATCGGGTCTGTGTAGTCGAACTCACCTGTACGTCTTGTGAGCTTGATTTGAATCGAATACTCCCCCGCTACTGTGAACGGCGATGTAATGCCAAACTCGTAGATCACTCCATTTACCGGATTCGACACGATCATTGCAGAACCTTCGGAATATAGAGTTCCATCAGGTCTGCGAATAAATACCTGCGCTTGCTGGTAGGTACCGAGAATTCTTTTCGTAAATCTTCGTTCGTCCACTGTTTTGAACAGTACTGATTCTGCTGGTCGTTGACCTACGTAGAAGTTCTTCATACTGCTTTCGCAATCTTCGCCTCATAGACGAATGCAAGCAGCTGCACTTCATGCGCCGAGTTGCCTAGCTGTACTGAGAGTTCGTTGATTGTCGGCAGGACTACATTGAACTCGAATTGTTCTGTCATAGAAGACAGGGTGCGCCACTATCGACGCACCCTGTCACCTAATTAGGAAGTTGTTACTTCGAGGATGCCGAAGGCTTTTGCTCTACCGACAGCAAAGGCTCTACGTGCGCGCATCTTCAAGTGTGGTTCGTCAGTGCTCCAACCAGCCTCAATACTCAGCTTTGATTCAATCGGCGCACGCTGGCCAACGATCAAATGCTGGCGATTGCCAACAATCAACAGTGCATTACCGTTTGGGTTCTGCTGATTCGTTGCACTTGTCTTCGCTCCGTCAGAGAACTGCAATGCGTAGCCGAACAGAGTTGCTGGCTGTGTTGCCGATACCTGCTCGATGAACAGTGGTCTGCCATTGACGTCAACGAGACCGCGTAACGATTCCTTCATGCTGGTGTGAGCAATAACGATCATATCGCTATCGGAAAAGTATCCACCCTGCTCAACCTTACCGAAGGTCTGTGAAACCTTATCGTAGGTCACTGCACCAGCAGTAGCGATCTTGTGAGCTGCTGCCCCAGCACTAACTTCCTTGTACACCGAAGTAAATGGTACGGTTGTACCGTTTCCTACTGCTGTTGTGCCAAGACAAGCGTTATCGAATGTCTTTGCATAGCTCAGTGCCCAAGACTTCTGCAATGCAGAGATAACGTCCACATTGGCATCAGCCAAGTCTTCTTCGGCAATCACATTCTGCCCACCGAACTTGACAGTATCAAGCAATACGGTGTCCAGATTTGCCGGGTCTTCTGGGTATGGTTGAGACTTTCCGATAACTGATACTGCGGATTCCCCGATACGTGGAACCTTGTACGTATCGGTATTCATATTAACCTTGCGTCCGTATGCTTCAACGGCGCTATTTTGTTCCGATGCTGCGATTACCTCTGAGCCGAACTCTTCAGGAATCCATGCATTTGCATTAATTGCTACTATTTTAATCAATCCTTTTCTTTTAGTTTAATTAGAACCTCCAATCATCTCGACTGTTGACTCGATGGATTATCTCAATCCGTTTATCCTATTATATAGGATATTTCTATTTCGCGCTCTTGAGTAACTTCTCGGCGCTTGATTTGAATGCTTTAGGGGCAACTTTATCCGCTGCATCCACACTTGGAATTTTCGGCTGTACCGCGAACAGCTCAGGAAACTCTTCTCTGAGCTTGTCAATCTGCTCGACTGCCCCTGTCAAATCTCCATTGTCGTCAATTGACAGACCTTCGTGGTCAATCAATTTAGCCACCTTCGGGTTAGTGATGCCGTTGCGTTCGAGAATAAGATTCATCTGTGAATTCATAAACTGAGTCTTCACACGTTCGGCTATTGCACTCAGTTCGGATACTTGACCTTGCAAGTCCTTCACCATATGACGATGACTTGCAGATTCATTGTTTGCATTCTTCAACGCTGCACGCACCTGTTCAATCTCTGCGTCCAACTGAGCTTCTACCTGTTCGATATTTTGTTCTGTCATGCTGCTATTTCTCCTTCATTTTCTGTATTTTGTTCTAACTGGCTGGTCTGCGGATTCAGTACCGGCAGATCCCAGCTTTCTACGATCTGAGAGTCGTAACCCTGTTCAATCAACATCTGCTTAACAGGTAGGCCGGCTTGGACCTTCTTGTACGCAATTTCCCATCGTTCTTTATCGTCAATCGACTCGGGCTGTGCCCAGTGCAACTGCACGTCTGACGTGATTCCGTGCAGCTTCAAGATGAACACGAACATTGATCGAATGGCAGTACCGAATGACAGTTGTCTGTCTCGTACCTTCTTGATCAGAGCTGCTTCGCTGGCACGTAGAGCCTCACCGGAGACGTTCGTCTGGGTGTTCTCGAAGTAGTGCAGCGGAGTGCTCGTCACACTTGCCATAGTTCTGATGTATTCCTTGTATGGAGCCAGATAGGTATCCGGCTTCGCTGCATCGAACTGTCCGACTTGCTTGGTATTCGTCAGCATCCACAGATCACCAGGGTTACCCGACAGGTCTGCGGAATCGTCGTCATCGTCAAAGTCGTTGGCTACGTTCGCGTGGTTCTCAGAGAGCACGTAACGCGTTGGAAACCCGTAGTGCTCCACTGATGCCATTTGAGTGATGACCAGCTTGTTGATGATGTCCTGGGGTCCGTATGCAGCTTTATGCTCGGGAGTGCCGAACGGACGATCTGTTGCAACGTGGAAGATCGGGATCTGTCCATACGGGTTCCGCGCATACCCGGCTTCGTCTGTGTCTGCATCGAGGACTGGAACGAAGTCCGTTGCTTGCACTGTCATCGGTAGACGTGGCGCTGTGCTGATGAACTTGTAGATCGCATCTGCGTAGTACAGGTTGACTCTGTGTCTAGTCTCCCCCGCTACCTGCACAACCCAGACCTTCGCTGCCACTGCTGCGACACGCGGATTCTCTGGATCATAAAGAACCACAGCGCCTTTCGGACTGTTGTAATGCGCCTGCACTGTCCCTGAGCTGTCAGGCCACACGAAAATGTAGGCATCACCGAACATCAGAGCGTTCTTGAAGGTGAGTTTCAGCTCTAGTTCCAGCTCTGCGTCCTCGAACGCTGCATCGAGCACGTCTGCACCCTCAGCGGATACAGCTTTCACAGCGTCAATCTCGAGACGTGCTGCAACGGCATCGACGGGCATTGCAGCGAAGTTGATGCGGAAGTCCGAACCGATCTTGCTCAGTGCTCTGCGAACCGAAGGTGATGCGAATATCTCATCAACTTCACCTTTGTAATACTTTTCAGCCTTTTCGTACTCTTGTTGTCGGTCGAGAATCGTCTGGACGGCTAAAGCCAGATCGTTCTCGAGGTTGTACTCAACCAACTGGTCATCTAAATTCATATCTCTGCTATAAATCTCCTTTTCTTTGTATTGATAATAACATTTTTATAGGTAACTTCGCTTGCGTGCAGTTGACTTCCGGCTGTTTCCTAGAAAATAGTGAACACCAGAAGATAACGCATCAAGAATATCGTCATGTGGAACCTTTGGAAATGCAAACATCTGCTCTTCCAGATCAGCGAAGTTCTTTGTATGGAAGACTAGATTCTTCTTGTAGTAGTCCAACGCTCGTGCTGCACGTAGTTCTTTCTTCTCCGTCTGATGTACCGACTTGAACTTTGCCGGTATACCGTCGAAGACGGAACGCCAAAGGTCACCGCCCTGATTCACTTCGCAATAAACCAGACGTGCATCAAACTTCTCGATCAGATCGGTAACCTTCTGCTTCAAGTCGGTAGATACAATACGTAACTGTTCTGCATGGCGTACGTAGCATTTTCCATTTTCACCGAAAGAAATAACTACAATTCCTGTGTAGTCGTTCGACGCTTTTGTCTTCACAGCCGGATCAACACTAATCATTGTGTACCTGTAGCTATCGAGCTGTGCGACTGGAATATCTGACTCAGACCAATATGCAGCATCGAGACTTGTAGGCTTGTTCAGATAGTTCATATAGAAATTTCGGGTATGCCTGATGCCATTTAGATAATCCAGGGACCAGAACTCAGGCCACAACGAACGCTCTGTACCAGCAGAATCGACCATGATTGCAGGGAAGTAGTGAACGTTGATCTGTTCGTCAATGACCCAACGTAACGCCTGGTCAAGTGACTCGTAGAAGTCTGACGGTTCGACTACATGCTGCTGATCGAACTCTTGCAGTGCTGGTTGAGACTTACCGATCAGTTTTTCTAGTTCTTTTGCATACCTGGATGCTGGTGATTTTGAATTATCAAAATTTGATACACAGCTTAATCGTGTCGATGTAGCGATATTTTCAGAACTTGATTTAACATCGCTTTTCTGCTCCGACTCCGATCCAGACTGCTGCTGGACTGTCAAGCTAAGGTCTGATTCGCCCTGCTTCCCTATCTTCACAGAGTTGCTAACAGATTCAATTTCCCTATCAATAGGATCGAATTTCACCTCAACCGATCTGTGTATGCTCTCGCTGTATGCTTCATTCAACGAATCTGCTGATTCTGGTCTACCTTCAACGCTAATGGAGTTGATAGAAGATTGAAGCTCCCCTACCGCCGACATACCCTCAACGTCTCTACGGTCACCAGAGGCTGCATCTTCATCAGAAAACTCACTTAGGATACCCTTATCTAGGTTTACATAATAGGTATTATCGGCACGTTCTGTACCAGGCTTTGTTTGCATTCTTCGATCTGCTGACAACTGCCATGCGAATCGTGCTTCACCGACCTTGCGAAGCTGATCGATGATGCTGTTGGACATCGTTGTCGTACCGACGATTGCAATTCGAGCTTTGATACTCAGCGGAAAAACACTATTCAATATTGTTCCCAGACGCTTTACAGCTTCACTTGCCGAGTAGTTCGCCTCAGGTGGTTCGATATCGTCAAGCAGAATCAGATCAGGTCTACGGTTACCGATCTTCATACCGAGAGACTTAGCGTCGATACCTTTGGCAACGAAGGCAAACCCGTTCGCTTGTTGAATCTGCTCGTTCGACTGTGCAATGTGACGCTTGACGTTGTTGCCCATCATCGGCTTGCACAGCTCTGGATAGTCCTTGCGAAGCAACTCGTTGCTGTCGAGTTCATGCTTGAACGTCTGCAAGTGCTGCGTTGCCTGAGCTGCCGAGTCACTGAACGCTGCAATGAACTTCAAATGTCCGTGCGCTGCTGCCCAGAGTGTCAGGATCAGGAACAACCAAGTTGTCTTGCCTGCACTGCGTGGTGCAATGAAGCAGTCTTTGCCGGCCGATTCTGCCGTCCAGGACTTGCCGTACTCTGCCAGAGCTACATGGAACTCAGACAGTGACGGTTGCTCATCCTCGAACTTCAAGTGATCCAGCAGGTAGATGACAGCGAACAACATCGGATCGTCTTTGGTGATCAGCCTTCTGCCCGCCGAAGTTGCCAACAGACCACGCGGAACTGATCGCAGTACCTCAGCGAGTTCCATCGGCATCCGCTCTGTACTGATCGAACAACTTCAATGCATCAGCATCCGTGGTGTCCTCAACTGCTGTTCGACTCGTTGCCTTGCCTCTGAGCATCTGAATGCTGTCGGTTGCCTTCTTGATCGCTGCTGCCAACTTGTCTATCTCGGCAGGTGTCAGCGTCGGTGACTCCATCAGGTCACGGCTACGAGCAATGATTTCCTGCTGAACGATGCGCAGTTCAGTCTCTTCGTAGAACGAGTTGTACTGAGCTGCTTTGGATTTCAGCTCATCGAGCACGATTTCCACGCCGAACTCGTTGCACCAGTCTCGTAGCGTTGCCCAGGACTTCGGGTACTGACACTCTCGCATCGTTGCAGCAATGCCGATGTCACCAGCCATTTCAGCTGCTTTCTTTCTTTCATCATAAGTATATTTAGCCAACCAATTTCATTCCTTTCTGTGGTTGTGTATTGAAAATCAAACTCGATTAAGTGCAGGCGGCCGAAGCCAATACCTACTACACTTCATTCGTTGATCTACAGATTCTGCATATTCTTCTATTATTGAATATGTAGCTGTTCGAGTGGTTCAGTTCATGCTTGTTGGTGCAGAATATTTTCTTCGATTCTGCCTTGTCTTGCATGTTCTGCTTTTGCGTTCCTTGCAGTAAGTGTTTTGGGTTGATACAACTAGGGTTGTTGCATGTATGGCGTATGACCAGACCGGGCAAGATTTCACCTTTATGCAGTTCGAAGTTGTATCTATGCGCTTTTACCGTCTTTCCTGCATGCTTGATAATGCCGTAACCTGATCGGTCTTTGGCACCTGCATATATCCAACACTTGTTTTCGTTTACTGTATATTTGAGTTCTTTATTCATACTAGTTCCTGAGTCGCTATAATTTAGTGACTCACTTATATTCTATCATGTATTGCTTTATATTTCTTTTAGACTAATGGGGTAGATAATCAACCCTACCGGCCGCATCTGCACACAAAAATACCTCAGCATCCTACAAGAAACTGAGGTATTTTCGGAAAGGGCTATAAAAATAATGAGTACCTAAATTATATCACCTTTTATGATATAATTCTATATGGGATAACGCTCATCTTCCGTCGTCTCAGAATGTTGTATCAGTCAAATTATATATCCATACAAACGAATACCCCCGACAACTGTTCTAGTTATCGGGGGTATTCGTTTGGGTAGGATTTCGTGCATTCTTATTATAACATGCTGCATCTTAAAGAATCTTTAGCAGAGCCACATACTCGCTCCTTTGGCTAAGAATCTACGAATACAGTCCGAAGCCGATATTCATGATGAATCCCAGGAGGAGACCAAAGGGATACAGGATTGGAAGCATGATTGATTGGAGAACGGTATCGAACATGTTGCACCATTTTCTGTAGTTGGTTTGCCTGGCCCGCTGAGGCTAGCATGAAATCTTCTTCTAAACTCAGATATTCATAAAATGTGTGAGCACGTATTACTTTGCTGCCTTGAACAGTAGTGCAGCGATAACGAATGGAACTAGTATCACCAGAATTACGATGATTACTACTGCAAGAGTTCCCATTGCATCCAGCACTGCGTCACCGTAGGTATTCACCAGCCAGACGATTGCACCAAATACCGCCAGGATCAGCGGCAACCCGAGAATCCCCAGGACTACCCGTCCAGGCTTGTTGTTGCACTTCCTGCATACCCCGTTGAACTGCACGAAGCCCTCTGCCTCGCATGCGCTGCAAGTACCTTCTGCCACTGCTCCCCCTCAGTTGATGTTGCCCCGTTTGCGAGGGTATCGAGGGCCGCAACCGATGTGTTACAAAACGAGGTACAACGATTATTCGTAGCTTTGCTAACCATTCTCTACCTGGCCGAATTCGTTAGTAAAATATTGATCTATATCTTTGTTTCCTAACCAGCTAAAGTTGCGATATATCGTCATATCTGGCATAATAGAAGACGAAGGATTCGACTCGTCTGACAACGATTGGAGCAATCTTACCCGCATATTTTCTATTAGTGTAGAGAAACCGGAAAGACCGTATTCAGATTGTCAGCTGAGTACGGTCTTTTCATTACACTAATAGGAGAAATAATGAACAAGATTCAATACTTGAATGCAATATTCAACCGACTAAAGAAGTCGGATAGAGATTTATATAATGATCACTCTGATGATCTGCTCGAAATGAAAGATTCACTTGCAGAACTCATCGTTGAAGCGACTTATGACGTTCCCCAGCTGATTGAAGATGCGTTGCTTGCATACTCGGATGACACCTTCTACTGCTACTGGATTGACAATGCACTGAATCACGTCAACAACAGACTGATAAATGGTACTGCCTACTCTACAAGCCCGATTCCTGAATGGAGTCGTAGCTGCATTTCTGATGGATGGGATTCTGAATATCAGGATGAAGCTGAGTACCCGGCTGAGGATAAACGAGCTTCCGAACCGGATGTTGATGAATTCGATGATTACGAGTTCGAGGACACAGCTACCCCGATAGACCACGACGATCAAGAATGGAGCTGGGGCGATGAAGATTCCTACAGCTCGACAAGAGCGATCAACAAAATTCAGGAATACGTAAGTGACATTCGAATTGCATACGGATTTTCATACACTGTCGATGAACCACGTGACAGTAAGCGGGATAAGAACTTTGCAAACTTCATCACTGCTGCATACGACGAACATCTGAGCGACCTACCTCAGTCTGAATCCGAGGAAACAGAATGGTTGAACAGATTCCTTGCATTCGTTCATCCTCATATCCCATTTGCAGATCGTGATGCATGCAGAGAGTCTGACTATCGAACAGAGAACAACAGCTTCATCAGATTCAGGGATGCAGTAGTTGAAAATATAGATATTTCCCCCTCATCTACTATATATAAAGGGAAAAGTGCCATAAACGGCACACTTTTTGAGGACATAGAAGAAGAAAACTCTTCTGCATGCACAATCGTGGGAGTCCGTAAAGAAACCGACTACAACCTGACGATGAATCTGTTTAGAAAACGCCTACTAGGTCGAAGGTTGCCATATTCAGTAGTCTGCGATCATATGAGTTGGGCAAACGAAAAATATGCAGAATTCCTGAGGGAACACCCAGGAAAGAATCCACGATGGTACGCAAATCGACTTGAATGGAAGCTGAATGATCTTCACGAACACCAGCAAACCAAGAAGTATAGAAACTCGCCAGATCGTGAAGTCGAGCTAGTCTTGAAAGGCAACGAATACGGGTTTCCAACAGAAACTACTTCCGTTGAATATCTGACGACCATCGAAGACTATTTTCTAAATCTCAAGAAGACTCAACTTAAGACGTTCAACGATTTGATGCAATGGATACAGTCATCGGAAGATTCGGAGAAGATGCCAAAATCGCTTCGGCAACGGGTCAACAGGCTACCTAAATATGATGTGCATTCATATATGACTGTCGAACGTGTCGAGAGATACAACGTACCTGAATCGGCCGGCAGATGGGAATCGCGTAGCTATGAAACATATTCTGAACTCTTACAGAAGTACCCAGAATATGTTTTCCCAGTTACCGTGCAAAAATTTGAACTGTCCGTAAATCACCCTAGCCAGACTTCCCATTAATCACGAATTTGCTATTACCGCTCACTTTGAATGATAATAGTTACACGCGACTTTGATCGCGCTAAGGTTGCATGCAGCCAGTTTAGTATGAAAGCAAGAATATGACACAAACAAGATCAGATGAGTTAGATGGACTCTTCGCAGAACTCGAAGACGTAGTACAGCAGATCAAAGATGCAGGATGTGGGCGGTACCGGGCGTACCTAGGTCTGCGTCATGTGTACGCGAAGGTCTACCGAGTCAGGTTCGCCAGCACCGAATCACTCGATGAAACGACGAAGTTCCCTGAGTACGAGCCAGTTCGCAAAACGTAATTCGTTTCTAAGCGATTGAAAACGAACAGGGTAGTTGGAACACACCGCTGCCCTGTTCGTGTCCGTACGGTCTCACAGTGATGCAGGAATCAGTGTCTACGTTGACTGGATTCGCTGACTCCTGTACGAGTACGGGATGTACTGGACACCCGCGTGGGGCATCGTATTGGCATCAGTGACAGGTATCGTCAGCGTTCTCGGCACAGTCGGCGGTGTGGTGCTGACACTGCGACACTCGCGCAAAGAGTCCGAAGCAGATCGAATGGCAGCTGAATCCCGGCTTCGGCGAGAGATACTTGTCCAGCATGCAACGACGCAACGTGACCAACTACTTGCGATTATCGACAAGTACCAGGTGTTGCGAATGAGCTACTTTGATGCACATGAAGGGACTGCGACTCCAGTTCCATATGGAAATTTCGTCAGTGATTTCGTCTCGACAGTGACGGAAATTTCTCGTGCAAAATCGGTTATTACAAATCCAGTCCTCTTGGAGGCTCTCGAAGAGGCAAACCAGTCACTACGACGATCGTTGGCACTCCCTTCGCCGGATACTGACTTCAAATCAGTACGTGACACCTCCATGAAGGACAACGACGCAGCGTTCGACAAGCTGATCGACCTAACCCGAACTGAACTTGATGTCACCGCATTCCTTCGCAATGCCGACTGACACGTCCATGATTCGATACCCCCATTGGGTATACATTTCCAGTCCGCTACAGTCCGCAGCACGGTTCAAAACTGATCAATTTTCCTCGATATATGCAGGTAGATCGATTGCTTTTCCCAGGAAGTACGGATTCAAAACCCGTCCAGTGTGAGTTCGAGTCTCACCGAGGGCACCATTTGCGTCAGCCGCCGAAAGGCGGCACCGACACACTGTCGACGTTCGGCCACGTCCACGATCATCGGACGTTATGTTCGATTTATGCAACGCACTTCGCTGATTGCCTGCACTTCGGATTCCTTCGCGTGATCCACTGGGAAGTAACCCGTTCCGATCCGAGTTCCGGACTCATCGGCACTCAGGCCGGAATTGAATACTCCCTCGACGACGCATGCCTGGCCGTCGCGAAAGCCGGCCGCAGAGCACTCGATGATCCTGACGCTGAAGATGATCGGATCCTTCGACTTAGAATCGACACGCGTGTCCTATCCCTCGAAGGAATCCGAAATCCGCTGGTGACCATCGAAGAATTGGCGACCAGACTTGCTATGGCAATCACTGCCGCCAACGTCGATTTGCGAGCTGCACCCCGCGTGCCCACAACAACAAAGCCAATGCCCACCAGTCAATACGACAGCGTCAAGCCAGTCCGATTCCACGAAGCAACCGTCGAGGTAGCGGGTCTGATCGTGATCATGGAGGACGACGTTCCCGACTGGCCGGAAGTCATGACAAATCCCGACGGAACCTCGATACCGGCTGTCAGCGAAGACACCATCGCCATTTTGACCCGAAATCAGTTCGGCGAGGCCTCGATTCGAGCGATATCACTGACCGGTCCACCTCCCCGTCGACATACCGACTGGGAAGAGTTCTACGAGGCCACGATCGATTCTCCCGAAGGCGAGACCTACATTTGGCCGGGTGGCGGTCCCTCATCGGAGAATCCGTTCACCGACCCCGTCACGGTTGACGGTCCTGGGCGCTATCACTTTCGCATCTACATCAGTGGCCGAATCGGGAATGTCGGCGTCAGCAATCCCACTGTCCCTGAACGATATTTGATCGAGGTGTGGAAAGCCGATGCCGGCGGCAGTTTGCTTTGAGCTCAGGACATCGCTGTGTCCCACACTGCTTGACCCGGGGTAGTCACGCCAAGGCCGCAGTCGTCAGCACTGTGATCCCATTGTCCAAAGTCGGCTGAATCACCGGCCCAAATCGGGCCGAATGATTCGATGGAATGTCCACATCGACAGTTCCCTTCTCCTCCGCTGCCCTGTATGTCTGCGCATCAGCGCCACCAAGAAGCCAGTACATCAACGGCACTCCGGCGGCGTCAGCCAAGAAGCCAGTACATCAACGGCACTCCGGCGGCGTCAGCCAAGATTCCGATATCTTCACTGCCAGCGACGGGACCCGGATCGATCACTGCGCCATCTCCGGATGCTCCGTTGAACGCATCCAATACCCGCGCACCGGCCGCGATGTCATTGATCAACACCGGAAACGACTCCTGCGCAATCAGTTCCGGATCACGCTCAGCGCCGGAAGCCTGAAAATCAGCTAGGACGATCCGGTGAATCGCATCCATGACACGAGTCCGAACATCGGTGTTGACGGTCCGAATACTCAGCGCGAACTCCGCCTGGTCGGAAATGATGTTGTTCGTCTTGGTACCCGCGTGAAACTGACCGACGGTGACTACTGCGGTGTCGTTGCCTGCAATCTCGCGAGAGACCATCGCTGTGGCACCCGAGCCGAGCTCCTCAGCCGGCTGGAACAGAACCTCGAGAGCGCCGGATCACCAAGCAACGCTCCCGATGAGAACCTGGACTGCCCCCAGCAGTGCAACCACGTGCATGTCGTGGCCGCACGCATCCATCACCGGAACTTCGTTAATATCGGGATCGATCCCGTGCATCAGTAACCGAGTCGTCGGACCAATTGATCATTGACGTATTCCTCGCCACCGGTTGACACAACAGCGCGGAAGTTCACGGTCATCGATGATCGCAGTCCACGAAGTGCGAAGCTGACCGCAGGCACCGACAGCCACTCCCTGTTAACGTCGGAATGATCCGGTTCGTCCGGATCACTCGATCGAAAGGATGCTCATGTCCGATGCCGCGCACGAGAACATCACCGTAGATCCGACACTCACCGATCTGTACAAGGACCTCCACAGCCATCCGGAACTCGGGTTCCAGGAACACCGCACCGCTGACATCGTGGCCAAACGCCTGAAGGCGCTGGGATTCGCCGTCACCACCGGAATCGGGAAGACCGGAGTCGTCGGCATCTTGAAGAACGGATCAGGTCCGACCGTGCTTTTGCGCGCAGACATGGACGCCCTTCCAGTCAAGGAAGAAACCGGCCTCGACTACGCCAGCACCGTCACAGGCACCGACCAGAACGGAAAAACCGTTCCGCTCGCTCACGCCTGCGGCCACGACCTACACACGACGTGCCTGCTAGGTGCCGCCCAGATCCTCAGCCAAGACACCGCCAGTTGGTCTGGCACCCTGCTTCTCGTCTTCCAGCCAGCTGAAGAACTCGGCGCCGGTGCGCAAGCGATGGTCGACGATGGGCTCTTCGACAAGTTTCCGAAACCCGACGTCGTGCTCGGCCAGCACGTCGCGCCGTTGCCTGCCGGGAAGATCGCCGGACACGCCGGCCCCTCATACGCAGGGTCGGACTCGTTGCGCATACGCCTGGTGGGAAAGGGTGCTCACGGGTCTATGCCCGAGAACTCCGTCGATCCGGTGGTGATGGCGGCGGAAACCGTTATGCGCCTGCAGACAGTCATCTCCAGGGAAGTCCCCAGCACGGCAATCGCTGTCCTCACCGTCGGTTCCATCCATGCGGGCGACGCGGCCAACGTCATTCCCGGCGAAGCCGAACTGCAGCTGAATATCCGCAGCTACGACTCAGCCGTCCGCGAACGCATCCTGAAAAGTGTGGATCGCATCGTGCGAGGCGAAGCCGCGACGGCCGGAGCCCCGGAGGAGCCCACCATCACGGAGATCGAGCGATTCCCGATCGTGGTGAACGACCCGACTGCACTAGGCAAAACCCTCGACGCTTTTGCCGTCTGGCTCGGCGAAGAGAACATTCTCGATCCGGGGGCAGGCGCCGGCAGCGAGGACGTCGGCATTCTCGCGACCAGTTCGGGTGCGCAATTGTCATACTGGCTACTCGGCGGCACCGATCCATCCCTGTTCACCACCGGCGACATGACCGATCCCGCCCTACGGACCGTGCCGTCGAATCACTCGCCGCACTACGCGCCCGTTATCGAACCGACTCTGAATATCGGAGTCTGCGCGCTTGTCACGGCTACAAGGACGTGGCTGCCGCCGATATGATTCGGCAAATTCCGTACACGGAGACCAGCAGACGCTAGATTCGGTTGATGCGGCACCGTCGGCTGATCGCGTTCGGTGGAACACTCTTGTGCTTCACGGCACTTGTCGGGTGCCAGTCCAATCCCGAATCACCTGCCGAATCCAGTACTTCGACAGTTGACAACTCCGGCAATGCAGAAACCGAAACCGGAACAATTCAGGTCGGGAATCCTGCGATAGCGGGACCTCCCAGCATCACTCTTCCGCCTGTCGATACGCCCTCAACCGACACCGACACAAACTCACCCAGTCCACTCGCCGAAGTCACTGGTGTGACTACCGAACACCTGTACGACAGCTCTCGGGTGACGTACCAACTCGACGGAAACGGCACTGTGGCATGGAAAGTCGAGTACGTGAGCGAAGCCGTTCGCGGCGGCGACAGCAAAGTAGTCGATGTGGGCGGCCGATCCATCATCCAGATCGACCTCATGGGAGTTACAGCGCCGCAACCATTTCCACCGATCACTGCACAGGACGGCACCATCATGGCAGTCGAGACTGCATCGGTGAGCAGTTCTATCGTCCAGTCCTTCATCGGCACGGCCGCCGCACGTCCCGAATTTCGGGCGACAGGAACCGAGTTGCCGGATCAACTCGTCGTAGACATCTTCTTTGCGGGCGGATGACGTCCATTACGTGGTGAACCGCCGGCATCCACCAAAAGTACGAATGCGGCTGGAAACCCCGGCGGATGTGCGAAAACTCGGTAGCGTCTCGTCCCATGCGTACACATCGCGGAACGGCCAGCGTCGTGACAGCGACAGTAGCTGCGGTGGGCGCCTCGGCCATCCTGTTCTCCGGAGCCAGTAGCGCTACACCGAGTGACAGCATGACGCCCGACGCGCTAACCGTCTCAGGTGTCCCGGACGCCCCAGTTGTCCCGCAGCGTGTTCACGCCCTCTCTTGCGAGGCAACAGCGGAACTTGACCGGCAGAGCACTGAGAGAGCGACTGAGGCAGGCGTTTCCGTGCCCGGGCCGCTGCAGTGGCCACCCATCGCGCTCGGGATGGACCCCGACCAACCACGGCCGGCGGTAGCACCACTCGACCCGACTACTGGAATCCCCAAGGACCAGCTGGGCGGAACGATTCCGGTCGAAGTGGTGAAAGAAACTCGCAGGCGCGAACGCGAAGAAGCACTTCTGGCGCCGAAAGAACCTCGGTGGTGCGGTGCGGCGGTCGACGCACTCCAGCGTCAAGCGGAAAGCACTACCGGCAAGACCGCGTGCTATCTGTCCGACGGCCGATTCGCGACCACGCTGTATGTCGATGCAGTGCCCTTAGAGCCAAATGTCTCGCCGTATCAACGACCCTCTCGGGACTCGTTCGATCAAATCTGCCGACACCTGGGATGGGACCGCAGCTACCCGTGATCGATGAGGACAACGCAGACAGCGAATCGTTACAACCCACCACCAAGTAACGATCTGACCTGCAGTTATTCCCTACACGCCGCAAAAATGGCACGATGGTGTCAACCTCACGGGTTCCAACACAAGTGGAGGCACCGATGGACAACGGCATTATCAGCCTGACGTACGACGGTCGGGTGGCGCTCAGTTTTCGACTAGCCGTCCCCCAGTCTCCCGACAAAGTCTGGAAAGTGATCACTCAACGCGAGTTCTTCGAGGCCTGGTTCCCCGCTGACGTCGAATTCGACCTGACCCCGGGCGCCGACCTCCTGTTCAAGGTGACGCCCGAGCAGATCAAGCGATATGGATTGCCCGCCGGTCACGTCACTCGCGGAACTGTGATCAGCGTCCGGCCGAATCACATCTTCGAGTATTTGTGGGACGCCGAAACCCTGCACTGGGAACTGGTTCCCGACGGCACGGGCGGATGCTGGCTGACACTGACTCACACAATGGAAGAAGAAGAATCCGCGTACGCCCATGCGGCCGGCTGGCATGCCGGTCTCGAAGTTGTTGCGGCACAACTCGACGGGCGCGAAGTGGACTGGTCACCCTGGGACAGAGCCGACGAACTGGCACCGCTGTACCAGAAATCTGCATAAAGACTGGCCCACACCCGGGCTCAGCCCTATTCCCCCTTGCGCGGGAAGTGCCTGATGACGCCCTCTTGAACTACCGTCGCCATCAGCATGCCTTCGATCGAGAAGTATCGCCCCGTCGCCAAGCCCCGAGAACCAGCGGCCACCGGCGATTCTGTTGCATAGAGCACCCAGTCGTCGAATCTGAAGGGTCGATGAAACCACATCGAATGATTCACTGTCGCAGCAACAATGCGGTCGTGACCCCAGGACAAGCCGTGGGTAGTGAGGATCGAATCCAGGACTGTTGTGTCGGACGAGTAGGCCAACACGGCGGCATGGATCAGTGAATCGTCCGGGAGTTTCCCATCAGGCTTCATCCAGACCCGATTGTGGGTGAGCTTCTCCCCCGTACCCTTCAAGATCCAGGCCGGATCATTGGCATAACGCATGTCGATCGGCTTGAGAGCACCACTGAAATGCGGGAGTTTCTCCTCGTACCCGATCAGGTGGTCACCGATGGGCGGCAACGACTCCGGCAACGGAACATCCGGAATCTCGACAGCATGCTCGAGGCCCTTGCCTGAATCCTGGAACGCTGCCAGCATCACGAACAGTTCGTTGTCACCTTGATAAGCGGTGACTTGACGGTTGGCAAACGCACGCCCGTCACGATGGCGGTCGACGCGATACTCGATGGGCGCCTTGACATCTCCACCGCGAATGAAATGTGCGTTGATCGCATGGATCGGCCGATCTCCGTCCACGGTACGGCCGGCGGCCATCAGTGCCTGAGACACCAACTGGCCGCCGAACGTCCGTGAACCTACCTGCGCTGGATGATAGCCGCGGAACGCGTCGTCGCCGATGTGTTCCAGATCTAGCAGAGCTAGGAGGGTATCCAGGTCTGCAGACGCGTCCGCATTGCTCACGTTAGTGGAGTTCTTCGCCGATGCGGTGAACGTGAATCAGGTTGGTGGAGCCCACCGTTCCCGGAGGCGATCCAGCGACGATGACCACGAGGTCACCCTTCGCGTATCGGCCGAGTGCGAGCAATGCGATATCAACCTGACGCACCATCTCGTCGGTGGTGGACACCGGGTCGACGAGGAAGGTTTCGGTTCCCCACGTCAGTGTCAGCTGACTGCGCACCGCAGGCAGCGGCGTAAACGCGAGCAGCGGCAACGGCGTGTGCAAGCGAGCCAACCGGCGCACTGTGTCGCCGGACTGCGTGAAGGCAACCAGAGCCTTGGCGTCGAGACGCTCTCCGATATCGCGTGCAGCGTAAGAGATTACGCCGCGCTTGGTGCGCGGGACGTGCGTCAGCGGAGGTACGCGAGTCGTCTCGTTCTCGACGGCCTCGACGATGCGGGCCATGGTGCGAACTGTTTCCATGACGTACTTGCCGACCGACGTTTCACCGGAAAGCATGACCGCGTCGGCACCGTCGAGAACGGCGTTGGCGACGTCGGAAGCCTCGGCGCGCGTGGGGCGCGAGTTCTCGATCATGGACTCGAGCATCTGCGTCGCCACGATGACGGGCTTGGCGTTTTCGCGAGCGATCTGGATGGCGCGCTTCTGCACGAGCGGAACCTGCTCGAGCGGCAACTCCACACCGAGGTCACCGCGGGCGACCATGACGGCGTCGAACGCCAACACGATTGCTTCGAGGTTGTCGATGGCTTCGGGCTTTTCGAGCTTCGCAATGACGGGAACGCGGCGGCCGACTCGATCCATGATGGCGTGAACCAGTTCGATGTCCGCAGGCGAACGAACGAACGACAGAGCGATGAAGTCGACACCCAGCTTGAGTGCAAATTCGAGGTCTGCGATGTCCTTGCCGGACAACGCGGGAACCGACACGTTCATGCCGGGCAGCGAGAGACCCTTGTTGTTGCTGACGGGGCCGCCTTCGGTGACCAGGCACACGACGTCGTTGCCGTCGATCGCGGTGACGACAAGACCGACCTTGCCGTCGTCGACCAACAGGCGATCGCCGGGCTTTGCGTCACGCGCAAGTTCTTTGTAGGTGGTTCCGACGCGGTCGTGCGTACCTTCGACCTCGTCGACGGTGATGCGAATCTCTTCACCGCTTTCCCAGATTGTCCGCTCGTCCTTGAAACGACCGAGGCGGATTTTCGGGCCCTGCAAGTCTGCGAGCACGCCGACGGCTTTGCCGGTCGCCTCGGATGCCGCGCGGACGCGGATGTAGTTCTCTTCGTGATCGGCGTGGTCGCCGTGGCTGAAGTTGAGTCGGGCCACGTCCATGCCGCTCTCCACGAGCTCACGGATCCGGTCGCCAGTCGCTGTTGCGGGTCCCAGGGTGCATACAATTTTTGTCCGTCGGTTCACGGCTCGAGCCTAGTCGCTCCCCGGTCGCACTTCTATCCGGCACTTCGGACGTGCACTTTCCGTTCTTACTCGATTCAGTTACGACGTCGAATTCCCATTGGCAAGGCGTCGGGGTGAACAGGCGCCGGAAGCATTGACGCCCCAGTCAGATACACGTCGACAGCTCGGGCTGCCGAACGTCCTTCGGCTATCGCCCACACCACCAGCGACGCACCGCGATGCGCGTCACCACACACGAAGACGCCGGGTTGTGAAGTCTGCCAATCCTGTCCGCAGGCGATCACTCCACGCGGATTCGGCTCCACTCCCAGGCTGGCAAGCAGGGCGCCTTCCCCGACGCCGGCGAAGCCGACCGCGAGTAGCACCAGTTCACAGGGCAGTTCGAACGGATCGCCCACAGGCTCGGCCGCCGGTCGACCGCCGGATGCTTCTACGACACAAACCGGTGCGACGCGGACTCCCCGAACGTAGCCGTCGCCGACAAATTCCTGAGCGGCCACCTCGAACTCGCGGCGCCCGCCTTCTGCATCAGCGGGCGCCGCGCGGAGCGTCAGCGGCCAGAGTGGCCACGGATCCGCAGCGCTGTCCCGCACGCGGGGTGGTTGCTCGTGATAGTTCAACTCGACAACGGATGCCGCGCCTTGCCTGTGAACGGTGCCGAGGCAATCGGCCGCCGTATCGCCGCCGCCGATGATCACGACGTTCTTGCCCGACGCACTGACCGGGCTAGGACCGTCACCGGCACATTCCCGGTTGGCCGGCATCAGGTAGTCCATCGCGAAATGAATACCCGCAAGGCCGCGGCCAGGCACGTCTACTTCTCTCGCCCGACCGGCCCCGATCGCCAGAATCACCGCGTCGTACGCCGCGGTCAGCTCACGTGTGTCCAGGTCGAGACCGACGTCGCAGTCGGTGACAAATCGAGTGCCCTCGCCGCGCAACTGACTCAGACGGCGATCGATCGCACTCTTGGCCAGTTTGAAATCAGGGATTCCGTAGCGGAGCAGTCCACCCGGTCGATCATCACGTTCGAAGACGGTGACTCTGTGACCCACCCTGGTCAACTGTTGCGCTGCCGCAAGCCCGGCCGGTCCGGAACCGACAATCGCCACCGTCCGTCCGGAGCGTTCGGCTGGGATGCGGTTCACCACAAAACCTTCGTCCCAGGCAGTATCGGCAATAGCTTGCTCGACGCGTTTGATCGCCACACTTCCCGTGGTTTGTGCCTCGGAAAGAGCTAATACGCAGGCAGTTTCGCACGGAGCCGGGCACAGGCGTCCAGTGAATTCCGGGAAATTATTGGTCTCGTGTAACCGATCCGCGGCAAGCGCCCAGTCGCCTCGACGGACCAGGTCGTTCCATTCCGGGATGAGATTTCCGAGGGGGCATCCCACGGATTCCGAATGGCAGTACGGGATTCCGCAATCCATGCATCGGGATGCTTGTTCGCACGCCCCAGACTTACGCTCGCCGCGCGCCAATGCCTCGTAAACCTCACTCCAGTCCGCTGTTCGCTCCGAGGCCGGGCGCATCGGTGCCGAGGACCGCGGCATGCCGAGAAACCCTCGTGGATCAGGCACTGGCTGTCTCCGCGAGGACCCCGTCGGAGTTCTCGACCACCGCGCCGTCCCGTGGAGGTGTGGCAACTGACTGCCCGGCAAGTACCCGCTCGTAGTCGACCGGCATCAACTTGGTGAATCTCCGGGATTCACGTGCCCACTCGGCAAGAAGCCGAGCACCGACCGGCGAGCCGGTGAGTTCGACGTGGGTGGCGATCGTGTTCTGCATCCACCGCAGATCATCGGCCGTCGGCACCTGCAGCGTGACCATCGCGTGGTTGACATCGCGTGGATCTGCATCGAGAACAAACGCAATTCCACCGGACATTCCGGCAGCGACGTTTCGGCCGGTTGGCCCGAGAATGACGACGCGACCGCCGGTCATGTATTCGCAGGCGTGGTCGCCGGTGCCCTCGACCACTGCGCGCGCCCCGGAGTTGCGCACAGCAAATCGCTCCCCAACCCGGCCTCGGGCGAAAAATTCTCCCGACGTAGCCCCGTACAGCACAGTATTGCCGGCTATCACCTGCTCTTCGGCACAGAACCTGGCGTCGAAACTCGGCCGAAGGACAATTCTTCCGCCTGAAAGACCCTTTCCCACATAATCATTGGCGTCTCCGATCACTTCTAGTGTGATTCCGCTCGGCAGGAAGGCTCCGAGAGACTGCCCAGCGGTTCCGGTCAACCTGGCAACGATGGTGTTATCCGGTAACCCGGGCGCCCCGTATCTACGAGACACCTCGGCCCCAAGCGCTGTGCCCACTGCCCGGTCGGCAGTGCCGACAGGAAGTTCGATCCGAACCCGTTCGGCGTCGTCCAGCGCGCCGGCAGCACGGTCGACAAGCATCTGGTTCAACTCCCCCGCCCCTGGCCGACCGAGACCACCCGACAGGGGTTTCGGGGAACGCGGAACCACCATCAGCGGCGACATATCCAACGTCCGACTCTTCCACCCGCCATGTCCGCAGGCCACAAGCATGTCTGACCGACCTATCGCCTCATCGATACTGCGGAACCCTAAGCTGGCCAAGTACTCCCGCACGTCGTCGGCAAGAAACCGAAAGAAGTTCTCCACAAACTCGGGACGCCCGGTAAAGCGCGCACGCAACTCCGGGTCCTGGGTGGCAACACCGACCGGGCAGGTGTCGAGGTGACATACTCGCATCATCACGCAACCGGCCGCGATCAGGGGTGCCGTCGAAAATCCGTACTCCTGCGCACCGAGTAGTGCCGCCACGACAACATCGCGTGCCGTCCGCATTCCGCCGTCGCATTGAAGCGTGATTCGGTCGCGTAACCCGTTGAGCACCAGCGTCTGCTGCGTCTCTGCAAGCCCGAGTTCCCAGGGGGTTCCGGCATGTTTTATCGACGTGAGCGCAGCTGCTCCGGTACCGCCGTCGTGGCCGGAGATCAGAACAACATCCGCGTGGGCCTTTGCGACTCCGGCGGCAACCGTACCGACTCCGACCGCACTGACCAATTTGACGTGTATCCGTGCCCGATTGTTTGCTTGCCGCAAGTCGTAGATCAATTGAGCAAGATCTTCGATCGAGTAGATATCGTGATGCTGCGGCGGTGAGATGAGGCCGACGCCCGGAGTCGAATATCGTGTCCGGGCAATCCACGGATACACCTTGTACCCCGGAAGTTGGCCGCCCTCTCCCGGTTTCGCGCCCTGCGCCATCTTGATCTGGATGTCAGTCGCACTGATCAGATAGTCACTGGTCACTCCGAATCGTCCACTGGCTACCTGCTTTACTGCACTTCGCCGCAACGGATCATGAAGGCGGTCTTGATCTTCGCCGCCCTCCCCCGAGTTCGAGCGCGCTCCCATGGAATTCATCGCCTTCGCCATGGTCTCGTGCGCCTCCGCCGAGAGCGATCCGTAACTCATTGCCCCAGTCGAGAATCGACTCAATATCGACTCGGCCGATTCGACGTCCTCGATGCTGACGGCGGGCCGGAGCCCTCGCCGGAAGTCCAACATCCCACGGAGCGTTCCGCCCTCCGCGCATCGCCGATCGACCTCCTCGGTATATCGACGGAACACATCCGAACGGCCTGACCTGGTCGCATGCTGAAGAAAGAATACGGATTCCGGCGTAAACACGTGTGCTTCACCGCCCCGGCGATACCGGTACTCGCCGCCGGCCTCGAGACGCTTCGGACCCATCGGCGGATCGGCATTCACGCGGGCGTGTCGTGTCGCGACTTCGCGGGCCAGCTCAGCGATTCCGACCCCGCCGAGCTTACTCGCCGTATTGCCGAAGTGCTCCCCGACCAATTTCCGGCTGAGTCCGATGGCTTCGAATACCTTTGCACCGGTATAGGACTGGACTACAGAGATCCCCATCTTGGACATGACCTTGAGGACGCCACGGTTTGCCGCATCGAGGTAGTGTGCCACTGCTACATCCGGATCCACTCCGGGCAATTCTCCCCGCGAACTCAGTTGCTCAACAGACTCGAGCGCAAGGTACGGGTGCACTGCGGCAGCACCGTATCCGAGCAGGAGCGCGAGGTGATGAACTTCCCGCGCATCACCGGATTCGACGATCAATGAAACCGAGGCACGCCGTCGCATTCGAACCAGATGATGGTGAACCGAAGAGACAGCGAGCAACGACGGAATCGGCGCCCGGGCGCGGTCCCAACCACGATCCGAGATCACCAGAATCTCACACCCGGCGTCCACCGCTGCGCACGCATCGGCACGTAGCTTCTCGAGTGCGTCGGCCAACCCGCCGGCCCGCTCGACGTCGAACAATCCAGGGAGCACCGTGATGCCCCGCCTGGCGATCGTGTCCAACTCTGCCCGACTCACGACGGGTCTGTGCACCAGCATTCTTCGGCAGGAACGTTCCGACGGTTCCAGAAGATTGCGTTCGGCACCGAGGATCACTGCCAGTGAGGTGACTACTTCTTCCCGTATCGCGTCCGACGGCGGATTGGTGACCTGAGCAAACAGCTGAACAAAATAGTCGTACAGCAGTCGCGGACGCTCGGACAGCACGGCGAGTGGGGTGTCAGTTCCCATCGAACCGAGCGCCTCGCACCCGTCGCCGGCCATCGGCGCGAGCAGGAGGTGCAGGTCTTCTTCGGTGTAGCCGAACACCTGTTGATCACGTAATACCGAATCCGGATCCCCTCGCGACCGGGGTTGATCCGGTGTTGCGCCGACGCGGGTCATCCCAGCGTCGAGCCAAGCCTGATATGGAGCCATCCTTGCCAACTCGGCCTTGATTTCGCTGTCGGGAACAATGCGCTGCTGGTCGGTATCGAGCAAGAACATTCTCCCCGGTTCCAGTCGACCTTTCTCGACCACGTCCGCTGGCGGAACATCGAATACTCCACTCTCACTGGCCAACACGATCCGACCTGACCTTGTCCGGAGCCAACGCCCGGGCCGCAGACCGTTGCGGTCAAGTACGGCACCCACCAGCTTCCCGTCGCTGAACGTGACGGACGCCGGACCGTCCCAGGCTTCCATCAAGCACGCATGAAATTGATAGAACGCACGTAACTCTGCCGACATCGTCGAATCCTGCTCCCACGCAGCCGGAATCATCATCATGACCGCGTGCGGCAAGCTCCGCCCACCAAGTGACAGCAGTTCGAGCACTTCGTCGAACGACGCCGAATCAGACGCACCCACAGTACACACCGGAGTGATTCGATCGACATCCCCGCTGAACAATTCACTGCGCAGCAACGGCTCACGTGCCTGCATCCAATTCCGGTTACCGACAACAGTATTGAACTCTCCGTTGTGCGCGATACATCGAAATGGTTGTGCAAGAGGCCACGAGGGGAAAGTGTTGGTCGAAAATCTACTGTGCACCAAAGCAAGGGCACTGGTAATTCGCTCATCACGAAGATCGTCGAAGAACAACGGCAACTGAGTGGGTGTCAGCATTCCCTTGTACACCAGGGTTCGCGACGACAGTGAACAAAAGTAGACTCCGGAGCCATCCGAAGTGTCGCGCTCCACCTGCTTGCGCAGCGCAAATACTTTCCGATCCAGACGGATCCCGCCGGCCCTCGAATCAGGATGTGCATCGCAGAGAAAACACTGCGCAATGTGCGGCGCGCAGGCTGCAGCGGACGATCCCAATACACCAGGACTGACGGGTACATCCCGCCAACCGAGCACGCTCAGGCCATCCGAACGCGCGCACTGTTCGATGCGCGCGACCGCGACTCGACGCAATTCGGCAGCTTGGGGAAGAAAACAATTCCCGGCCGCAAACATGTTCTCGCCATCTGCATTTGGCACCGGCAACTCGAAACTGGTCACGGAATCCAATAAACCGACAGGGAGTTGAAGGAGAATCCCTGCACCGTCGCCAGTGGCCGAATCTGCAGCCACCGCACCGCGATGAGAAAGAGAGCAAAGAATCGACAAACCATCGCGAACAATCGAATGCGAGCGTCTACCGTACATGTCTGCGACCACGGCGACGCCGCACGAATCGGCTTCCTGATCGGGGTCGTACAGCCCTTGGGGATCAGGCATCTGAGAAAACAGCATGCGTGCCCTCCACCATGCGCGACCGCCACACGGACCCGCAACCGGCAAACGTCAGTTTATCAGCAGAAATACGGACGGAGCGATAAAAAAACCGTGGCACCCCCGCGTCGAAACGCTGGGGTGCCACGGCGGAGATTCAGCCCTGATCAGCTGCGGAGCGGTCGACCTTGACCATCCCGAATGCTGCCGGAAAGCATCATGATGCCGTCGATGAAGGCCCAGATCCAGAGCGCCGGGACTACCACGAAGCCGACCGCGACGATCATCAGGATGTAGCCGAGGAAGATTCCCAACAGCTGAATCAGACCGATCGCCGTACTTCCGATGTACAGCCGTCCTACGCCGCAGATTCCGATGAACCCGAGCAGAATCTGCAGAAGTCCCGCCGTGGTCTTCGACTTGTCGGAGAACGGTTGGCCCGAGATCGGGTCACGCCCGAACGGCGCCGACGGGTCGGCAAATCCATAGGGCTGAGCGTAGGGCTGAGCGTACGGCTGTGGCTGAGAGTACGGCTGTGGCTGTCCGTAGGCGGGCACCGGCGGCGACGCGTAAGCCTGGTAAGGATTCGGAGTTTGATCCTCCGGTGCGCCGTACACGGGGCCACCTGCCAGCGGCGAGGTCTGCTCGTAGTTCGGCGTTGCTGCGGGTTGCTCCGCAGCCGGGTATGCCTCGGTGGGGAACGACGCTGCGGGCTCCGCGGCAACCGGCGGCGGGTAAATCGGATGACTACCCCAGCCCGGTCCGTTTCCGACCCCGGCGTATGTGTCCCAACCTGGGCCCGTGCCCGTGGATTCGGTGGACGGCGTCTTCTCCGTCGGCGCCGAGGTTTCGGTCAGCGAAGCGTCAGCGGTCGCCTCATAGTCGAACGGCGAACCGAACTGGGGGGGAACCGGGGACTGAGATCCTGAGGATTCCCCCGAGTCGGCGGGTTCCGGGTTCTTGTTCAAGTTAGGCAACGCGCATTCCTTCGTATCGACGACTGTCCCGCAGATCGTTGAGCCAAGTGGCCTTCATACCGCGGATCGGACGTGAACTTGTTACGACTTGTCTGGATTCTTCAGTTCGGCATTCTTCGGATCGAGATCCTCGGTGTGATCCGATACGCGTTCGGTGTCGTCGACCGCATCGGAGTCGGTGTCGGAAGAATCTGAGGTCGAGTTTTCAACGTAGCTGTTCGACTTCAATTCGGATGGATCCTCACGACCCTTCTTGGCAAGGAGGAAGTACGCAACCGCCGCCACGAACACGATCACCGCGGTGTAGACGTTCACTCGAATTCCGGCCAACTGGTACGCCGGATCGTCACGCATGAGCTCGACAAACAGGCGTCCGACGCAGTATCCCGCGACGTAGAGAGCAAAGAGACGTCCATGGCCGATCTTGAATCGTCGGTCGACGACAACGAGCACTATGACGATCAGAATGTTCCAGACCGCTTCGTACAGGAACGTGGGATGGACGATCTTCTCCACCACCCCGTTCGATACCCCACCGAGGACGTCCGTCTGGCCTGCGGAGTTCACTCTCTTAAATATCTCGAGGCCCCACGGGACGGTGGTCTCGCGGCCGTACAGCTCCTGATTGAAGTAGTTGCCGAACCGCCCGATTGCCTGAGCCAGAAGTACACCCGGAGCGATAGCGTCGCCGAGTGCTGCAACCGGGATACCCCGCCTGCGGCAGCCGATCCAAGCGCCGACACCACCGAGGAAGACTGCGCCCCAAATTCCGAGACCGCCGTTCCACACCTTGAGGGCGTCGATCGGGGTGCCTCCTTCGCCGAAGTACTGTGGCCAATCGGTCAGCACGTGGTACAGCCGGCCACCGATCAAACCGAACGGCACAGCCCAGACTGCAATGTCGAGGACGGTGCCCTTCTCGCCGCCGCGCGCGACCCATCGCCGATCGCCCCAGACGATTGCGACGATAATCCCGGCGATGATGCAGAGGGCATAGGCACGCAGTGCTATCGGCCCGACGTACCAAACGCCTTGCGACGGGCTGGGAATGTAGGCCAGCAGATCCACAGTTGAAGTCACGAGGCCACGTTAGCCGAGCGAACGCCCTCGGCGAGTTCCTCGGTGAGGGACCGGACAGCGCCCAGCCCGTTCTCGACTGCGGAGACCAATGCGGATCCGACGATGACAGCATCGGCGTATCCGGCGATCTCGGCTGCCTGTGCTCCCGAGCGAACTCCCAAACCGACGCCAACGGGAATATCGGAGTGCGCGCGGATCCGTGCGGTGAGTTCCGGCGCCATCGACGACACTGCGGTACGGGCTCCCGTCACACCCATCGTGGATGCTGCATAGATGAAGCCGCTACTCGCCTCGAGAGTCATCGCCAGTCGCTCCTCTGTGGACGAAGGCGCAACGAGGAAGATGCGATCGAGGTGATGCTGCCGCGATGCTTCCATCCATTCACCGGCTTCGTCCGGAATGAGGTTGGGCGTGATCATTCCGAGCCCACCGGCCGACGCGAGGTCGCGCGAGAACTTGTCGACGCCGTACTGGACCACCGGGTTCCAGTACGTCATGACAACGGCCTTGCCGCCCACGGACGTGATCTGCTCGACAACTTTGAAGATATCGCGCAGGCGGACGCCGTTGCTGAGTGCAGTTTCAGCGGCACGCTGGATGGTGGGTCCGTCCATGACCGGATCGGAGTACGCGACGCCGACCTCGATGATGTCGCAGCCACCGTCGACCATCGTCTTGAAGACGTCGATGGATTCGGAGACCGTCGGGTAGCCCGCTGGTAAGTACCCGACGAGTGCGGCCCGGTTTTCGGCCTTGCATGCAGCAAAAGTGGATGCAAGGCGTGATGGTCGTTCGCTCACTTGTCGGAGCCTTCCGTGTTGTTCTGATCGGCAGTCTGCGCTTCGGCGTTGTCGAAGAGACCGAACCACCTGGCGGCGGTGTCCATGTCTTTATCGCCGCGACCGGACAGGTTGACGACGATGATGGCGCCCTCGCCCAGTTCCTTGCCGAGCCGCAGTGCACCGGCAACGGCGTGCGCGGATTCGATTGCGGGGATGATGCCTTCGCGCCGTGAAAGCAGCAGAAGTGCGTCCATCGCTTCGGCATCGGTGACGGGTTCGTAGGTCGCCCGGCCGATGTCATTGAGGTACGCATGTTCGGGACCGACGCCCGGGTAGTCCAAACCGGCCGAGATGGAATGCGACTCGATGGTCTGACCATCTTCGTCCTGCAGCAGGTACGAGTACGCACCCTGGAATGCACCCGGCGTACCGCCGGCGAATGTTGCTGCATGCCTACCAGTTTCGACGCCGTCACCGGCAGCCTCGTAGCCGACCAACCGCACCGACAGATCGTCGATGAAGGGATGGAAGATTCCGATCGCGTTGGAGCCGCCGCCGACACACGCCGTGACCGCGTCGGGCAGTCGACCCGTCAAGGCCTTCACCTGGGCACGCGCTTCGAGTCCGATCACACGCTGGAAATCGCGAACGATTGTCGGGAACGGGTGGGGCCCGGCGGCGGTGCCGAAGCAGTAATATGTGTTGTCCGCGTGAGAAACCCAGTCGCGGAGGGCTTCGTTGATCGCGTCCTTGAGCGTGCGCGAACCGGTTTCGACCGAGACGACCTCGGCACCGAGTAGACGCATCCGGGCGACGTTCAATGCTTGACGTTCGGTATCGACGGCGCCCATGTAGATGACGCATTCGAGGCCGAGCAATGCGCACGCTGTAGCCGACGCGACGCCGTGCTGGCCTGCACCGGTCTCGGCGATGATACGCGTCTTGCCCATCCGCTTGGCGAGGAGAACCTGGCCGAGGACGTTGTTGATCTTGTGAGAACCGGTGTGGTTCAGGTCTTCACGCTTGAGAATGATCCGAGCACCGCCGGCGTACTCGCTCATGCGTGTGGCTTCGAAGATCGGCGACGGACGGCCGGTGTAATCGCGCTGCAGTCGATCAAGTTCGTTCAAGAACGAGTCGTCTGCGCGAGCCTTTTCGTATTCGGCGGTAACTTCTTCGATGACCGCCATGAGGGCTTCCGGCACGTGCCGTCCGCCGTAAACGCCGAAATGGCCACCGGCGTCTGGATCATGTGTGGTGCGCTCGGTAAGTCCGGCACTGGCGGGCGGCAAATTGTCACCCTTGAAGACTGGTCCCTGAGTACGTGAAGTCACTCCCCCAGTCTGCCCCAAGCGTGGCGGTGGTCACCGCCCGGGTCCGGGCAAATGTCACCGCCCGAGTGCGGGCAAATGTCACCGCTCGGGTGCAGACAAACGGCACCCGAGCAGTCGGTCAACTCAGCGAGACGGTTTGGGGCACGAAGGATGCGCCCCGGCGTTGACCAGATCAGCAACAGCCTTGCGCGGATCTCCACTGGTCACGAGGCCTTCGCCAACCAGAACAGCGTCGGCCCCAGCTCCGGCGTAGGCCAGCAGATCAGCGGTACCGCGAACTCCGGACTCGGCGATCTTGATGGTTTCGGTGGGTAGCCCGGGAGCGATCCGACCGAAGGTGTTCATGTCGACCTCGAGGGTCTTGAGGTCGCGGGCGTTGACACCGATCACCTTGGCACCGGCTTCGAGAGCGCGGTTTGCCTCTTCCTCGGTGTGAACCTCGACGAGTGCCGTCATTCCCAAGGATTCGGTGCGATCGATCAGCGAGGCGAGTGCCTGCTGTTCCAGTGCCGCCACGATCAACAGAATGACGTCGGCGCCGTGCGCCCGTGCTTCGTGAATCTGGTAAGGACCGACGATAAAGTCCTTGCGCAACACCGGAATCGTGACCGCCTTGCGGACTGCGTCAAGATCGGCGAGCGATCCGTGGAAGCGTCGTTCCTCGGTAAGAACGCTGATGATTCGAGCGCCGCCGGCTTGGTAGGCCGCGGCCAACTCTGCGGGATCAGCGATGTCGGCAAGAGCACCCTTGGAGGGGCTCGCGCGCTTCACCTCGGCGATGACGCCGATGCTCGGTTCGAGAAGTGCCGCTACAGCATCGAGTGCCGGTGGCGCAGCGGCCGCAGCAGCCTTGACTGCAGCGAAGTCGAGTACGGCTTCGCGGGCGGCGACATCTGCGCGCACCCCGTCGAGAATCGAGTCGAGTACGGTCATCGTGGCCCGAATCCTTTCTGGGCAAGAGTCTGATGTGAGTTACGTCATCAGGATGTGGTCAGCCTAGTGGGGCGATTTTTTGGTACTCCGTCCGGGTACCCACGCCGTCAAAATTCAGGCAAAACCGACGTCAGGATCGTGAATCCTTACCTGGATCTCGATCGTCGGCATCGAGAGTCGGATCCTCTCCCGCGTCGAGCGCATCCCACAGCATCCGTTGTGTCACAGGCTCGTCGGACGCGCCACCACTTCCCTGCCCGAGCTTTGCCGCAGCCTCGCGTCGGGCAGCGGGGTTGTCGTATTTCGACGACAGACCGGCGCGAGCCTTAGGCTTTCGCATCAGCAAAGCCGCGGCCGCGAACGCCGCAATCGCTCCGAACAGAGCCAGCAGCGCCGGAAAAATCGGAACGTCGGTGGAGACCTCTTCGAGATGACTCGACAGCTCGGCAAGATCGGCCGCGCGATCAGCCGAAGCCCCCGAGACCAACAACTGAACCGCCGGAACCGCAACCGCAACACCGACCAGTGCCACCATCAGTCCGACGATCCGAACGGCCCATCCACGCACCGCGAACGACGCCGCAATTGCGGCCAGCAGCGCCAGCGCCAATGGCGTCATCGCCGCGGCCCAGATACTGCCGTCGAGGTCGGTAGTCCGCTCGAGGGTCTTGCCGTCGTTGGAAACGACACTCACCCAGGTCATCCGCGAACTGCCCCACAGCGCGGCCGCAGCCAACGCCAAGAGCAACGTGGCCAACATTGCGGAGTTACGTCCCGAACGAGACTTCGTCGAGTCGGCCCCTACCGCATTCGCAGCCTGGTCGCTCATTTGCCTTCACCTCCGATGGTGCGCAATGTGTGCGCCGACGCAATAGCGCTGAGCACTGCCATTGCCTTGTTACGTGCTTCGGTGTCCTCGTAGACCGGATCGGAATCGGCGACGATTCCGGCGCCGGCCTGCACGTATCCGATGCCGTCCTTGATCAGAGCGGTGCGGATGGCGATCGCTGTGTCGGCGTCGCCCGCGAAATCGAGGTATCCGACGATGCCGCCGTAGACACCGCGCCTGGTGGGTTCGAGTTCTTCGATCAACTGCATTGCCCGTACCTTCGGCGCGCCCGAGAGCGTTCCCGCCGGGAAGCAGGCGGTGACCGCGTCGAGTGCGTTCTTACCGTCTGCGAGGTGCCCGGTCACCGTCGACACGAGGTGCATGACGTGGCTGTAGCGCTCGATATGCCGGTAGTCGTGCACCTTCACCGTGCCCGGTCGACAAACCCGTCCGAGGTCGTTGCGTCCGAGGTCGACCAACATCAGGTGTTCGGAATTTTCCTTCTCGTCTGCGAGGAGGTCCTTCTCGAGCAGGATGTCGTCTTCTTCGGTGGCGCCGCGCCACCGGGTCCCGGCGATGGGGTGGGTAGTTGCCACTCCCTCCGCGACGGTGACCAGCGCTTCGGGGCTGGACCCGACAATCGAGAAGGCTGTTTCGCCATTACCGTTCGGAACGTTGAGCAGGTACATGTAGGGGCTCGGGTTCGAGGCACGCAACATCCGGTACACGTCGATAGGCGCTGCTGTGCAATCGATTTCGAATCGTTGGGAAAGCACGACCTGGAATGCTTCACCGGCTTCGATGTCGCCGATCAGCTTCTTCACATCGACGCCGAAGCTCTCGGTGGTTCGTTGACGGCGGTAGTCCGGGGTGGCTTTCGCGAATGTGGACACCGTCGACTTGGCCGGTGCCGCAAGTGCCAGAGTCATCGCGTCGAGGCGAGCTACCGCGTCGTCATAAGCAGAGTCGACGCGTTCATCGGTGCCGTCCCAGTTGACTGCGTTGGCAATCAACGTGATCGCGCCTTCGTGATGATCGACGGCAGCGATGTCTGCGGCCAGCAGCATCACCATTTCGGGGATCTGCAGATCGTCGACCGCCGAGTTGCCCAACTTTTCGAGGCGGCGGACGGCGTCGTATCCGAGGAAACCGACCATGCCACCCGTCAACGGCGGCAGATCGGGTAGACGCTCGGAGCGCAGGAGCTCGAGGGTGGCACCGAGTGCATCGATGGGATCGCCGCCCGACGGCGCACCGGCCGGAACGTTGCCGTACCAGGCCGCTTCACCGTCGATCACGGTCAATGCGGCCGGAGAGCCGACGCCGATGAACGACCACCGAGACCATGATCGACCGTTCTCGGCCGACTCGAGCATGAAGGTTCCGGGACGATTGCCGGCCAACTTCTCGTACGCCGAGAGCGGAGTTTCGGAGTCCGCCAACACTTTACGTGTCACCGGAACTACCCGATGCTCGGCAGCGAGAGCACGGAACTGCTCACGCGTGGTGGTGGAATCCGACGCCACACCGACAATCGCGGTGTCGGACGAGGGTGCGGACTTGGAGGTGGGCTCACCGTGCATGTCTCCATCATCCCAGGCTCACCCACAGCTGCGTCGTGCGCGGGTAACCTCGACCAAATGAAACCAGGTCAGCTTGCTCCCGATTTCACTCTGCCCGATCAGGACGGAACGCCCCGTTCGCTGACCAGTTTGTTGGAGAACGGCCCACTGGTCTTGTTCTTCTACCCCGCCGCATCTACGCCCGTGTGCACCGCTGAGGCCTGCCATTTCCGGGATCTCGGCAAGGAATTCGCTGAAGTCGGTGCCACCCGCGCGGGTATCAGCACCGACACTGTGGAGGCGCAATCAACGTTTGCGACCGCACAGTCCTTCGACTATCCACTGCTGGCCGATACCGACGGCACTGTTGCCGAGCAGTTCGACGTCAAGCGCGGCTTGCTCGGAAAATTGGCTCCGGTCAAACGATCCACGTTCGTGATCGATATCGATCGAACTGTCCTCAAGGTGATTTCGAGCGAGTTCCGCGCCAGCACTCACGGCGATCAGGCGGTCGAGTTCCTCCGAAATCGCAACTGACTCAGCTACGCAACCTGAATCGAGCGCTTCGCCAGTCCCATCCAGAACCCGTCGATCACCTGTTCGGGAACCTGTTCCGGGTCGGACGAAGCACCCAGCGTGACAAAAAGTGGCGCGAAGTGCTCGATGGTCGGGTGCGCGTACGGCATCCCGGGCGCTTGTGCCCGGAAGTCGATCAGCGAGTCGACGTCACCAGCGGCAAATCGCTCCCCCGCCCAAGCGTCGAATTCGGCGGACCAACCCGGGGCCTTCGCTTCGGGCGACGGGTCTCGCAGGAACGGTAGGCCGTGCGTCGTGAAGCCGGATCCCACAATCAGAACACCCTGTTCACGCAATGGACGCAACCTCTGCCCGAGGTGAAGCAGTCGCTCGGGATCGAGCGTCGGCAGAGATATCTGCAATACCGGAATATCTGCGTCCGGGTACATAACAGTGAGTGGCACGTAGGCGCCGTGGTCGAGTCCGCGGTTCGGTTGCTGCACTACCTGCTCATTGTCAGGCATCAATGCGGCCACCTGTGCGGCCAGATCCGGCGCGCCGGGCGCGGTGTAGGTGGTGCGGTAGAACCGCTCGGGGAATCCACCGAAGTCGTAGATCAACGGAGTGCCAGTAGTTGTCGATCCGATGGTCAGGGGTGCCGATTCCCAGTGTGCGGAGACAACCAGAATGGCCGTCGGCCGTGGCAGATCGCCGGCCCACGCGCCCAGTTGCTTCACCCACAGTGCGCTGTCTACCAGTGGCGGAGCGCCATGACTGAGGTACAGCGCAGGCATCGTGGTCGCGGACATGGTGGCTCCCAAGGTTCGATAAACTCATTTAAGTTGAAGGTTCAACCTAATATATATCTCAACGCGTGAAACCCGCAACTATTCCCTGACTGAACCGTCTCGCCGCACATCTGAGACTCTGTACCTGCACCATGCATGCAGTACCAGGAGGAGATACACCGATGAGCGAACAGCACACGCAAGCCGAGCCGCAGGCCCCGACCACCTGGCTCACCGCCGAGCAGCAGGAAGCGTGGCTCTCCCTCATCTCGCTCGTCACACGACTACCGGCAGCGCTCGACACCCAACTCCAACGGGATTCTGCACTAACACATTTCGAATACTTCGTGCTCTCGGCACTCTCGGATGCACCCGACCGCAAGCTACAGCTGTCCACACTGGCGCAGCGGGCGAACGCATCACTGTCACGGCTCTCGCACGTCGTCACCAAGTTGGAGAGAGTCGGCTGGGTCCGGCGTGAGGTAATCCGCGGCAGCCGAGGATCCAACGCGGTCCTGACCGACGAAGGAATGGCCAAGGTCGTCGAAGCCGCACCGGGTCACGTCAACCTGGTCCAAGCACTCATCTTCGAAGGCCTCGACGACAATCAGGTCGCTCAACTCTCGGAGTTGAGCACTGCAATGCTCACCCAACTCGACAAGGGCATCGAAGCGGGTCTCGGCAAAGCCTGACGGCACCCCTCGCTTTGCCTGCACCTACCACTCCCGTAGTGTCTGGACACATGTCTGGTAAGGCTAAATTCGAGTCCACTCGTCGGCGGTTGTCGGAGCAGCAAGCCGAAACTGTTGATCGCTTGACCACCGCCGCGGTCGCGATACTACGTACACACGGGTTCTCCGAGTTAACCGTCCGGATGGTTGCCACCGAGGCCGGAGTCGCCGCAGCCACGGCGTACACGTATTTTTCGTCCAAGAGCCATCTCGTCGCAGAACTATTCTGGCGACGACTCGACGCCCTCCCACGCGAAGCCTCGACCGACATCGACCGAGAGGCTCGGGTCCGCTCGGTACTGCGCAGTGTCGCTCTCCTCGTCTCCGACGAACCGGAACTCGCAGCCGCCGTCACTACCGCGATGATGGCTAACGACCCGGACGTCGAACACCTTCGCGCACGGATCGGGAAGAATATTCGTGCACGTCTCGTCGAAGCCCTGGGCCCGGATCACGACGCAGACGTCCTCGAAGCTCTCGAAATCGCCTGGTCGGGAGCACTTGTCCGCGCCGGGATGGGCTACGAGTCGTACTCGCAGATAGCTGACCGCCTCGAAATCACCGCGAGGCTGATCATGGCCGGTCAGTCGCAGCATTGACCGGGGGTTAGATCGGCGTCAACTCACCGACCAACCACTGGCCGTCTACCCGATCGACGATCACTCGAACTCGACTCGAACTCGATGCGGGAGCAGGCTGGGCAAAACTCGTGGTGATCTGGTCAACGAACATCAGCAGTTCCGCGTGATCGTCACCGGCAGTGAGCAATCCGACGTCGATAACTCGTGCTCTCGTACTGATGCCCTTAGCTTTCGATTGGGGAACAACACTTGTCGTGGCAAAATCGACGAACCCGTCCTTGAATGATCCGGTCGCACCGTTCGCGGCCTCGCCAAGGTCTCGGTCGACGGTTTCGCTGTTGTAGCTGAGCAAATCCTCCACCAACGTGGGGGCTTCTGCCATTACATCCGCACGCACTGTCTTGAGGGCCGCGGCTTCGTGACGAATCCAGAGCAATGCACCGGCTGCAATAACGAGAACGGCTGTGAGCGCGGCCGCTATCACCCGCCTCACGGAACGAACTCCACACTCGACATCAGGATCTTGCCGCCGACGTCCTCGACCCCGATTCGCAGCCGATACGTTCGCCCCGTCGGTGTTCCGGCCGAATTCGCGACCTGAGCCGACGCGGCGATCAGCACAACCCCTGAGGTCCCAGATTCTGTTGACAGCGCGGCCGCATCAATTCGCCCGTCGGAGTTGACCGACGACGAGCGGATCGCCTGGACGAAACCCGACTCGCCGTCGGCCAATTCGTCGGCAAATGCGCCGGTGCCGAGTTCACGCAACTGCGCCAAATCCTCGTCCACAGTATCGGTGTGGACGTCGATCAACGCGAGCGCTCCGGCCACTGCCCCATCCACCAGTTCCTGGCGGTGGCCTTCGCGAGCGCGGTCACCCCGCATCGACACAGCGCCGAACACGACGGTCGCACCCGAAGCTACGACGACCACCGCCAGCAACACTTTCAGCGCGATCCTCCGCGAGGGGATTCGCCGCGAAACACCCTTCTCCATCAGGGATTCGGCATCAACAGCTGTTGCCACGATCCGCCCTCTCCGACATCGGTGTGCTCGTATCCGACCCCGTCAGGCCCGGTGTACAGCTCATCGGGTGCGTTGGTCCCCGAGGGTACGTACGGCTCGGGGCTTCGGCAGGTAATCGGATCGGGCGCACGCTTGCCCGGGACCTCCAGGCACGGAATGTTCCGCGAACCGCGCACTGCGAAAACCGAATTCGCGGGTACCTTGCAGAACAGATCAGCCGGTGTGTCCGGAACGCTCATCTGGGTGGGATCACGACGCTGATCGGCCGGCAGGTATCCAGTGGAACACGCGGCTGGATCCTGTGCTTGGAGGTGGAAATTCACGTTGGCTGCGCCGTCTGCCTGTCCCCGTTGCACCACTGTCTCCTGAGCCGCAATGAGCGGTGGCAGTATTACCAGCACTTGTTCGAGTGCCGAGTTGTAGATGACCGCAACCTGTCCCGTGCTGGTCAAGTTAGCCAGCAGTACTGGCAGTGTGGGCCGAAGATCCTGGAACAACAGATCGGCTTCCGTGGCAAACCCCGGGCCGGTGGCCAAGATGTTGCGAACCGAACCATCCGCGTCGGACAGCTGCCCGCTCACCTGGGCAATGCTCGACGCCCACAACCTGATCTGATCCCCACTGACCACTTGAGTGTCGAGCAGCGGTGCAAGTTGTTGCACCAGCGTCGTCGCCGACGTGGTCGCATCTGACAGCTGATCGACAAATGATGTGGTCGAATCCAGCAGTCGCGCAAGATCTTCCCCGCCATCCCCGAACGCGGCAGCCGACTCGTCGATCACCGCACGCAGTTTGTCCTGGGGAACAGATGCGAGCAAAGCTTGCGCCTGATCGAGCACCGGCCCGATCTCCGTCGGAATCACAACACTTCCTACTCCGATCACGTCACCGTCGGCAAGGAAGGGACCGTCAGTGGTGCTCGGCTGAAGATCGACGTACTGCTCGCCGATCGCGGAGACGCTACGCACCGCTACCGCCAGTTCCTTGATCGGTACGGGAACCGAACTCTGCAAGGACAATTCGGCCCGTACAGCGTCCGGGTGGAGTCGCACCGACCGCACCTGGCCGATCGTATCGCCGCGATACGTCACATTCGCGTTGCGATAGAGGCCGCCGGCGTCGGGTAGTTCCAACATCACCGTGTACCGCCCGATTCCGAGCATCGTCGGAACCCTGAGGTATGAGATTGCGGCGGCAGTCATGCCGATCACCGCAAGGATCGCGAAGATCACCAGCTGCCGACGAACGAGCGGGGTGAGGATCATCGTCCGCCCTCCAGCGCATTCAAGGGTGCGGTCATCGGGTCAACGGGACCGGCGCCGGTGACGGCAGACTGCGGTGCACCGAACGGCGTTCCGAAACCGAGGCCGGACTGCAGTCGATTGGTGGTCAGGTCTATCAGAGCCCACAGATTGGTGTAGTCGCCGCGCATCCCGTCGTCGATTGTTGTCTGCGGAAACGGGAAGGTACTCAGATTGCCGAGGTTGTTGATCAGATCCGGACCGGCCTCGACGACCTTCTGTAACGTCGGCTCCAGCGCGGCGAGGTTCGCTTTCACATCCTCACGCGTACTGTTCACCAGATCGGTTCCGACATCTCCGAACCTACCGACTGAATCGAGCGCGGTAGTCAAGGCGACTCGCTGATCGGTAAGTTCCGCCAAGGCAGGATCCAATACCTCGAGCGCCTTCCCGAGCACGTCGCGCTGAGCATTGATCTCACCTGCGAACACGTCCAGGTTCTCCATCGTGGTCACCATTGCCTCACGTTGCCGGTCGAGGGTTGCGGTCAGGGTGTCCATTTGGGAAAGCAGATCACGAACGGATCCTGTTCGTCCCCCGAGGGCAGCATTCAATTCGGTGGTGATGCTCTGTATCTGCGCGAGCCCGCCACCGTTGAGCACCAACGACAGAGCAGTCAGCGCTTCTTCCGTAGTCGGATAGACACCAGCCGAGGCCAACGAAATGACTGAGCCTTCCGTCAACTGACCTTCGGGCGCGACGCCGACCGGCGGCGCCAAGGCAACGTGTTTGGAACCGAGGAGGCTGGTCTGCCCGATCTTGGCCGTCGAATTGGCCGGCAGCACAACCGAACCGTCGAGCGACACGGTGACTTTCGCTTTCCAGTTGTCGGTCTCGATGGCACTGATACTGCCCACCGTCACGTCGTTCACCATCACCGGCGAGTTCGGACTGATCGACGTGACGTCCGGCATCTCGATCACCACCGTGAAGCTTCCCTCTCCGCGGCCCGCTGCCCCCGGCAGCGACACCGAGTTCAGACCATTCCAGGCACACCCTGAGACCAGCATGACGACGCTCGCCCCGAGTACGCCGATTCCCCAGCGCAGCCGGATCATCGCGTCACCGTCTCGGGCATCAGTAGTTGACCCAGACCTGCGGGAACGCTCACTGCGGGAAACAGTTCCGGCTTCAAGTCCGGCTCGCTGTACACCAACTGATCCGGCGTAGCCCCAAGCGCCCGAGTCGGATTGATACTCAGATCCGGGTAGTTGGCCTTGATGGTGTTGAGTAGCGGACCAAGGTATTCGGCACACAGATCCGCGCCCTTCTTCGACGTTTCATTCGCCAATCCGGCGATTCCGCCGCAGATGAGGTCTATCGGGTTGCCGATGTTCTGGAAGGCCGGCACGCCTACCATCGCTCCCTGCGCCGGCCGATAGACGTTGTAGTAGTTCGACAGCGCTGTCGGAGCCAGATGCAGCACCTTCTCCAGTCCGTCTCGCTTGTCCACCAAGACCTGCGAGACATCGGCGAGTGTGTTCACCTGCTCGGTCAGTCCAGTTCGATTCTGTTCGACAAACCGCTGCACATCGCTGATCGCCGCATCAAGATCGACCAAGGCCGGAGCTAATTGGGTTCGACTCTCAGCGAGAACACCGGTCACCGTCGCCAGCCGACCTTGAAAACTCACGATCTGTTCGTTGCTGGCGGCCAAGGCCGTCGTAAAGGTCTGGAGTCCCCGGATCGTGCCGAACAGATCCCCACCACCCTCGTTGAGGGTGCTCATCGCCTGGGACAATTCCTCGACCGAACGCCCCAAGGCTGCACCGTTTCCCTGCAGCGCAGTACCGGCCGCGTCCAGGAAATCTGCGGCGGATCCACGGGTGTCGCTCTGCGGTCCCAGTGCCTCTGCCGCGCGGCCCAGTTGTTCCTTGATCTGATCCCACTCCACAGGCACCGCGGTTCTATCGACACCGATCTCAGCGCCGTCGCCGAGCGCGTCCCCACCATCCTCGGTCAACGCGGGCGTCAATTGGACGAACCGTGCCGAGACCAGAGACTGCGCCACGATCACCGCCTTCGCGTCCGCTGCTACCGGGACGGATCGAGCCAACTCGATCTCGACTCGCATCCGATCTCCTTGCGGGCTGATATCAGTGACATGACCGACGTCGACACCCACCACGCGAACGTCGTCACCGATGTACAGTCCGGTCGTGGAGGTGAAGTAGGCCGTCACGGTGTAATAGCGGAAGTGTTGTACCGCAAGGTATCCAGCCACAATTAAGGCAAACGCCAGCGCGACGCCAACACCCACGGCTACCGTCCGGCGCCGGTTCTCCGGCCTCAACACACTCTCGATAACCATCAGCGAACCCCCGGAATCGGTAGTGGCGCAGGCGGAAGCCCGAAAATCGCGTTGATCAACGGTTGGGTGTATTGCGCGGGCAACAGGTTCTGGACGTACGCGTAGTAAAACGGTCCACTCGCCACGGTGTCGCCGAGCGTCCCCACATACGTTCCGAGTCCGTCGATGCCCTGGGCCAGGTTGTCCTTGTTCTCCTGCAGGATCCCGACCACCGTGTTGAGTTTGACCAGAACCGGATTCAGTTGGGCTTCGTTGTCGTGAACCAGTCCGCTGAGTTGCTCGGAGACCGCCGAGATGTTGGTGATCACTTCGCCCAGCGCGGCTTGCCGCCGGGCGAGTTCACCGAGCAACGCATTGCCCTCGACGAGAAGGGTGTTGACCTGCGGCCCTCGCTCGGCCAGAACTCCAGCTACCTCGTTAGCGTCCGCGAGTAACGCCCGCAGGGTTTCGTCACGACGGTTGACGCTGTCGGAGATGCGGGCGACGCCGTCGAGTGCCGGGCGTAAGTTGGGTGCACTGTCCGCCAGTACGTTTCCGACCTCGTCGAGGGACGCCGACAGTTGGTCGAGGTTGATGTCGTCCACAGTGGTGGTCAGGTCGCCGAGCACGTCGGGCAGGGAATATGCAGAACGGGTGCGCAGCAGGGGAATCTGTCCACCGACGGGAATTCGACCGTCCCCCTCCAGGTCGAGTGACACCGCCCGCTTGCCGAGTAGAGACATCGTCGTAATCGCCGCCGACGTACTCTCCCCGAGCCCAACAGACCCGTCGAGCGTGAAATCAACTCGGGCATAGCCTCTCTCGACTGTGATCCCTGACACCGTGCCAATCTTCACCCCAGCCGCGTTCACCTCGTCACCCGACGCCAACCCACCCGCGTCCTCGAACACCGCGCTGTACCCGACTCCGCCTTTCACGAACTGCAGATCCTGGTACTGCAGTGACGCCAGCACCACGGACGCGGTAACCGCTATCCCCACAACACCTACTCGCACCGCTTGCTTCTGCGCCATCGCTCTCATCGCGGTGCACACCTTCCTGTCGTTTGGTCGATCAGGTCAACCGTGAGCGGATGCCCGTCGGCGCCGTCGACCTTCAACGCGATGCCGCAGAGATAGAAGTTGAAGAACGATCCGTACGCACCGACACGGATCAGTTGCCGATAGTTGGACGGCATCGAAGCCAAGATGCGGTCCAACTCGCCCTGCTGGTCGATCAGCGGGTTCAGACTCGCGTCGAGTTCCGACAGGGTTCCGCGGATATCCGGTCTGACCTCGGCGAGTAGATCCGCAAACGTACCGGTGGCGGTATTGACACTTGTCACGGCATTACCGATCAGTTCCTTGTCCGACGCGAGACCGCTGACCAGTTGCTGCAGGTGATCGAGCGTGTCACTGAACTGCTCACCGCTGCCTCGCAGTTCACTCAAGACTCCGTCGAGATTGTCAATCACCCGACCGATCAACTGGTCACGATCGGCGAGAGTGTTGGTGACCGACCCGGTGTGTGCGAGAACCGACGCCACCGTCCCGGACTGCCCTTGGAAAACCTCGAGCAGTGACATCGACAGCGCATTCACCTGGGCCGGATCAAGTGCCTGGAACAACGGACGAAACCCACCGAGTAGTGCGTCGAGGTCGAGTGCCGGTGCGGTGCGCGAGGTCGGAATGCTGTGCCCACTCGGTAAGGGCTCCGCAGTTCCCGGGCTGTCGAGGAGTTCCAGGTATCGATTGCCCACCAGGTCCTGGTAACGAACGGCGGCTCGCGTTTCGACGGTCAGCATCTCTTTCGAGTCGACGCCGAACGTCACATGCGCTAGGTGGTCGTCACCGAATTCGACGGCACCCACGGATCCCACCGGAACCCCGGCAATACGAACCTTGTCTCCCGGTTTGAGCCCGGAGGCATTGACGAAGTGCGCCGCGTAACTACGCTCGTCCCCTCCCCTCATCTGGCCGAACACCAGAACCAGTCCGGCATTCACCAACAGCATCACAAAAACGAAGATCCCGAACTTCACGGCGTACCCACGCACCTTCATCGGATCTCCGTCCCGAACAGGTAGCTCAACAGATCCGGCATGGTGCTGATCGGTTGCCCACCGTTCGGTTGCCGTTCCGGGGCAAAAGGATTGACCCCGGTGTCGGTAACCAGGAACGGCGCATTGACGTTGGGGTCTCGCAGCGGCAGTCCCATACACTGCGGTCCGCCGGTTGCGGCCACCTTGGGCAGGTCGTCCGGATAGCGGTAGGGATCGGTGCCGGCAATCAAGCCGATCGACATCTTGATTCCCTGCTGCCCGTTGTACGCGCCGTCGCCGATCACCTTGCTCTCCTGCAATCCGTGGAACATGCACGGGATGACCGGTGCGTATTCCTCCAGGAGTGCGGTGGTCGGACGAAGTAGCGAGAGCACGGTGGCGGCGCCGTCTGCGTTGGTTCCGAGCACCTCTTCTCCGGTGTTCGCGAGGCCGATGACGTTGAGCAGGAGCAGATCAAGATTTTCTTGCTCGTCGAGAACCGTTATGCCCGTCGTTGTCAGCGATTTCAAGGTGTCCATCAGATCGAGCACCACAGCTCGGTACGTGTCGGACACCACCGGAAGGGCAGTGAGCACCTCGTCGAGTGAGTTTCCGGCACTGTTGAATTCGGCAAGGGAAGTATCCGCCTTGCCGAGCGTGACACCCAGTCGTTCGCCGCGGCCCTGCAGCGCCGTCGAAATCGCGCCGAGCGTCGAATCGAGCTTTCCAGGATCTACCGTCCGCAGAACAGCAGTCAACTTCTCGAATACGGTATTGAGTTCGACGCTCACGTGGGACACGTCGATGGTTGCCCCCGCGCTCAATCGCTCGGCACTCGGATCGACAGGCATGGACATGCTGACGAATTTCGCTCCGAAGGCTGTATTCGATGTGATCGCCACCTCGACATTTGCCGGAATCGACTCGAGTGCATCAGGATCGAGCATGAGTTCCAAGCGTGCGGTGGCATCGTCAGTCGGTGTGATCGACTCGACCGACCCGACAGCGACTCCGGCCATCTTCACCCGCGCACCCGGATCCATCACGAGCCCAGCACGTTCCGCCACCACGGTCACGGGCACACGGGTGGTGAACGACTGATTGAACGACGCGACCGCAAGCGCCACCACCCCTACTATCGCGAGCGCCAAAGCCAGCGCGGCGAGCTTGTATCCGTACTTCTGCATCGATGCCCCCTACCCGGACAAGTTGAAGTTGCCGGATCCCCCGTACAACGCGAGCGAGACCAGAAGAGTCACCGCTACCACGCAGATCAGCGAAAGCCGAACGGCGCGGCCAACTGCCGTGCCCACACCCGACGGACCGCCGCTCGCGTTGTACCCGTAGTAGGTGTGAATCAGCATGACCAACATCGCCATCACCAGGACCTGAACAAACGACCACGCGACGTCGACGGGATCGAGAAACGTCGTGAAGTAATGGTCGTAGAGCCCGGACGATTGACCGAACAGCACTACCGTCGTGAAACGTCCGGCGAGGAAGGAACCGACGAGAGCAAGTGAATAGAGCGGCAGAATCGCGAGCATCCCGGCCACGATGCGGGTACTCACTACATACGGAACCGAACTGATCGCCATCGATTCGAGTGCGTCGATTTCCTCACTGATGCGCATTGCTCCGATCTGCGCCGTCGAACCTGCACCGATAGTTGCCGACAACCCGATTCCGGCAATGACCGGCGCCGCAATGCGCACGTTGATGAATGCGGAGAAAAATCCGGTCAGCGCCTCGACGCCGATATTTCCCAGCGAGCTGAATCCTTGAATCGCGATGGTTCCGCCCGACGCCAGGGTCAGGAATCCCACGACGGCGACCGTCCCCCCGATCAACGCCAAAGCACCGGTGCCCATGCTGATTTCGGCGATCAAGCGCAGCACCTCCTTCGGATGCTTACGAATTACCCCGGGGATGTGCGCAATTGCCCGAACGAAGAAGACGGCTTGCCGGCCTACATCGTCGATCGACCGGGACAACCTCGCCCATCGGACGCGCGCCGCGCTGAACTTGCCGAGTTCGGCCAGTGCCATTCTCGGCTCACCCCGCCGTCAACCGGATGCCCACCGCAGTCACGATGGTATTGACCACGAACAGTGCCATGAACGAATAGACCACCGTCTCGTTGACGGCCTCACCGACGCCTTTGGGTCCGCCGCGGACCGACAGTCCCCGATAACACGCAACGAGTCCGGCGAGCATGCCGAACAATGCGGCCTTCACCATCGACAACGCGACCTCGGGAAGACCGGTGAGCAACGTAATTCCGTCGACAAACGCACCCGGGTTCACGCCCTGCAGGAATACCGAGAACACGTAGCCACCCGAGATTCCGATGACGCACACGAGTCCGTTGAGCAGCAGGGCAACAACCGTCGACGCGACAACGCGAGGGATAACCAGACGATTAACCGGGTCGATGCCGAGGACTTCCATGGCATCGATCTCCTCGCGGATAGTCCGAGAACCGAGGTCGGCGGCAATCGCGGTTGCCCCGGCGCCGGCCACGATCAGCACGGTCACAACCGGGCCGACCTGCGTCACAGCCCCCAGGGCAGCGCCGGCACCACTGAGGTCTGCCGCGCCGATCTCCCGCAGCAGAATGTTGAGGGTGAAGCTCACCAGAACCGTGAACGGCACAGCCACCAGAACCGTCGGCACAATCGAGACGCGGGCGATCATCCAACTCTGCTCGAGAAACTCCTGCACCTGAAAGCGGTTACGCACCAGGCCAACTGCTACGTCGGCGCCCATCCGGTAGAACTGGCCGAGTTCACGCAGGGGTCCAGCCAGGGACACCTTCCCGGCGGACATGCTCAGTGCTCCACCGGGCATGAGGAACTGTTGCCCCCTTCGTCGGCAGACGACTCATTTACGCCGTAGTCCACCTTGAATTCTTTGACTCCGTTGATCCAGCCCGAAGCCAACCTGCTCGGGTCGCCGATCTTGCTGATGTCCGGCATATGATCGGCGATCTTGTCGAAGATCAGATCGATTTCCATCCGCGCCAGGTTGGCTCCGACGCAGTAGTGCGGTCCCGTTCCGCCGAACGCGAGGTGCGGGTTCGGATCCCGCATGATGTCGAAGACTTCCGGATTCTCGAATGCATCCTCGTCGAAGTTGGCGGATCCGTAGAGAAGGATCACACGCTGCCCCTTCTTGATCTGAGTTCCGGCAATCTCGGTGTCCACCACTGCCGTCCGTTGAAACGAGGTCAACGGCGACGCCCACCGAATGATCTCGTCTGCCGCAGTACGGGGTCGTTCACGCTTGTAGCGTTCCCATTGCTCAGGATGCTCGAGAAACGCCAGCATCCCGAGTGTTGTTGCATTGCGTGTGGTTTCGTTTCCCGCCACCGCCAGCATTATGACAAAGAATCCGAACTGCTCGGGTGTGAGTGCCTCACCGTCCACATCTGCGTTGACCAACCGGGTGATGATGTCGTCGAGGGGTTCGTCCCGACGTGCCTCGGCAAGCTGATAGGCGTAGCCGAGGATCTGTGCCGAGGCCATCCTGGATGCACCGGCCATCGACGGGTCGTCGTACCCCGTCATCTGGTTCGACCATTCGTAAAGCTGCCGACGAGCATCCTGCGGCACCCCGATCAGATCCGAGATCGCCTGCATCGGTAACTCACTGGCCACTTGCTGGACAAAGTCACCGTTGCCTGCCGCAACCGCCGTCTTTGCTATCTGCTCGGCTCGATCTGCGAGTCCGGCCCGCATAGCTTCCACCGACCTGGGTGTGAACAATCGCGCGACAAGCTTGCGTAACTGCGTGTGCTCCGGCGCGTCCTTGTTGATCAGGACGTGCTTCGTCACCTCCATCTCGTCGGCAGAGATATTGTCCTCATGGCGCGCAATGCACCCATTGCGGTTGTTGGAGAACTCTTCCGAACGCAACGACACATCACGCACGTCCGCATGCCGCGACACCACCCACGCGCCACCGTCATGGAATCCGCCCGTACCCGGTTCCTGCGCGTTCCACCACACCGGTGCGCAGCGACGCAGTTCGGCAAACTCGGCAAGGGGAACTCGTTCGCGGTACATCTGCGGATCTGTGACGTCGAAACCGTCGGGAAGGTCGAGATCAGGCATGGTGGTGTGCTCCTCGATGTGGGGCGCCGCACGCGCCGCGGTGAACTAATCGATCCGGTAAGCCGACTGCTGACTCTGCGAGTACTCCTTCGCCCATCGGTAATCGGGCTTTCCGCTCGGTGCGCGTACAACCTCCGTCGCGGTCCAGAACACTCGCGGAATCTTGTATCCCGCGAGGTGGCTTCTGGTGTGCTTCTCGATGGATTCGAAATCCGCTTCGACACCCTCGCGCATACGCACCACAGCAGCAACTCGGTTGCCCCAACGCTCGTCCGGGACCCCGATCACGGTGGCGTCGTACACATCCGGATGCGCTTTGACGACGGCCTCGACCTCTTCCACGAACACCTTCTCACCGCCGGTGTTGACCACCATGTTCCCGCGTCCGAGGAGCGTGACCGACCCGTCGTCCTCGATCCGCGCACGATCTCCGGTCACCACAGCGCGTCCGCCGTCGACAACTCGGAAGATTTCGGCCGACTTCACCGGATCGTTGTAGTACCCGAGCGGCACGTTGCCGAGTTTCGCCAGCCACCCCTCCGCGCCGGAACCGGGGGCCAGTATCCGATTGTCGTCGTCGACCACAACGGTGAACCGGTTGGCGCCCACCTTGGGCCCACCGCGTTGTTCCAGGCCCTTCGTCGCGAAACCGATACCGCCGAAACCTGTTTCGGAGGAGCCGACCGAATCGGAGATCATCAGGTTCGGGAAGACATCGAAGAACGCATCCTTCACCGATCCCGAGAACAGTGCCGCGCCAGATGCGAGCACCGCCAAACTCGAGGAATCGGGTGTCAGCTCACGATGCGCCTCCACCAGAGGTCGCCCCATCGCGTCGCCTGTAATGACCATGACCTGCGGTCGATACTCTTCGACCACCTGCCAGACGTGTGACGCGTCGAATCGTGGTTCGAAGATCACGGTATTACCGGAAAACAGTGCGTTGAACGTCGGCATCAACGCCGACGTATGGATCAGCGGCGGCAACATGCACCACCGCATCGGTTCGGCCGCTGCCGCGCCGCCGCGTGATTGTTGGAACTCGTCGGTGATCGGCTCACCGGAGTAGAAGTCGTAGCCGCCGGCCAGAACTCGCCAGATGTCCTCCTGGCGCCAGACGACACCCTTCGGTCGCCCGGTAGTCCCGCCGGTGTAGAGGATGTACACATCGTCCCCGCTACGCTCGGCGAACGCGTGCTCGCCGGTCCGGTGGGGAGATTGAGCGGCCAGCGCAGTCTCGTACTCCGCCGCACCGGCTACCGGTGATTCCCTCGTCGTAGCAAGTTCGTCCGGCACTTCCAGCAGGTGTTTTACTCGTGGCGTCGACACCACGGCCTCGGCCACCCGGTCGGCGAATCCGCGATGGAACACCAGCGCATCAAGATCCGCGTTGTCGTAGACGTACACCAATTCATCTGGGGTGTACCTGTAATTCACGGTGATCGGAACAGCGCGCATCTTGAACGATGCCAGGATCGCGACCATGGTCTCGATCGAGTTGTGCATGTGAATGCCGATGTGGGCACCGGTACCCAAACCCACCGATGCGAAATGGTGCGCCAATCGATTGGCCTGCTCGTCGAGCTCACGGTAGGTCACCTCCTCCCCCGAAACGATCAACGCCAGCCGATCAGGCATCGCGTCGACAGAGTGCTCGAACAGGTCTGCAAAGGTGTAGGCCATGCACGATCCTTCAGTTTCGGCCGCTCAGACTACGAAGAGAGGCAATGGAATTCCACGATCTTGGAAAGCAAATCCTGCGCCGCTACTCACCTTCGTGATGGCGACCTCAACACATTCCGGAGCCGGATCCTCGGCGATATCAACCGCGATGTGAAGGCCCGCTGGGGTGTCGGAATTTACCCGAACGGTGAAATGGGGGTTCACTCCGCGCACCAACGCTTGGAGCGGTTCAAGATGGTCGGCGTCGATCAAAGTGGGCCAACCACCATCCTCGTCGACGCGACCTGCTCGCGAAATCCACAGTTCGAGATTTTCTCCGTCCCAGTGGATTTCACTGGTGACGTATTGCTTCGGGTTCAGTAACGGGTGGAGAGCCAAAACCGCCGAAAGGCCTTCCAGATCCGACGGTAATCCCAGTGCGTCTCGGATGCGCTGCGCTGCGACACCCGCGATTCCTGTGAGCTGTTTGAGAGTGATCTCCCGCGCCTTGTCCTCGCTGGTGCGCTTGCGTACCGCCAGCAGGAATCCGAGCGCCAGCAGGTGATGTTGCAGCGACACTTCCTGCGCTATACGGACCAGCGCCGAGCGCGAAAAATCGGAGAATCTCAGATCCGACAGCAACGATCCCGCGTAATCGCTCGCTCCTTCGTCCCCGTCGTCGATCGGACTCAATTCTGTCGACGCGGCAGCGGTGCACCCGATCTGTTCGGTGTGGTGAGTCATGACGGGTGGAACGTGGGACGGGTCGATGATCACGGTCCACGCGCAGTGTGGATGCTGGTCCGCGGGTCGACGTGGGGGCCGATGAATCGGACGAATCTGTGCGTACGGGTTGGTCGCTATCGCAGTTGCATCAAACGTCGGGTCTTCGATGTCATGACACATCGTGGTGACAAATTCGTCACCGAGAGGTTCGACGTCCATGAGTGCGCCGCAATGATCAAGCCAGAACTCACCGTGTTGTGGATCGTCCACCCGGTAACGAAAGTCCATGAACTGGGGCGGGGCACCGATATCGAGTTGCAGGCCTTTGAAGATGGTGACGACGTCATCGCCCTCGTACCGCAATGCCTTCTGCATGCGCCGGGTGTACCAGGGACTGGCCGATTCCCATTCTTCGATCGCGACCTCGGCCATACCCTCGCGGCCGAATTCCATGATCAGGTGCGCCATCCCGGATCGATCGATGAGCTGGCCACAGAGCAACAACTCCGGCACCAGAACCGCAAGATCCGCACGAGAGAGTGTCTCGAACGAACCAGGCACGGTCACCGGACTCACCACAGCGGAACCGGGGTGGTTCCGACCCGGTACCAACCGGGGAGCGGCTCACCGGAGATCGACCGCTGAATCCGCGACTGCATTCCCTTCGACAGTGCGTTGTTCTGAATCATTTCCATGAACAGCGCCGAGACATTTCCGAAGTCGAAGAAGTCACGCTGCCACGACCATTGGAAGTCACCCCCGTACTGGAACCAGCTCCCACCGATTCCGTAGACGGAGTAATTACTACCGTCCGAGCGCTTGGCGTCGGAGATCTGCTTCCACAACCCGATGACATTGCCGCTACGTTCGTCGACCACAAAATCCTGGTACGGGTACTGCCAGCCTTCGAGGCCGTTCATCTCGAGGCCGAGTGCAACCGTGCGTATCTCTTCGCGACCCACTGCCATGAAATCCTGCTTCGGCCCGTAGTTCCAGCCGTACGTAGCGTCCTCGGTGTACATGTCCGCCAACGGCTTCCAATCACCGGCGGCCTCGGCCTTCTTGTTCTCGTCAATCCAGCGTTGCACCATCTCGTCGAGCTCGGCGCGGTCGAATCCGGTCATGTGAACTTCCTCCCTCGAGTTAAGAAACTGCACTGGTGCATCAGTCGTCGATGAGCTTCAGGGCCCCTGTCGGGCAGTAACGAACGGCCAACTCCACCTCACGTCGTTGGTCCTGCTGCGGCGACTCGTCAAGAACCTTGACCTTCCCCCGTTTCGGGACCTCGAAGACGTCAGGTGCCTCCAATTCGCAAGAGGCATGCCCCTGACACAGGTCCAGGTCGACTTCGATACGCACGATTCACCCCTCGCTACCCGCAGCAACTCGTCGCCGGTACTTCACCGAACAGGGCTGCTGCAATTGGACAACCATCTTGCTGTGATCGTTTCGGTAACTTTCCGACGGTTGCGCCATCTCGAACTCGAAGTCACGCAACAGAATCGAGAAAATTGCCTTGAGTTGCATCTGCGCGAAGGCCGCGCCGACGCACCGATGACGGCCGGCTCCGAAGGGAATCCAGGTCCACCGGTTGACGATGTCTTCCTGATTCGGATCGATGTACCGACCGGGATCGAATTCGTCGGGATTGGGGAAGTCCTCGGGAATGCGATTGGAGATCGCCGGAGTAGCAGCCACCAGATCGCCTTCACGGATCTCGAACCCTCCGACCTCGAAGTCGCCACGAGCCACCCGCAACAAGATGATCAGCGGCGGATGCAATCGCAGTGTCTCCTTGACCACGGCTTCGAGGACGGGGATCTGGCGCAGCGCATGAAAACTGATGTCTGCTCCATCTGAGTACAGGCGATCAAGTTCTTCGACGACGTCCGACATGGTGCCCGGATGACGGAGGAGTTCGATCAGCGACCACGCAGCGGTACCGGAGGTGGTGTGATGGCCGGCGAACATCATCGAGATGAAGATGCCGGTGATTTCGTCGGCGCTGAATCGGAGTTCGCCGTTCTCGTCCTTGACGGAGACCAGCACGTCGAGCATGTCGCGGTCTTCCTTGCCGTGCGGCGGATTCGCCACGCGCCCGTTCATGATGTCCTGCACCAGCGCGACCAACTCCAAGCGCGCTTCGTCGCGGCGCCGGAAGCTCTCGATCGGCGCATAGGGATCGACGAAAGCCAGTGCATCGGTGCCTTGTTCGAGCTCGTGGTACAGCTGGGCGAAACGATCGTCGAGTTCATCCCGAAACTTTTTCCCGATCAAGCACGCCGACGACGTATAGATGGTCAACTCGGCGAAGAAGTCGAGAAGGTCGATCTCGCCCTCGTCGCCCCACTGCGCGACCATCGCTTCGACCTCCCGGCCGATAGTTGCCGCATGACCTTTCATCTGTTCACCCCGCAGTGCAGAGTTGTGCAGCATTTCCTTACGACGCTCAGGACTCGCGTCGAAGACCACGCCCTCACCGAAGATCGGTTTCATGAACGGGTACGCCGCCTGCTGGTCGAGATCCTCGTCGCTGGAGCGGAAGAAGAACTCGTTTGCTTCGGCTCCCGAGAGCAGGATGACGGTGCGGTCCGCAAGTTGAAATACGCCGACATCGCCACACTCTTCGCGCACCCGACGCATGAGGGCGATCGGATCGGTTCGGAGTTCTTCGAGGTGCCCGTGTTCGAATTCGCCCCCGGATACGCGCGGCGGCGCGGGCAGAGTTTGCGGGTTCTCCTGTACTCCGTATGTCATGTTGTCTCCTGCGAAGTGTGAGTGGGAACTGGATTGAGCGGCGCCTCGGGTTGAACTTCCACCAAAACGATGTGAGCACCGCGGGGTGCTGTCACGACTGCAACAATCGCGTTTGCAATGTCGGAAGGCCGCAGCATGTAACCGTGACGAGCGAAGCCCCACTTGGCCCACGATTCACCAACCGGACCGATGATTTCCGGCGTCGTATCCATACCCATTCCCGTCAACGTCGGCCCCGGCCTCACGATCGAGGCGCGAATACCGGTTCCCTCCAGTTCCATTCGCATCTGACGGCCCATCGCTTCGAGGCCGGCCTTGGCCGCGTCGTAGGCACCCATGAGTGGCCGCTGTCGGTCGGCGCAGTCGGAACCGATGAGCACGAAGTCGCCACGCTGTCGCCCTCTCATCCCAGGCAGCACGCGGTGAGCTAGGCGCTGAGCACCGACCAGATGAACCTCGATCTGACGCAGGAAGCGCTCGGGATCCATCTCGTCGGCGGCACCGAATTCGAGATCACCGGCACCGGAGACAACAATTTCGGTCGGACCCAAAGCGCTCTCGGCAGCAGTGACAAAACCGTCTACCGACGCACCATCCGTGACATCGAGAAAATGTGCGAAGGCCTCACCGCCATTGCTGCGGATCTTCTCGGCGATGGCCTCGCACTCAGCTACTCGGCGGGCGCCGAGTGCAACAGGATGACCGAGTTCGGCAAGGGAGTACGCCGCCGCAGTGCCGATTCCGGACGAAGCACCGCTGATCAGCGCGGGCCGCCTTGTCGGATTGGGTTCGAAACGGGGCATCAGCGCACCTGCACTTTCACCGGGAGGGCTGCGAAGCCCCGCACATTGGTTGAATGAACTCGTTCGATTCCGGACTCGTCGACTTCGTAATCGCTTACCTGACGGGCAAATTCAGCGAGGGCAATCTTCGCTTCCAACTTCGCGAGGTGCGCGCCGAGGCAAAAGTGAACGCCGGCGCCGAAACTCGCCAGTTTGTTGGACGCGCCTCGACCTAGCCGAAACTCGTCCGCGTCCTCGAACACATCAGAATCGCGGTTCGCAGAACCGATCAGGAGCAGCATCTTCTCCCCCGCCGGAACGCATCGGCCGTAATATTCGAGATCGACGACGGTAGTACGCGCAACAATCTGACTCGACGTGTCGTAGCGCAGTGTCTCGTCCACCCATTCGGAGGCGCGGTCAGGATCGTCGAATACGGGCGATAGTTGATCGCGATTGTGCGAACCCCAGTACAGGGCGTTCCCGAGCAACTTGGTGGTAGTTTCGTTGCCCGCCACGACCATCAGGAACATGAAGCCGAGAATCTCCTGATCAGAGAGTTTGTCTCCATCGATCTCGGCGTCGAGTAGTGCCGACGTCAGATCATCGGTGCGCGAGCGACGACGCTCCGCGATCATGTCCTTGTAGTAGCCCATGAGACTGATCGAGGCCTCGACTGCGGCAGGCGGAACATCGAGGACACCGTCTTCACGGTGCACCACAAGGTCCGCTTTCCGGCGCAACTCGGCGCGGTCCGGTTCGGGGACACCCATCAATTCGGAGATCACGTCCATCGGAAGCTTCCCGGCCACCTCGGAGATCCAATCGAACTCACCCGAGGCCAGCGCCGGCGTCAGATGTTGCCTCGTGAGTTCCAGGATTCGCCCGTCCATCTCAGCGACTCGACGGGGCGTGAATCCCCGAGAAACCAACTGCCTCAACCGCATATGCCGCGGATCGTCCATCGCAAGAAAGGACATCACATAGTGAGCATGTGGCCCGTAAGCAGCCGGGTCGAGAGAAACTCCGTTTGCGCTGGAGAGTCGTTTGTTGTCCTTGAATGCGCTCTGAACATCCGAATGTCGTGACAGCGCCCAGAATCCCACATCTTTGTTGTGATAAATCGGAGATTCGTCCCGCAAGCGCTGATATGTCGGATAGGGGTCATCATGAAAGTCGTAGTCGTAGGGGTTGAAAATCACCGGATCGATCAAGGCTTCGGTCATGGATGCTCCAAAATCAGTCGTGCGGAAGCCTCCAGGCGTCCGGCGATGTGCGCGTACGTGCCGTATCCCATACCGGCCCGCAAAAGCGCTCCGGCATAGAGCATTTCGATCGCTTCCAGCACCTCGGGACTTCCACCGGGTTCCATCGCCGTAGCCAGACGGCCATGGATTTCGAATCCGATCCGATCACGAAGGAGTTGCACTTCCGGGTCGGCTCCCAGGAGAGCGTTGGTCACGGCTGCGGATACCTGCGGTTCGTCCGCGAGCAGTAGTGCGATGTTGCGCAAGACCGACAACACACGTGCTGTCGGATCGGGGCCTACCCCTTCCAGATTCGGTGATGCCTGAAGTTTTCGCCAAAAAACTTCTGCGACAAGGTGCTCTTTCGACGAGAAGTACGTGTAGGCCGTAGCTGCGCCCACCCCTGCTGTCGCAGCAACCGCGCGCACCGTCAGACCTGCGAATTCATGCTCACGAAGCACCACCACCGCCGCTTCGGTGAGCCTGGCGACGGTGTCGGCCTGCTTGCCGTTGAGGCGTCTTCGCGTGGATTCGTAGGCATCCCTGGACACATGTCTGGACGTTACTACAGTGACTTGTCCAGGACAATGAATTCGCAATTTACAAACCGATCTTCATCCCCGCGCCCGCATCCACTCGCAACTGTTGTCCGGTGACAAACCGAGACTCGTCCGAGGACAGATACACGACCGCATGCGAAATATCCTCAGGCTCGACCCACGGCGTCGGCATCGCCTGCATGAACGGAAAGGTTACTGCGGCATCCTCTGCCGTGGGATTCTCCAGATCAGGCCGGAACGTTCGGTACATCGGCATGCTCTGCAGCATGTCGGTATTCACGTTTGTCGGATGGATGGCGTTGACTCGAATCGAACTCGGCCCCAACGTCAATGCCAACGAACTGGTGTAGGTCGCAATCATCTTCTTCGCCAACCCGTATCCGTCGCCGCCCGGACCTTGCAACGCCTGCTGACCGTTGAATCCGGTCTGCGGCACCAAACCTGCCACCGAGCCAATTGCGATGATCGATCCACCTTCGCCGAGGTATTCCAGGGCGGCATGCACGGTGTTGACCACACCCAGGAAGTTCACGTCGAAAGCGTCGACAAATCCGGCCGTCGAAATGTGCTTACCCAACGGGCAGATCCCGGCGTTGGCCACAACGACGTGCAGGCCTCCGAGGGCTTCAACCGCCTCGGCCAGCGCAGTTTCCACGCCCTCCCGATCACGAACATCCACACGCGCAGCAAAAACGCGCTGACCAGTCTCTTTGACCAGGCGCTCCGTCTCGTCCAGATCGGCCGGAGTGGCCAACGGATACTCGTTGGACGCAATATCGGCGCAGAGATCGAACGCGATAACGTCCGCGCCCTCCTGAGCCACACGCACCGCATGACTGCGCCCCTGCCCGCGGGCAGCGCCCGTCACGAGGACAACTTTTCCAGCAACTCTGTTCATCGACTCACTCCTGCAATCGGATCGACACACGAATGGAAAACCGTCCGGATCCACGCAACCGGAGCCGGATCGGGTAACTGATGAAGAACCGTAACGGCGAGATCAACGATGCGAGGCCGTTTTCGACATCTCGATGCCAAAAGTCTAAATCCCTTTACCCACATCGCATATGCGCGAAACTCGTTGCCTCGGACCATTGTGTGAACTAGAGTCCAGACGCATGTCCAGTCTCCAGGCCTGATCGTGCAGACCGAAGGGAAGAATTCGCGTATGACGCTTCGACCGACCGACAGTTCCGCACTCCTCATCGACGGAAAACTCCTCCCCGGTTCAGGAGGCACCTTCAAGATCGTGAACCCCGCCACCGAAGAGATCATCGGTTTGGCGGCAGAAGCCACCGCAACCGACATGAATGCGGCCGTCGGTGCCGCACGCAACGCTTTCGATACCACCGAGTGGTCGCGCGACCACAGCTTTCGTGCCCACTGCCTGCGCCAACTCTGTGACGCTCTGCAGTCGCACATCGAGGAACTTCGTGAGATCACCATCGCGGAGGTGGGCGCTCCGTTGATGCTGACGAGCGGACCGCAACTCGAAGGGCCCATCGAGGACCTGCGGTACTGGGCTGATCTCGTCGAAAACTATTCGTGGGAACAAGATCTGGGGAATGCGTCGCCGATGGGAATACCCACCCACCGACGTCTACTCAAAGAAGCAGTCGGGGTCGTCGGCGCAATTACTCCGTGGAACTTCCCACACCAGATCAATTTCGCCAAGCTGGGGCCGGCCCTAGCCGCGGGCAATACCGTCGTACTCAAGCCCGCGCCGGATACCCCGTGGTGCGCAGCACTTGTCGGCAAGGTGATTGCCGAAGAAACCGACATTCCAGCTGGTGTGGTCAACATCGTCACGTCCACCGACCATTCCCTCGGCGCACAACTGTGCACCGATCCGCGCGTCGACCTCATCTCCTTCACCGGATCCACAGCAACAGGGCGAGCAGTGATGGCTGCTGCAGCCAACACCCTCAAGAAAGTCTTTCTCGAACTGGGCGGCAAGTCCGCGTTCATCGTGCTCGACGACGCCGATATTCGAACTGCCTGCTCTGTTGCCGCCTTCTCAGTGTGTGTTCATGCAGGTCAAGGCTGCGCGCTGAGCACCCGGTTGCTGGTCCCTCGCAGTCGGTACGAGGAAGCCCTCGCTGCAGCCTCGCGAACGATGGCCGGGATTCACGCGGGAGACCCATCTGCGGCCGGAACCGTCTGTGGCCCAGTTATTTCGGCGAGGCAACGCGAGCGCGTAGAGGGCTACGTGAAATTGGCACTCGAAGAAGGCGGCACCGTGGTCGCGGGCGGCGGCCGACCGGAGAATCAAGCACACGGCTATTTTGTCGAGCCCACTCTGATTGCCGGACTGGATAACTCGTCACGTGTCGCGCGGGAAGAAATCTTCGGGCCGGTGCTGGTAGTCATTCCGTTCGACGACGATGAGGACGCGATCCGAATCGCGAATGACTCCCCCTACGGTCTCTCCGGGTCAGTATGGGGAACCGATCCGGATCGCCTCGATCGCGTCGTGGCAGGAGTACGCACCGGAACATTGAGTGTCAACGGCGGTGTGTGGTACTCCGCCGACGCGCCGTTCGGTGGGTACAAACAATCGGGTATCGGCCGCGAAATGGGTCTCGCAGGATTCGAGGAGTACCTGGAAACGAAGCTGGTCGCCTCCCCTGCTTGAGCACAACACTGCATGAGATCCCCTCACTGCAACCACAACGAAAGCAGGTTTGACATGGGACGCACAGAACCCACAGGACGTTTCAAGGGACGCACCGCAATCGTCACCGGTGCGGCACAGGGCATCGGCGAGGCGTATGCCCGCGCCTTGGCCGCCGAAGGCGCCAATGTGGTTGTCGCCGACCTCAATCGCGAACTCGGCGAAACTGTCGCCAAACAGATCACCACCGATGGCGGCAGCGCGGTGTTCAAGGACGTCGATGTCGCCGACGGCGAGTCGACACGAGCCCTCGCCGACTTCACGATCGAGAAGTTCGGCAGCATCGAGCACCTGGTCAACAACGCCGCCATCTACGGCGGCATGAAGATCGACTCCCTCTTGACCGTGGACTGGGACTATTACCGCAAGTTCATGAGCGTGAACATGGACGGTGCATTGCACGTCTGCCGCGCCGTGGTCCCGCACATGCGAGCCAACGGCGGGTCGATCGTGAACCAATCATCAACTGCCGCATGGCTGTACTCGAACTACTACGGGTTGGCGAAGGCCGGGATCAACAGCTTGACCCAGCAACTCGCGACCGAACTCGGCTGGTCCAAGATCCGAATCAACGCGATAGCCCCCGGCCCGATCGACACCGAAGCTACGCGCACCGTTACACCGGGCAACATTGTCAAGGACATGGTCAAACGAATCCCACTGCAACGCATGGGAACACCGGAAGACTTGGTCGGAATGTGCCTGTTCCTCCTCTCCGATGAGGCTGGTTGGGTCACCGGCCAGATCTTCAATGTCGACGGCGGGCAGGTGTATCGATCATGACCGAAACATCAGGCAAGGCCGCACTCGGCTACATCGGTCTGGGGAACATGGGCGCGCCCATGGCAACTCGACTACTCGACTGGCCAGGGGGGCTGGTGGTCTGTGATGCGCGGCCCGAAGCCCTCGAATCATTTACCACGGCAGGCGCGACCGCAGCCGAAACTCCCGCCGCGGTCGCAGCACAGACGACAGTTATCTCGGTTACCGTGCTCGACGACGCTCAGGTACGTGACGTTGTGGCCGGACCCGACGGCATTCTCACTACCGCCCGTCCCGGTACTGTCGTCGCAATTCACTCGACGATCTCGGACACCACTGCTGTCGATTTGGCACAGACGTGCAGCGAATATGGTGTGTTGTTGGTCGATGCTCCGATCAGCGGCGGCGCGAGTGGCGCCCAGCAAGGCAGATTGGCGGTGATGATCGGCGGGTCCGAGGAGGCGTTCGCGACAGTACGTGAACCGTTCGAGTGTTGGGCAGAGTTGATTGTCCACGCCGGTGAGGTCGGCGCCGGAACACGAATGAAACTGGCGCGCAATCTACTTCACTTCGCTTCCTTCACAGCAGCAATGGAAGCGTCGCGGCTTGCCGAAGCTGCCGGTCTCGACATCCGCACCCTGGGCAAGGTGGTCCGGCACACCGACGCCATCACCGGAGGCGCCGGAGCGATCATGCTGCGAAAAAGCACGGCAACGCTCGACGAGAGCGATCCGTGGTTCTCGATCCTCGGGCATGTTCGTAATCTCGGAGAGAAGGATCTGAGCCTGGCACTCGATCTGGGCGGGAGGCTGAACCTCGACCTACCCCTCGCGAGCCTTGCCCTGACCGGACTCGGGCCCGGACTGGGCGTCGGAAGCGGCGTGCACGCAGAACACGAAGCAAAGGAGCATTCATGACCGACCATGACGGCAGCGCTATCTCCGAGGCTCGCGCACGCGGAGTCACAAAGATGAACGAGGTGTACGGCTGGGAGTTGCCCGCCAACGTTCCGGGCGAATTTTTTGCAGTCACCGCCGATCACTTGTTTGCCGATATTTGGACGAGACCGGGCTTGTCTCAGCGTGATCGACGATTACTTCTCCTCGGCGCAATCACCGCCCAAGGCCAATCCGATGTAGCGAAGATTCAGATCAACGCCGCTCTTCACAACGAAGAACTCGATGAACAACAAGTCGAAGAAGCCGCGATCTTCCTGTGCCACTACGTCGGCTGGCCGCTGGCTACCGGGCTGAACAATGCACTCATCGCAGTCAAGGCGGACCGCCGAAAGGCCACGCGGGCTGCAGAAAAAGCAGCAGGAGATTCGTCGAAAACGGATACGGTCTGACCTCCAGCCGAGATACTTCGACTACAGAACCATCTCCGAGCGAAGGACCGACATCCATGGCTGAGGCCAACTCCATCCGTCCGATATCCGCGCAGACTATCGACACCTGGCATTACGAGGCCGACGTCGTTGTTGCGGGCTACGGCATAGCCGGTGTCTCCGCAGCTATCGAAGCGGCACGCGCGGGCGCCGACGTGCTGGTACTCGAACGCACCAGCGGATGGGGCGGCGCGGCGGCGCTGGCCGGCGGGTTCATCTATCTCGGCGGCGGAACACCGCTGCAGAAGGCCCTCGGCTTCGAAGACACACCAGAGAACATGAAGACGTTCATGATGGCTGCCCTCGGCCCCGGCGCCGACGAGGAGAAGATCACCGACTACTGCGACGGCAGCGTCGAGCACTACAACTGGCTGGTCGACAACGGCGTTCCGTTCAAGGAGAGCTTCTACGGCCAGCCCGGCTGGGAAACGCCTTTCGATGACGGACTCATGTACTCCGGCGGCGAGAATTCCGCACCGTTCAACACCATCGCCACCCCGGCTCCCCGCGGACATGTCCCGCAGATGAGCGGCAAGCGCACTGGCGAAAAGGGCGGTGGCTACATGCTGATGAAGCCGCTGGTCGAAACCGCGGAGAAGCTGGGTGTGCGGGCCGAGCTCGACATGCGCGTTCAGCGTCTGGTCGTCGACGGAGATCGAGTGGTCGGAATCATCGCGAAGCAGTACGGCAAGGAAGTGGCTGTACGCGCTCGGACCGGTGTTGTGCTGGCGACCGGCAGCTTCGCGTACAACGAATCGATGATCGCGTCGTATGCTCCGCGATTGATCGGCCGGCCCGGCGCTGCTATCGAAGAGCATGACGGCACCGCGATACGTATGGCGCAAGCCTTGGGCGCTGACCTGGCACACATGGACGCCACCGAAGTTGCCTTTTTCGGCGATCCGCAGCTGATGGTGCGCGGAATCCTCGTTAACGCCCGCGGTCAGCGATACGTCAACGAAGACACGTACCCCGGACGTATCGGCCAGGAAACGTTGTTACGCAATGACAATCAGGCCTATCTGATCATCGACGAAGCTGCGTACGACGAGGGTGCTGCTGCGGACAGCTCTACCCCGTTCTTCCGGTTCCGACCCAAGTGGGTAGCCGAAACCGTGGAGGAACTCGAATCCGAGATGGACTTGCCCGAAGGCACCTTGCAATCCACCGTCGAGGTGTACAACCGTCACGCCGAGCACGGCGAGGACCCCGTACTGGGCAAGAAATCCGAATGGGTGAAACCCATCGGCTCCCCCATTGCGGCTCTGGACCTACGAAACTTCACTGCCGGATTCACCCTCGGAGGTTTGCGAACGTCCGTCAACTCCGAGGTTCTGCATGTCGCCGGTGAACCGATTCCCGGCCTGTTTGCTGCCGGCCGCTGCACCGCCGGAGTGTGCGCCGGCGGCTACGCGTCGGGAACATCGCTGGGTGACGGCAGTTTCTACGGCCGCCGTGCCGGGATCAGTGCGGCTAAAGGCTAGAGGCGCTCTCGCTACTACCCCTCAGAAACACGACGCTCCAAAAACACCGTGTCGCGCCACTGTCCCCCCAGTTGCGCGATACGCGAACGTGTCCCGACAATCCGGAATCCGACGGCCTGATGCAAAGCCACACTTGCCCGGTTCTCGGGAAAGATCGACGACTGCACAGTCCAGATCTCACTGGCATCGGCCGCCTGAACTTGCTGGCGCAGAAGCAGTTTCCCCACCCCGCGACCGCGCGCCGCGCTACCGATATAGATGGAGTTCTCGGCAACACCGCGGTAGCAGGCGCGTGAGGACGTCGGGCTGAGCGTTGCCCATCCCACCACCAGTCCGTCGATTTCTGCCACCCATCGGTGATCGGGCAACCACTGTGCATCCAACTTCTCGGCTGAAGGAACCGTGGTGGTGAATGTTGCTGTCCCGGTATCGATTCCCTCGCGGTAGATCGCTTGGACAGCGTCCCAGTCGCCGTCGTTCATCCGTCGTAGCACCACATCCTCGGGCAGCGATCCCAATGTGTCACGAGCCTGACCCCGCGCAGCGACCACCGTCGCAGCTTTCACAAGGTCCGAATACGCGGATTCGGCAACATTGATCACGGACTTTTCGCCGTGAACTGTGATGTCGATAAATCCGACATCCACCAACGCTTCGAGATGAGTGCTCAGAACCGACGGCTCGATTCCAGCGTCCCGGACGATCGCATCAACCGTGACGGGACCGGCAGCGGCGATTCGCAAAACTCGAAGTCGAGTCGGATCGCCCAGACATGCAAACCTGCGCGCCAGAAGGTCGGTGTCGAGTGTTTCGAAACTCATACGGCGACTATAATAGCCCTGACCTGCAGGTTGGTTGGCAAAGTTCGCAGATCGGGGCCGAGAGTGAGAAAGAACTCAGCCGCACGGTTGCTTCCACCGGGATGGAGCGCACGGGAAACGTCCGCAGCACGGCAGTGTGCGGCTCTCACATCCTGATGATGTGGTGGCTGGTGATCTATCCAGTGCTCGAGACGAATGATTGGTCCCGCCTGAAGGACCCAAGCGAGGCGTGACGAGCGTTCGGCGTCCCGGTGCTCGACGATGCCGTAGTGGGCATCGATGTGTTCGCGGGGGCCTTCGATCCAATGCTCACAGGCAACCCTTGAACACTTTCCTATATGGGTACATGTTCGCTGTCATGGCGCGAGCAGCAACCACGTCGGACGTCTTCAACGCGATCGCCGAACCCCAGCGTCGGGAGATCCTTGTCCTGCTGCGGGCGGGCGAACGGCCGGTGACCGAGGTCGCCGAGGAGCTGGGAATGACGCAGCCCGGGGCGTCGAAGCACCTGCGAGTACTCCGCGAGGTCGGGCTGGTGCGCGATCACAGGGCGGGCAAGCAGCGCCTGTACGGCCTTGACGCCCGTGGGCTGCGAGCGGTTCATGAGTGGACCGGCGGGTTCGAGCAGTTCTGGAGCGAGAGCTTCGATCGGCTGGACGTATACGTGCAAGAACTCAAACAGGAAAGATGAGTAACTGATGGATTCAATGCGCTCTGAAACGTCGTTGCAGGCGGACACCGCCGACCGCGAGATCGTGATCTCCCGAGTGATCGACGCCCCGCCGGAGCTGGTGTTCGAGGCGTTCACCGAGGTGCGGCACCTGTCGCAGTGGTGGGGACCGGATGGGTTCACCACGACCGCGCGGGCGTTCGAGTTCCGCGTCGGCAGCGAGTGGGACTTCGTAATGCGTGGGCCGGACGGGACGGACTACCCGGAGTGGATCTCCTGGACCGAGATCGTCCGGCCGGAGACACTGATCACCGAACTGACCTCGCCGGTATTTCGATGAACCGAGTGTCGATGAGGGCTTCGATTCGGAAATCCTCCGATTTGTACGAAATGCTGGATTTGCGCACGACGCAATCAGTAATGTCGTAGGTCCGCGCGGCTTTCCCGACGGGAGCAGGCTCATGGATCTGAACACCATTGCCGACGTTGTGCGGCGACCGCCCGACCTCCCCGGAATCATCTGGCGTCCCGGTGATGCCTGGCTTGCCGGGGGAACGTGGCTGTTCTCGGCGGAACAACCCGATTTGGATCGTCTCGTAGATCTCACGATGCTCGGCTGGGCACCACTCGACCCGAGTGAGGTGGGCCTCACCATCGGCGCGACCTGCACAATACGGGACCTGTATGCGTATGTCCCGCCACCGCATTGGGGTTCGGCTCCGCTCTTTGCCTTCGCGTGCGAATCATTTCTGTCGTCGTTCAAGATCTGGAACTCCGCGACGGTCGGCGGCAATATCTGTATGTCTCTGCCCGCCGGCCCGATGATCACGTTGACAGTCGCCCTCGAAGCGACCTACACGCTCTGGGCCACAGACGGATCCGAGCGGACCGTCGACGCCGCCGATTTCGTGACCGGCGACCACCAGAACATTCTCGAACCCGGCGAGGTACTCCGCAGCATCGACATCCCCGCTCAGGCACTCACCAAACGCCACACCCATCGCAGATTCAGCCTCACTCGCCTCGGCCGTTCGACGATCTTCATGATCGCCACACAGACGCGCGGCAGCACGGATCTCCTGCTTACCATCACGGCCGGGACAACCCGTCCAGTTCAGCTGGCATTCGAGACCATGCCCGACGCCGCAACACTTCGATCCAGCATCGACGCCATTCCTGACGAAGTCTGGTTCGACGACCCCAATGGCACCCCCGACCACCGCCGTCACCTCGCGCACCACTACGCCGAGGAAATACGCGTCGAACTGAACGAGGATCAGCCATGACGTACTTGGTGAACGGCAACAGCTTCGAAGAACAGCCGAGCCCGGGACAGTGCCTACGAACCTTCCTACGGACACTCGGCCACCACGGCGCCAAGAAGGGTTGCGACGGCGGCGATTGCGGCGCGTGCACCGTGTGGCTCGCCGGCAACCCGGTCCACAGTTGCATCACTCCCGCGTTTCGTGCCGAAGGCCGCGAGGTCACCACTATCGAAGGCCTGGGAACGCCCGACAACCTGCATCCGATGCAACAGCAGTTCCGCGACGCTCCGGGGTTTCAGTGCGGGTTCTGCACTGCCGGCATGATCATGACGTCGGCCGCGTTGACGGACTCCCAGAAAGATGACCTTCCCCGCGCACTCAAAGGAAACCTGTGCCGCTGCACGGGATATCGGGCCATCGAGGACGCTGTCAACGGTGTCAACGGAATCGAAGTTGCACTTCCCGGCGAAGCCGTGGGTACCAGCGTCGGCGCACCGGCTTCCACCGACGTGGTGACCGGCCGCGCCGAGTACACGATGGACACCACAATCGACGGAATGTTGCACCTGAAGGTGCTCCACTCGCCGCACGCACACGCCCGCATCGTCTCCATCGATACCGCCGAAGCCCTTGCCGTTTCCGGAGTGCATCGCGTCTACACGTGGAAAGACGTGCCGCGCAAACGTTTTACCACTGCACTTCACACCGACCACCTGGTTGACCCTGACGACACCTACATTCTCGACAACGTCGTGCGCTTTGTCGGGCAACGTGTAGTGGCAGTCCTGGCCGACACCGTCGCTGCCGCGGAGGAAGCGCGTCGAAAAGTGTTTGTTGAGTACGAGATTCTCCCCGCAGTCTTCGACCCCGAAGACGCGATGGCCGACGGCGCTCCGGCTTTGCACGGCTCGGACGACCCGTTCGTCCGCGACCCCGAGCGCAACATCCTGCTCGAAATCCATGGTCACGTCGGCGATGTGGAGGCCGGGTTCGCAGACGCCGACGTCATTCACGAGGGCACGTACTTCTCGCCGCGGGTTCAGCATGCCCACTTGGAGACTCACGGCTCGATCGCCTGGATGGAGGAGGGTCGCCTCCACGTCCGGACAAGTTCGCAATCCCCGTCGATCGCCAAGGTCAAACTCGCGCATCTCTTCGACCTTCGTCCCGATCAGCTGCGAGTGTTCTGCAAGCGGGTGGGCGGCGGCTTCGGCGGAAAACAGGAGGTGATCAGCGAAGATCTCGTGGCGCTCGCTACCTTGGACACCGGTAGACCCGTCTGTCTCGAGTTCACGCGCGAGGAAGAATTCACGACGGCGTCGCCGCGCCATCCCATGAAACTGACAATCAAGCTGGGCGCCAAAAACGACGGGACGCTCACCGCATTTCAGTACCGCAACATTTCCAACACCGGAGCCTACGGAAACCACGGCGGCGAAACATTGTTCGCCGGCGGTGCGGCAGTTTCGCTGTATCGCTGCGCCAACAAGAAGTTCGACGCGTATTCGGTCTACACAAATAGTGTTCCGAGCGGCGCCCTCCGTGGATACGGCATGACTCAGCCTGCCTTCGCCGTCGAATCCGCGATGACCGAACTGGCGATCGCGTTGGGTCTGGACCCCCTCGACGTGCGTCGACGCAATATCGTCCGCCCGGGTGACTCATTGGTCGCGCTCGAAGACGGCCCCGACGACGTCATTTTCACCGAAGACGGACTCGGGCAGTGCATCGATCTAGTAGACGCTGCCTTGAGCCGCAACCCGGTCCCGACACTCGGAGACGATTGGCTCATCGGTACGGGCACCGCAAGCTCACTACACGAAACGGCGCCACCCACCGAACACATCTCGGAGGCCTGGCTCACTCTCGGCGACGATTCCGTCTACGAACTTGCCATCGGCACAGTCGAATTCGGCGAGGGCACGTCCACCGCACATGTCCAGATCGCAGCAAACCAGCTGGGAACCACGCCTTCGCGTGTACGTATCATTCAATCCGACACTGATCGAACCGGTTTCGACACAGGCGCTTTCGCCAGCGCCGGACTGTTTGTCGCCGGAAACGCCGTGCTTCGAGCGTCGAACGCTCTGCGCGAACGATTGCTTGCGTTCGCTGCATCCCACACCGGCGTTGCCCTTGATCAATGTTCGATGGACGACGACAAAATCCTGTGTGGAGATGTCCGCATTACTCTGGCCGAACTGGTCGACGCCGGCCGACGACGGGGAATCAGATTCACCGAAGCCCGCAAAGCCTACGGATCGCCGCGCAGCGTGGTGTCCAATACTCACGGCTTCCGAATTGCAGTTCACCGAATCACCGGGGAGATCAGGATTCTGTACAGCGTTCAGGCCACCGACGCGGGCGTGATCATCAATCCGGCGCAGGTGCGCGGGCAGATCGAAGGCGGAGTTGCCCAGGGCATCGGCTTCGCACTCACCGAGAACTTCCAGGTGGATGCCAACGGAACGATGATGAACCCGAATCTGCGCAACTACCGCATCCCCACGTACGCGGATATTCCGCGCACCGAGGTACTACTCGTCAATTCAACTGATTCCGTTGGGCCCCTACGATCAAAAGGCATGGCGGAGTGTTGCATCAATCCTGTGGCCCCGGCGCTGGCAAATGCGCTCGCGAACGCAACGGGAAGCCGCTTCCGGTCCCTGCCGCTTACTCCTGAGCGGATCTACACCGGACTGAACCGATGACTACACCGGCAAGCAACGTGGCGACTGTCATCATCGGTCAACGAGTCCGTGCAGGCTGGGAGGAACCGTTCGAGATCTGGCAGAAAGACCTCAACCGCGCCGCCGCCGACTACTCCGGGTTTCTCGGGGCAGAAGTCTCGGCTCCGACACCCGTCCAACCGGATTGGGTGGTTGTGTACCGCTTCGATTCCATCGCTCATGTTCAGGCCTGGATCAACAGTGCAACCAGGCAGGACTACCTCGATCAAGGCCGACAATTCTTCGACGGACCCGCCACACAACAAGTTGTGAGTGGTGGGATCAAGCCTCCCGACCCCTTGCTCACAGTCGTCGTGACCCATCGAGTCAGTGACAACAACATCGACGAGTTTCTCGACTGGCAAGACCGACTCCGTGAGACCGAGAGCGCATTCGACGGCTTTCGAGGGACCGAACTGTTCCGTCCCGTCGAGGGAGTCCAGGACGAATGGACCACTCTCTACCGCTTCGACACCGCCGCACATCTGGACACCTGGCTGACGTCGCCGCAGCGTCAGGAACTCCTGGCCGAGGGCCGCAAGTTCCACGATTTCGAACTACGGACCGTCGACAATTCCTTCGGTAGTTGGTTTGCCTTCGACGAGAACGGAAACGAAGCACCACCGCCGTCGGACACAAAAACCGCGGTAGCAGTGTGGGTTGGCCTCTACCCCACCGTCGTGCTGTTGACCTTGGCACTGTCACCACTGAAAATGCCGTTGTGGCTCGGATTGTTGATCGGCAATCTGCTCTCGAGTTTCATCATGAGTTTCTTCACCATGCCGTACTACGTGAATCGATTGCTGCACAGGTGGTTACGCCCGCCATCGGGCATTCCAGTCGCGAAGACCAATGCGCAAGGCTTGGCGATTGTCGCAGCGGTTACTGCGTTCTGGGTAGTCGTCTTCTACGTGGTGACGACGCAGGTCTGGTCGCTCCCCTGACTTGCCATCGAGACGCAGAAAAGTGCACCGAGGCATGTTTCTACCCCGGTGTACATGCTGCGTATTCGGTTGTTCAGGCTGCCGTCGGTGGACTATTTCCCGGAATCGGAACCTGATACGGATCAACCGACATCGGTGGATAGAACCAGGTTTTCCGATCATCCCCGATCTCAACCCTCCACTCGGTATGGTGAAGCAACCGATGGTGATGGCCACAGGTGAGGACAAGATTATCGAAATCTGTTGGACCACTATCCATCCAGTGAACTATGTGGTGAGCCTGGCACCATCCGGGCGGGGTTCCGCAGCCCGGAAATGCACACCCGCCATCTCTGACGGCCAACGCTCGCCGCTGCGCAACCGTCGCGGTTCGCTCGTCGAGTCCATGATTGAGCGGAACCCCGTTCCGGTCGAGCAGGATTCTAGTGACCGTGCAATCGCACGCCAACATCCGAGCGGAATCGAGGCTGATGGGCCCGGCCCAGTTGGTGATCGCATACCCGAGTTCCTCGGTGGACGGCAACAGATCTTTCAATGCCTGCAGGTCCGTCAGGTCTTTCGCGGTAGCGGTGATCGTCAGGTGCGGTTTGACGCCACCTTCGACGGGTCCGAGGCCGGCCATCTCAAAGCGGCTCAGCATCTCACAGAAACCGTCGGCCCGCCGAAGTGCCGGGGTGCGAAGATCTTTCACACCGTCGATTTCGGGATTCGGCTTCGAGAGGCCGGACAGTAGGGCGAGCAACCGGGCGCCATTGACGGCATCGAGGTCGCCCTTGACGCTGACGCGGCCGTACAAACTTTTGGAGGCGTAGAACTCGTTGCGCTGAAGAATCTTCCCCGACGGGGACGCCGTCGGCGCGGTTGCCGTATTTCTTTTCGATGCGCCGGATGGCTGCTCGGGTGGCCTCGCAGTCGGAAACCTTTTTCGAGGCGAGAGTCAGCAGGATTTCGCGGGCTTTCTCGATGTCCGCGATGTGCATGTTCTTGGGTGGGTGCTGGCAGAACTGTGCTACCTGCCGGGCTTTGAGGGCGTCGATGTCGCCGTCGTGAAAGGATTGTGCGACTACGGGTTCGAGCATGAATAGCCGTGCAAGGCTGACCAGTTGGCTGCATTCGCCGATCTCGAGATTCGTGGACCGGTGCAACCACTGGGCGATGGCCCGGAAGCCCGTGTCGGGGAGTGCGTCACGGGTAAACATTTCAGCAACGAGGTGCACCATGCGGGATTGCATGTCGTGGCGGGCGCGGGCGAGGTCCAGAACCTCTGCTTTGAGGCCCTCGCCGTCCAGTTGCCACGCTTCCCGATTACCCATGCAGCAATTCTCATCGAACAGAATTTCGATTCCTAGGGACATATCGGACAGGTTTGAGAGTATCTGCTCGAGAGTTGCTGATATACAACAGCATTCGACAATTCGGACAGTGGCGTCCACTTCGTGTGGCGTGATACCTGACATGAATGGAGTGACTCAAGCTGTAGCGGCACCAGTCGAACCCCGGCCGGCCGGGGCTACGAGGTGCCCAGTAGCGCGTGCTACGAGGAGAAGTTCTACCAGGGTGAGCCCTAACCCTCGACCACCTCGCGAGTCGAGTCGGTCCGAGCACTCCCACTGCAACGACGCCCGCGGTATCGGCGAGGGCTGCGCCAACGTCAAAGCAGCAAAGAACGCACAGGCCGCGACTAACGACCCGCGAGCGGCAATGCTCCAGCACCTGAAGGATAAGGCGGCAGGGTTCCGACAAGAGTCGGAGTGAGGGTGGTCGCCGACGGATCTGCCCGCCCCACTATGAATTTGCGTACCTCGGACGGCCCACTGACCAGAAGGTCTGCGCCCACAGTCGTGCTGGTGGTCGCAACGCCGACGCCAGAGGAGCCCTCGAAGGGATCGAAGGACGCAACCTCCCGGAAGGCAACATCTGTCGAATGATGATCGGGGCTTTCGAGATACATCTCAGGCGCACCGTCCAGACGTGAACCGCTCGAGAAAATACGCACAGTTCCTTCGCCTCCGCGCATCCCGGCCACGATGGACTTCGCTCCGCCCTCGGCACCGGCCACCCATCCCGTTGAGAGTGAAACTCCGTCCCGATAGCTCGGATCGAACGCTAAGAACTGCGACGTCATCACCGGACCATCCGTATGACCTGCGTGTTCGTCGGTGTTGCCTTTCGCTGCCACTGCTGCCGTGGGCTGGTACAGGTCGTAGCGGAATGTCTTCACCCACGATTCATCGCCCGCGCCCGGAGCGGTGACAATACTGGCCCGACCAGAATGCGAGTCGACCATTCCGGTAGCGATTGTGACGCCGCTGCTCGAACCCGGATACGGCGTGAACAATCCGAATTCCGCCGGAGCCGACTTCTTGTCAGCCGGTAGATCGGTCGAATAGACCTTCACCTGCGATTCCATTCCCGGACCGGAGCCGACAATAATGTTGTCCGCCAACGCATTCCCGTCGATGTCGACGCCGCCGACGTTGACACCACCGCGGAAGTCCGCGGCAAAGGGAGCGAAGCGTACCAACTCATCAGTGAATGGTTCACCACTAACTGCGTTGTACGCCACCACTTCCGGTGCCACACCCGGTCCCGTTCCCACGACGAGGTCCAACACCATGTCGGCATTCACGTCGGCCATCGCGACGCTCGGCGTCCCCTCGAACGACGGGAACGGCTTCACGGTCGTGACCAACCTGTCGCCGTTGGCATCGAAGATCTGGACCGTCGCGGGCACGCCGGGCGAACCCGGGACAGCGACCGCATACGTCGAGACTTCCGGAATCACATTGACCGTCGCCATCAACCCGTTGTCCTCGTGATTGAGCCGATGACAGTGGATGACAAAGGTTCCGGTGTATTCGGTGAACTTGGTCCGCAACGTCACCGACGCCGACTCGAGCGCATTCTCGTTCTCGTCCGTCACCGGGGCAGGCACGTTGACGTTATCGATCCCCCACGGTTGAACTCCCGTCGTCGTTCCGGCAACGGGATCCACTACTTCCATGACTTGAAAGTCGTTGACGTGGATGTGCATCGGATGCTCGTCGTTGTTGAGGTTGGTGATCTTCCATTCCTCGACGGAATTCAAGCGAGGTTGGATGAGCGGAATATTAGGGAAAGTGTTGTCCGCGAATTCGTAGGTGAAGGCCTTCGGATCACTGTTGCTGGCCTTGTCGTTACCGAAACCGCCCGAGACCGTCAGCGACCGCGTCACCTCGGGGTTCATGGCTGCGGTATCCACGAACGACGTGTACGCGTCTAAATTCTGTCCGTACTCGAATGGCGTTGTCCGGCCTTCACCCTGATCTGGGGTGGCTCGAATCAACTGCTGGGTCGGGAACGTGAAAAACCCGTCGGCGTAGCTGATCACCGAGGGGTCCACCGTGACGATTCCGAGTTCTGCCGGCGGATTGTCGGTGCCGTTGTTCGTGTAGAGGACGCCTGGATTGGTGACTGGCTTCGCGCCTTCGAGCGGGGGCATTTCCAGAACAAGATCCCCGGATGTCGGCATCGTGACCGCTATCGCGTATCGGGACGCCGGCGGAATCACGAGCCTGGTCCCGTCACCATCCACTGGCGGCTGGACCTGGCCGAAAGGATTACCGTCCTGGCCGACAATCGCAAACTTCGGATGTATGCCCGTCGCCGTTTCAGTCAATGTGACCGGCATATAGGCGAAGTCACTGATATTCGCGAGGACCCAGATTTCAGTCTGCCCGGGCTTCAGCTTCAAACCAGGTTGGAACTGCCCATTGACGGTGTACTGCACATCGCGTTGGTTGTCCGGCAGCGAAAGATCGGCCGGAACATTCGTGGAGCTACCGGAAAAGCTCTGCAGATTTCCCGGGACAAACTGATTCTGTCCACGATGGTTGGCCGGCGACAGCGGCCCGCTGTACCAATTGGTGAAATACTCAGCGCCGTCGGTTGTCTCGGAGAAATTCACAGGTGCCAGGCTCGGCTGGTAGGTGCCGTCGGCAAGTTCGGTGCCAGTCGGAGGCGTCAACGTCGAGACGAATTGGGGCCAGTTCGCATCGTTGAGTTGTCTCCCCTTCCCCTTCCTGTCGAATACGAAGTTGTACTGCAGTGCCATATCGCGAATCGGTATGTCGTTGGCGGTCACTATCGGCAAATTGCCGTCGGGACGACCGATTTCGAGCAACCCGGCCAGTCCCAGGTACGTCTGCTGGGCAGTGAGGGTGTGACGGTGGCTGTGATACCAGTACAAGCCGTTGGGCATGGACCCGGGAACCGCATAGTCGTAGACGTTTCCCTGACCGGCCGGAATGTTGAGCAACACGTTGTCGGCATTGCCGTCCGGGCTGACGTGGACTCCATGTGTATGCAGGTTCAGCGGCGCCGACGTCAGCGCCGGCGGATAGATCGGAACCTCCCCACCCACCGGCGTGAACGCCGGATCGTAGAAGTCCTCGATCGTCAGTCCCTGTAAATCGTTGTCGTAGTGGATGATCAATCGCTCGCCCGGGTTCACTCGGAGCGTCGGCGCTGGGTAGACGTCGCTCGCCGACGTAGTTCCGTCGGAGGCACTGCCACGCAAGACGTCGTACCCGAAGAGCAAGAAATTCGACACCGATCCCGACGCTGTGTCGAGTGGAACTGCCCCTTGGTGGGCAGACAATCGCACCTCGAGAACACCGTCTTCGCTACTTAGCTTGACGGGTTCCTTGAAGTCGACGGGCGTCCCGCCCGATCCGTAATTCCCGCCGGCGCCCGGGACCGGATCGCTGGAGGTACAGGCGGCCAACGCCACCGTCAGGGACACCACTACCACCGCAACAAGCGCCTTACCCCGCAAAGCGATCACTGGCTTCCCCGTTCCGAAGCGGCGTGAGATACATCAGATCAATTTTCCGTAGCTTACCGAGCAAACTCCCTGAACAGGATATTTCGGATATTCAACTGCCCTCACGCAACAGCGACCTTCTGCGGCGAGCTTGATACGCAAGTTACCACTTGCCTATAGTGGGGTCGTGGTGAATGTCTACCGTGCTCTCGACGACGAGACGAGGCGTGTCATCCTCGACGAACTCGCCGCGAGCGACGGCCAGACTCTGTTCGAGATCTGCTCAATGCTCACGATGAGACACAACCTCAGCCTCACGCGTCAGGCGATCTCTCAGCATCTCGGCGTACTCGAGGCGGCTGGGCTCGTCACGACCGAGCGTCGCGGACGTTCCAAGTTTCACTATTTCAATCCCGAGCCACTCGCCGAAATCACCCGCCGATGGCCTGCCAGGACAGGAACACAATGAAAATCAAACTGACAAGCTTGTTCGTCGACGACCAGCGAGCAGCCCTCGCCTTCTACACGGACGTGCTCGGCTTCACGAAGCATCATGACATTCCGCTCGGCGCCGACTCCTGGCTCACCGTCAAATCACCGGAATGGCCCGACGGCCCAGAGCTCCTGCTTGAACCCGCGAAACACCCCGCCGTCAAGCCGTACCGCGATGCGCTTGCCGAGGAAGGCATTCCGCTCGCACAGTTCGCAGTCGACGACGTCGAGGCCGAATATGCCCGACTGACAAATTTGGGTGTTGTGTTCACTCAGCAACCGACTGATATCGGCACCGCCGTCGTAGCCGTCTTCGACGACACCTGCGGCAACCTCATCCAGCTCATCGCCATGAAGCCGGATGCGAACCCCGATCACTGATCACTCCCGATGCGTAGAACTCGCCGAACCGTGCGCTGGATAGGCGTGAACTAGCGCGCTCGACAGTTTCGGAACTGCGTGTGTCAGTGAATGTTCCGCGTTGTGCGCAATCGCGTGGGCTTCGGCGAGCGTCGAACGAGGATCGATGTCGAGTTCCGCATCGGCATGCAATCGGTGTCCGATCCACCGCATCTTCAGTCCGCGAACCCCAAGGACACCCGGTTCGAGCTCCAGTGCCCGTTGGGCCTCGTCAACCAACTCGGGTTCGACGCCGTCCATGAGGCGTCGGAACACATCGCGAGCCGCCGAACGCAAAACAGCCACGATGGCAACCGTGATGACGAGGCCGATAATCGGATCCGCCAACGGAAACCCGAGGGCAACTCCCCCAGCACCCAACAGAACTGCCAGTGATGTGAATCCGTCGGTGCGAGCATGTAATCCGTCGGCAATCAGTGCAGCAGAACCGATCTGCCTCCCGACTCGGATCCGGTACAACGCGACCAACTCGTTGCCGATGAAGCCGACCAGGCCCGCTGCCGCGACCCAACCCAGATGTTCGACCTCCACGGGATTGATCAATCGCCGAACCGCTTCAACGCCCGCTATCAGCGCAGAAATCGCGATCATGACAAGCACGAACAGTCCGGCCAAATCCTCGGCGCGGCCGAAGCCGTAGGTGTAGCGACGCGTCGCCGCACGCGTGCCAAGCGCGAAAGCAATCCACAGAGGTATCGCGGTCAATGCGTCGGAAAAGTTGTGAATGGTGTCCGCTAACAACGCCACTGAACCCGAAATCGCCACGATCGCGACTTGCGCGACGGCCGTGACACCCAGAACGACAAGACTGATCTTGACGGCTCGAATGCCGATCTCACTCGATTCGAGTGCCTCGTCCACGCTGTCAGTCGCGTCGTGACTGTGCGGCGAGAAGACCTCCCGAACGGCGGATCGGAAGCCTCTCGACGAGTGACCATGCGAGTGGCCATGCCCATGCATCGTTCTGGGTTCATGAGTCATGATGCACCAACCTCGCCGCCGGTAGTGCGCGACAGTTCCGGATGGATCTCACGAAGTTCACCGGTGCTGCGATGATGACCCGGCAGTCCCGGCCCGGCATGCTCGGCGTTGAAGACGGCATCCGTAACCAGTTGGCGCACATGATCATTCTCGAGACGGTAGAACACCGTCGTACCTTCACGGCGGGTGCGAACCAACCGAGCCATACGGAGTTTTGCCAAATGCTGCGACACTGACGGCGCCGGCTTGCCGACGCGCTCCGCCAGGTCGTTGACGGATCGTTCTGTGCCGACCAATGCCCACAGAATTTGGACTCGAGTTGCGTCGGCGAGCATCCGAAAGACCTCGACCACCAAGTCGACCTGATCTTCGGGGAGCTTTCGACGGCAAACACCACTATCTGCGTTCATACATAGATAGTAGATCAAGAATGCCGACAATTACGCGCACACAAAGACGATACGTATGCCAAGCTAGCCGTACCGAAAGCCAGCCACCAGCATCAAATGGACACAAACGGCCTGAGCAGGAGACGACGATGAGTACTGACGACTGGAACGCAGACATCATTGCCACATTCAGAGCTAATGAGGGACAAGTGGGTGGCCCTTTCGAAGGCGCGCCCATGGTGTTGGTTCATCACCGCGGCCGCAAGTCCAGGCGCGAGTTCATCAGCCCGATGATGTACATGGCCGATGAACAGGATCCCAACACGATCTACGTTTTTGCATCCAAAGCCGGAGCCCCCACCAACCCCGACTGGTACTACAACCTCGTTGCCGCAGGCCAGGCCGAGGTTGAAGTCGGAACAGAAAAGTACCCGGTATCAGTGCGCGAAGAGACCGGCGACAAACGCGAGAAAATCTTCGATCTGCAGGCAAGTCGCTACCCAGGCTTCGCCGAATACGCTGCGAAGACTGCCGGCATCCGCACGATTCCGGTGCTAGCACTTCGCCGCGCTTGATGGACGCTCCAGCATTGCCGGATCAGTATCGTTTCTATTCGGAAACGGACTCAACCTCGACTATTCAAGACCGATCATCGAATTGACGACGCTCCCGCATGCGACTTTGCATGTCGCCCGAGCATCACGTACCCCAACCAGGATCCGACAACGACAGTTGCGGCCAGGCCCTGAACAATCGGCTCGATACTCACCGGATAGAAGACTCCGGTGATGTAGTGCGCGATAAATCCGGTGGACGGCAACTCGGAAATGCCGGCCATTCGGCGAGCCCAATTCTCGAGATTTGTGAGTGGACAGTCGTATCCGATCACCAGCGACCCAGCACCCCAGGCCACCGCAGCGAGGTGAAATGCTATGGTACGACGCCATTTCCATGCTACAAATCCGCCAAGCACCACATAGAGAACAAACCCGAAGTGAACGAATACCGTCGCTAGTTCGATGAGTCGATACACCATTGTCGTCTCCGCTCGTAGCGCGGAAATCCCGCAACAATCCGGACTATCCCGATGCTAGTCCGCTCAACCGTTCCTTACGCAGCTTCGTCACCGCCGAACGCACTCAGCGTTCGAGCAACCAGAAGCAAGGGATCAACTTCGTTGTCCGTCATGACGTTCCCGCAGTGTCGGAAAGTTGTCAGCTCAATCGTTGCGGCAAATGGACAGTGACTTCCTCACCGGCAACGAGTCGACCTATTCAGCAGCGAGCAGTACGTCGGTATCGAAACAGCTGTGCGCGCCGGTGTGGCATGCCGCGCCTTCCTGATCGACGATGAGCAGGATCGAATCCCCGTCGCAGTCCAGACGTACTTCGTGGACGTACTGGGTGTGGCCCGACGTTTCACCCTTGACCCAGTACTGCTGACGCGAACGCGAGTAGTACGTTCCCTTGCGAGTTTCGAGCGTCCGCGCAAGCGCTTCGTCGTCCATCCACGCGACCATCAGCACATCGCCGGTGGACTTTTCCTGCGCGACCGCGCTGAACAGTCCGGCATCGTTTCGCTTCAGTTTTGCTGCAATCGCGGGATCAAGACTCATACAATGTTTATACCTCCCGAACGCTCCGTGTACTGCATTCACCTATCCACTCAGCCTGACCACACTGAGAGCATGCACACCGTCTCGAATGGTTTCAAAATATAACTCAAGCCTGATTTGATCGCCACAATGATTCAAATCACATTTTCTTGCGCCAAGTTGAATTCTCAGACGCGCCGTTAAATTCACCCTGGAATTCACCCTTCCGAAGATTAGGTGACAATGCGATTTTCACCAATACAAATGAGGGCCCTTCAACCTCGAGCAGGCAATCCTGACCGGGGTCATTTGGCGTGGCTGACATGGCAAGCCATACCGAAACACATCCCCTACTTGATGATCGAATCAGTTTGCGCTGGAACAAAACTCGCTGGAGATGCCGAGAAGGCTGCGGTGACCGACCCCACCCGCCGACCTAACAGTGCCTACCCGAATGTTGGGGCTGCGACAACCCACAGCGACCGCCCGAACTCGATCAGAACGCGGTGAAACTGCCGTATTTGTCGCGTTTTGGTTTGGACCAACCGGTCGAGTTATATTCGATTATCACGGCCTCACCTAGAGCGGGCCGTAGGGTGGCGCTGCCGAGTACGACTTTGGTGATGCCACCCGGGGGCAGTCGCAAGCTGTTCTCGGGCCCGTAAGTAATTGACCGTGAACCATTGGTGCTCATATCGAGACCACAAGAGTGGGACACGTCTGTTCCGAGCGTTCCCGTGAGCCAGTTCAGCAGCCTCAGACACGCAGCATAAATCATGTGCGTGTTCAACGAAAGGTGCACCTCATGCGTAACTATGTCTTCCCGCGTCGCGCCGGAGAGGGGGTGGTGTCTCGGTGGGCGGCGTTAGGGATGATTGTTGCGGTCATGGCATTGGTCATGTCTTCGTTCTTATTCGCACAGGTTTCCTCGGCCGACGAAATCGGGACCTCGGCCACCCCTACTCCGACGCAAACTGTCGAGGTTTCGCCCTCGACAGAGGAGCAGGACTCCACTCCGGCCGCCTCCACGTCGAAGACGCCAGCCGCGTCCACGACCGAGAAACCCACGTCGGAGAAGTCCACGACCACGACGACGACGCCCACGACGGCGAAGCGGCTGGCCGCGCGCGGACTCAACCCCGGCATCGATGTGAAGATCACCGACATCAACGTCACGGGCGGTGGGAACGACCAACAGATCAAGGTCGGGGACTCCGTCGAGGTGCACGGTACGTGGGATGCGACGAAAGCCACTCCGCAGCCGGGTGACGAGTTCACGATCAAATTCCCTGACGAGTTGAAGCTCGGGGCCAACGCTCCGATCGAACTCAAAGACCCAGACGGGACGATTTGGGGCAACTGCGTGCTGGTGGCTGCCACCAACAACATGACCTGTGTGCTCACCGACGCCGTGGTTGGTCGCGAGGACGAGGTGTCCGGCGAGTTCTTCGTCTACACGAAGGCCGTTGCGTACACCACCTCCGAGACGGTCAACTTCACGATCAACAACGATGTTGTGGCAGTCCCGCTGCCCGGTAGTGGCGGCATCAGCGACGGCCAGGACATCGGTGTAAGCAAGAAGTCCGGAGTACAGACGCCGGACAAGGCAGCCGTGCGCTGGACCATCGACATCCCCGGCTCCGAACTGGCCGCTCTGGATGCTGCCGGCACCGGTTCGCTCACCTTGAGTGACACACTCTCGGCCAACATGAAGCTGTGCGACGACGGCCGGCTCAACGCAAAGCTGCTGTCCGGTCGCCCCGACTACCTCAAGGACGTCGCCGACGGCGTCGCCGTTACTCAGCCTGGAGCTCCGGGTAGCCCGGTCGGCATCGCGATCACCAACGGTGCACGCTTCGAGAACGACAAGCTGTACCGCGTCGAGTACACCTCGTGCACGACCAGCGGCGTGATTGATGTTCCCGCGGCTGGCGAGACCGTCGTCTACGACAACTCCGTGACGATCGGCGGCAAGACGGTGGCTGCGGATGGCGTCGGGCAGACCTGGACGCCGGAGACTAACCCGAAGAAGACCGGCTACCTGACCTGGGAGAGCCGCTTTCGCGAAGGCGCCTGGAGCGTCATGCTCCCGGGCACCTTCATCACTCAAAACGCCGGCGAGGTAAAGATCGAGGACACTCTCGGTGCCGGACATACCGTTTGCGCGACGGGCCTCGACGTGAAGGTCAAGCGAGCCAACCGCGTGAATGGTCCGGATAACTCCGCACCAGCTAGCACCGACGTCACCGATCAGTTCAACATCGTCAAGACCGGTGACAGCGCAAACAGCACTTCCTTCACCGTGACGATCACGGCGAAGGATGTCGCCACGATCCGCGCGGATCAGTACTACTACGTCGAATACAAGTCCTGCCTCACCCAGGCAGGGGTGCCGTCCGCCCCGGAGAAGTTCTCCAACACGGCGACCATCAAGGGTGTGTCGTACCCTACCGAAGCAGGGGCGCCCACGTTCACTGGCGCGAAGAAGGGCAGCCTCAACACCGAGGCCAAGGACGTCGCCGGCGAGAGTCAGCCGGCCGGTACCACCCTCGACTGGAAGGTGGAGATCCCCGGACGACACCTCGAGGGCCTCACCGACTCTGCGGTAATCAAGGACAAGTTCAACGGCACCATGACGGTGTGTGAGGTTGGCAACGACCTCAAGAAGAACCTCAATCTCAAGGTCACTGCACGCGATTTTATCGGTCATGAGAATGTGAACCCGACCCGAGACCTCACCGCCAAAACCACGGTGACACGTACCGACGACGGGATCGATTTCACCCTCCCGAAGGAGGCCGGGGACTACACCCGTGAGGTGCGGTACTACATCGAGTACACCCTGTGCACCACCAGTGGTGGGCTGGACCCGCGCGGCACCGAGTACAACAACTCGATCACCTACGAAGGTGAGACGCTGACTGCTCAGAGTGTCAAGCAGGAGTGGGGCGGTGGCGGAACCGGACAAGGTGTGACACGCGGTTCGTTCTCACTGGTGAAGGCGAAGTCCGCTATCTCCGAGAAGTTCTCGAATGAGGTCGAGTTCACGGTGAAGGTCGAGGAGTTTGCCCCAGGAAAGAATCTGGCGGCCGACGCTCCTGACAACTCTTACGACATCAAGGTGAAGGCAGACGGAACTCCGGTCAGTGGGTTGTACCCGCGCGGCACCGGCTGGCAGATCCGCCTGTCCGAGATCAACCTGCCCACCGTTGATGGCGTCTACTTCGAACAAGGGAAGTTCGCCGCGACAGCGGGTGTGACGGTCAGCGATAACGGCACCGAAGCGGTGGTCAGCATCGCGCCGAAAAGCAACGTCGCAGTCACGCTGTTCAACACGGCGAAGCTGGGATCGGCAACGATCACCAAGACAGTCATCGGTGACGGGGCGCGCACGGGCTTCGAGGCATTCACCATCGACGCCGAGATCGACCGCAACAACGGCGCAGGCAAGGAGAAGCGCCAGTTCACCCTGACCGATAACGGGCACTTCGTACTCGAGAATCTGCCCATCGGAGCGACGGTCACCTTCACCGAGGTGCAGCCGCTCAACACCGACCTCGTGACGTGGTCGGCGCCGGTGATCACCCCGAAGACGCTCACCATCGGCACCGACGCTGCGGCGAACACGGTCTCCATCACCAACGAGGCCACCATCACGCAGGGCACTTTCGAGGTGAGCAAGAAGCTCACAGGTACCCAAGCGTTCAACAAGGACGTGCCGGCCAGCTTCGACGTGATCGCCACGTGGCTCGATGCGGACAACAACCCGCAGAGCAAGACGCTGACGCTCCCGTCCAACGGCGCCAAGGTTCCGTTCGGTGAGAAGCTGCCAGGCGGCACCGAGGTCACACTGACCGAGATGGTTCCGGCAAACGGTAACGGTCTCGCTTACGGCGTCCCCGCATACACCGGGAATGTCAGGATCAATGCGGACAACGCAGGCGTCGTCACCATCGGCAAGGATCTGGGCCAGGTCGACGTCACCAACCTCATCGACGTCAACGACGGCACACTGCGTATCGCCAAGCAGATCAGCGGCGAAGCCGCATCGGCCATCGGTGACGACGTGGAGTTCAGCGTCCGGGCGCGTTGGAAGGACGGTGTGGAGTACCGCACCGCAGATCTGATCGTCAAGCAGGGACAGTCCACGCCACTGGGCGTCGACCTCCCTGTCGGCACCGAGGTGACCTTCACCGAGACCGGTCGTCCTGATGTTGCGGGCGTTGAATGGGGCACGATCTCCTGGGGCACCAGTCCGGACGGCGGATCGTGGCTCGTCACGAACCCAGGTGGCACCGCGACGGGCATCGTCTCCGACGACCCGTCCGAGGGTCGTCTGATCACGCTGACGAACGAGGCCCTGTGGAAGTTCGCCACCGTCGAGTTCACGAAGTACATCGTCGACGAGGACGGCAACCCCGTTCGCGACACCTTGGACGGCCTCCCGGCTGGTACTGAATTCGAGGTACGGATCGACGGAATCGACCCGGCGCTCCCCGCCGGAACCGATTTGCCGGCAGTGGGCGAGACCGTCCAGCTCAATGCCGGAAACAACTGGAGCTGGAAGTCCGACGAGGTGGTGCCGCGGAACACCGTGATCACCTTCTCCGAGGTCGATCCCAAGGCACTGCCCGGTATCGATTGGGCGCGGCCGTACTACTACGTGACCGCGGATGCCGGTGACGCCGAGTTCCGCAACACGGTCAAGGCCGTGGCCGGCGAGGAGGCTGTCGTGGAGATCCACAACCGCCCGATCCCGACCGCGAACGTCGACATCGACAAGATCGTGACCGGACCCAAGGGCAACCAGGTCACCAAGGACGGATCCACGATCATCCAGGTGACGGCTACATGGACGGACGTCGACAATGAGGCGCGGTCGTGCGTTCTCGATGTCAAGCCGGGCGCTTCGGTCACTCCGACCGCCCAGTGCGACGCAG
>NZ_JASHKR010000223.1 GCF_030056815.1 Rhodococcus sp. IEGM 1379
CGTGCACGGCTACCGCGGATAACGCGGGTGCGTTCAGTTGCGAGATTGTGACCAGCGCGGCCGGCGCCCTGACCGTGACTGCTGTTGCCACCAACGCCGTCGGCACTGGCGCTGCTTCGGCTCCGGTCACGGTGACAGTCTCTGATGCAGTGGTAGTCGACACGACCTCCACGACGGTGCTCAGCGTTGCCGGTGAAGCGAAGGTCGGTGTAGCACTGGATCTTTCTGCTGCTGTTGCCG
>NZ_JASHKR010000095.1 GCF_030056815.1 Rhodococcus sp. IEGM 1379
ACAAATGAAGCCCTGGTGCACGGCTGGGATCTTGCCGTCGCGATCGGGCAGCCATTCGAGGCCGACCCGGCGCTCGTCGAGCCGACAGCGGCAGCGCTACGTCAGTTACTTCCTGCTGCCGCTCGTGTGCCCGGTGTGCCCTTCTCTGCCGTAGTGGAGCCCCGCTCCGGGGCCGGCCCTACGGAACGTCTCGCAAATTGGTCGGGGCGAACCTCGCGCGGCTGGGGCTGAAGCCTCCGCCCCTGTGCGTACTTCTGGTAGTTGGCGCTACCAAAAAGGCGCACGGGCGAAGCCTCGGTGAACATAGAGAAACTCTCTTGTACGCCTGTCCAATTGTGGGTTCACTCCTAGCGTGCACCCGAATGCCTTTGAACGAATAACCAGACGTGGACTCCTGCAGAGTTCGGCCGTACTTGCGGGTGCGGCAACCCTCGGTGTTGTCGGAGCGAACCGCGCGGGCGCTGAGGTGGCCGCGAGTTTTGCGCACGGTGTCGCCTCCGGAGATCCGTTGCCGGACTCCGTGATCATTTGGACGCGCGTCACGCCGGTTGCGGCGGCGACACCGGGTTCCGGTGTCGGGCCGTCGGTGACGCTGAACTGGCAGGTCGCGATCGATGAGGGGTTCGCGAGCGTCGTCGCATCGGGAAGTGTTGTGGCTTCCGTGGATTCCGATCACACCGCCAAAGTTGATGTGACCGGACTCGATTCGTCGACCGCCTACTGGTACCGATTCACAGCGGGCTCGGCAGTCTCGCCGGTGGGCCGTACCCGCACGGCTCCGTCGAATTCCGCTGACCTCGAGCGTCTACGGTTCGGAGTGGTGTCCTGCTCCAACTGGGAAGCAGGCTATTTCGGTGCCTACCGTCATCTCGGGCTACGCGAAGACCTCGACGCGATCATTCATCTCGGTGACTACATCTACGAATACGGTCAAGGCGAGTACGGATCGGTTCGGTTGCATGAACCGGCTCACGAGATCACCACACTGGCTGACTATCGAATCCGGCACGCACAGTACAAAACAGATCCGGATCTTGCCTCGCTGCATCTGAAACTGCCGTTCATCACCACCTGGGATGATCACGAATCGGCGAATGACGCGTACGCGGGTGGGGCAGAAAACCACACACCGGGAGTCGAAGGCGACTGGGCTGATCGAAAGGCCAACTCGGCCAAGGCCTATTTCGAGTGGATGCCAGTCCGGCCGTCGGGCAGCGGCTCGGCAACCCAGCTCTACCGTCGGTTCCGTTTCGGAAATCTGGCGGAACTTTCCATGCTCGACCTGCGCACCTACCGCGACGAACAGCCCACAATGCGCCAGGTAGATGATCCCGCGCGCAGCATAACCGGACGCGCTCAGATGGATTGGCTCACCAACGGGATCATCAGCTCGCCCACACAATGGAAGATCGTCGGAAACCCGGTGATGATCACTCCGTGTGTGTTCCCACCGTTGGAACCTGCGACCACAGCTGCGCTGACGGAGTTGGTGGGTATTCCGCAGGGTGGATACCCGTACAACACCGATCAGTGGGACGGCTACACCGCTGACAGGAACAGGCTTTTCGACGCCATTACTTCGAACAACGTCGACAACACGGTCTTCATCACCGGCGATATCCATACGTCTTGGGCGTGTGATCTGCCGACCAACGCCGCAAATTATCCAGGTGGCCCGACCGTCGGCGCGGAGTTCGTGGTGCCCTCGGTGACGTCCGCCAATATCGACGAGATGCTGAAAGTTCCGCCGCGCACGGCATCTGTTGCTGCGGAAGAAGCATTCACGTTGGTTAATCGGCACGTTCGATACGTGGAGTTGGACTCACACGGCTACGGTGTATTCGAGATCTCGCGTGGCAGCACCCAGATGGACTGGTACTACGTCGACAGTCTCACCGATCCTCAGAGCAACGCGCACTATGCGGCCAGCTACGGGCTACCTGCCGGAGTCGGTGCCAGAGTTTCACGTTCGTCGATTCCGCTTGATCCCGCCTCGTACCGACCAGGAGTATCTCAGTGAGTTCGGAAGTTTCACGTCGTCAGGTTCTGATCGGCGGAAGTATTGTTGCGGGAACAGCTTTGCTCGGTTCTCCGGCATTTTCCGGTGTGCCGGCAAACATGGGTATTCCTGACGTCGACGTGTACGTCATGGTTGTCGACGGTATGCGCCCCGACGAGTTGCGCGCAGACCTCACACCGATGCTCACGGGTCTGGCGGCGGGTGGCATTCACTACCCGAATGCCAGCGCGATCAACATCGCCGAGACGCTCCCTAATCACACGGCCATGATGACCGGCGTCTACCCCGCTCGTTCGGGAGTACCCGCCAATTCGGTGTACGACCCTGCCGTCGGCAAGGCCCGTGATCTTGATCGTGCATCTGATCTGCAGACGTCGACCGTCCTCGAACGGGTACGTACCGAACTCGGATTGACCACGGCGAGTGTGCTGTCCAAGCATTACCTACACGGACTGTTCGGCGATCGTGCGTCCGTTGTCTGGGATCCGCAGCCGCTGCTTCCGGGCACCGCGCACGCTCCGGACAACTTCACGATCGATGCCCTGATCCGCATCGTCGGCGACAGCTCGCCGCGATTGTCGTTCACCAACCTCGGTGACGTCGATCGGGTTGGACACCTTGATCTTTCGGGACCGTCTATTCGTATCGCTCGTACGGCCGCGTTGCAGAACACCGACAATCAGGTACGACGCTTTGTCGACTTCCTCCACGCCACCGGTCGATGGAACCGCAGCATTGTCATAGTGTTGGCCGATCATTCCATGGACTGGTCGGAGCCGGCGCGGCTCGTCGGGCTGGATCGTCCGCTCAATGCGGATCCGTTGTTGGCCGGGAAGATTCGGATCGCCCAGAACGGTGGCGCGGATCTGATCTACTTCGTGGGGCCGGATGAGGACCGTAGTGAGGCCACCGCGCGCATTCAGCAGATCGTCGGTTCAGTTGCCGGTGTCGAATCAAGTCATCTGCCGGCCGAATTCAACCTCGGTGCCAATGCGGGTGACGTGGTCGCATTCTGCTCGCAGGGTTGGCGGTTCAGTGATCCGACGCCACTGTCCAATCCGATCCCCGGAAACCACGGTCACTCCGTGACACTTCCCATCCCGTTCTTCCTCAGCGGTGGACATCCCGCACTCGACGGTGGACGAGCCCTGGCTGAGCAGGCGCGCACCATCGATGTGGCCCCGACAGTTGCTGCGTTGTTGGGACTGGGTGCGCCGGTCGGCGGTTGGGACGGAGTCGCCCGCACGGCCGGGGTTGCCGTGCCTGCCTAGTGTCGTGGTGGATTGACCCGCTGGACGGGAGACTTGGTTCCCATCGGTGGTCGGGCGACTTATCGTGGCGACGCACGATGTGCCGGGCGGCGGGCATCGGCGACGATCAGGAGACCGGCCATGACACTGCTTCCAGAAGTAACCGAAATGCTCGCTGTCCTGGAAGCAGGTTTCCCTGATGTGTCGAGTGTTCCGCCGGTTGAATTACGGGCCTTGATTCGTGGCCGACGTGCACCACTGCAACGACTTCCGGATATGCGCGAGGTTCACGACCTCACGATAGACGGTCCGGGTGGTGATCTATCGCTGCGAGTCTTCCGACCACACGGTGGTGACGATCCAATGCCTGTGGTGGTATTCGCCCATGGCGGCGGGTTTGTGTTCTGTGACCTCGACAGTCACGACGAATTCTGCCGGTCGATGGCGGAAGGCGTTGGTGCCGTTGTAGTTTCCGTTGACTATCGACTGGCTCCGGAACATCAAGCTCCGGCAGCCCACGACGACGTGTATGCAGCTTTGGAGTGGACTGCGAAGAATGCGGGCGAGTTCGGCGGAGATCCGACGAGGATTGCCCTGGCCGGAGACAGTGCCGGTGGAAACCTGGCCGCAACGGTATCCATAGCCGCGAGGGATCGAGGAGGCCCGGATGTGGTTGCGCAGGTTCTCATCTACCCGGTGATCGATGATGATTTCGACACGCAGTCGTATCGGCTGTACGGCTCCGGTTACTACAACACGGCCTCGGCGATGAAGTGGTATTGGCAGCAGTACGCCCCCGGCGGAACTGATGACGCTCGTCTGGTTCCCACCCGAGCGGAAACACTGGTAGGCCTGCCGTCCGCGGTGGTTGTCACCGCAGAGTTGGATCCGCCCTGCGCATCGGGTGATTCTTATGCGCAGATGCTCGGTGCGGCGGGTGTGCCCGTCCGGCATCGCCGATTCGACGGGCTCTTTCACGGATTCCTGACCATGCCCTCGCTCTCGTTCACTGAGCCTGCTCGACGCGAGGTCTGGGACATGATGCGGGCCGCGCTCGACGTGGGATAGAGGCCGTTCGCGACCCGGAATCGACAGTCATTCGATTCCGGGTGTCGCGCTTGTTGGACATTTTTCAGTGAATTCTCTAGCTGCCAATCAAGATTGGCGCATCGAGCGCACAGAAGGTGTGGCAGACTCGATCACGAATGATGACCTCGGTGCATTCCGGATCGAACCAACGGTCCACGACGCCCCAGTGAATCGGATGATCGAGGTACTGTCCCGACAACGATTCGTGGTCAGTGAATTCTTGCTCCCACACGTGTGTCCACTGCGTCGGACCAATCGACGCACTGACACGGCTGAGCCGCCACGCTCCGATCGACGACACGAGTGCCGGCATCCGAAGTAGATCGCGTTCGAAGTGCTCGATGGCTGTCAGCGGGGTGCCGGGGGTGACCCGGACGAGTAGTGCCCGGTAGATGCCGGTTCGGGTATCGGTAGTCGATCGACCGCTGATTCCGTTCTGGTACTCGACACCATGAAAATGTGCGACGGCCGGGTGGTCGAGGCTTCTGTCGAATACAGCACCAGCGCACTGCGACGAAGATTCGTCGGTGAACTCTGCGTGGACTATCAGATCTCCGCCGTTGATTACTCCCGGCAGTGTTTCGGAAACGATGTGCCGTGCAGCGCCGCACGATTCGGCGGCCGACTTGACGGCGATAACGGCGGCGGCCCACTCGTCGGGTGCGCAGCCATCGGCAGCCTGGACGATCCGGGTGACGCTATACATTGCTCAGTCCTTCGATATCGGCGGCGTCGGCAGCCATGGTGCGACTACGCTCCACGATCAAGGGAGCGCTGCGTTCCCACCACTGACTGATAGTGGGATCGCCTCGCCCTTGGCGCGTCATCGCCCACCAACCGGCCGTGCCCTCCACCGTCCAGGTAATCGTCACTACGTTGGATTCGTTGTCGGTCCAGAGTGGGGGACTGACGAGAACACTTGCGAGGGTCATGCTTCGACGCTGTGCGTTCGGCACGTACTCGGCCAGGTATGCATCGACGAACTTCTTCCCGCATCCTGGTTCCGTGATGATCCGGTCGATCACGTACACCTTTTCGCCTGCCATACCCGTAACCTACTGCGATCCGAATCCTGCAGAACTGTCCGTTCCGCGCAGTGGGAGACGTGCGTAAGGTGCCGGTACGATTCTGTGGTGACGATCAACCGCAGTCGCAAAGCCACCTACGCGCGCCGACGCAAACGTCGGATGGATAGCGTCGAACATGACCTCAGCAGTGAGCAGTGGTCTGCGCTCACATCTGCGTGGGACGGCTGCGCGTACTGCGGTGCGCAAGACACACCGCTACAGCGGGATTGTGTCCTGGCGATCTCGCGCGGTGGCCGCTACACGCTCGACAACATTGCGCCGGCCTGCGCGTCGTGCAATGCCAGCAAGTGCAACAGCGAAGTCACACTCTGGTTGCGTCGCAAAGGTTATGACGAGAAAGCGTTCCTACTTCGTCATGCCGAGATCGGCATGACGCTGCGAGCCCACTTCTCGGAGATCGATCCGGCTTAGCGGGGATCACGGCCCGTCAGTGCAATCAGCTTGTCCTGCAACGTGGAATCGTCAGGAATCTCGACTGGCTCTGCAAACAAACCGCTTTCGGCAAGCATGTCACGCTGACCGTCCAGGTCGGACCAGACGGCTTCGACGAGTGTCGGGTCCAGAGGTTCTTTGGCCCCGACGGCTCGGCCGAGATCCCAGCTGTGGATGGTGACATCCGAGGTCTGCTGGCGCAGATACGGTTCCATGTCCACAGTGCCGTAGGACAGATGAACTTGGGTGGTGAGGTTGGTGGATTTCCAGGCTTGGATGGCGGCTTCGGAATATTTCTGCCACTCGGTCCACAGATCGTCACCGACCGGAACGATGTCGGGCGTCGCCTCACCAACCGTGAGGCCGGCCAGCAGCGGCGGCACCCACTGCTGTTCTTCGATCACATGGCGGACCAGATGTTCCACCTGCCAGTCGGAATCCGGTGTGGGTGCATTCCAGTCCTCGACGAGCGATAGTCGTGAACCGAATTCACGGTGGGCTGTGAGCACGAGTTCGATCCAATCGAAAGCCATCAATCGAGGGTAACCCGACTAACCCGTGCCGGGCCAGAGCGTCGGCCGGCATTGTCGTCTGAACAGCGGATAGTGTGCCGTTCGATGCGTCGTTGGCAGTTTCGGGAGAGACTGTGAGGGTTGTCCGTCTTCCCAGTTCGAGGAGTGCTCATGTCTGTTCCGACCGTCAATCTGGCCGAAGGCCTCACCGTCAGCGCACAGGGTTACGGTGCGATGTCCGTGGCGCCGGTGTACGGGTCCGTAGATCCGGCGGAAGCACTGGCGACGATTCATCACGCGGTGGACATCGGGATCACCTTCATCGATACCGCGAACATCTACGGCGACGGTGCCAGCGAGCGGGCCGTCGGCAAGCTTCTCGAAACCCGTCGGGACGAGGTGCAGTTGGCCACCAAATTCGGTTTGGTCGGCAATCCCGCGAGCGGCCAGCGGGGGATCAACGGTGATCCGACGTACGTATCGGAGGCACTCGACGCGTCTCTCGGACGGTTGGGTGTCGATCATGTCGACCTGTACTACCTGCATCGGGTTGATCCGAACGTTCCGATCGAGGACTCCGTCGGTGCGATGGCCGAGCAGGTGAAGGCCGGCAAGATCCGCCACATCGGACTGTCTGAAGCAACCGGCGACGAATTGCGTCGGGCCTGCGCGGTCCATCCCATCGCCGCGATCCAATCCGAGTGGAGCGTGTGGAGCCGCGACGTGGAGAACAAGGTGGTTCCCGCAGCTGCCGAACTCGGCGTTGGATTCGTTCCGTTCTCACCCGTCGGCCGCGGGTTCCTGGCCGGTTCGTTCGACGCCGCTTCGCTGGGTGAAAACGATCTGCGTCGACGCTTCCCCCGATACACCGATGCCGCGATGGTCGCCAACCAGAAGGTGCTCGACGTCGTGCGTGAGGTGGGTGCCGAACTCGGAGCGACGCCCGCTCAGGTTTCACTCGCGTGGCTCGACGCCAAGGGGCGGCAGTACGGCCTTCCGTCGGTGTCCATCCCGGGTACGCGCTTCGCGAAGCGTGTCACGGAGAATGCCGGTGCTCTGGATATCGAGCTCACCGAAGATCAGATTTCGCGCCTCGACGCGCTGGCCGCGATCACCGACGGCTACCGTTCGGAGGACCTGAACTGGATCTCGCAGGGACGCGAATAGTTACGTCCTGAGGCCCCCGAACGAGAGGCGTAACATTACTGCGCGATGAAAAAAGTATGGTTGGTCTGGGGTATCGGTGTTTTCGCCTACATGATCGCCGTGCTTCATCGCACGTCGTTCGGAGTGTCGGGCCTCGCTGCGGCAGAACGATTCTCGATCAGTCCGAGTGTTCTCTCGAGCTTTGTCGTCTTGCAGATCGTCGTCTATGCCGGCATGCAGATTCCGGCCGGAGTGCTCCTCGATCGTTACGGTTCGCGGATCATGATCGCTGTGGGTGCCGCAATCATGATGTCGGCTCAGTTCACCCTCGCGCTGACCGAATCGCTGCCGATTGCGATCGGTGCGCGCATCGCGGTCGGCGCCGGTGATGCGCTCACCTTCATTTCCGTTCTGCGTCTGGTGCCGCAATGGTTCCCGGCCCGCCAAGTGCCAGTTGTTTCGCAGTTCACCGGTATTCTCGGTCAGATCGGCCAGGTCCTTTCTGCGTTGCCGTTCATGTTGTTGCTTAACGGGTTTGGTTGGACACTCGCCTACGGCAGTGCCGCAGCCATGGGGGTGATTGCTTTTGTGCTCGCGCTCGCGATCATCCGCGACGCGCCACCCGGTGCGGACGTCACCACGGTTCCGGTCGGTGCCCGAGACGTCGTCCGTCAGATCAAGGTGGTGTGGATGCGCCCCGGTACACGCCTCGGTTTCTTCACTCACATGGGCACTCAGTTCTCGATAACCACATTCGCATTGCTGTGGGGCGTGCCGTACCTGTCGTCAGCGCAAGGCCTCGACGACGCAACGGTTGGTTCGTTGCTCTCACTTTCGGTGATCTCGGCGATTGTCGCCGGCCCGATCCTCGGCGTTCTCACCGGTCGCTTCCCGATGCGCCGATCGTGGTTGGTGCTTTCCATCATGATCAGCAACGCCGCGATGTGGACCGTCGTGTTGTCGCTGGATCATCCGGCACCGTTGTGGCTTCTGGTAATTCTGATCGTCGTGATCTCCATCGGCGGGCCCGGGTCGATGATCGGATTCGACTACGCCCGCACTTCCAACCCCAGTTCCAACATGGGTACCGCTCAAGGCATGGTGAATATCGGCGGATTCCTCGCGTCCCTGATCGTGATTCAGGTGATGGGCGTGATCCTCGGGAACATGGGCGGCTACACCTTCGACGGTTTCCGTGTGGCCTGGATGGTTCAGTACCCGGTCTGGATTCTCGGAATCATCGGTGTGCTGGTGACCCGAGGAAAGGCACGACGCGAACTTGCCGCCGACGGTGTTCACGTGCGTTCGATGCGTGAGGTTCTTCGCCGTCGCTGACGATTTCATCCTCTGCGGGTGAGGATCCTCGACGGTGACGATGCCACGCTGAACAGATGAACGAAGCACGCAACGTTGGTCCAGTCGAGTTGGTGGTGGTGGCGTTCCCCGGTTCGAGAGTGGACCCGGACACCGTCGCGGCCTTGCAGAACATTGTCGAGCGGGGGTTTGTGACGCTGCTTGATCTCGTCTACATCGCCAAAGACACCGAAGGCAACCTCAGGCAGGTCGATGTCGATGAAGACCTCACCGATATCGGGCTCGGAATACTGTCGATCGAGGCAAAAGCGTTGATCAGCGACGAGGATCTCGACGTGGTCCGTGAGTCTCTCGAACCGGGGACGTCGGCCGCGATCATCGTCTATGAGCAGACGTGGGCGCGGGAATTTGCGTCGAAGGCCCGGGCCGGCGGCGGAGAAGTGGTCCTTCACGTTCAGATCCCGCACGACGTCGTAGTGGCCGCTGTCGATGCGGCACTTCAGTAGCTTCAGTAGAGGAGACCGGCATGGTTTTTCGAGGTGGACGTAGAGGACGGCCCGGTTTGCTCGGCACCGTAGCGCGAACCGCGGTGGTCGCGGGAACAGCTAAAGCGACGTCGAATGCGATGGATCGACGCGGCCAGCAGAAGGCTGCCGAGCAACAGGGGTATCAGCAACAACAGCAGCAGGCGGCGGCGCCGGCACCGCCACCACCGTCAGCCCCGCCGGCTGAGGACGATCTGGTCTCGAAACTGCAGGAACTCGGAAAGCTGCACCAGTCCGGGGTGCTTTCGGATGAGGAATTTTCGGCAGCAAAAGCGAAGTTGCTCGGGTAGTTTTACCGTCGAAAGGTCATGCTCATGACTGATCCCCGCGACGCGTCAGCTGTGATTGCCTCGGCGAATGCAAAAGTTGTTGATTCACTTCCCTTCTCCGACACCGCTGATATGGATGACGCGGACCGAGGGCTCATCGCTGCGCTCGATCCCGGAACGGTGATCGACGGTAACGGGAAAACTATCTGGGACAACGATTCTTACGCCCTTCTTCGGGAGGAGTGCCCTCCGACAGTCAATCCGAGTCTGTGGCGTCAGTCCGGCTTGGTAGCGAGGCAGGGACTGTACGAGGTATCGGAAACGATCTATCAGGTTCGCGGTCTCGACTTGTCGAACATGACGCTGATCGAGGGCGAGACCGGCGTCATCGTCATAGATCCGTTGATCAGTCAGGAAACAGGCGCGGCGGCGCTTGCTCTCTATCGGAAGCATCGTGGGGATCGCCCGGTGAAAGCGGTGATCTACACCCATTCGCACATCGACCATTTCGGTGGGGTCAAAGGCGTCACGACCGCGGAGGATGTTGCGACGGGGCGTTGTGTCGTGTTGGCTCCCAACGGTTTCGTGGAACATGCCGTCGAGGAAAATGTTTATGCGGGAACGGCTATGGCTCGGCGGGCGGCGTACATGTACGGCGCAGCGCTACCGCGTGGGCCGCGCGGAGCGGTCGGTGCGGGGTTGGGGCAGACGACATCGACAGGAACTCCGACGCTCATTGCGCCGACCCTTTCGATCTCCACGACCGGCCACACCGAAACACTCGACGGCGTTCGTATCGAGTTTCAGATGACTCCCGGCACGGAAGCGCCGTCCGAGATGAATTTCTACTTCCCAGATCTGCGCGCACTGTGCATGGCGGAGAATGCAACTCACAACTTGCATAATTTGCTCACGCTACGCGGCGCATTGGTCCGAGACCCGCACGTGTGGTCGTCGTATCTCACGGAATCGATCAATCGCTACGCGGCACGTTCGGACGTCTTGTTCGCGTCGCATCACTGGCCCACCTGGGGGACCGGACGCCTCACGGAGTTCTTGTCCCTGCAACGCGATCTGTACGGGTATCTCCATGATCAAACGCTGCGTCGAATCAATCAAGGCTGGACGGGTATCGAGATCGCCGAGGCCATCGAACTGCCTCCAGCCTTGAAGCGAGCGTGGCACACCCACGGGTACTACGGTTCGGTCAGCCACAATGTCAAAGCCATCTATCAGCGGTACATGGGGTGGTTCGACGGCAATCCGGCACACCTGTGGGAGCATCCACTGGTCGAGTCCGCCCAGCGTCACGTCGAATTCATGGGCGGCTCTGCCGAGGTCCTTCGTAAGGCACGGGAATCATTCGATCAAGGCGACTTCCGTTGGGTTGCGCAGGTAGTCAACTATGTAGTCTTTGCCGAACCCGAGAATGTCGAGGCCAGGAATCTGCAGGCGGATACGCTGGAACAACTCGGATACGGCGCCGAGAACGGAACCTGGCGCAACTTCTACCTCACCGGGGCATACGAACTGCGCAACGGATCGGTCGGGACGCCGGCACAGGCGTCGGCTCCCGATATCGTGATGGCACTGTCGGTGAGCCAGGTGTTCGACGCGATCTCTCTGCGGGTCGACGGTCCACGGGCCTGGGGTGCACACATCGTCATCGATTGGAACATCACCGACGAAGAGCTTTTGTATCGAACGGAATTGAACAATGGTGTACTGGTTCACTTCGACCGACCGGCTGATGCCGGCCCAGTGGATGCAACGTTGACTCTGGCTCGGCCCATGTTACTGGGTGTACTGCTGGGCGGCGCAGATTTAGCCGCTGCTATCGGAGACGGAAGTGTTGTCGTGGAAGGGGATCCAGCCAAGCTCGCAGAACTTGCCGGCTACCTGGACGATCCGGACCCGAACTTTGCGATAGTCACGCCAACGTGATGTCGGCAATCAATCCGTGATGGTCGGATCCCTCGATGTCGATGCGTTCGAGTGATGTCGCCACTGCACCTTTGGTGAGGATGTGATCGATACCGACGATCGCGGGATACCACTTGTCCGTGGGGTAGGTGGGTATGAGTCCGGTGCCCACCTGATCGGCGGCGCTCGAGTAACCGTTGTTGAGTAGATCGCGAAACTGCTTGTGCGAGTAGGTCGCATTGAAGTCGCCGCTGACAATCACATTGTCGCGGCCGGCTACCTCCGACATGTAGCTGCCGAGCTTGCGCTGTTCTGCAGCCCATACCGTAGCGGGTGAGACGTACGGCGCGGCAGTATGCACGGCAAACAACGTGACTGGTTGCGGTAAGCCGACATTCAGCTCAGCAGCCAAGGTTTCGGGTGAGAAGCCGTCCAGGCTGCGTGTATTCGACAGCGGGAATCGGCTGTAAATTCCGCCGCCACCGCCGCCACCTGCGTAGGGGACCAAGAACTGGAACGGCAGGAGAGTCTCCAGCCCGGCAGCTTTCAAAGCGTCGGCCTCGTGTGACGTCAACTCGTCAATGGTCACCACATCTACGTTTCGATCGCGGACTGTGGCGACAAGAGATTCCGGGTTTGCCGAACCGACCATCAGATTGGCTTGCATGACGCGAATCGACGGACCGGCTGCAGCGGAGGTCGGACCACCCACGTACAGCGGGCCGACAAACCATCCGAAGGCGCTCAAGACAACTACCGAAGCCGCGCACACGATCCACTGACGCCCGATTCCGGCGACCAAGCCGCCGATCAACGGGGCGATCATCAACAGCGGAGCGAACGACGCAAGGATGATCACCACGTTGTGGTCGACATTGAGCCTGGTGGCAAGTAATCCGATGAGTCCAACCACGACGCCCGTAACTCCGACAAGGGCTGCAAGCCGACGCAAGAGGGCTCGGCGAGGGCTCACTGTGTCGGAAGGCATGATCTCCATAGAAGCAGACTGGTTGACGGGCACAGCCGAAAACATACTGGTGTCTTTCGTTTGATCGACAGTCAGAGACCTATCGGTCCGTTGGCGTGTGCTCGTCGGCGTCGTTGTCAGCGGGTTCTGTCTCGCAATGAGCGCCGCGAAGAAGCAGCTGCGCAGAAGCGCAGGCACCGACCGGATACACGGAAACCGGGCAACCGATCTACCCGTACAGTCGGCGTACCAACTCACTTGCTGTTGTGGCGCTCGTACTCGGATTCGTTATTGCACCGCCCGCGATTTCCGGTAGGTCACGTGTTTCGTGCCCAGATCAGGGCGACAGGCGAGTAAGGCAGCGGAATGGCTTTGGCTGGATTGGTTCTCGGCTATTTGTCACTTGTGGGTATCTCGGTGTTGGCCGCGGTCTTCGCTGGCAACGCCTGAGCGAATCACTCCTGGCGGTTGGCGACCAGCGTGGCGTACCGGGCTTCGAGCCCATCGAGAAGTGAATCGAGTGCGAGCTCGAAACTGGCGCCGTCGATTTCAGCTGCACGCTCACGAAGGAGATGGGCCCGGGTGAGGTGGGGATAGCGTTCGTCGTAGATATCGGGATCGTCGACAAAGCCGCCGGAGAAGGTCGACATCGCGGCGCCGACAACCAGATATTTCACTGATGCGCCGATCAGGGTGGCGGTGCGTTGCGGCCAGCCGGCGCGGACAAGCCCGCCGTGGATGGCGTTCGCCCGTTCCAGTGCGATAGGTCGAAGGCTCGGCCCGTAAGCGAGAAACGGGACGATGTTCGGGTGCTGGGCGAGAGCGGAGCGGTAGGAACGGCCCCAGGTCTGCAGTGCCGAACGCCAATCGTCGGAAGTGAATCCGCTGACATCGACGGATTCCATGATCGTGTTGGCGACGTCGTCGAGCAGTTCGTCTTTGTTGGCGTAATGGCTGTACAGCGAGGGCGCTTGGACGCTCAGGGCGGTGGCCAGCTTGCGCATCGAGAAGTCGTTGAGGCCCTTCTCGTCAACCAACGTGAGGGCTGCATCTCTGATGATTTGCCTGCTCAGCAGTGGAATGCGCGGTCGCGCCATCGTGATCAGCCTCCTTGGATGTACTGGACAACCTTACACTGTGAGTTTATGATCGGGCATACCTAACAGTGTTCGGAAAAGACCGGAGAATTCGATGACACGTGTATTCGAGAGCAAGAGCGATCTTCTGGGCGCGGTTGGTGAGACGCTGGGGACAAGTGAGTGGCTCGAGATCACGCGCGAGATGGTTCACCAGTTTGCCGACGCGACCGGTGATCACCAATGGATTCACGTCGACGACGAACGTGCAAAGCGCGAATCGCCTTTCGGCGGCCCGATTGCACACGGTTACCTGACTCTCTCGCTCATCCCGGTCCTCTCCAAGAGCGTGTACCGGATCGAGGGCCCGAAACTCCTGGTCAACTATGGTTCCGACAAAGTGCGATTCCCCAGTCCCGTTCCGGTGGGTTCGCGGGTTCGCAACACCGTCGTCCTGACTTCGGTCGAAGAATTGCCCAACGGTTCGCTGCAGAGCCAGGTCACCAACACGGTGGAGATCGAAGGCTCGGACAAGCCTGCTGTTGTGGCGCAAACAGTGACACGAATCTTCTTCTGAATATCTCCTGTACAAGAAAGTAGTCTTCTGTGAATCTTGAACTCACCAGCGAGGAAGTAGCATTCCGCGACGAGCTGCGAACCTTCTTCACCACTGAAATTTCGGCCGAACTCCGCGAGCGTGCAGGAGGTTTCGGAAAACTGAGCCGCGAAGACCTCATCACGAGCCAGAAGGTCCTCAACGCGCACGGACTCGCGGTTCCGCATTGGCCCGTGGAGTGGGGCGGCAAGGACTGGACTCCGGTTCAGCGCCACATCTATACGGACGAAATGCAGTTGGCATCAGTGCCCAATCCGCTGCCGTTCAACGTCGCAATGGTCGGCCCGGTCATCGCAGCTTTCGGTTCGCAGGAACAGAAGGAGAAGTTCCTTCCCGCGACGGCCAACCTGGATATCTGGTGGTGCCAAGGGTTTTCGGAGCCCGAATCGGGTTCCGACCTGGCGTCGCTGAAGACGACCGCTGTTCGCGACGGCGACGACTACATCGTCAACGGACAGAAGACGTGGACAACGCTGGCGCAGCACGCTGATTGGATCTTCTGCCTCGTCCGCACCGACTCAGGTGCAGCGAAGCGGCAAGCCGGAATTTCATTCCTGCTAATCGACCTCGCAACCCCCGGTATCACCGTTCGCCCCATCAAGTTGATCGACGGTAGCGTCGAGGTCAACGAGGTGTTCTTCGACAACGTACGAGTGCCCGCGGAGAACCGCGTCGGCGAGGAGAACAAGGGTTGGGACTACGCTAAGTTCCTTCTCGGAAACGAGCGCACCGGCGTCACCCGCGTCGGCTACTCCAAAACACTTGTCGCCAAGGCGAAAGAGAAGGCTCGTGAGGTCCGCGTCGGAGCCGGAACGCTCCTCGAGGATCCGCTGTTCGCGGCCCGGTTGGCGGAGTTGGAAAATGAACTCCTGGCCCTGGACCTGACGCAACTTCGCGTCGTCGCGAGTTCTGCAGACGGCAAGCCGAATCCGGCGTCGTCGCTGCTCAAGCTCCGTGGCTCCGAATTGCAGCAGGCCGCAACCGAACTGCTGGCCGATGTCGCCGGACCGGATTCGTTGCCGGTGGATGCTACTGACATCAGCTCACCGGAGTGGGCGCAGCAGTCGGTACCGCGCTACCTGAACTACCGGAAGGTTTCCATCTACAGCGGATCAAGTGAGGTGCAGCGCTCCAT
>NZ_JASHKR010000168.1 GCF_030056815.1 Rhodococcus sp. IEGM 1379
GGCGCCGCCGCATGGATCGCGACCTTCAGGCTCGACACGTCGTATCGGGCACGCACCGGTTCGGGCAATTTGAGCATTCGCACAAACATGGTCGGCACCCATTGACTGTGCGTGACGGAGTACTCCTCGATCAACCGAAGCGCGGTCTCGGCATCGAAGTGGTCCATCAAGATCACTGTGCCGCCCACCGAATTGATGACGCCGCAAAAACGTAGGGGCGCAGCATGATAGACCGGAGCTGGACACAAATAGACTGTGCTGGAATCGAATCCGTACATCGGCGCGAAAATCGCGGTGTACGGATCCATCGTCACATCGACGTCACCTTCCGGAAGATCACCCTTGATCCCCTTGGGTCGGCCTGTCGTTCCCGACGAGTAGAGCATGTCCGCCCCGCGAGGCTGCGAATCCAGCGGTTCGGTGGACTGCGCTGCAACCACGCCGTCGTAGTCCTCGAATCCTGCCAACTCGCCGCCGTACGCCAACCGGTGTCGAACCTGCGGTATCAACAACGGGTCCACCGGTACCGCCTCGGCCACCGTTGCCGACGCGATCAGAACCTTCGCTCCGCAGTCGTTGACAATGTACGCAGCTTCCGGCGCCGTCAGGTGCGAGTTCACGACGGTGATGTACAGCCCGGACCTCAGTGCAGCCCAATACACTTCGAATGCGCGGAGATCATTGTTGGACACAAGCGCGACGTGATCGCCCGGCTCGAGACCGATCCCGCGAAGGTACCGCGCCAAAGCCGTCGAACGCTCGTCGAGTTGCCGATATGTGATCGACTCCCCCGTCGCCGGTCGGATCACAGCAGGCTTGTCCGGGGTGGACTTGACAAAATTTCCAGGAAACACAGCAGACTCCTCGGATAATTCGGCGTCGGCACTCGACATCCCTGGTCTATCACAGGATCAGCATCTGGCCGCGAGTTTCCGCCAACAGGTTTCGCAACGCCGAGAACAAGCGCACAGGTCTTACAGTGGTTGAAACTGCAGAATCCGAGGACTTAGGAGATCACAGTATGAGCGGCTGGCCCCAGGAATCCTTGACCGATTTGTTGATCGAGCAGTGGGAAGTCATCGACTCCCTCCTCTCCGGACTCGAAGGCGACGCCTGGTTCTCGCCGACCAACCTGCCCGGTTGGACGGTGCACGACGTTGTTGCGCACATCATCGGGACCGAATCGATGCTGTCGGGAATCGAACCGCCGACAACCTCCATCGACGTTCATACGCTCCCGCATGTCCACAATGAGATCGCCGCGCTCAACGAACGCTGGGTCGAAGGGCTTCGTAAAAGCTCGCAGCCACAGCTTCTCGCGCACTTCCAGGAGATCACGTCCCGCCGCTCGGAGGTTCTACGCAACCTGACCGAATCCGAGTGGAACGCAGAGACTCTCACCCCGGTCGGCCCCGCGCCGTACGGACGCTTCATGCGTATTCGGATCTTCGATTGCTGGATGCACGAACTCGATATCCGCGACGCCGTCGGCGCACCGACGGTCGAGGACGGCCCGCGCGCGGAGATCGCGTTCGAAGAAATCACCGGCGCCCTGGGATTTGTGGTGGGCAAGCGAGGAAAAGCACCCGACGGTGCCCGCATCACTTTCGTTCTCGACGGCCCACTGGCCCGGGAGCTCCACGTCTCCGTCGACGGGCGAGCTGCCCTTGTCCCGGCGTTGGACGGGGCGGCAACGACCACGGTGCGAATGAGTTCGGAACTCTTCACTCGAGTCGCCTGCGGACGTGTACGGGCGGCCGACCATCGAGACGACATCATTCTGGGCGGCGACCTCGAGGTGGGCAAACGAATCGTCGACAACCTCGCTTTCACCATATGAGCCGGAAGGTCCGGTGAAACTTTTTCTCTCGTCGTACCGGTTCGGTGACCATGCCGATGCGTTTGCAGCACTCACCGGCCACGGCGCACGGATTGCCGTCATCGCTGCGGCCGCCGACGCGTGGCCGGTCGCAGCGCGATCCTCTTCGGTGACAAGCGAATTGGTATCGCTTCGCCGCGCGGGTTTCGACGCCGAGGAGGTCGATGTCCGCGACTACCTCCACTCACCGGATTCACTCGACCGGCACCTGCACGCGTTCGACTGTGCGTGGGTTCGCGGGGGAAACACTTTTGTCCTGCGCGCTCAGTTGGCGCGTTCGGGAGCGGAGCGCATTCTTTCGGAACTCGCACGTAGCGGAGACATCGTCTACGCGGGATACAGCGCCGGTGCCGCGGTAGCCGGCCCGACGTTGATCGGATTGGACGTCACCGACGATCCGTCGGAGGTACTCCCTACCTGCGGAATCGAACCGATCTGGTCCGGCCTGTCACTGATCGACTTCGCGATAGTTCCACATGGCGGGGATTCTGAATTGGAGGATCCGGCAGCGACGGCAAAAACCGTCGAGACCCTCACGTCGTCGCACGTTCCGTTTCAAGTGCTCACTGATCAACAGGTGGTCATCGTCGACGGCGGCCAGCCGTACGTCATGTGAAATGCACCCTGAAATGCACTCTGCGGGCCACCAGTATCGATGACCCGCAGAGGAAGTTCAGTCGTCAGTGACTCTTCAACCGTGCTCGGCGACGGAAGCCGCGTGCGACGTATGTGACTGACGTTCGAGGCGTGCCCAGGCAATTTCCCAGCGCTTCACCGAGACCTCGTCGGCATCTTCGAGGAGTGCGTCGAGGAGGAGTCGCGGGTTGGTGCGCCAGGCCAGTTCGGCGGCACGAACCTCGGCAGCCGAGAACAAGCCCGAGGCTTCGAGATCGCGAATCCACTCGGCGATGTCACCGCGATGAATCTTCGAAATCGTCTCGTACCCGAGGTGCTCATCGAGGAAGTCGTACGAAAATATTGCGGCAAAGTAACTGTTCGACTCACGCTGCCCGAAAATCATGTGCGTTCCTTCCTCGAAGT
>NZ_JASHKR010000224.1 GCF_030056815.1 Rhodococcus sp. IEGM 1379
GGGTGCGCCGGCTGTGACGGCGAGCTTCTCGGGTACGGGTTTTGTGGCTTCGACGACTGGTCCGTCGACGGTGACGGTCTCTAATCCGGCTGCTGTTGATGTGGCAACGACTCTGGCACTGGATGTTCCGGCTACGGCTACTACCGGTGCTGCTGTTGATCTGACGGCGACTGTTACGCCGGCTTCTGCTGCGGGCACGGTCTCGTTCAAGGTTGCCGGTTCTGAAATCGGTACTGCTG
>NZ_JASHKR010000096.1 GCF_030056815.1 Rhodococcus sp. IEGM 1379
CCAGAATCCGGCTTCGTCGAGGTTTTGGATGGTGTCGTAGAAATCCTTGAACCAGTAGGAGAACAACACGGTCACGCGGACACCGAAGACGTTGAGTAGCAACAATACTGCGAGGATCAGCATCGGGACCGGGGTGCGACGGGGATTGAAGTACGGCCACGCCATCCGTCGAAACTGGCGTCCCCAGCGGGTGAAACGCGCCAGCAGCACCACTGTGATCGCCAGAATCACCACCGTGATCGCGTAGGCCTTGGCCAGCCACAGCGCGCTGTCCGGTACGGCGTTGCTCCAGTCCACCGTGCACCTCCGTCGTGAAAACGGAAAGCCGATCCCGTCAGATACGGAAGCTAATTGCGGGTTCACCGAAATACGTGTCGTCAAACTTGGGCACCAGCGGTAGCTACGGCCCAGCGAACACTCGTATTGCCCGATTTCCCGTTTTGTGTGTTAATAACAAGGGGAATGTGAGGTTTGCTCCCGATCGTGCCTGTTGGCCGTTAAGCGGAGAGCAGGGACGTTGGCGTCGGCACCAGGCGGGTGTCGGCGCCGCCTCGCCTTGCACGCGTGTGCACGTGAACGAACGAAAGAAGTGACATGGTCAGCAAACGAGTGCGTCGGACGTCACGGATCGCTGTGGCAATTGTCGGGGCAGTGGCGGCTGGACTCGCTCTTGCCGGACCGGCCGCGGCTTTCCCGCTTTTTCCGGGTGGACCGGACGTTCCGGTACCCGTCGTTGTCGGCATTCCCGGATTGGATCCGGCGATGCCCGGCTTCCTGGGTACCCCGGCGCAGATTCCGGTCCCGCCCATCGGTGTCCCCAACTTCTCGGCGCCGTCGGTCAACCCGTCCAATGGTGAGCGCGTCGGAATTGCCCAGCCCGTCGTCATTCGGTTCAACGAAGCGATCGGTGACCGTGCTACCGCGGAACGCGCAATTCGCGTCACGACCAACCCGCCCGTCGAGGGTAGCTTCTACTGGATCAACGACAGTCAGGTGCGCTGGAAGCCGGCGCAGTTCTGGCCGGCCAACATCTCGGTGACCGTCGACGCGGGAGATTCGCACTCCACGTTCAATATCGGTGATGCACTCGTCACCGTCGCCGACGACAACACCAAGCAGATCACCGTCACACGCAATGGTGAAGTGGTTCGCACCATGCCGACATCTTTCGGTAAGCCCGGCCACGAAACCCCGAACGGCACCTACATTGTCGGCGAGCAGCTGCGCGATATGTACATGGACTCGTCCACCTACGGCGTTCCGATCAACTCGCCCGAGGGCTACCGCACCTACGTCGAGTACGCGTCACGAATCTCCTACAGTGGCATCTTCGTTCACGCGGCACCCTGGTCGGTAGCGCAGCAGGGGTTCACCAACGTGAGCCACGGTTGCCTCAACGTCAGTACCGAGAACGCCCAATGGTTCTTCGACAATGCGGGCAAGGGTGATCCGGTGATCGTGCAGAACACGGCCGGCGGAGTCCTCAGCGGCACCGACGGATTGGGTGACTGGAACCGCTGACAATCTTCTGACGAAGGCCCGGTGCGCGAAGTATTCGCACCGGGTCTTTTTCGTATCCGGACGAGGCTTACGTTTCTTCGCGGAACAGCTGCGCGATGGGGTTACGAAATGTTGGTCGATGAGGACTGTTTTCTGTTGTTCGATGCAGTTCTGTCCGGTGAAGGTCCGGTCAGAAAAGCTGACGGGGGAACAACAGTCGGCGATCGTGATCACAATGCTGCTCTGAACCTCGCTGCGCTTGCAGCAGTGGCAACGGGTGGTGCGTCTTCGGCTAGTTGCGGACGAGAGGGTAAAGAAGCCCGACGGAAACCAAACGTAAGACCTGCCTCACGGCGGGCAGACGGTATCGCCGCGGGAACACCACGTGGTGGTGAATGTGGCCGGGGTAATCCGGTTACTCACATCGAGTGCACTAAACAGCACTCAATGTGAACGGAACGCTAGTCTGTGCGGCATGACCGTCGCCCGCTCGCTACTGCTGTTCGTCCTTGCCGCCGTACTCGAAATCGGTGGGGCATGGTTGGTGTGGCAGGGGATTCGTGAGCACAAAGGCTGGATCTGGGTCGGCCTCGGTGTCATCTCGCTGGGCCTCTACGGACTGGTCGCGACCATGCAACCCGACGCCAATTTCGGTCGAATCCTGGCTGCCTACGGCGGAATATTCGTTGCCGGTTCATTGCTCTGGGCAGTGGTGATGGACGGCTTCCGGCCGGACCGTTTCGATATCGCCGGTGCGGTGATCTGCCTCGCCGGAGTCGGCGTGATCATGTACGCCCGCTAGGGCCTTCGGCCCTGTGCGCCTTTTTGGTAGCGACCACTACCAAAAAGACGCACAGGGGCGGCGTAGCCCCTAGGCCTTTGCCCGAACCACCAGAACAGTGCCGGGGAACTCGGCAGCAAGCTCACGACGTGCATGCTTGATGCAGGCCGTGCCGTAGCCCTTCTTACGGGCCTGCGGGGCGATCCAGATCGCGACATTCACTTCCTGATCGGTGAGCTCACCGAAAACCAGTCCGACGCTCTCCGGGACGCCGGCTGAAACATCTTCGGCGACAAACCAAGCTGCGCTTTCGTCTTCGATGCGGCCCAAGCCTGCTGTCCGTTCCGCTCCGATGCGATCTTCGGCCCACGGAGCACCGTTCTCGTCGAGCTGTTCTGCGGAACGTGTCGCGAACAGTGCCGCGTCCTCCGGGCTGGTGTTGAACGGGCGCAGATTGAAGTGCGCGCCGCTGCTGGCCGGGCGATCCACGGTGGTCCATTCCAGGGTGGCGTCGAGGTTCTCGAGCTCGCCTTGGATGCGGTCGCGTGCCGCTTTGGTCAGAGCACTGAACTTGAGGCTCAATACGGCCTCGGCGTTGGTGGCGGACGTGCCGAGCAGTTCTGCAACCGTCGTCACTGCAGCCTGATGGTCGGAGCTGTCGACGACGGCATCCAGGACCTCGTGTCGTCGTTCCAACGCGCGAACGAGCGCGGCGGTGAGCTCGCGACGGTCCAGGATCTGATCTTGAATGTGCGTCGTCATAAAGACTCCTTGCTGTTCGAGGCTGCAAACGCAGTGTCGTGCGGACCGTTACGACTCAATACTGCGTCACTTCGCCGCAGATGGCACCCGTTGGTCTCACGACACGAGGTGGCACGCGTCTCACGCCTGTTGCAACGGCTCACACACGATCACCGGGATGACTCGATCCGTCCAGGCTTGGTAGTTGTCGAAGTCGGCGTACATCGCAGTCAATTTCGGCCACAGCACAGCGCGCTCCTCATCCGTCGCAACGCGGGCCTTCATCGACCGGGTTCGCGACTTGATCTGCACCGTCACCACAGGATCGGCCTTGATGTTGAGGTACCACATCGGGTTCTTGGGGAGCCCGCCTTGCGACGCCACCAGAATCACGTTGTTGCTGTCCTCGAGGAACAGTAACGGGCTGATCCGTTCCTCGCCGGACTTGCGACCCGTTGTGGTGAGCAGGCAGATCGGCAGTCCGCGTCGAAACGCACTGCCGACCCGCCACTTGCTGCCCAGTTTTCCGCCAGTCGCTCGATACATCGCGACGTTTGCCTTCGACATCCACTTGATGATGGTGACCGTCGCCGGTGCGTCGAGTCCCTTGGGTTTAGCTGGGGGAGTGCTCATTTCAGATGCGCTCGATGATCGTGCCGGTTGCCAGTGCGCCGCCGGCGCACATCGTGATCAACGCGGTGGAACCGTCACGACGCTCGAGTTCGTGCAGTGCGGTCGTGATCAACCGCGAGCCGGTGCTGCCGACGGGATGTCCGAGAGCGAGGGCGCCGCCGTTGACGTTGACCTTGTCGAAGTCCGGTCCGTGAACCTGAGCCCAGGACAGAGCGACCGCGGCAAATGCTTCATTGACCTCGAACAGATCGAGATCGCCGATCTTCATGCCGCTCTTCTCGAGGACCTTGGTCGTGGCTTGCACCGGGCCGTCGAGGTGGAACTCGGTTTCGGCACCGACGAGAGCCTGCGAGATGATGCGGGCACGGGGCTTGAGGCCGAGCGCGCGAGCCTTGTCCTCGTCCATCAGCAGGATGGCGGCTGCGCCGTCGGAAATCTGCGAAGACGTTCCGGCAGTGTGGATTGCGCCTTCCATGACCGGCTTCAAGCGAGCCAGTGCTTCTGCCGTCGTATCGCGCAGCCCCTGATCGCGGTTGACCAGTTTGGTCTCGCCCGTCAGGTTTCCTTCCTTGTCGATCTGGGGTGCGGAAAGCTCGAGCACCTCACGGTCGAAGCGGCCTTCGTCCCAAGCCTGCTTTGCCAGCGCCTGCGAGCGGACACCGAGGGCTTCGAGGTCGTCGCGGGTCAGTCCGCGTCGACGCGCGATGCGCTCGGCAGCTTCGAACTGGGCGGGCAGGTCGATGTCCCACGATGCCGGACGCCGGGGACCGGCTTTGTCGCCGACGTTTGCTCCGAGGGGAACCTGGCTCATTGCCTCGACGCCACAGGCGACGCCTGCGTCGATGGCGCCGGTGGCGATCAGGCCGGCGATCAAGTGGTTGGCCTGCTGCGCAGATCCACACTGGCAGTCGACGGTAGTGGCACCGGTCTGCCAAGGCAGTCCGGCATGCAGCCACGCGGTGCGGGTGATGTTATTAGACTGCGCGCCGGCCTGCGTGACACAGCCGCCGATGACCTGCTCGATCAGCATCGGGTCGATTCCCGAACGCTCGAGGACGCCCTTCTGCGCTGCACCGAGGATCTCGGCCGCATGAACGCCGGCGAGCCAACCTCCACGCTTTCCGATGGGGGTGCGAACGGCCTCGACGATTACTGGTGTGCCCATGGCGGGGCTCCTTTCCTTGTAGTGAAAAGTAGAACAAGTTCTCTGCTGGAAGCAAGACCTGACTACCTTTCCTTCCCTAGTAAGCAGGGTTGTGTTTCAATGTGAGTAGAACGTGTTACACATCACGGATACGCATCACCCCGGTGATGAAAAGGCTCAGGCTAGGAGAGACGTAGTGGCACAGCCCGCATTGCCCGAGGGATTCGACTTCACGGACCCTGATATCTACGCGGATCGGATGCCTTTCGAGGAATTTGCCGAACTGCGGAAGACCGCTCCGGTGTGGTGGAACCCGCAGCCGCCCGAGGTCGGTGGATTCCAGGACGAGGGTTACTGGGTCGTCAGCCGGAACGAAGACGTCCGCGACGTCTCGCAGCGCAACGACATTTTCTCGACGCACGAGAACACGGCGATTCCGCGCTTCGCCGACGACATCCCGCGTGAGAACGTCGAGATGCAGCGCTTCATCCTCATCAACAAGGACGCTCCGGAGCACACCAAGCTCCGCAAGCTGGTTTCCCGCGGCTTCACGCCCCGGGCCATCAACAGCCTGCGTGACGAGCTGACCGAGCGCGCCGAGCAGATCGTGAAGGCAGCTGCCGAGAGCGGTGCCGGCGACTTCGTCACCCAGGTCGCGTCGGAACTTCCGCTTCAAGCAATCGCGGAACTTCTCGGTGTGCCGCAAGAAGATCGCGTGAAGCTCTTCGACTGGTCCAACCAGATGACGTCGTACGACGACCCCGAGTTCGACATCGATCCGAATGTCGCATCCATGGAGATCCTCGGCTACGCCTACCAGATGGCCGACGCGCGCAAGAAGTGCCCGGCTGACGATATCGTCACCAAGCTCATCGAAGCTGACATCGACGGAAATGAGCTCTCCCCAGAGGAATTCGGCTTCTTCGTGATCCTGCTCGCGGTTGCGGGCAACGAGACCACTCGCAATGCCATCACACACGGCATGGTCGCGTTCCTCGACAATCCCGACCAGTGGGAGCTGTACAAGAAGGAACGTCCGAAGACCGCTGCCGACGAGATCGTTCGTTGGGCAACCCCGGTTACGTCCTTCCAGCGCACCGCGCTCGAGGACACCGAGGTCGGTGGCCAGAAGATCAAGAAGGGCGACCGCGTTGTGATGATGTACGCGTCGGCCAACTTTGACGAGGACGCCTTCGAGAACCCGACCAAGTTCGACATCATGCGCGATCCCAATCCGCATGTCGGCTTCGGTGGCACCGGTGCGCACTACTGCGTCGGCGCCAACCTTGCACGCCTCGAAATCGATCTGATTTTCAATGCGATTGCCGATCATCTTCCGGACATCACCAGGCTCGGTGACCCTCGTCGGCTGCGTTCCGGTTGGCTCAACGGCATCAAAGAGTTTCAGGTTGATTACAAGACTGCCGGTTGCCCGGTTAAGCATTGAAACTAGCTCTATACTGAGTTAGTAACCGGCGAGTAGGTTTGTGTAGGTCGTGGGAGCAACGTTCATCGCTCCCACGCACACAGAACTACATCTGAACGTTTCGGATGGCCCTTAGTCGGGTAATTCGGAACTAGGGCGGCGTCTGTGGGATCCCTCATCTCCCGCAGGCGCCGCTTTTGTAGTTTCAGGCGGCCCTTGAATTTTCGGCCGCCGTAGGGTTTGGTGATGGCTTCGAGGAAGTGCCCCGACGGGTCGAGGAAGTACACGCCGCGACCACCGTCATTGGTGTTGAAGCCGGTGCTCGACTGGTGTGGATCCGCCCAGCGATCAAGTTTCAAGTCGGTGATCCGCTGGTAGATGCCGTCGAAATCCTTCTCGGAGAACAGGAATGCGTAGTGCTGGCGCGCTATCGCGGTGTCTTTCTCAACCTGGATGAAATCGAAAGAAACTCCGTGGTCGAGTTCGACGACCAGGAAGTGCCCCGCTTCGATCGGGTCAGGCAAGCCGAACATGTGGGTGAAGAACCACGCCGACTCTTGACGGTCTTGTGCGGCAACAATGGTGTGGTTGAACGAAATGGTCATCGAAGACCCCTTGCGGTACGACGCCTCCATGCCTGCGGTGAGTCAGGCTTCGATATATCGGCCTGGCGCAGTCCGCCATCGACACGCGACGTTGATACCCAGGAAACCATTTCGTCTCACGTGGCGCAACCAGGTACGGCCCCCGGTCGATGACCGGGGGCCGTACGAGTGCGTTGTCGAATCAGACCTTGCGAGCAGTCTTCATGTTGTCGAATCAGACCTTGCGAGCAGTCTTCATTGCACGATCAACTTCCCAGAACGCACGCAACGACTGGATCTTTCCCTCGTCGTTGACGCGGTACACGAAGACACCCTCAGCATCGATCATCATGCCGCCGACGCTGGTCCGGATCTTCCCGATGTTGACGTTCTCATTGCCGCACACCAGAGAATCGTCGATGAGGAACTCGAGCGAATCGGCGGTGGCGATGGTCATGTCGTAGAACTTGGAGATGGCTTCGCGGCCGTGGTGGCCCTTGCCTTCAGGGTCGAAACCCGAAGGGCCGACAGGATCTTCGACCCAGCCGTCCTCGGCGAAGAGTGCAAGCCACTCGTCCTTGTTCTTGGTGATTGCCGCAGCACGGGAAGCGTTACCGGCGATGCGGGCTGGGTGCTCAGTGGTCATCGTGTCCCTTACTTGATGTACTGCTCGGCGAACTTGCGCAATGATTCCTGCTTGGCTTCGAGCGGAGCATCAAATGCAATGCCGTCGAAAGCCCAAGGCACCGTGATGATGTCGGTTACACCGGCCTCTTCGAGTTCGGCGTAACCGGACTTGCCGAAGCGATCGATACACACGGTCTGGATCTCGAAAGGCTCGTTCTCGCGGCCGTATTCGGTGCGCAACTCTTTCAGTCGTGCGATGACGCCGACCAGATCGTCGAACTTGATCATCGCCGACGTCCACCCGTCGCCGACTCGAGCGGCACGCTTGAGTGCCACCTCGGTATGCCCGCCGACGTAGAACGGAACCGGTTTGGTGGGTGTCGGACTCATCTGGAGACGATCGAAATCGAAGAATTCGCCATGGTATTCGACCATCCCGCCACTGAGGATCAGCTTGATGACGTCGATCATTTCGTCGACACGAGCACCGCGACGCTTATACGGAGCCCCACACCACTCGAACTCTTCCGGTGCCCAACCGATTCCGACGCCGAAGCCGAATCGGTTGTTCGTCAGTGCCGCAACTGATCCGACCTGGCGAGCCAGGAGGACGGGGTTGCGGCTACCAAGCTTGAGTACCTGCGTGTAGAACTCGATCTTCTCGGTGACAGCGCCCATGGCGGCGGCAGCGATGAGTGGATCAACCCAGGGGGTCTCGGCATTCCACATCCGAGACCCGTCCGGGGTGTACGGGTAGTCCGCCGTCTGGGTTTCCATGAAGAACAGTGAATCCGGCAGAGCAATCGACGAGTAGCTGCACTCCTCAGCGGTTTTGGCAATACCAGGCAGCTGATCCAGGGGGATCATGGCAACCCCGACGGTGAACTTCATATTGGCTACCCCTTAGTTGGTGGGGCGATCGGAACCGACCACCCACATCGAGAAGTACTGCGAGCCTCCGCCGTACGCATGGCCGAGGGCCTTGCGTGCGCCGGCTACCTGGTGTGCGCCGGCGCGGTGCATCACCTGCATGGCTGATTCAGCGAAGCGAATCATGCCGGAAGCGCCGATCGGGTTGGAGGACAAAACTCCACCGGAAGCATTGACCGGAAGCTTGCCGCCGATAGCGGTTTCCCCGGCTTCTGTCAGTTTCCAGCCCTCACCCTCGGCTGCAAAGCCGAGGTTCTCGAGCCACATCGGCTCAAACCAGGAGAACGGCACATAGATTTCGGCGCAGTCGATCTCGTTCAGCGGGTCGGTGATTCCGGCGGCCTTCCACAAGGCAGCAGCTGCATCACGGCCTGCTTGTGGATTGACGTGGTTACGGCCGGCGAAAAAAGTCGGCTCGGTGCGCATGGCTGTGGCATGAATCCAGGCCACAGTGCGGCCGGCAGCTTCAACCTCGGCGGCAGCTTCCTCGTTGCCGATCACGAGTGCACAAGCGCCGTCAGAGGAGGGGCAAGTCTCGTCGTAGCGGATCGGGTCCCACAACATCTGCGACGCCTGAACGGATTCGAGCGTGATGTCGGGCTGCTTGAGGTGTGCATACGGGTTGATGCTGCCGTTGAGTCGATCTTTCACGGCCACAAGTGAACCGATGTGTGACGGCGCTCCAGAACTTCGGATGTACGAACGAACGTGCGGCGCGAAATAGCCGCCCGCTCCGGCGCCGACCGGCATCGTGAACGGAACGGGAGTGGACAACGCCCACATGGCGTTGGACTCGGACTGCTTCTCCCAGGAGACCGTCAAGACACGCTTGTGAACACCGGACTTGACCAGGCTGGAAGCAACGATCGCGGTGGAGCCGCCCACCGAACCGGCGGTGTGAACGCGCAGGAGCGGCTTTCCGTTGGCGCCCAGGGCATCCGCCATCGCGAGCTCCGGCATCATCGAGCCCTCGAACAAGTCGGGGGCCTTTCCGATGACGATTGCGTCGATGTCGTCCCAGCCGACGTGGGCGTCTTCCATGGCGCGGTCGATGGCCTCGCGGACCAGTCCGGCCATCGAGACGTCGTGCCGCTTGGCGACATAGTGGGTTTGGCCGGTGCCGAGCACGGCCGCGAGTTGAGGCGTTCCGGCCATCAGTTACGTCCCTCCAATACTGCTACCAGGTTTTGCTGCAGCACGGGCCCGCTGGTTGCGTGAGCCAGCGCGCGATTCGCGTTGCCGTCGATAATTGCCTTGGCTGCGTAGCCAATTCGTTCCAAGCCTCCGGCAAACATCGCGTTGCCGCTCAGTGACCCGCCCGACGGATTGATTGTTGTGGCGTCGGTCAGGCCGATTGCCTCCCGCAGGATCAATTCTTGGTGGGTGAACGGTGCATGCAGTTCCGCGACGTCGATATCGGCGACGTTCCCCCGGGTGGCGGCCTTGGCTGCCGAGGCGGTAGACGGCGACACTGTGAGGTCGCGGCCACCGAGGTTAGGGGAGTCGATGCGGTGCTCGATGCCGGTGATCCACGCGGGGCGTTCGCACAGGTCCCGGGCGCGGTTGCCCGAAGCCAGCACGATGGCGGCGGCGCCGTCAGTAATAGGCGCACAATCGTGTATGCGCAACGGATCTGCCAGGAAAGGGCTGGCAAGCAGAGACTCGGCGATCACGTCGCCGGAGAGTTGCGCATTGGGATTGTTCTTCGCGTTGCGACGGCTGCGAACGGCAACTTCTGCCATTTCCTCTTCTGTCCACTTGCCCGCATCGAGACCCAGGCGGGCCTGGAGACCGGCGATGGCTACCGAGTCGGGCCACAGGGGCGCAACAAGATACGGATCGAGCTGCATCGCCAGGATCTTGCGGAGATTACCGGCCGAAGACTTGCCGAAGCCGTAGACCAGTGCAGTCTCGACTTCACCGGTCATGATCTTGATCCAGGCCTCGTAAAGTGCCCAGGCGGCATCCATCTCGACGTGAGACTCGTTGATCGGCGGAACTGCGCCGATCGAGTCGATCGCAGAAATGAACGAAAATGCGCGACCAGCAAGGTAATCCGAAGATCCGGAGCACCAGAAACCGATATCGGACTTGGTGATTCCCAATTCCGCGTACAACTGCTGGAAGCAAGGGGTGAGCATTTCGACGCCATTGGTGGTGCCGGTTGTCTCACGAACGTGTGGGGCCTGCGCGAAGCCCACGACTGCGATGTCTGTCATGTCCGCCCTCAGAGATGGTGCTTGTAGGTGTCGTACTCGGCGTCGGGTTCACCCGTCGGCCGGAAGTACTCGATGTTTTCGAGGCCATAGCCCCATTCCTCGCGCGGCTTCCATTTAGCTTCGACGCGCATACCCATCCGCACATCGGCAGCGTCGCACTCGAGAATCAGGTGCAGGAACGGGATGTCTGCGCCGTCGAGCAGAACGTACGCCGCCACATAGGGCGGTTTGATGCGCTGGCCCAGGAACGGGACGTTGACGATGCAGAACGTGGTGATGATGCCCTTGTCCGGCAACTCCACCTGCTCGTTTGTGGGAAGTCCGTTGGTGGGGTTGGCGCCGCGCGGCGGGATGTAGACCTTGTCCGTCGGGCCGGAGCGGCCGCCAATGAGCTTGCCTTCGGCAAGTCCGCGCAGGTAAAAGCTTTCTGCGGGCGAAGCAGAATGCATGAAGTCGAGCATGATCGGGGTGGTGATCATGGTGACCGGATCCCCGTCGGAATCCAGTGTCGCGACACCATTTTCGGTTTCACCCGGTTCGAAGCACTCGATGTCCTGAATCTGCCCGACACGCTCGGCTGCCCAGCGGGCGCGAACCCGCAGTCCGGTGCTGATCGCATCCGACGAATCGACGTCCACAGCATGGAGCATCGTGGTATCTGCGCCGTCGAGCTTGATGAGAGCCCACGCAAACGGCTTGGCGAGAGGCTGCCCTTCGAGAGGCTCGGCATTCCACGTCCAGCTCACGACGGTGCCGCCGTCGGAAACTCCGACGAACTCCGTGAGAGGTTCAGCGGTAATCGGATCAAATTCCTGCGGTGGTACAAACACGCGGCCATCGGACCCGAGAGCCCCGATCACCTTGCGATTACGTAGCGCACTCACGAACGCGCCAATGGTCGGACCCGTTGATCGGGTGTAGTTGAATTCCAGTTTTAGTGGTGCGCTCAGTGGCTTCTCTGCCACCCCGCTCTTTCCCATGGTCACAAGATCGAGTAGAACAGGTTCTAGTGAATGTGGCAAGAGTCACGACTGATCACCGGTGATACGGAGGCACGAGATGAAGCTTGGGTTGCAACTCGGATACTGGGGCGCACAGCCGCCCACGAACGCCCCAGAGTTGATCGAGGCCGCCGAAGACGCGGGTTTCGACGCCGTCTTCGCCGCCGAATCCTGGGGGTCGGATGCATTCACGCCGTTGGCGTGGTGGGGGTCTCGGACCGAGAAAGTGAAACTGGGTACGTCCGTCGTGCAGATTTCCGCACGGACGCCAACGAGCTGCGCGATGCACGCACTCACACTCGACCACCTCAGTGGCGGTCGAACGATCTTGGGGCTGGGCGTATCCGGACCCCAGGTCGTCGAAGGCTGGTATGGCCAACCCTTCGAGAAGCCACTTGCGCGCACTCGCGAATACGTGTCGATCGTCCGTCAGGTTCTCGCCCGTGAGGCTCCCGTGACTAGTGTCGGACCGCACTACCCACTGCCCTACAACGGACCCGGAAGTTCGGGGCTCGGTAAGCCGCTCAAGCCCATTACGCACCCAGTGCGCGCAGACGTCCCCATCTGGCTCGGCGCCGAAGGCCCGAAAAACGTTGCGCTCGCGGGAGAAATCGCCGACGGTTGGCTCGCGATCTACTACACCCCGCGCCTCGCACCCATGTACAACAAGTGGCTCGACGAAGGGTTCGCTCGGGAAGGTGCGCGTCGTAGCCGCGAAAACTTCGAGGTAGCCGCCACCTGCCAGGTCGTCGTCACCGATGATCGCACCGCCACCATTGCCGCTCTCAAGCCGATGACCGCCCTGTACGTCGGCGGAATGGGCGCCCCGGAGTTGAACTTTCACGCCCAGGTCTACAAGCGCATGGGCTACGAGAAGGAGGTCGACGAGATCGGCCGCCTGTTCATGTCCGGCCGCAAGGAAGAAGCCGCTGCCGTCGTCCCCGACGAAATGGTCACCGAAACCATGATCATCGGCGACATCGACGAAGTGCGTGCCGACGTCAAACGCTGGGAGGAAGCCGGCGTCACCATGTTGCTGGTGACCTGCCGCAGCGCCGATCATGTGCGGTCATTGGCAGACGCGGTGCTGGGCTGACGCCAGCGGGTATTCCCTACTGTGCCGAAGGGGCGCTAGCTGATTGTCGGTAGCCCACCTTCTTTTGAGCGAACGTACCTTTCGGCGTATCTAAGGCGATCAACGCCACTTTCGCACCACAAAAGTTATCCACAGGCCAGTGTAAAACCCCAGGTCGACACCTGAGGTGATGTCTGCGTCTGCGTCTGCGTCATGCTGCAACTATGCGTCGAGGAGAGTGGGGCCGGGACCCCGACCAGATTTACCGAGCCAGCACAAGTGGCGTGATCCGAACGTCGGAACTCGCCCGGCTGAAGGTCTCGAATTCAGCAGTTCACGGACGATGCCGTGCGGGTGGGCCGTGGCAACGGATACTTCCGGGCGTCATCTTGCTCGGAAATGGTCAGCCGACGCCGAGGCAGCGAGCAGTGGCGGCGCTCATGTTCAGCGGCGACGGCGCGATGCTCACTGGCAGATCCGCGCTCTCCGAATACGGGTATCGAACTAACTCGGGTGAAGTTCAGGTGCTTATTCCGATCCATCGCCGTGCTCAATCGGTGGGATTTGTGGTGGCGGAGCGAACAATTCGATTGCCTGAACCAGAGATGCGGCACGGCGTGCGGTGCGCCCCGTTAGCCAGAGCGTTGCTTGATGCTGCACGGCGATGCAAAGCGTTGGATCCCACTCGGTCGCTGATAGCCGAGGTTATTCAGCGAGGTGATGCGTCGGTGCGTGAACTCTCCAAGGAACTGGATGCGGGGAGCTGTCGTGGATCTGCCCTTCCACGCGCGGTGTTGCGTGAGGTGAACGCCAACCTGCACTCCGTCCCCGAAATCGAGGCGCGGGAATTGTGGCGGCGAAGTGGCCTGCCGGACATGCTCTTCAACCGTGAAATACGGGATGCAGACGGGAAGTTGATCGCAATTCCGGACGGATGGATCGACTCTGTGGCATTCGCCTGGGACATTGATTCATTGGAATGGCATCTGTCGCCGACGGACTACAAGCGCACCGTCGAGCGTCGGACGCGCATGCAAAACGCCGGCATCATCGTGTTGCCGACTGTGCCGAGTGCACTGCGAACTGACCCGGCGCGGGTGATTGACGACCTTCGGCGGCACTATGCGCTGGCCTGCTCCCGTCCACGACCACAAGTATCAGCCGTCGCGCGATGAACGGAAATCGGTACACATCGGACAAAGCGGACCGAAACAGACCGAGCGAACGTACCTTTCGTCGCCTTGGATGCGCCGAAAGGTACGTTCGCTCGGAAAAGGGGGTGAGGAGGGGCTACGGGAGAGGTCAGACGCCCTTGAAGCTGGGGGCCCGCTTCTCGCCGAAGGCTCGGGGGCCTTCCTTCGCGTCAGCGCTCATGAAGACCTGCATGCCCAATTTTGCGTCGATCTGGAATGCGTCTTCCTCGTGCATTCCCTCGGTGTCGCGGATGGTCTTGAGGATGGCCTGGACAGCGAGAGGTCCGTTTGCAGCTACGAGTTCGGCAAGTTCGAGTGCCTTGTCCAGTGCCTGGCCGTCGGGGACGACGTGACCGATGAGGCCTATTTCCTTGGCTTCCGGCGCCTTGATGTGGCGGCCGGTCAGCAGGATGTCGGCAGCAATCGTGTACGGAATCTGGCGGACCAGACGCACTGCGGAGCCGCCCATGGGGAAGAGGCCCCACTTGGCTTCGGAGACACCGAACTTGGCGCTCTCGCCGGCGACGCGGATGTCGGTGCCTTGAAGGATTTCGGTGCCGCCCGCGATGGCAGCGCCTTCGACGGCGGCGATGAGAGGTTTGGTGAGTCGACGACCTTTGAGGAGGCCCTCGATCTTGGACATGTCGACTCCGCCCTCGGCAAAGGCGTCTCCGGGGGGCTTGGCGGCCATGTTCTTGAGATCTGCGCCGGCACAGAAATCTCCGCCGGCTCCGGTGAGGACAGCGACGCGGATGTCGGGGTCGTTGTCGACCTGATTCCACGCGTCGATCATGATCGCCATCATCTCGCCGGTGATGGCGTTCTTACGTTCGGGGCGGTTCATGGTGATGATCAGGACGTGACCGCGCTTCTCGACGAGGGCGTGCGGCGCTGTTTCCGACGTGTCGGATTTTTCGGTCGTCGTTGAGGACACTGATGACTCCTGGGCGGTTTGTGAGCTGGCTCTCAAATTGGGTCTTGCCAGAAACGGTAACACGTTCTACTTTG